>NZ_JBMERQ010000012.1:0-80319 GCF_048820895.1 Cribrihabitans neustonicus
TCGGCATAGGTAACAAACCCCACCTCCGGCGCCACCTCTCCAGCGCCATCAAGCCCACTAGCAAATGCTTCCGACAACGCATCAAAGAACAACGCCGCCGACGCACCATCGAACACCACATGATGCACCAGCACACTCAGGTGACCGGGCTGGTCGATGTCCTGGCTAAGCACAGCGAGCACGTTCAGACCCTGGTGGGGTTCGAGTCGATCTGCCCATCGTGCCAGCGCGTCGCGGCTCGGCTGTTCGGCCGTGACGATCAGCTCGACCGAGCGCTCCTCCCCTGCCGCCGGAAAACTCATGCTGCGATGGCGGTCGGCCACCCGCACGGACAAGATCGGATGGCTCGCGATCACAGACTCGATGACGGCGCGTAAGCGCACCGGATCGGCCGGGGCGCGCAACATCGCCGTCCAGGCGATCCGGCTCGCCCTATCGGTTCGGCCATCGGCGCTCGCGACGACCTCCCGGCTCACCAGCGCGCGCTGCGCTCCGGTAAGGGCTTGGTTGACGGTCGCGGTATCGGCAGTGGTGCTCATCGGACCAACTCGGCATCGACTGCTTGTTGGGCGTTCACGCTAGCCACGAGACCATTGATAGTGGGCTCCTCGAAGAAAGAGACAATGCCGATCTGGACGCCGAACTCCTGATCGACGTGGTCCAACAACTCCAGGAGCTGGAGTGAGTGGGCCCCGATGTCGAAGAACGAGGTCGCCGCGGTGACCGAGTCGACCCCCAGCACGGTGCGGACAAGTGCGGAGATCTGTTCCTCAAGCGAACCTGCGGCAGCCGACTTGGGCTCTGGCCTGAAATCCGTAGAGATAGGATCGGCGGCCAACTGCGCCGCCAGCGCCTTGACATCGACCTTGCCGTTCAGCGAGGTCGGGAACCGCTCACACCGGATCCAGTTGCTTGGGATCATGTAAGCGGGAAGTCGGCTCGCCACCTTGGTGACCATTTCCTGGAACGCGATTTCACCGTCGGGGGCAACATAGAAGGCCGTGAGGGACAATCCGTCGTGGGTCAGGACCTGCACATCGGAGACCAGCAGCAGCTCGCGCACCGCAGTTGCCACTTCCTGCGCTTCGATCCGGTGCCCTCGCACCTTCATCTGCGAGTCGACCCGGCGCCCGAACACAAACTCGCAATCGGTCGTCGTGCAGATGTCGCCGGTGCGGTACTCGCGAGCCCCATCGTTGAGGGGCCGGAACAAGGCTGCGGTGAGTCGAGGATTCCCCACGTAGTGACTGGCCAAGATGCCGCGGATCGCAACCTCGCCAAGTTCGCCGACAGGCGGCTCCTCCAGACCGGCGACGACAAGCGATCTGCCGGGCATGCCCGCGCCGATCGGCACACCGATCTCGTAGAGATTGGTTGGATCGACCAGATGGCACGACGCGGTCACGACTGACTCGGTCGGTCCGTAGGCATTGATCAACGCGGCGTGCGCGGCCAAGGGATGCTCGCGCCAGACCTTTACATCGGATCGGGTCATCTCTTCAGCACCGGCGATGACAACACGAAGCTTCGGCGCCGGACGAGAGAATCCACCGATCCACTGCCGGAAAAACGATGTCGGAAGGTTCACCACTGTAAGGTTGTGATCGACGACCGCGGCCGACAGCTCCACGTTGCCCCACACGGTTCCCTCGCGCCAGAAAACGGTTGCACCGACCGACAGCGGCAGCAGGAGCTGTTCGTAGAACACGTCGAAGGACTGTGGAGCGAAGTGTAGGGCTCGGTCGGTAGGGCCATAGCCAAACGCCTCAGCGGCCGAATGCAGATGAGCGGCGAGGGCCCCTCGGGACACCTCGACACCCTTGGGCCGACCCGTCGACCCCGACGTGAACACGACATACGCGGGGAAACCAGGGTGCGCGGTGACCTGGCCAGCGATGCCGGCCTGGTCGATCAAGTTGGTCTTGTGCGAACCCCGGA
The DNA here is from genome assembly GCF_048820895.1 of Cribrihabitans neustonicus. Taxonomy (NCBI): domain Bacteria; kingdom Pseudomonadati; phylum Pseudomonadota; class Alphaproteobacteria; order Rhodobacterales; family Paracoccaceae; genus Cribrihabitans; species Cribrihabitans neustonicus. The sequence goes on from NZ_JBMERQ010000012.1 coordinate 1,939, forward strand.
TGTCGATGGTGATATTGCTATCGATCCCGCGACGAATCGTGCGTCCCGCGCGAACTTGCGCGATCTGGTCGACGGCGCGATCAACGGGCAAACGGGGGTCGAGGACCAGACAGCCGAGGCCAGCCCGGAGGGTGGCGACGACCGCTAGGCCGAGCCCCGGTCCCCGGTCGAGCTCGATCGCAACGATCGAACCGGGTGCCGGGGCGGTTTCAAGGAGCCGTTCCGCCAGCTCACGCGATTCGCGGTCGAGACGTGCGTAGCTGATCTTCTCGTCGAAGGTTTCGAATGCGATCGCATCACCGTGATCGGCGAAGACGTGTTCGAACATTGACCAGAGATCGTCTGCAGGGGCCATCATTTCACGGCCCCAGCGGGTGCGAATGCCGGTCGGCGTTCAGGGGTCGTGAGTGCAGTGACAATGGTTCGGTCGCCGCTATAGCTCTGGCGACCGTGGCCCACGAGCCTGTTGTCGAGTATCAAGAGATCACCTGGGGTCCAGTCGAACCAGAACTCCTCGGCCGCCAAGGCGTTCCGCAGGACGTCAGCCTCTTCGGACGAGATGGGCGAGCCGTCGCCGAACGTGGTGTCGAACGGCAGCTGGTCGAGCATCCCGTCCCTCTCGAATCGTCTGATCATCGGTGCCGGCATGCTGCTTTGGTGCCAGAACGCCACATGGTTGAACCAGCTCGACCGCCCCGAGGGGTCGGCATCGAGAAACGCCGAACGCACTTGTACGGTCTCGAGGACGTCGTCGCCCTGCCATTTCCAGGCGATGTCCGCTGACCGGCAGTAGCCCTCGACCTCGGACCGGTCGTCAGTGGCGAACGCCTCTTGCCATCGTAGAGAGAAGCCCGTGTTGTAGCGGCGAACAAGACGCCAGCCGAGCCGCTCGAACTTGTTCCGCAGACCTCTCGGCAATCTCTCGGCAACCGCCCGCACGTCGCACAGTGTCGTAGCGCCACCGGTGTCGGGTGCGACTCGGCAGTAGAACCACACGAGGCGTGGGTAGATGTGCGCCGCCGACAGTTCGCAGTGCAGGCTGATCGTCTGGTCGGCCGGGAACTCGGTGGAGCTATAGACGAACGAGCCGAGGCTTCGGCGAGGCGTGGATCGTTCTAGGTACTCCATCGGCGGCTCTCCGACGACTTCGATGATCTTCTCGACACCGACGGCGTCAACTACCGTTGCTCCACGTACGACAACGGCTCCTTCAGTGCGCAGCACATCTTGTATCGCGTCGTAGTTTGCGGTGACCGTCGCAGCGAGTTCTTCGCCTGTGTCGAGCAGGGCGAGCGAACGCCCGTTACTGCAGGCCTTGCGGTCGAAAGTGGTGATCATCGTTGGGTCTCCGCTGGGGTCGCCTGGATCGGTGGTACTGCCCTAGTGCCCGCGCTCCTAGTCTTGGGAGCCGCTGTTTTTGCAGGCTAGAGGCGCCGGAGTCCGACAGGTTTGAGTATTCTGTAGTGGTTCATAGTTCTTGGATTAGCTGTTTTTCTATTAAGCGCTGGGTGAGTTTCAATTCTTGGGGCGAGAGCACCACGATGCCTCTTTTAGGTGTTGTTCGAGTTGGGATTTCGATTTTTTAAGTTTCATTTCGAAGGGTAATTCACATTATCGATACACCTTCGACGCGATTGATCAAGAGAAAAAACACTCTTGGGTGATTCGCTGTTTGGAGGATCATCAAGACCAAGAGCACGCTCAATACGTCTTGACGCCTGTAAATCAATGATGTGGCACTGACATCAACAGGTCGCACGGCGAACGGAATGGTCGACGATGGCCCCGATCATGGAGAAATTAACCAACATGAAACCAAACCAGAAAAGCGGTCACACCGAACGCGCCATCATTGTCATCCCATGTGCCGCAGGACCAGCACGTCGTTACGAGCCTCTGATCTCGGCTTTCGGGAACTCGATAAAAACAATCGTGGCCGAACTGCCTGGACACGGGAGGCGATTGTTCGAGCCTGCGCACGGGAACGTAGAAGCACTGTGCGACTACCTTGAAACTCATTGCCTGCCCCTCGCCGAACAGCGAACAATATTGTTGTTCGGCCACAGTTTCGGCGGCCTCGTCGCGTTCGAGCTTGCCAAACGGCTGGAGAGCAACGGCCTAGTCTGCGAGCGCCTAGTCGTCGCCGGGTGCCCGGCCCCGAACAGCCCCGTCGCTCCTGAGCGATCTGACGAAGCACTCGGACTCGACACTCTGCCAGCGGCGATAAGCGATGCGGTTCGCCAGACTATCGAAGCCGAGTGGCAGCTCACGAAGCGGATTCGCAACACCCCACCAGTTGCGGTGCGCGCGCCGATCATGGTGCTCGACGGAACCGACGATGACGTTCCTCGATCATCGCTCGAAGGCTGGGCCGACCTGACAAGTGCATCGATCCGCATCGAGGAAGTCGCGGGCGATCACTACTTCCCTTGGGCCAACCCTGTGCCGATCGCGCGGCTCATTGAGCGCTGGATCGAACGTGACCGGCCTGATCCGCCACATGATCGGACGGGGATCGATACCGCCAGTGGCTAGCGATCTCCGCGCGGAAATAGATCCACACATCATCATGAGTAATGTGTTCGATGAGCCGCACCAAGGCGCCGGGTTGCCCGATGATCCGCTAATCGAGGCCGATCGACAGCATCGCCGGCTTGTGGCGCCCTAGGGACAAAGCAAGTCCCGTGGACAGTTGCTCCGGACTACGCCATCGCCCTATTGATTTGTCCGCTCAGACATCAGTGACGCTCCCCTCGGCCGGTCGAGTTCGAGCAGCGTCGAATACAGCGACTCGGCCCCAGCGACCAGGTCTTCGGGACGGGTTCGCTCGTTGTGGTCGTGGCTGCGCCCGCTGACAATCGGAACGAAGATCATCGCCACCGGCAGGTGCCGTGCGAGGACCTGGGCGTCATAGCCGACGTCGCACCACTGTTCGGCCCAAGCATGCCCTGAGGACGCATCGACCCGTCGAACCGCGCCGGTCACGTTTGCGTCACGCGCGACCGGAGCGAGCATCTGCTTCCACGCTAGCTCGCATCTGATCGCCCGGCGCCTCGCCACGTGTTCGACAGCTCCTTCTAACTTTATCCGAGCGACATCGAACGATTCGGCATCGGAAAAACGGAATTCGGCTCCGATATCGACCAAGCCCGGGATGACGTTAGTGACGTTCGGTGAGACTGTGATCCGGCCGACGGTTGCACTTTCATCGAGATCTTTGATGACCAAGATGAGGTCTGCCGCCGCGCACAAGGCGTCCTTGCGTTGACCCATTGGGACAGTGCCAGCGTGGTTGCTGATACCGCGCACGGTGACGTCGACCGACTGGCGGCCGAAGATGCCATCGACGACACGGAGTATGCGCCTTTCGCTGTCGAGCCGGGGGAATTGCTCGATATGAAGCTCGATGAACGCGCTGATCTCGCCGAGATTCCATCTCGCCTCGCTCAACCGCTCGGGGGCGCCGCCGGCGGCGGCCAGGCGCGCCCGAACGCTAATCCCTTCGGCGTCAACGTGGTCGACCTCGCCGACCACCGCCCTACTGCCGAGCATTCCCTTGTTGCCCCTCGCGCTGTTCTGGTTCGAGAAGGCCACGACTGCCAGGCTATGGAGTAGCGGTGACTCGAGTAATCGCAATGCGTCTGCAACTTCGATCGCTGCAAGTACGGCGTAGGCCCCGTCGAGATTTCCGCCGTTCACCACAGTACCGAGGTGACTGCCGATCACAATACGGCGCCCATTATGCACGCCGGAGCGGGAGCCGATCAGGTTGGCCGCAGGATCTACGACCACGTGAAGCCCGGCATCGTTCATCCATCGGCAAACCAGATTACGGGCGGCTAAGTTGTCGTCGCCGTAGGCGAACCGGGTGACCCCGCCGCGTTTGGTCCTGCCCAATTGCCTGAGCTGTTCCAGCCGACGCAGCAGCCGGCGACCGTCGATTCGGGTCGATAGGTCCACGCCGCTAGCTCCCCCGATAGGCGGTGTAGGAGTTGGGGGTCATCAACATCGCGACGTGGAGGTGGCGGACTTCGACCGCCGCGTCGAACTGCACCGGCACGATGTCGAGCCATTCCGAAGACGTGTTCGGCGGCCACGACCGGTTCAAAGCGAAGAACTTCCCGATAGCGAATCGCAACTTGCACTGCCCGGAAGGGAAGGGCGGGCCCTCGAGCAGCGGTTGATCGGTCCTTCCGTCGTTGTTCGTCTCGATCGAGAATTGCGAGTAGTCCCTATCTGGCAGCACCTCGACACCAAGCCCGATCGCCGGAAGGCCGCGGGTGAGGTCGAGCGCACGGATCGAGAGCGAGGGGGTCGCCACCCCCGGCTGTGCTGCCGACTCGCCGATGCCGTAGCTCAATGCCCCGAACTCGCCACGCTGGCGGCGTCGACGAGCTCCGACATCAGGTTGATGGTTGCGTTTCGGAACAGCTGGTCCATCGCGATCTCGACACCGAATCGTTCGGTGATGCGGTCCTGCACGACCACCATAGACAGCGAGTGGCCGCCAACATCGAAGAAGTCGTCGTCCAAGCTCAGATCGGTCGTGTGCAGGCTCTTTTCCCAAATTGCACGCATTTCGGCAACGGTAGAACTATTCATATCGTCCAATCCTTAAAGTTGTTTTTGGATTTTAGCCTTTTCTTGCGATTGCGCAACCGTACAATCGTTTGAAGCCAGATGTCGCTGTGGAGGTTCTTGGCGCATTTTCAGCCCTGAGTGCGTCGAAAACCCGGAAGAATGCGCGGTTTGCCAACCACGCTGGCACCCACGAGCGACCCCAACCTCCGGCGAACATTTTAGATGTATTCCGTCCGCCACCGTGTCACAACAACGGCGATCCGCTCGGCCGGGATTGGCAGGTTGCTGTGTAAGAGTGCGCAATCAGTCACTATTTGGAGTTGAGCATTTTCGAGATTAAGTAATGCCGGATAAAGCTACATCGATCGCCAACTGGGTATCTCAAGTTGCGCCCTCTGGAACTGCGATAGCTTGCGGGCTGATCGGTCCTGCCACTGCGTTCAATACTCGTGAAGCCGCCGTCATTGCCCGAGCAGTGCCTCGCCGTCGTGACGAGTTCCTAACGGGCCGAGTTCTGGCGCGCCAGGCGCTGCATGAACTTGGCTGTCCGCCGCAAGAAATCCTACCAAACAAGACGCGAGCGCCAATATGGCCGGAGAGTTTCATAGGTTCAATCAGCCACTGCACCGGTATGTGCATGGCCCATGTCGCCCGGCGTGATTCATTGCTTGGAATCGGTGTGGATGTCGAGCAAAGACAGGCGGTTACGCCAAAAATACTTGATCTAATTTCCACTTCAGAAAAGTGCGCCAGTTTGACCACACTGGGCGCCGAGAACGAAATTGCATCTCTCATCTTCTCGGCCAAGGAGGCTTTTTACAAAGCATACTTCCCAGTCACCCAAGTCCCCTTAGATTTTAAAGATGTTCTAATCGAAGTGGATCTGTTGACTAGATCTTTCGAGGTGTCTCTAGCATCGGCTGCCGCACCGGACATCGCTGGCCGCCGGAGTTTGACTGGTTGCTTCGCTTGGATTGACCGCTTTGTCGTTACGGCAGTATGGGCGCAACTACCGGAATTCAAAACACCTGGTGACGCTAACTGATGTGGTGAAACCGTTTGCGTCTGCATTTTCTGGTCCTCCCCCTCTGAAGTGGCCCTCCGCAATGTTTAGGAGAATGGAGAATGAACTTCACCCCGTTTCTGGTCCGGCCTTCATGCGACCTTTCGGGTTTCATTCAATTGGGCCGCAAATTCGCTCGGCGTCAAGTTTCCGAGCGAAGAATGCGGCCTGGTTTCGTTGTAGTCGGCCCTCCAAGCATTGATCCTGTTGCGGGCGTCATCCATCGATAGGAACCATGAGGCGTTGAGACATTCCTGACGGAGGCGGCTGTTGAAGGCCTCGATATAGGCATTGTCAGTTGACAGCCATCGCTGGAGGGCACATGCAAAGCGACATGGCGGACCTCATAACCTTGAACTACGACGCCAAGGTGTGACTGGAATACCGGTTACGTCTCGCCTCGGATCTCGACCGCACCAAAATCATGCCATCCCTCGGGATCATTCTCGGTCTCGAAGGTCTCGAACGCGCCGGTGGTCTTCACCGCCTCAGACATGATCCCTTCCCCGGCTTCCATGAGCGAGCGAGTCACATGCATGCGACCTTGGACAGGCGCCTCTGGCGGTATCCCGAGGCAGACAAGCCTGCGAAACGCGTCGTTCTGCGCGGCAATCACGGTCGGATCCGGACGGTCTGTCTTGGGTTGTGCGGTGATGGTCATCGGGCATTCCTCTGAGAAGTTGAAACACCCTTCCCAAGGCCCGCTTTTTCTTTTCCGCTTGGTGGAAGAGCCCGGACAAATCCTATCGGAACAAAACAGATCCAAAGGTCCGTTCAGCGGAACGGAGCTGGTATCTGTTTACCCGGTATTAAGGTTCGCTTGTTTCGCATCAGCGGCGTCAACGACGTGCATCTGCGCAGGGATGGCCAGAGAGGGCAGGCTAGTACTAGCGCCTTGTTTGTCTGGCTAGCAGGATCGCAAGAGCTGCGGCTGCCCCGAGACTTGCCGCCCCAGCGATCCAAGCAACGCCTACACCTTCGGACTCGCCGATCCAGCCTAGGATGAGCAGGCCGACCATTGCACCCAACTGCTTTAGAAGAGACTGGACCGAAAGGATCGTGGAGCGACGATTGTCCGGCGCATAGGCGTGCAGGATGCTTGCAGCGGGCGATTCCGACAGTCCCAATACGACGGAAAAAAGGAGAAACACTACTATGAAACCCATGAGGGACTCTTGCAGAGCCAATGCGATCTGACAAACGACGAGCGCTCCGAGAACCGCTGCGAGCGTAGCCGCGTTTCGGCGTTTGAAGAAGCGGCCGACCCGTCCCGCGACGCTCGCGCCGACCGCGATTGCCAAGAAATATCCTGCCGTCAAAAGCCCCACCACGGCGGCAGCGCGTTCGGGATCGAGCATGGTTTGCACCACGGTGGGCCAGAGCACCTCGACCGGGTTGGTGGCGAATAGCATGAGGGTTAAGATCGCGAGTAGCAGAAAGAGCGTCCGGTGCGAGATTGCGAACTGTGCGCCGTCGCGGATCGTGCCCGGTACGGCGCGTATCTCGCGCAGCACGACCGCCCCGTTAAGGGTGCGAACCGGTTCCCGGATAAGAAGGACCGTGTAGGTAAACACGATAAGTGTCAGCGCGAGTCCGGCAGCATAGGATACGTCATAGATTGTCCGACCGATCAATGGATCGGAAGGGTCATTCCCTGCAACAAGGCCGGGAAGGAATCCGCCTACAAGCGCCCCAAACCCAAGACCCGCGAAATTTGCCGTTTGCGCACGCGCTAGGAAGGGCTGGATTTCGACGCCGGGGGCGTGTGCATGCAGTCCTTCCACGTACCAGGCGTCTAGCGTTCCCGATCGCAATGCGCGACCGAGGCCGACCAATGCGAACGACGCGGCGAGCGGCCAAAACGCGTCGGACCAGATAAACACTATGGAGGCCATCAGGCTCGCTACTGTTGCCAGCAGAAAGACCGGCTTGCGCCCCACCCCATCGGCTAGCCCGCCAAAGGGCAGTTCGGCTGTCATCGTCACGGCGGCGTAGATGGCGAAGAGCGCCCCGATCTCACCGACACCCAAGCCCCGTCCTCGAAGGGCTAGAGCCGTCACGGCGACGATCACCCCCATGGCGAAACGGTCTAGAAACTGATGACCTTGAAAAAGATACACGTGCCGACGCGCGGGGGTCGGCAGCTTTGCGAAGGACATATTTGCGTCAGAAGACATATCTAGGAACTTCAGTCACAATGTAAACAGGCGCAACCATAATCGTCGCATAGTCCGCCGAAGCAGTCATTCATGCAGCCCGCAACACTCGGTGGTTTAGGTGTTGCTCCGAACCAGTCCGTTGTAGCGCTGTTTCAGAATTGTGTGCAACGATATCGCAGCTAATGGCAAAGGGAGGCGAATGATTTTGTTGAATTCTTTATTTCATATTCAACGGCAACGCGGCACCGGGGATCAATGGCGTGCAGCCAGCACATCAAACAAATCTTCGGCCAGCACCCCGTCATTCCGACCACGGGTTGACTTGGCGTCTGTCGCGCGCGTCTCGACGATCCGCCACACCCTATACCGCCCCTGCCCCGTGACCTCCCGGACCAGACCCCGCTCCTGCATCCAGTCGATGTTCCGCTGAACCGTCGCCCGATGCGCGCCCGCCAAGCGCTCCGCCATCTGCACCGAGACCAGCGGCCCAGGCCTCGATCTCCTCGAGCCTTCGCAGCGCAGCGAAGGTTGCGCTCTACATCGCGTTCAGCCAGCGGACCAACCGAGCCAGCGGGTCCCCGATCGCGCGGAAGCCACCTCCCCCGCCCATAACGATCGGTGCGAAAATCGCGCCCGGGGCGCTCCCCGACGGCGATAGATCGGCGATCGCGACACGCGCCCCCGTCACCGCGGCCTCGAGCGGATCATCGATCGGCGAGAGCTCCGCGACGTGCCAGAGATGAAAGCCCATGCAGGCCCGCGTCACGGGATGCAGGTCTTCGGCCTGATCCATCATCGCAAGCCATCCGGCTGCCCGGTGCTCGAAGGCTTCGCGCCCTACCATCTCGAGCACGCGGGATGGCCCATTGGCATCTTCAAAGCGCTCCCCCTGCCCTGGTCAGTCGCGCCGATCAAGGAACGTCTCGAGATCGCCGACACCCGATCGAAGCGTCAACGGCGCTGATCCGCCGGTCAGCCGCCGCACGGTCCAGCCAATCCGGTACAAGGCCTGCGCATCATCCGTTGCGGTCGAGACCCGCAGCGCCATGTAGAGCGACAACCGGTCGAGCCCAATCCGGTCCTGAGTCAACCAGCTGAGATCCGATGCCTCGATCAGGGCGAGCCGCTGCCGCCAGCCCGCGGGGCCCCGGCGCAGGCGTTCATCGATAATCCCTAGGCGGGCCGCGACGCGGGCCAGCTGGGCCGCCTGCCCGGCCTCGGCTCGACGCCAGGCGTCGACGATCTCTGAATCCTTGGCCTCGGGCGCAGGACCGGGAGGGAGATAGTCGGGTTCAACCTCAAGAGGTCCGGGCAGGAACCAGAGATCAGCCTCATCCCGGTCCTCGGCCGCCTCCATGTCTCCAAGAGGCACCCCGTCTTCATCCAAGTCTGTCTGGCGAAATCGGCTCATGCGCGCATTATACTGCCGTTTTGCGCGCTTGACGATGGAGTTCGAGACTTTGCCCTTTTCTCTACGGTAGAGTCGTTCGAAGCCGCTGTCTTCTTGAGACCGCTGGAGCGCCTCTCGTTCCCTTCAACCCAAAGATACAAGGGCTCCTGCACCGAGCGCGACGAGAGAAACGCCCCAGCGCGCGTTTACAAACAGTCGTTTAATGGCGATGTATGAAACTGCAAAAAGACTGTTTTGGTGCCCCTGATAGGTTACGCTCGGGTCTCGACCGAGGATCAGACCCCCTGCCCCAGTCGCAGGCCCTGAAATCCGCGGGCTGCGCCGAGATCCATGAAGAACAAGCCTCGGGCGGCAATCGTGCGCGGCCGGTGCTGGCGCGGGTGCTGGAACGCGTATCCAAGGGCGACACGCTGGTGGTCGTGCGGATTGACCGCCTCGCGCGATCCCTGTCGCATCTGCTGGAGGTGATCGAGCGGCTGGAGGCCAAGGGTGCGTTCTTTCGTTCCATTCAGGACCCGATCGACACTGGATCCCCCCAGGGCAAGTTCACGTTGCAGGTCTTGGGCGCTGCGGCCGAGTTCGAGCGTGCCCTGATCCGGGAACGCACCAAGGCCGGCCTTGCCAGCGCACGCACAAAGGGCCGCGTGGGCGGGAACCCTGGGCTGCGGGCCAAAGACCCTGCCGCTCTTCGCAAGGTGCGGCTCGCGCGGCAAGACGGCTACATGGAGCGGCTGAACGAGACGGCTCAAGACTGGGTGCCCCAAGTGCGCCGGTTGCGCCCCGACTTGGCCTGGGAAGACGTTGTGCGCATCATCAACGGCCCCCTGCCCGAGGCGCGTCGCTGGACCCAAAGCCGTCTCTTGCGCGCTGTGAAGGCCTATGTCCGCGACGGCTTCCTGCCTGCCGAGGTGCTGGCCCGCGCCGGGCGCCGCGAAACCGACGACCGCCTGCCCGCAATTATTGCTGGCATCAAGGGCGCAGATCCCGACATCACGCTTCAAGCGATCTGTGAACGGCTGGAATCTATGCGCGAACGCACGCCTCGTGGCCGAACAAGATGGCAGCCGTCTTCGGTGAAAATGCTGTTGGAGCGGGCGGAACGACTTGGCCTCATGCCGTACGAATCGAGCCAAGATCAGATGTAGCTTCTGACCCGAATCCAAAAAATTTCACCGGGAGAAAACTCCGCAGGAGGCAGAAAGTGCCACTAGTTGCTTGGGGTTAGCTGCTAATGTGCCAACTCAACAGAGTAGCGGCTCGATTCGGTTAGATCTGCATTTAATATATCTATATCAATGACTTGCTGAGTTTTTTTATACGACAACACCTATAGGTGTTGTGGATAACTTTCACACTACATTTAGATTCTTCTTGCCGGACTCACTGGATCGTGGCATTCCCATTCTGACGGCAAAACGCGTCAGACACGCTGTACACCGTCAGAATGACTAAGAGCCTCAACAGAGGCCGAGAGTGGGCGGCAGGACATGGATGATCGTAACATTGGGTACACGCAAGGCATAGGCTCTTCCGATATCGGAGCATTTGCCGACAATCTGGCTGAGTCTTTGGATCGCCAGATGAAGATCGCTTTCGAGCCCGAAGAACGAAAGTCCCTGCGCCGTTTCAGTTCTACCGAGGTCGCTAGCCTCTTGCGCGTGAGCACATCCAACCTGCGCAACCGGCACAAGGACGGCAGCTTCCCGGAAGTGCATACAGACAACCGCGGACACCGGTTCTACACAGCCCAAGAGATTGATGAGTTGCGCGATGTTCTTGGACGCACTGGAAAGAACGCAGAAAGTTACCGTCCTGGTCGACGTGAGGGCGATCGTCTCCAGGTGATATCCGTCGTCAATTTCAAAGGCGGATCGTCAAAAACGACAGCAACGATACATCTTGCACAACGGTATGCCTTGCGAGGCTACCGAGTATTGGTTTTGGATCTCGATCCACAGGCAAGTCTGACCACTTTTTTCGGTTTTCGGCCTGAGCTCGAGTTCGCTGAAGGCGGCACAATCTATGATGCTCTGAGATATGAGGAGCAAGTTCCACTCTCCGACGTCATCCAAACGACCTACTTCCACAAGCTCGATATGGTTCCGGCGGGCCTAATGCTCTCGGAATACGAAACTGAGACGGCAAACGCCCTCGCCCGTCGGGTGCAGCCCATATTTGCGGAGCGCCTAGCCTTGGCGCTCGAGGAAGTTGAGGCGAGTTACGACATCGTGCTGATCGACTGCCCGCCTCAACTTGGCTTTCTGACCCTAACGGCGTTGGCAGCCTCGACGGGGCTTTTGGTTACCGTGGTACCTGGCATGCTTGACATCGCATCCATGAGCCAATTCCTGAAGCTTGCTTCAGAAACGGTCAAGGCGGTGGAGGAAGCCATCGGTCGGCGTGTCACATGGGATTTTGTCAAGTTCCTGATTACCAGATATGAACCGTCGGACGGGCCTCAGACCCAGATGGCGGGCTACCTGAGATCGATCTTGGCCGGACAGGTCATGACTGAGCCAATGCTGAAGTCTACAGCAATCTCGGACGCCGGCATGACCCAGCAAACCGTCTACGAAGTTGATCCGAGCCAGTTCATCAGGAAAACGATTGATCGCGCCCTAACCAGCGTGAACGGCGTTGGCGATGAGTTGGAACAAACAATTCAAATGGCATGGGGGCGTCGCTGATGGCCCGAAATATCTTCAATCAGCCTCCAAAGGACGAGAAGGAGAGCGCGGCCTCCTCCCCTACCCCGCCAAAAGCGGCAAAACTGCCAGGATCTGTTGGCGGCTTGCGCGACTCTTTGCGCGAGATCACCGCGAATTCCATTCGGGACATCGAGCCCGATCAGATTGACATGGATGGTCTGCGCGATCGGTTGGTTCTGGAGGATTCCAGTATTGATGAGTTGGCCGAAAGCATTCGCAAGCATGGGCAACAAGTGCCGATTATGGTCCGACCATCAGCGCAACCGGACAGATACCGCATCATTTACGGACGACGCAGGCTTGCAGCGATCCGCATGGTCGGTGGAACGGTCAAGGCGATCGTCCGAACCTTGGATGACGACGCATCTCTGATCGCACAGGGCCAAGAGAACAATCTCCGACTAGACCCGTCTTTCATTGAGAAATCTCTTTTTATCAAAGAGATGCAGGAATCAGGTTACAAGCCAAACGTCATCCAGGATGCTCTCGGCTTGACACGGCAGGGCGTGTCCAACCATCGCGTCGTCATAGAGCAACTGCCAGAAGGGCTTGTACAGCTGATAGGACCGGCACATGGCATCGGACGACGGCAATGGGGTGACCTGGCTGCTTTCTCGAAAAAGATAGATCTGGTGAACACGGCCAAAGAGGTGATTGCCGCCCTGCCCGACGACACTCCAAGCGCGGAAAAGTTTCAGGCAGTCTACTCGGCTTGCTCGAACAAGGCGCGTAGCGACAAGAAACAAGCCAACGGCAGCCTAACGTCCGTCGTCAAAGATGCGGACGGTAGCTCTGTGGGAACGCTGACAGTCGATCAGAAAACGATCGCCATCAAGATCGCCAAGAAGGACCACCCAGAATTCGGCCAATGGATTGAAGAGCGCGCGGAGGCAACGCTTTTGCAGCTCTTCGAACAGTGGCGGAATGAGAGCGGCTCTGGGTCCTAAGCCCCGAGCCACACAGAGTAACGCGAGCAGAGGAGAAAAGCGAAGACCAGAAAGAAAAGAGCCCCCCAAAGTTTCCCCTGGAGAGCCCTCATCATTCGATTAGCACTCATGATGTAGCAACCTCCAGCAAACCGGTCAAGAGTCACCGATTCGGTGGACCGATTTTTATTGCCTTTTTCTGAGCGAAATCTCGGGAAGAGACTGGGAAGTTGTGGGCCGAACGGTCGTCGTGAACAAACCATGGCATTTACAAAACTATCGATCAGAACCGCTGGTGCTGATGCATCACGCGGCTCAATTTCTGCGGCTGAAACCGACATCTGGACCATCTTCAGGGCACTGAGAGATGCACGTAGCGTATTCGGTCTGCGTCCTGGCCATATCCAAACACTTCAAGCCATGCTCAGTTTCTTGAAGCCCGGCCATGGTGAAACGGTTTTCGCGTCCAACGACTCGATTTGCCAGCGCGTCGGCGGAATCGACGAACGGACACTCCGCAGACACATCAACCGCTTCGTCGAACTCGGGTTCATCAAACGCAATGACAGTTCAAATCGAAAGCGCTACCGCGTTCGCTCGTCCAGCGGGGAATGCATCAGTTATGGACTGTCTCTAACTCCCCTCCTCCAACGTGCGAGCGAGCTTATCGCCATCGCACATGAGATGGAAAATAACCGGCGGGATCGGATATTTGTCCGCAAACAGATCCTTACAAAGCTCGCCCATTTGGAGGAGCACGATCCTAGCAACGCATTCATCAACCTCGCACGGAAAGCTCTACGCAGGAAGCTGAGCCTCCCCGAATACCATGCTCTGCTCGCCAATACAGATGCAGAATGCCAGAGTTTGTCTACCCCGGATGACCCGCCTGAAACTATGGAATTGCCCGCCAATGACGGACAAACTGTCCGGCATCAATCTAAGTCTGAAGAAGAAAAAAAAGATTTAGATAGCAACATAGGCGATGAGGCCCTGAAACCAGACTTGCTGACCTCAGTCTGCGATCAGGCGACATCGTTCTCCACAGACAGACTTAGAAACTGGTTGGACATTGAAAACCATGCGCGAACACTTGCACCCATGATGGGCATTCACCCAGAAACTTTCGAGAAAGCCAAGAATGCTGTAGGAGCTCAGAAAGCGTCATGCGCGATCTTCATCATGCTACAACTTGGAAAACGCATCCGGGATTTTGGGGCGTATTTTCACAGTATCACCCTGGGTCAAAGGCAAAACCAATTTGATCCATTAGCTTTGATCAAGCGACTGTCCGAAACCAATGAGCGAACTGTCTAATGTCCACCGCGGTGGACTTCGAACGAGAAGCGGCGCTTGTGGCAACCAAAACTGTCCAAACGCACCTAGCGGCGCGTGGTGGTTCTTCAGTTTATCTCAGAACAGCAGATGTCCACCGCGGTGGACAAGTGACACACGAGCAAGCCTTGATGAAAATCTCGCAGGCCATGGAAGAAATCGGCGGCCAGGCATTAAACCCTAAATCCCTAAAGCTATTGTGGGAGGTCACCATCTCCAAAGAGGTTTGGAAAGAGCCGCTCTCGATAATCCAACGGAAACGCCAACCGAACTGGCGTCTTCGGCGAGACGGAAGTCAGGTATCCGGCGGCGGTCAGTTTACTCAGCGTGTTGCGAGCAGTACGCTCGGACGTCTTGAGCACAATCTGCGCATCGCCTCGTTCCAGTGCCCCATGCCGAAGAACCGCCGAGATTAGTTCCGGCGCTCGCTTGTCATCGATGGTATCTGCAACAAGACGACGATACCGTTGGTCCAGTCCGCCGAGATCGAACAATCTTGCTGAGAAGGTGATCTGGTCGAGCGTTACCTTTAGGAACCATTCACTGAACGTCTTCAGTGCCGCTTCTGACAGGTTCCCCCGTCCGTCGCGGTCTCCGCGGCGTGGACTATCCGCGAGATCCATCATCCGTTTGTACTCGCCCCGATCGGTTAGCCCGCGGGCCAGCCCACGTGATACGGACCAGAGCCCTTGGCCACCAATCCCCGCTGTGAGGGCCATGGCATGAGACATCAGTCTGCTGACACGGCCGTTACCATCCGGGAAAGGGTGGATGTAGTTCAGCCGGTGATGTGCAGACGCGATCGCGATGATCCGTCCGCTCGAAGACCGCGCCGCAATCTGAAACCGTTTGTCGAAATGGTCCATGAATGCCGCAACGCGCGACGATGAAGGAGGTAGGTGGCGCCCGACCGCAACTTCCCGATCGTCATCCTGGCGTATGCGTCCCGGAACGATGGGCTCGTGTGTGCCGTCAGAATGCTCGATGACCCGAAACTCATCCGGCATCTCGTCGTAGAAGCTCTTATGGACCCAAGTCAGGAATTCGATAGATGTGGGGCGGGGCAGGGTGCCTTTGCGGTGCATCTCGTCGATGGCCCGTTGAACGATGACGTGGGCCCGGGCCTCAAGGGCGAGAGGGCGGGTTTCTTCCTCAAGCTCTGCACCAGCCAGCGCCCTTTCGATGTCGCGGGGGCGCGTGTTGTGTCCTTCGATCAGGTTGGAGTAGTAGCAGTTCATCACACGGACGAGATCGGCAAGTTCGGCTGCGCTGTCAGGATGCAACCCTTGTCCCAGCCCGGTGGCTTCCCTCTGGATGTCGACCGAAAGGTCTGCCAGTTCTGTAGGAATATGCTCCTCGAAGAAGCAGGGTTCGATCCTGGCGGGTGTTTCCAGCATTTTGCCGATCTTCCGTGTTTGCAAAGTAATTGAAAAATAAACACATTTCGTACTTTCAAGCAAGGTTTTGCCGATATGCGTTGCCGATCTTGGTTGCCGATCTAGAATTGCTGCATGAAATCAATGGCTTCGGCAGATGCGCCGGGCTTTTCGGTTTTGTTGTGTGCCCAAAGGGGCCGGAAAAAGAGAAAGCGTTCTTCGGGTTTTGTGACTGTCAGATGAGGGCCTTTGGGGTCCCTCAGATGGGTCCGGGCCGGGTTCCGGTCTGCCGTTCCTGATGAAGGGCATTCCCATGCAAACAGGTGTCTTGCGCGTGCTCCGCGCAACCGCAGCCTCTTGGTGGCGGCATAGAGAGCTGCGCCGAACTGGCCAGACGGCGCTGGCACAACGGCTCGAACGCCAGATCGTCCTGCGTGATCTCGGCTATCTGAAGCAGGCGGCGTCATTGCCAAACGCGCATGTGATCTGCGGGGAGGGTGGGACGTTCCTCCATCTCGGCTGGACCACCGTCTCGAGTTTCGCGCCGATCGAGCGCTTTCCCCTGGCCGCTCTTGCGGTCGCACGAGGGACCCCG
Organism: Cribrihabitans neustonicus; assembly: GCF_048820895.1. Taxonomy (NCBI): domain Bacteria; kingdom Pseudomonadati; phylum Pseudomonadota; class Alphaproteobacteria; order Rhodobacterales; family Paracoccaceae; genus Cribrihabitans; species Cribrihabitans neustonicus. Next base: position 18,093 of record NZ_JBMERQ010000012.1, read on the forward strand.
TTCATCGATATCCGACCCGTCATGGATGTCATCGCCTTCGCCAACCTGCCGCGGGTGACGCGGGACGGATCGCTCGACCCTGACCCTTGCGGTCCTGGCAGGTCCGTCTCGCTGACCACCTACATCGACATGGTCGTAAAGCTCGGTGCCAGCATCACCAACGATCCGCGGCCCCGTCGGTCAATCTGATCCCCATTCCCCCTCATCAACACTCGAAAGGACGCGAGCCATGGCCCGATCCCGTACGCCCAAATTCGATGCCTCCGAGGTCATCACGAACGAAATCATCCGCATCATCGAGCGCGGCGTCCTGCCGTGGCGCAAGCCATGGACCGCAGGTGGCAGCTGTCGCCCCCTGCGCGTGGGCGGGGAACCCTACCAGGGAGTGAACAACTTCCTGCTGACGATGCGGACCGTGATGGCGGGCCACAGCTCTCCCTTCTGGATGACGCTGCCGCAGGCCAATGCCTTGGACGCAAAGGTCCGCAAGGGCGAAAAGTCCTCTGTCGTCGTTTACTACGGTCAAAGCCGGAGAGACGCCGGCGATGAGCATGATCACAGCGACGGCGATGATCACTCCGAGGAAGCCCGTATCTTCCGCTTCCAGAAATCCTACCGCGTGTTCAATGCCTGCCAGATCGAGGGTCTGCCCGACAGTTTCTTCCCAGATCCGGAGCCGGCACCCGAACATCCGCCGTCCGAGCCCATCCCGCATATGCAGGCGTTTTTTGATGCCATCGACATCACGACCGTCTTCACGGGCACGGAAGCCTACTATCTGCCGCCTGTAGACAAGGTGTTCATGCCATCCATCACGCGGTTCCACGACCCGCGCAATTTCTACGGGGTCTGGGCCCATGAGCTGGCCCATGCCACCAAGGCGCGCCATCGGCTGAACCGCGACTACGGCCTCTCGCGTTTCGGCAACACGGCCTATGCCCGCGAAGAGATCGTCGCCGAGCTGACCTCGGTGTTCCTTGGCCAGACGCTCGGCTTTACGGCCCATACGCTCGAGATGAACGCGGCGTATCTCTACAATTGGCTGCGCGTTCTGCGCTCGGACAATGGCGCCATCTTCAAGCACGCCGCTGACGCGCAGCGCGCCTGCGACTACCTGATCGCACGGTCGGAGGCGGGTAGGGCAGGGGAGGACGCCGAGGCCGCTTGAGGGATGTGTGCCTGAAAAGAAAAAGCGGGCTTTGGGAAGGGTGTTTCAACTTCTCAACGGAGAGCCCAATGACCACCACCGCACAGCCTCAGACAGACCGCCCTGATCCGAGTGTGATCGCAGCGCAGAATGACGCGTTTCGCAAGCTCGCATGCCTCGGAGTGCCGCTCGCGCGGCCCATCCAAGGCCGCATGCATGTGACCCGTTCACTCATGGAGGCCGGTGACGGCTTCATGGCCGAGGCGGTGAAGGCCACCGGTGAGTTTGCCACATTCGAGCCTGAGAATGACCCGGAAGGCTGGCACGATTTCGGGGCGGTCGAGATCCGGGGCGAGACCGTGTTCTGGAAAATCGATCTCTATGAGGCGGATTCCGATTTCCGCTACGGGGCCGAGACCCCGGACAATCCCGCCACCACCATGCGCGTGCTGACCATCATGATGGCGCGCGACTGGTAGGGCAGGGGACTCCTCCCCCCTGACACCTCAAGAGATGAAGGCCCACTGACCTCTAAAAGGGAGAGTGGGCCTTTTGTCGTGGTGATCCCTGAAGGCGGGGATTGGTCACGCGCGTGATGGCGCGGGCCGCATCTAACTCACCAAGAAGGATATCCCATGACCGCAAGTTTCAATCCCGCTTCCGTCGCCATCGGCGATCTGACAGCTCACCCCGCCAACGTGCGCAGCAACTCGCCGGAAACCTACGACCCCGAGAACATCGCGAATCTGAAAGCCAGCATCGCCGTTTTGGGTCTCCTGCAGCCGCTTCTGGTCCAGCAGGTCGACGGCAAATACGCCGTGCTGGCCGGTGGCCGGCGCCATGCCGCGCTGAAGGAGCTGATCGCCGACAAGGCCAGCAAGGGGTTCACGGCGAAAACCAAGGTGGACTGCCGCCTTGTCCCTGAGGAGTGCGACGTCACCACGGCGCTGTCGCTCGCCGAGAACATCACCCAGGCCCCGATGAACGCCATCGACGAGTTCGAGGCCTTCGCCCGGATGATGGAGGTCGATGGCCAGACGCCCGAGACCATCGCAAAGACCTTCGGCACGACCGTCGCCGCCGTCAAAGGCCGGTTGCGCTATGGCCTGATCCACCCCGATATCCGCGCCGCGGCCCGGGCCAAGGTGATCACGCTCGACACGATGAAGGCCTTTGCCGAGCACCCGAGCCAGGAGGTGCAGCGCGAGGTCTTCGGGTCCCTCACGAAAGACGGCGGTTATCTGCAGGCCTATACGGTGCGCCAGGCGCTCAAATCCCGTGGCGTGCAGGTCAGCGACGCTATCGGCGCCTTCGTGCGCGCGGACTACGAGGCACGCGGCGGGGCGATCGCGGCGGACCTTCTGGAAGAGCATTCGGTGCTCGAGGATGCCGCACTGGTCGAGACCATCCTGCTCGAGAAACTCACGGCTGCCGCCGAGGAGGCCCGCATGAGGCTGGGCTTTGCCTGGGCCGATGCGATGGTCCGCTATGATTACGCGGCCATGGCCGACTATGGCCGCGTCTATCCCGGCCCGATCGAGCCGGATGAGACCGCCCAGAAGCGCATCGATGAGATCACCGCCGAGCTTGAGAAATTGCAGCTCGAGATGGAGGATGAGGGGCTCGAGGACGACGCATACAACGTCCTCTACGACCGCGTGGATGCTCTGGAAGAGGAAGCCCGCGACCTGCAGGAGGCCTACAGCGTCGAGGACCTGGCGCGGGCAGGCGTGATCGCGTCGTGGTCGGGCGGGCAGATCACGCTCCATGTGGGTCTCGTCCGCCCGGAAGACACCGTCAAAGAGGAGGGCGCGCGCGGCTCCTCGGCAAGCCCGACCGCGGAGGAGGCCCCGGACGCCGGCGAAATCAACTACCCAGCGTCGTTGGCTGAAGACCTCAAGACCGAGCGCGCCATGGCCCTTGGCGCTGCGATGGCACTGCACCCCGAGGCCACGCTCGATCTGACGCTCTTCAAACTGGTAAGTGACGTTCTGGCCAGCGGCATGAGTGTCACGCAGGCAATCAAGGTCGAGGCCCGCAAGGAATACCGCAACCACGCCAAGATGGACGAGATCGACGGCACCTCGTTCGAGCAAGTGGCGGCGGCCCATGATGCGCTCAACCTCTCCTGGCTCGATGACACCCGCGCGCCTGCCGATCAGTTCGCGGCCTTTCGCGCGCTGAAGCCGGGCGAGAAGGCCAAGCTCGTGGCCTATGCGACGGCCAGCACCACGCAGTCCTGCTTCGCCCGGGACCGCCAGCGCGACAGCCTGATGCATGACTTCGAGATCGAGATCATGCCCGATATCCGCGCCCACTGGACGCCGAACGCGGCGCTATTCAGCCGCTTCAAGAAGGCCTGGCTCTTGAAGATCCTCGGCGAGGATCTGGGTCTGGCCCAGGAGGCGGTGACGCTGGCCTCGTCGAGCAAGAGGGAGATCGTCGCCTTCTGCGACAAGCTCTTTTCAAAGCCCTTCGCCACACTCACGGACGCGCAGCGCGCTGCCGTGGCTGCCTGGTGCCCGCCGATGATGCAGACCGCCGGTATCGCCTTTGATGAGGCGGAGCCCACTGCGGAAACCCCGGAGCCTGACAGCGAGATCGCGCAAGCGGCCTGAGCCATCAAGTGACCCGCGCGTGGACCATGCCACCCGCGCGGGTCGACCCTCCCACGCCCAACGGAAAGACATCCCCATGGCTATTCTCAAGTTCTCTGCCTCCGCAGTTGCGGCGCAGATCGCCCATGCGCGCGCCTGCAAGACCTTCCTGCCCAACTGGAACGGGCCCGTGGACAGGCCCGCGCTGATCCTCATCGTCGGCAATGGTGTGCATCTGCGCTCGAACGGGATCGACGGCACGACTACCCGCATCGTCACCACCGAGCAGGCCGATCCCTCCTTCGCTTTCGCCGATGGCATGAACCCGTTTCGGGACACATATTGGATGGCGCAACGCCGCATGGCGTTTCGCGATCTGACCGGCCAGTTCTACACCGACATCCTCGACGATGTGCAGGTGCTCATCGACCGGGGGCATGGGGCCATCCGGCTCGCCACCGATGGTCACAGCATCCGCGTCTTCGTACGCCGGGCCTCGGACTATCTCATCGGCGGGACCTACGAGGTGCCCTCGGACCTCGGCGGCACGTTCCGGGTCATCCTCAAGGATGCCTGCGACACCTTCGCGATCGTGCAAAACTGCGGCAATTGCGAGGATTTCGACGCGATGCAGCCCTATCGCGTGCCGCTCGATGCGCTGATGGAAATCGATGACCGGAGGGTGGCTTGATGGGATGGCTCTTCTATACCGACCGTCGCGTCCAGACCTATGCGGATGAGAAAGCGGAGATCAGCCGGCTTTGCAGCTTCGAGAGCGACACGCGCAAAACCGAACTGGTGAAAGCCTGCAAAGTTGGCTCCACGTGGTATGCGGCGGCAAGGGTCACCAATATTGACGGTTCCCCTGTCGAAGACGCGACCTATGTGACCGATCCGGATGGCTCCATCTCTTTCGGGGCTGTCTTCCTCACCCGATACGATGATGGCTGCTGGGGCTACAAGGACATGGAGGAAAGCTCTGGCCCGAACGCGTCGCGCGCTCCCCTTGCGCTGATCGAACTTCTCTCCAACCTGAAAGACTCGGACAGCTACGCCCATGCCTGGCGTAAGCGCTGCCGGGATTGGGCTGCGATCCCGGACTACGAGGAAGGCGACAAGATCAAGCTCGCCACCCCTGTGACGCTCACCGATGGTAGCACCTGCCAGATCGTCACCGCGACCCACTACAGGCGTGGGCGGCAAAAACGCCGCTGTTACCGCATCGAGGAAACCGGTGGACTCGTGCGCCTCTCGAAGGTGTCACTTGCGGGCTCGGAGCTACTCAGCTCCGCGAAGGGTGCTGCCAGCCCGGTGCTGGCGGAGTATCTCGCGGGGCGAAATTAGGTCCTGCGCCGGACGGGTCATCGACCTGCCCGGCGACAGCAGATGCTGCGGCTTGTCTTGACAAGGCAATGCAAATGCATTACCTATCGCAGGCAGCAAAGATCCCTCTCTTTCAGGAGACTGCCATGACAGCGCTCGCACAAGATGTCTCGAAACTCACGGATCGGTATCAGACGACCGTGCCGGCGGGTGTTCGCAAGCAACTCAAGCTGGGCAAGGGCGACCAGATTCGTTACTGCACCGAGCCGAGTGGCAGGGTCTATATCGAGCCCGTGTGCAGCGACGAGGAAGATCCCGTGCTAGGAGCCTTTCTCGATTTTGTCGAGGCCGATATCAAGGCGCATCCGGACCGCATTCGGGCGTTCGATGGGGCTTTGCATGACCGTCTTGCAGCACTGGTCGGAGACGTTGACGTCGATCTCGATGCGCCGCTATCGCTCGAGGATGAATGAGCGGCGATAGCGTGCCCGCCCAAGCGCCCCTTGTCGTGAATGGATGGTCGATTTATGCGCACCCACTCTTTCTGGACCAGCTCGAAGGGCTGGTCGAGGAGGTCGAGGCGCGTAAGGCTCGCGATCCCAAGACCTGGCACAAGAAAAATTCCACGAAACGGCTGGCCGCCATCTTCAAGCTGGTCACCGAGGCCATACCGGCAGATCCGGGTGCCGCCGCCTTCAGGCAAGGCGGCACTCTCGGCGATCACCGCAAGCACTGGTTCCGGGCGAAATTCTTCCAGCAATATCGGCTGTTCTACCGGTTCAACAGCGATGCGAAGGTCATCGTGGTGGCCTGGGTGAACGACGACAAGACCCTGCGCGCCTATGGCAGCAAGACTGATGCCTATGCGACGTTCAAAGGGATGCTGGAAGATGGCAATCCACCTGACAATTTCGACGCGCTCTTGAAAGAAGCGGCGGCGGAGAACAAGCGGTTCGAAACTTCCCTTGAAGCGGCGCCAGATCGGTAAGTGGCCGCTGAAGCGAATTCTCATGACGCGTGGTTTTGCGCGCAGGTGAAGGCCGCGCTTGAGGATGCACGCGCCGGAACTTCACAGGTTCAGGTGATGCAGGCCGCACAGGCATTGATTGATGCGAAGCGGCAGGTCGAACCCAAGACCTGACCAAGCCTTGGAGGTCAGCGCGGTCTGACCTCATCAACCTGAAAAGCGAAAGCGGGCTTTTTTGTCCTTTGGAACTCAGACCCTGATCCAAAGGAAAAACCCCATGACCAAGCCCAAACCGGCAAACCCGGCTCTCTCAATCTCCGACGCTGATCTCGTCGCTGCACTGGCGCAAATCGGCGCGGAGGTCGACCACCAACCCCTGCGCAGCTCAATGCTCGCGCGCATCATGCGCGAGACGTTTCATGGCAGCGCTGCTGGCGGTGCCTGGGACTGGCGCATGGCCTATGACCTGATGCAGGCCGCGGCCATCCAGATGCTGCTACGTGGGGACGGCGCGGTTGGCGACATCGCCGTTGCAAAGCTGCTTGCCTCACGGCTCCTCACGGAAACCCGTCGCTCCGAGCAGCAGATCCGGCTGCAGCAGTTTTCCACGCCGTTGCCTTTCGCGGCAATGGCCGTGCGGGCGGCATCCATTCGCAAGGGCGAGACCGTGCTCGAGCCATCCGCCGGCACCGGTGCCCTGGCTGCTTTCGCTACCCGGGCCGGTGCCACGCTTGTGCTCAATGAAATCGACCCCTTTCGCCAGAGCCTATTGCGCGCTGTCTTCGGTGGCGAGGTGACAAATCATGACGGGGAGCATATCGATGATCTGCTGCAGACCCTGGTCCTGCCCGACGTCGTGGTGATAAACCCGCCCTTTGCCTCCTCTGTCGATCGCTCGCGAGACAAGCACATCGCCGCCAAACATCTCGTCGCGGCAGCAAAGCGTCTCGCACCCGGTGGGCGGCTGGTGGCGATCATGCCGCCGGGGTTCAGCCCCGAACGTGATGGCGCGCATTGGTCGCGCGCCTGCGGTCTCCTGACGCCGCGACTAGTGTTGACGATGCCGGGGCAGGTCTATCGCAAGCTCGGCACCTCGGTGGAAACCCAGCTGATGGTCTTCGACAAGGTGCAGGACGACGGCGAGATGATCCGCGCCACTGTGTGCGATCTGGATGAAGCCCTTCCTTTTGTCGATGCCGTGGCCGCAACACGGACCGAGATGCACCCAGTCCAACGGGGGGCAGCGGCCACTCCTGCGCGACCGATCGGTCCAGCATCTGTCCCGCGCAAGCGCCCAGTTGCCAGAGTTGCGGCGTCCAACGCTCAGACCAACGCCGCCATACCGCTCACTTTCACAAGCCTTGAGGCCCCGCGCGACAACACGCCCGTCTCGGACATCTATGCGCGCTACCGTCCGCAGCGGATCGAGATTGCGGGTGCGCAGGAACATCCCACGCCGCTCGTTGAAAGCATCGCCATGGCCTCGGTTGCCCCGCCCATGCCCTCAAATACGGGTTGTGATGACTTGCGCCTGCCCGCACGGTTGATCGAGGAAGGCCATCTCTCCGAGGCGCAGCTCGAGACCATCATCATGGCGCATGATGCCCATGGGCGCGACCTGCCGGGGCGGTTCACCGTCGACGACGACCAGACCAAGTTGACCCGCGCTGATGATGATCCAGACGCACGTGCCTATCGCCTTGGGTATTTCCTCGGCGATGGCACCGGTTGCGGCAAGGGGCGCGAATGCGCGGGGCTCATCCTCGTGAACTGGCTTTCCGGGCGCAGGAAGGCGATCTGGGTCTCCAAATCCGCGACGCTCATCGAGGACGCGATCCGCGACTGGACCGATCTTGGCGGCTCGCCCGCCGACATCCAGCCGCTCTCCAAATGGAAACCGGATCAGCCCATCCCGATGGGCGACGGTATCCTCTTCGTCACCTACGCCACGCTGCGGTCCGCGGGCAAATGCGGCACCACGCGACTGAGCCAGATCCTCGCCTGGATGGGCGACGACTTCGATGGCGTGCTGGCCTTTGACGAGGCCCATGCCATGCAGAACGCGGCAGGATCCGAGCAGGGCAGGGGGGTCAAACCCTCCCAGCAGGGCCTCGCTGGTCTGCGGCTGCAACTGGCAGCACCCCGCGCCCGCGTCTTCTACATCTCGGCCACGGGTGCCACGAGCGTGCACAACCTGGCCTATGCCGCGCGGCTGGGGCTCTGGGGGCAGGGCCCCGAATACCCCTTCCCGAGCCGCGAGAGTTTCGTCTCGGCGATGGAAGCCGGCGGTGTCGCCGCCATGGAGGTGGTTGCCCGCGATCTCAAGACGCTCGGGCTTTACACAGCCCGTGCCCTCAGCTTCGATGGGGTGGAGTATGACGTGCTCGAACACGCGCTGACCCCGGCGCAGATCGAGATCTACGACGCCTATGCGGGTGCATTTCGGACGATCCATCACAATCTCGAGGCCGCGCTGACAGCGACCGGCGTCAACGACGCCTCAGGCGAGACCAATGCCTCAGCCGCACGCGCCTCTGCCAAGTCCCGGTTTGAAAGCACGAAGCAGCGCTTCTTCAACCATCTCCTGATGGGCATGAAGGCCCCGAGCATCATCCGCGCCATCGAGGACGATCTGGCGGCGGGCAAGGCTTGCGTCATCCAGGTGGTTTCGACCGGCGAGAGCCTGCTGAAACGTCGGCTTGAAATGATGGACGCGGAAGACGAGCTCGTCGAGGGTGCCTTGACGCCGCGCGACTATGTTCTGGGCTACCTGGAACAGGCCTTCCCGATCCATGCGCAGAAGCTCGTGGAGATCGACGGTAACATGGTGGCGGAACCCTTGCGGGATGAGACCGGCGCACTGGTGGTCTCGCGGGAGGCGCTCGCCCTGCGCGATGGGGCCATGATCGAATTGATGACGCTGGCGCCGATCCCCTCGGCGCTCGATCAGATCCTCTGGGCCTTTGGCGACGAGGCTGTAGCAGAGGTCACGGGCCGGTCCATCCGGCCCGTTAAGGCTGAGGATGGTCATCTCTTCATCGAGAAGCGCAGCCCCAGCAGCAATTCCTCCGAGACCCAGGCCTTCATGGATGGCGAAAAGGATATCCTGATCTTCTCCGATGCGGGCGGGACGGGCCGGTCCTATCACGCGGCGCAAACGGCGAAGAACCAGAAGCGGCGGCGGCACTACCTGCTGGAGCCCGGCTGGCGCGCCGATGCGGCCATCCAGGGGCTCGGCCGCACACATCGCTCGGCCCAGGTCAACGCGCCCTTCTTCCGGGTCTGCACCTCGGATGTGCATGGCGAAAAACGCTTCACCTCGACTATAGCCAAGCGCCTCGACCAGCTGGGGGCCTTGACCAAGGGTCAGCGCGAGACCGGCTCGCAGGGCATGTTCCGCGAGGAGGACAATCTCGAAAGCCCGATCGCGCGGGCGGCGCTGCGCGGGTATTTCGCCGATCTTGCCGCCGGGCGGGCCGAAGCGATGAGCTACGAGAGCTTCACCGACTGGACCGCGCTGCGGCTGATCGACAAGGACGGCGTGCTGCTCGAGGAGCTTCCCCCGATCCAGCGGTTTCTCAACCGGGTGCTTGCCCTCCCCATCCACATGCAGAACGCGCTCTTTGCCGAATTCATGCACCGGATCGCCGATCAGACGGAACGGGCGCGGGCGGCGGGCACGCTCGATCTCGGCGTCGAAACCCTGCGTGGCGAAAAGATCGAGCAGGTCTCCACAGAGGATCTCTGGACCTGCCGGAAATCCGGCGCCGTGACGCGGATCATCGGGCTGGAGGTGACGGATCCGGTGCATGTTCTTGGCGCCGAAGAGGCCATGTCGCGCAATCCCGACAAGCTACCCATGGTAAATCGCGCCTCCGGTCGCGCGGCGCTCATCTCGGCGCGCCCCATGCAGATGTATGACGAGGACATTGTCACGCTGATGCGCAAGGCGGTGAGGCCAAACGGGTCCAGCTACCTCGAGGAGACGCGGTTCGTGTCCTCGGCCTGGGAAGACATCGGAAGGCCCGAGTTTGCAGGGCTTTGGGATACCGAGGCTGCATCCCTGCCAAAAACCACCACGACCAAGCTCTACCTGCTGACCGGGCTCTTGTTGCCGATCTGGAAGGACATTCCGACCACCAATGAGCGCATCTACCGGGTCACGCCCGACGGGGCGACCGCCATGATCGGCCGCACGCTGAGCGAGGAAGGGGCGGCCGCGTTGCGCGCCCGCTTCCTCGTCTCCAATCCGCAAACGCCGCAGGAGATGTTGACCGCCGCCCTCGGCACCACCGCACCTGTCGATCTGGGCCGGGGTCTGACGCTGACCCGTCGCCGGGTCGCAGGCGAGATGCGCCTCGAGCTTGGCGGCGCGGACAAGGGCATGATCGACGGACTCAAGGCCCTCGGCTGCTTCACCGAGATCATCGCCTTCCAGTTGCGGGTGTTCCTGCCGCACGGAGACGGGATCGACACAGCCGGCATTCTGGCTCTGATCGTCGGGCAGGGAGCCGCCAGAGCGGCAGAACGAGCCGCCTGAAAAGTCAAAGCGGGCTTCCGGTCGGGCGTCGCGGATCTGGATTTCACCGGTCTGCGCTTTCCAGGCGCGCGCAGACCAATGCCACGCCCGGCCCCCCAATTGCAGACAAGAGGACAGACCCATGACCAATCCCCAGATCGACTATGCTGCGCTGGCGGCTCAGTGGCGCGCAGAGCGTGAAACCACCTTGAAGGCATCCCGAACGGAGCTGCTCGCGCAACTCCGTGCGCTTGGCATCAGCGAGGTCACCACCGAATACGAAGGCTATGGCGACTCCGGCAATGTCGAGGATGTGACGGTGCAGCCTGCGGAGGTCCAACTGCCGGGTCCGCTGGCCACCGAGGTTGGCGATTTCGCCTGGTCGCTCGCCTATCACCATCACCCGGGGTTCGAGAACAACGAGGGCGGCTACGGCACGCTGACCTGGGAGTTCACCGCCGACAGCATCACGCTCGATCATGCGGATCGCTATGTCGAATGTTCTCACAGCTATGACGAGGGGCTTTGAGATGGCGCATCCGCTTCATCATGCTGAAAGCTCTGCCCGGAAATTCGGTGGGATGCCGTCTGATTATCAGGCTGTGCACGATTGGTTTGACGCCTCGAAAGAGCACCTCGCGCTCTTCACGCACCGAGCCATGCGCCACCATGCCCAAGGCCTGTTTGAGGCTGAACGCGCCTTCGGCCTGACCTTGACCAATAGCGCTGGTCGAGAGATCCCCGTGCGTTGGATCGGCGAGCAGCATGTTCGAGAAGACTGTCAGGGCCGTATCCCGAGTATGGCGGACTGGCTGCGCCGGATCCAGCCCGAGCCATGGATGGCCAATGGTCATATCGACCGGCATGTCGGCAATGAGCCCTGCGGCGACCCAAGGGTTGCCTGGGCCACCGAGGTCGCCGCCGGCAGAACGGTTCTTGGCCTGAAGGATTGGATGGCGGCGCGCGCGACGCAAGCCTCGCAAGGTGCCTGACAGCTCTCGGCCGTTTGCCAAACAAATGCTGCAGTGAAGCCCGGTTCGACGACCGGGCTTCCCGCGTCGTTTCCCCACCATTCTTCGTAAGGAGGTTCGCATGACACTCGATGACATCAAGGCCGCAGTCGATGCCGGCCAGACCGTGCATTGGGCCAATACCGGCTACGTTGTCCACAAGGACCGGCTGGGTCAGTACCTGATCACCTATGTGCTGAACGGCAGCTGCATCGGCCTGACCGACAGGGGCGGGCAAAGGTTGAACGGGGAAGAGGCGGAGTACTTCATCGCGCGATCGGAGGACGGCGCGGAAAATCCTGGCAGCCAATCAAGACCACACGGGCAGGGGAGGGGCGTACCACCCGGAGGCATCGTGGCATTCCCACTCGGAAGGCAGCGCTGACCCGCGGGCGGGGCTGAAAGGAAAGCAGGCTTTCTGGTTTGTGATCCCAGGAGGGGTCGAGAAAGCAATCCCGGATGCGCTGGCAAGGACGTCAGGCACCGGCCAAATCAGAAGGAAATCTCCCATGTTCGCAGGAACCCTCACCCGCAACGTCGAGACCGTAGCCGCCGAATACACCGGCATGATCCATTCGACGCGCTTTGACATCGCCATCCAGCTCGAAACCCGCCCGAAGATGTCCGAACGCAGTCCGGATTATGACGTGACGGCAGTCAACAAGTCGGGCCGCAAGGTGCGCATCGGCACGGCCTGGAACGAGACCGGCAACACCAGCGGCAATCCCTACATCTCGATGCAGATCGATGTCGGCCTTGGCCCGTTCCGCGTCAACGCGGTGCAGACGAAGGATGCGCGCGCGGCCCAAAGCGGCGAGTTCGAGATCATCCCGCTGGTCTCGAACGGCCTGATGAAATCCGGCTCGATCTCGGGCGAGCTGACCGCGATGGATGCCGACAACGCCTTCGCCGGCTACATCGCCAACATGATGTTCGACCTCGACTTCATGCTGATCGAGAACGAGTTCAAGTCCGAGGACACCCATCCCGACTACCGGATCGAGGTCAGCTCGCCCCGCGGCAAGCCGATCCGGGTCGGCTCGGCCTGGATGGCGAAGAGCAGCCGGACCGGCAACGACTACCTGTCGCTGCTTATCAACACGCCCGACGGCGATCTGCGCGTCAACGCCGTGCAGAACGAGGAACAGCGCGGCGGGCAGACCTTCTCGATCATCCCGTTCATCGAAAGCGGTGAGCAGCCGCAGGACGCGGGCGCGGGGCTGTCGCTGGTCGCGTGATCAACGCGCGAGATTAGACGATCTGAACCGAAAGGGGGAGCCGTGGGATCACGGTTCCCCTTTTTCCATGTCCGTTTGCGTCAAGGACGCCACCCGCTTGCGATCCGGTGCAAATGCGATACAATAGTATATTAACGTAGCGTTGAGGGCGGGCGAGTGGCGGCTAGATCAGGGACGGTTCCATGGTTTGACAACTTTGATGTTGAGGCAGAGGTGGCAGACCTCCTTGCTCACATCGAGCGCTGCACCGGATTCGCGATACCCGCCCGAAAGCGCGGTGTCATTATGTCATTTGCCAAGTCAAAGTTCGACAAGACCAGGCAGGGATATCTGGACGCCAAGGCAGAAGGAAAGCCAGTGTCCACATCGCGCCGCGCCTATCTGACCGACCTGCAGGACGCGATCTTCATGGCGATCCCGGAAGAGAACCTCGCACAGATGCCGCTAAGCGAGCAGGTTCTCAACGCCCCATCATTTTACGCGGACGCCATGCACCGTGCCGCTGCGATCAGCGAGGATGAGCTATTCATGGCGCTGTCCTCTTCGCTGAAAGACATGACAGTCCAAGACGCCCGCGCGTTCGTCTCCAAACTTTGGCACGGCACGATTGACGACAATGCCCGCAAATACGCCGAAGCCCTGAAGCGCCCCGAGCGTGAACCCCAGCCCTTTCGCCCGGGGAACACCGTGTAAGATCGAGACCATTTTCTTGGCTTGTGCTGTGACCAAGTTGGCCGTCGCGAACCCCTTTTCCCGGAGGTGGCACCCTGTGCAGCGCGCGAAAGCCGTTGAAGGAACTGCGGGGGTGCCTACTGTCGCCAACATGATGAACCGGGATCACATGCGCGTCTTCTTCCGGCGCACCGCGGCGCTTGCCGCTTTTGTCGCGCTGCTCTGGGCGATCCAAGTCGTCAATTGGATCACCGGCTACGGCCTGAACCCGACCTTCGGCCTGATCCCCAGGCACGGCAGCGGGTTGGATGGCGTCATCGCTATGCCCCTCCTGCATGGGAGCTTCTCGCACCTGATGGCCAATACGCCGCCGCTCCTGGTGATGGGTGGGCTGCTGGTGGCAACGACCACGCGAGGCTTGCTGTCGGTGAACGCCGTGGTGATCGGCCTAGGGGGCGGTCTCGTGTGGTTGTTCGGCGGCTCGGCGATCCATATCGGTGCGTCGGGGCTGATCTTCGGCTGGTTTGGCTTCCTCATCGCGCGCGGTCTTGTGGATCGCTCCCCGATCACGCTGGGCGCGGCACTGGTGGTCGGTGTCCTCTATGGCTCTATTCTCTGGGGCGTTCTTCCGGGCCAACCCGGCGTGTCTTGGGAGGCACATCTCTTCGGCGCCATCGCGGGCGCGGGCGCTGCGTTCCTAATCCGAACGCATGTACATGCGCCGCGCCTCGGCGGCGTCGATCTGGACTGAAGCAATGCACTCGGCCAAAACCGGACATCGGTGACGGATACAGCGAAGGTCCGGATGCGACCTTCTTAGACTTTCGGGGCCTCGATGACGGCGTCTTCGTTCGCAACGGTGTCCCTCAGGGAAGTTGCAAAAAAAATCGCCTACAGCGATCTTGTATCGCGCAAGGAATATCCTATCTATGTTCTATCGGTATGCCGGGCTTCGGTCTGGTTCGGAATAAAATCGCTGTAATTAGGATCGGTTCACCGATCCGTGGAGGGGCTAGTTCCCTCTGACGCCTACCCCCCAAGCGGCCCCTGTGGCGGCGGCGGGGCGGCGGCCCCCCGGGCGACCCCGGGGGGCCAGCATAAGGGATAAGGACGGTCTCTCCGTTCCTCGCGCTGGTGGCGACACCCTTCCGCAATCCTGCGGCAGGGCCAGCAGAGGAGGCCATAACATGGCTTACGACACCGACGAGATCAGCCAGCGTGGGACACGCGAGACAAAACGGAAGCGCAAGCCGACGTGGAATTCTCGCCTGTTAAAGGGCGTATTCTGGGTAGCCTGGGGGATGGGGAAACTCTTTGACCTCACCGAATGGCTGTCCCGGTTGTCTGGCGACTAACCGCGCGACCCTTAATGTTCGCATTTGGCGAAAGGAGGACCGAGAATGCTAGGTGAAGCACTGAGATTGATCCGGGTCTTCCATGACCTGAAACAGAACGAGTTGGCGGAACGTCTCGATATTTCCCAATCGCACCTTTCTGATATCGAACGATGCCGGAAAGTGCCAAGTCAGGAAATCGTTGCACGATACGCCGAAGAGTTTGATCTGCCAGTCAGCTCGATCTGGTTTTTTGACGAGAAGCTGACAGAAGGCACGACGCCGGGCGCTATCGAGAAAGCGCGTGGGGTTGTCGCTGACAAGATACTTGATTTTCTTCGGATGATCGAGCGGAAGCGGGCGTCATCATGACGAAGCGCCGCGACAAGTCCTATGCCCTCGATCAATGTGCCCTCTATCGGTGCAGCACACGCAAAAAGTTGTTCAAACTATTACAGACCAGTTCCGAGAAGTTTGCTGAGTTGAAGGCCGCACCCGATCTCTACAAGCCTCTGCGCAAGAAGAAAAAAGACGGAACATTCCGTCCTATCCTTGCACCACGGGGCGATCTGAAGCGTATTCAACGGCGGATCGGAGAGTTGCTGCTGCGGGTGAAAACTCCTGACTACCTGATGTCGCCAGTACGCGGTCGCTCGAACATCGACAATGCCGCACGGCATCGCGGTGCAGCGGCGTTCCATCTTCTCGACATCGAAGATTTCTATCCGAGCTGCACGGCCAGCAAGGTAGCATGGTTCTTTAGCAAATATCTCGGGTGCCCTCCCGACGTAGTGAAGGTCCTCCTTGATCTCACAACGCTGAACGGGGTTCTGCCAGCCGGAAGCCCTGCCAGCCCATCGCTGGCCTTCTGGGCCTACGCCGACATGTGGGACGAGATTGATCAGCTGACCCGTGATGCCGGATGCCAAGTAAGCGTGTATGTCGATGACATAACAGTTTCTGGGCAAAACGTTCCCGGGGTGCTGATTCATGCGATCAAGGAGCGGCTTGCTCACCATGGTCACAGCTTCAAAGCGTCAAAGGAAATCGGTCAGATTAATGCGCCGGTGGTAGTAACGGGCGTCGTGGTGCGAGATCAAACGCTTCTCATGCCAAACGTTCAGCACCTAGAACGTCATAAACTTAGGGCAGAGATCGCGAAACTTCCCGAGGGATACGAGAAGGCTAAGAAGATGGCCTCTCTCATGGGGCGTGAAGGCACCGAGCAGCAAATCCTGGCGCGCAACCAGGCTCACTGATTTTCAATGATGGGTTAACATGACAACTGTTTTCTTTTCCTACTGCCACGCTGACGAGGCACTACGAGACCAGCTGGAACGCCAGCTCAGAATCCTTCAGCGTCAAGGCCTGATAGAGACCTGGCACGACCGCCGGATTGAGGCGGGGCAGGACTTCGCCGGTGAGATCGACGCGCACATTGAAGCCGATGAGATCATCCTGCTGCTGGTAAGCCCGGATTTTCTAAACTCTGACTATTGTTATGAGATCGAGATGACCCGTGCGCTGGAACGGCATAAGGCGGGAGAGGCCATCGTGATCCCGGTCATTCTGCGCGATTGCCTCTGGCATGGCGCCCCCTTCGGCAAGCTGATGGCCACGCCAACGGACGGTCGTCCGGTCACGCAATGGCCGGACATCGACCATGCGTTCCGTCTCGTCGCCGAAGCCGTTCAGGCGGCAGCAAAGCGCATCGGTAGTCCACAATCGGTCACCAAGCAGTCAGCGGCACCTGTCATCATGCAAAACACGCAGTCAGTCAACAGATCGACACCGGCTCAAGTGATCCGGTCAAGTAATCTGCGGGTGGCCAAAACGTTCACAGACCGTGATCGTGATGCTTTCCAGACCGAGGCGTTTGAGTTCATGGCAAAATATTTCGAGAACTCGCTTTCTGAATTGTCTGCTCGCAATCCCGAGATTGACGGGTCGTTCCGCAGGCTTGACGCAAATCGCTTCAGCGCTGTTGCCTACCATAACGGTCAGTCTGCTAGCCGCTGCACCGTGTTCATGGGGGGGCGGCATATGGGGGGCATTGCTTACACTGCGGCCGAAAATGCAGACACCAACGGGTTCAATGAAAACCTAACCGTCGAGGCCGATGAGCAAACCCTGTATCTGCGGAGTATGGGGATGGCACACTCCGGCCAAAACAGAGACCAGAAGCTGACGTTTGAGGGTGCGGCAGAAACTTACTGGCAGATGTTTGTGCAGCCACTTCAGTGACAACCGCGGCACCTTCAAAGGTTTCTGTTCTCTTTGTTTTCTGACGTTTTCATCAAGGTTGCGAAACCTGCTTGGCGGGATGACGGAAGATCACGGGCGCGAGGCCAGTCTCGGGATCATTCTCGTTGAGGACAATTTTCCATGACCTAAATACTGCTTCGATGGGTGACCTGTCAGGCTTGGTGCCTGTCAGCGGACAGTTGACTTTGCTCTTCATGGGCCCCCGGGACTGAAATGCGCATAAGCCATAGGCACCGTTCCACATGATGATGTCGCCAATTTCAGGTGAGGCATAGCCTCCCATTTGGATATCCCCAGTGGGGTCGAGCACCAGCTTCCAGTTCTGGCCATACGAGAGGCAGAGGTCAGGTCTGTGTTCCACATAGTGAATACTGAATAGGTCATCGCCTTGGTCATGCATTGTAACGAAACCAAGATCCTCATCGAGTTTGATAACAAGCATGGCCAGTTCAGCCCCTCTGCCAAAGTTGCAGAAACCAATTTCTCCCACTTCGAAGTCGGCCATGGGCTTGAGAGTTGTTGAAAATAGAACTTCCATGATACTACCTTACTTTCTATTTACATGCGGCATCTTGAGTCGATTCTTGAGACCAATTCATCCTACTGGCCGAACGCACGTAGAGAGAACTGACATAGTGCGAATGGTAGCCGACCAACTAAAAATGCGTGGCTTACCACCTACCCTCGATTGCTCCTATATCTCACGCCAATGCCTCGGCGGCTAGGTCTGATTCAGCGGATCCAAATCCTCGAGCGGGCGCCGCGTGAGAGGAGGTTGCTAGGTACTTGCGTTAAACAGACTCGCGCAGATCGCAACGAATGACCACAATTCGCCATCACGTCGAATGCTTGGACAAGTAATCCGTATAGTCGGCAGCGGCGTCGCCAGCACATCAACCTTGGGCTATGCCTTGCGGCCTCCCCAGCTCGGCTTCGCGTGTCGCAGGGGAGAACGGCCCTTCGGTCCGTCGCGCATTCGGCCATGCGGCCTCACCGCGGCGTTGCGCTTGGCATCCCGGTTTGCCCGCCTCGCGAGCACGTTCCTCCCCGGCCGCTCCGCCGGATTGCGCTCTGGTCTGTTTTGGCCTGAGGCCAAAACGATCCCGCCGCTCCATCCGTCTCCCGCGTCCGGTCGGCCCGTTTGCCTGCTCGGGTCGGGCAAACCTACCGTCAAAACACACACACATGAGCGTGGAAGCATATCCTCCGGATGGCCCCCAAATCAGCCCGCGTCAAGGATCGCAAAACTTTTCGGCGAGGGCGGGGCATGTGGCGCGGGATGGTCCCGTGTGTGAGGGCGCGCATGTGTCCGGTGCTGCGCGCAGAAAACTTTTGCGCCCGGCAAGCCGGCGGCTGCGCCGTCCCTGACCCGGGCAGATTCGGAAACCAGGCATTCGGCCATGCCCCCACACTCACGTGGCGGCTCCTCAACCGAATACTGGAGACCAGACATGGCTTACGACACCGCAAACACCTACGAGACCATCGAGCTTTTCGGACTGACTGAGAAGGACGCACAGCTGCCGATCCCGGAAGATCACATCCTGACCGACCGCATTATCCGCGAGAGCTTCGAGGTATTGCTCGGTGAGCTGCGCGGGACCGGCCTTGAGGCAGAAATCGAACCGCTGGCCCATGGGCTCGCCACGATCCTGCAGCGCCGCAAGGTGGCGCTTGGCAAGGAGGTCGACCGCACCGCCGACAAGATCGGCGCGCTGGCAAAATCCCACGACGGATCGGAGATCGCCGAGACCGCGCTCGAAGAAGCGCAGGCACGCTTTCTGAAGCTGCGCGAGATCGTCGGCGCGATCGAGGTGATGAGCGAGGCGGCGGCGGAATGCTACGAGGTCGAGACGGGCCACGCCTTCATCCCGGCAGCCGGGTCGCGCGCAAGCGTCCGGGCGCAAGAGACCGGGGCGGTCTTCGAGGCCCGGCAGCTGCTGGAGCAGCACGACCGGGAAACCGCCGAGAAGTCGAAAGTCGAGGGGGTGCCCCTGATCGTCTCGGGCGCAACCGACTGGACCGATGTCGATGTGATCTTCAACACGCTCGACAAGGTTCGCGAACGGATCAAGCAGAACCGCAACCAGGAGATCTTCCTCTGCCACAAGGGTGGCAAGCACGGGGCGGAGATGATCGCGGCTCGGTGGGCCCGAGCACGCGGGGTCGCGCAAGCGCGCTTCGATCCGCGCTGGTCCGCGCATGGGCGGGCGGCACCGTTCAAGTGCAACGACGAGATGCTGGACGACAAGTTGGCGGCGACGGGGGTTGTACTCTTCGGCGGCAACGGAGTCGCGCTGAACCTCGGGCAGAAGGCGGAGGCAAAAGGCCTGACGGTCATGCGGGTTGCTGACCCGGCGAAGAGGTCTGCGGAGAAGTGAATTGAGAGGGTCGCCTTCGGGCGGCCCTTTCGTCATGTCTCATGGCGCGTGCGATCGGTCACACTTGATCGGCAGTCCGCGGCGTGCAGCACCGTCATCGCTATACCCAGCCCGTCAGAGTTCGGCCCATCCGCATCGGTACGGGCTGGGGATGGTGCGCACCTCGCATATCGTAAGCAGCGCAAGGCCGAGGGGTCGAGACGTCACACATGAGGCTGAAGACCTGCACGTCCCTCGGAGGGTGTTTCGGAACATAGCATCCACGCGGGCGGGCTCCTTCAGCACCCCGGCCAGGATCGGCGGGACGCGAACGCGGATGGTGGCGTCGGCGTTATGGCAAGGGTCATCCGGATCACTCCTTTTTGCTCATGGATGTGGATCGCACGGGGTCGGCCCGTTCGTGCCCTCAGCTCACACTGCGGCAAGCACAAATACGGTTTCCACGGCGGGGCCGCGGACCCTCCGCATTTGCGCTTGCGATCGGTCCTCTTGCCCCCGTGCCGGGTGATCCCCATCGCAACAAGGAGTAACCCAAATGACCAACCACTACGTCGCCACCGTCCCCGTCAAGTTCACCGACACCGATGGCCAGGAGCGCACCCGTTTTCAGCGCGTGGGCGCGATGTTCCGCAACACCCGCAACGGGGACGGCTCGGAGTTCTTCAGCCTCAAGCTCGACTTCCCGGTCGCGGTCTCGGAGCTGGTGATGTTCCCACCGAGCGCGAAAGATCCCCAGGACTAAATCCTCTGGCGAGGATGGGCCGCCCCAGGACGATCTTGGGGCGGCCCGATCCCTGTTCCAGGGATGCCGTGTCCGGCGGTCGGTTCGCCCGAGGTGACCTCCTCTTGGTGCCGGTCGCTGCGCGCGCAACGGACGATCGCCGCTCGGAATGATCCGGCCGCGACAGACCGGCCAGTCAGCCTCAAGGGGGCCATCCACAAAAACAGGCAGGCCAGGGCCTCCCGGTTTTTGCGGCAGAGATTTGGCGGAGCCAAATCTGGCCCTCCTTGACCCTGCCTGTCCGCCCTGTCGGTGGGGTTTGCGCCCGCCCGCGGTTCCGTCCGAACACGTGCGTGTTCGGCCAGACCCTCGGGCGGTGCTGGGGAAGGGGACCCATTGGACAGGTGGGTCGCCCGATGGTGAGGGTGGCAGAGCCGCGTCCCTGCGGGCCGCGGCGCGAAGCGGACACCAAGGCTGCCTGAGCCTGAATGCGACGTAAGTATATAATTGACAGAGTGGTATATTATCGTAAGGTGGGGTCAGCTTTGGTGGAAGGTGGCAGGAAATAGGGGGTCTTTCTTCCGCATGTCCCGAACAAAACGCCTGACAGAGATGGAGAAGATGCAGATCGTTCGCGAGGCTGCGGAGGGTGTGTCCACAACTGTGTTGGCGGAGCGTTTCGAGGTCACATCGCGAGCCGTGCGCTACGTCCTGAAAGCCGATGCCGAGCGTCAGATGGATGCCGCGATCCCGGTCTCGGCGGTCAGTGTGAAGGTCACGGCTGCGGAGCTTGAGGCGCTCGACGCGGTGCTGGCCGCCGCCGGGATCGAGAGCCGTGCCGAGGGGCTGCGGCGGCTCATTCAGGCGGCCGGCGGGGTGTTCGTTCCGGATTCGCAGATGGCAGCCGAAATGGCGCGCTACAGAGCCTCTCTGCACGAGGTCGGTAATGGGGTCGCGCAGATCGCCAAGCAGATGACGCAGGCCAATCGGCAGGGGCAGGGGGCCGGCTCGGAGTTCACCGAATTGCGCCTTGCGCAGATGCGCGGGCTGGCGCGGTTCATCCTGGATTCTGCTGACGAGATCGATCTGCTCCTGCGCCGTCGTCGCGACGCGATGCAGCTGGAGGCCACAGCCGCGCTGAGGGAGTTTGCCCATGCGGCTGAATGATGCCGTCCATACCGTCACGGGCGAGGTCTTCCGGGATGGCTGGAGCCGAATCCGAGGCTCGATGCAGGGGCTGCATGTCGCCAAGCAGAGCCAGCTTGTGCGCGCGGCAGCAGGGCATCGGCCAGCGGTCTTCAAGGCGATCCGGGGTGGGGGCACGCATACCAAATCGCAGCTGATGAACCAGCTCGATTACCTCACCACCAAGTCTACCCATATCGTGGACAGTAGCGGGTTCCTCGATGGCAAGGCGAAGCTCGAAGCGAAGGACATCAAGGACCTCACCGAGCGCTTTGCCAAGCGGTGGGACGCGGGCTTCAAGCCCAAGCTGGGCCAGACCACCCATATGCTCATGTCCTTCCCAGTTGGCACGCGCGGCGAGGATGTGCGCGACATCTCGACGGACGTGGCAGAGCGGTTCTTCCAGACCGACGCGGGGCATTTCGACTACATCATCGCAGTGCATGAGGACCGCGATCACCCGCATGCGCATCTGGTGCTCAACCGCCGCTCGCAGGAAGGCGAGTTCTTCTATCTGGGGCGCAACCACCGCTTCAACTATGATGACTTCCGCCTCGCCATGGTCGAGGAGGCGGAAAAGTATGGCGTGCGCCTGGAAGCCACGCGCCGGGTGGATCGCGGGGTTGTACATTACCCAGCCCGCACAAGTGAGGTCTACGCTGCCAAGGAAGAGGGGCGCGCGCCCCGCGAGCGTGAACGGGTGGGCACCGACCTGATGCGGACGCTGGCGGAGATCGCAAACACCAGAACTGTCTACCACTCGCTTGCCGCGGAGGCTTCCCGGGAGGCCCGGGAAGACATCGCCGCTGCGCTCTTTCGCGCGGGCGAGGTGCTGGCGCGCGGCGGGCAGGTGGACCGAACAGGAGATGTGTATATGACCGAGGATCAAAGTTTCGAGGATCTGAGAAGCCTCTATGCCGAGAAGCTCGCGCGGGTGCAGGGCATGATCGCCGAGAAGCCTGACGCGGAACGCCCCGTGCTGGAAAAACGCCTCATCGAGATCCAGACGCAGGTCCAGCACATGCAGCCTCTCGGTTTGCGATCATCCACGCTGTCAGAGACCCCCTCGGAAGGCGGGATCTATTCCGAGGCCAATATTGACGCCAGCCAGCGCGAGCGACTGGCCGAGCTCGACCTGAGATCGCGCATTGACGTAGCACTACGGGGCACCGGGATCAGCACATCGGAAGTGGTGGCCCGGATCGAGACTGGGGCCTCGAGCGCCGCGCTCGAGCATCAATGGATCGCCAATGATCTCTCCAAAGTGGCCGAGACGCGCGATCTGAACCTCGAACGCCGCGCCGATCTGGAACAGGCGCGAGCCATTCTCAACGATGTGCATGTCGAGCTTGGTACGCTGTTGGAGCGCGAGAACGTGCTGCGCCGGGATGGCGTCGTGGAAGCAGAAGCGGTCAGCGAGCGGTTCCACTATCACGAGGGCGCGGTCCGGGCGATGGAAGGGACAATCCGACAGGAGATGCGCGTAGACGGCCTGACTGCGCAGCAGATCGAGGACCGGGACTGGGAGGTTGTCTCACGGGCGGAGCGCCGGATCGAGACGGAGCAGCGCACGTATCTCGAGGCGCACCCGGAGCTGCTCGCACGCCCAACCGATGTGATCGACCGGTCTGAGCCCTACAGGGAGACCATCACCGATGCGGCCCGCGCCAGCGAGATCACCCGCGAGGTCGACCGGATCATGGAGGGACGCGACATCCGCACGCCCGTTGCAGATGCAGCTACGGATGACTTGCGCGCGCGCTATCCGGACATGCCCTCCCACCTCGCCCGTGGGCTCGGCGCGACCTATGCCGCCGTCGTCGAGATACGCGACACGGAGGCCATCAATCAGGTCCGCCGCGAAACCGAATTGCGCGAGGGGCTTGGGGTTGCCACGCGCGACGACATCCTCGCAGCCCGCGATGAAGCGGCGATGCGGTCTGATGAACGTGCCGACCGTCTTGCAGAGGAGATTGCGCGTGTCCTGGACCATGAGCGGGCCGGGGAGTTGTCCGCGCCCTTCGAGACCGAGGCGGAGCGGGACGCTTTCCGCCAGGAGGTCGCGCGGGTGCTGGACGACCGCCAATTGGGCCGGCTCACATCCGGCGATGCCGATGCGCTGGACAAGGTTCTCGAGGACCGCCTCGACCGGCTCTATGTCGCCAAGGTCTACCTGCAATCGGATGCAGCGACGGCCAATACAGAGGCCTTGCGCCAGGTGGTCGATGATCTCGCCGACATCGAATATGAAAAACACCGCGCGACAGACGTGGATGGCGAGATCGAGCGGGGTCAGGTCCATTGAACGCGTCCATGGGAAAGGCGCGGATCGCGGCCGGTGTGTTTCTCGTCACGCTTGTGACCGGCGCCATGGGCTATACCATCGCCTCGGCGGTGCTGACCTACCAGGATCTCGGCTTCGGGGCCGAGATCGACTTTGCATATATCGCGCAGAACTATCTGGCGATCCTGGACCGCCGCCCGGAGGATGCGCAGCTCATCCATCTGATCATCGGCAGCTTTGCCGCCGCCGGCCTGATGCTGAGCCTCGCCCTGTCGGGATCCGCCCTGACACGGTTTGGTCAGACCCATTGGCAGACCTCCCGCGAGATGAAGGCCAATGGCTTCTTCGGGGCGCCGGGGACCGGGTTCATCCTCGGCAAGCTCGGTAATCCAAAATCCCGCGCGAAATACATCTGCTCGAAAGTCTTCCCCCATGCGCTGATCGTAGCCCCCACGGGCCGAGGCAAAACCACGGGTTTTGTCATTCCGAACCTGCTGACCTGGCAGGGCTCCGCCGTCACCCTCGATGTGAAGGGCGAGTGTTTCGAGGCCACGGCCCGGCACCGCGCAGCCCAGGGCGACAAGGTCTATCGCTTTGCCCCCACCGATTGGGAGGGCAAGCGCACGCATCGCTACAACCCGCTCCTGCGCATCTCCGAACTGAAAGATCCAGCACGCCAGCAGATGGAATTGCAGCTTCTCGCGACGCTCTTCCTACAAAGCGACAATGACCGTGTGCAGGGCCTCCTCAAGGGCGGGATCGATCTCTTCGTGGCGGCGGGCCTGCTGGCCTTCCAGCGCAAGCGCCCGACCTTGGGCGAAATCTACCGCATCGCCGCGTCTGGCGGGAACAAGCAGAAGGAGTATTTCGCCCGCGGCCACGAGGTCGACAACAGGGCCGCCAAGCTGATCTTCGCGCGGCTCGCTTCGACCAACAACGACACCCTGACCTCCTACGTTTCGCTCCTGATGACCTCGGGGCTCGATCAATGGCAAAACCCGGCCATCGACGAGGCGACGGCGGTGTCGGATTTTGATTTCCGGACGATCCGCAAGAAGCCCTTCTCGGTCTATCTCGTGGTCCAGCCACTGATGGTGAAACCCCTCGCGCCGTTGATCCGTCTCTTCTTCTCGGACCTTCTCTCCGCCATGCAGGAGAAGGACCCCGGGCCGGATGAGCCGTGGCCGGTGATGATCATGCTCGATGAGTTCAATCGTTTGGGCAAAATGCCCATCGTGGTCGAGAGCATCGAGACCCTGCGAACTTATCGCGGCCATTTGGCCGTGGTCACCCAAACCATCCCCGCTCTCGATGAAATCTACGGCGAAAACACCCGCCGTGCCCTGCAGGGCAACGCTGGCGTGAAGCTTTACCTGACGCCCGCGGATGAGAAGACCGTTGAGGAGCTGAGCAAGGCGGTCGGCAAGACCACGAAGACGGTCGTCACGCGGTCGCAATCCATCGGCAAGAACCCCTTCGAGGGCCGCAGCCAGTCCACACGGACCGAAGAAAGCTCCTTGTTGCCTGAAGACGAGGCGCGCCGCCTGCCGCTCGACGAGATCGTCATGGTGATCGATGCCCAAATGCCGGTCCGCGCAAAACGGATCCAGTACTTCGATGACCGCCTGTTCAAGGCTATCCACGCGGCTCAGACGGGGGAGTTGCCGTTTCCGGAGCCGGGGGGAGGGGGGCCGCAGGGCACGCTGCCGCTGAGTATGCGCGCCATGCCGATGACTCCGCCACCGGACGGGTCAAGCGGATCCGAGGCCGATGTGGTGGCCGGACGCCAGGCTGCTGATGGCCAATCGTCAGAGCAAACCCATGTCGCCCCAAAGAAGACTGCGCCTGTCGTTCAAGCCGTTGTCGCAGAGGAACAACGACAGATGGAGTTGGATTTTGGGGGTCCAGTCACGGATGCCGAGGCAGCGAGCGCGGTGGGTGAGGCGCAGATGCGCTCTGCTGTCGATGGTCTCGATATGTTGGAGGCAACTATGGAGCGGAGCAAGAACGGCGTACGAGAAGGGATTTAGTTATTCATATGGGTTCGTAGTTTGTTTTCGCGCGCTCAAGCCGTGCGCCTACGGTATCCAACCCCCATCGACGATCAAAAAAGAATTCCAGAGCTTTTCTGGTTTCGACACGAAGCCATTCGCCTTCAAAGCCGAATTCACGTCTGACCACCTTTGCTTGCTCTTCTGAAAGTCCTGTCTTTGGTCGCAGCCAGATGATTGCCCGAGTGTTCCAATCCACATCCTCCGGCAGAGGCTTGTCTATGATTTTCTCCTCGAAAGAGCTGTCAGGATCGATACGGATCGGGAGGTAGTTCCGATATTCACCGTGCTTGAAGCTGTGGGCACGCACGTGCACGCTTTCACCGTCAGACGTGAAGCGGGTCGGTGCGATCCACTGCCCTTCGTCGGCACCGGACGACATTGATGTGTATCGTATGTGGATGGTTTTCCCCAATCGGATTGCCTGGTGAAGCAGCGCGATGGTCCTCCGATCTGCCTTGCGTTCCGGTCGTGGCAGCGCGGAAGATGGCGTGCTTTCATCACAGCTCGTCAGGATAGCGAAGGCTTCGGTCAGGCCGGAAGGCGCTAAAGACTCGTGCTCACTCGCAGCTATGTATGTCTTTCGAACTGGATCATAGGTTGGCGGTGTACTGTGCTCGAGACCGAGATAGACACGGAAGTCCAGCGCTGCCTGCGCTGTCGAAATGCCGAAGCGGTCGATCAGGTCCTTGCGGTTTGCCATGCCCCGCCAGGTCAGGCAGCGGTCCAGAAAGATCAAGCGCTCTCTCTGCGCATGTTTGAGGTCGTCGAGCTTCATGTGCGCATCCCTACCTTGACTCTCGCCTGCATGTCCATCTAGAAATTATACGAATAAAAAATATATGGACTATTGTCATGAGGATTCTTCACACTGCCGACCTCCATCTCGGACGTCAGTTCAACGGGATTCCTCTCGATGCTGATCATGCAGCAATTCTCGACCAGATCGTTTTGGCGATCACCTCCCGCGGCGTCGATGTTCTTGTGATTGCAGGAGATATTTTTGACCGGGCTGCCCCGCCAACGTCTGCTGTGCGGCAGTTTAATGGGTTCTTGGCGCGCGTCGCCTCGGAGACCGACGCGGCCGTAGTGATGATCGCCGGCAATCACGACTCTGGTGATCGAATCGCATCCATGGCGATTATGACAGACACACGACGCGCTTTAATACGTGGTGCAATCAGTGCGGACGAGAAACCTCTGGTCCTCAGTGATGCACACGGACCGGTGGCGTTCACAGGGTTGCCCTTCGCTTATGAGTATGCCGCCCGCGAATGCTTCGCCGATGAAGCTCTCTACACCCCCGAGGACGTTCTCGCGGCTCAGGTGGCTTGCAGTCGGCGTAACATTCCCGATGGCGCGCGATGGGTCGTCGTTTCGCATGCTTTTGTAGCCGGGGCTTCGAGCAGCGAAAGTGAGCGGCCTCTCACTCGAGTGGGGGGCGTCGAGACGGTCAGTTCATCCGTGTTCGAAGGCGCTCACTATGTGGCGCTCGGGCATCTGCACCGGCCGCAATCGGTTGGTGCCCCTCATATCCGGTACTCGGGATCGCCATTAGCTTTCGGGTTTGATGAATCTGACTGCCAGAAGTCGATGAGCCTCGTCGAGATCGATGCAGTCGGGCAAACCACGATTGAGAGCATTCCTTTCACACCCATTCGCCAAGTGCGCGTCTTGAAGGGACGTCACGCAGAACTTCTCCTCGCAGATCGATCTGACGATTTTATCAAAGCCGTGCTTACCGATGATGCGCCTGTGATCGATGGAATGAAGCGCATCCGCGACGTGTTCCCGAACGCCTGTGAACTTA
Organism: Cribrihabitans neustonicus; assembly: GCF_048820895.1. Taxonomy (NCBI): domain Bacteria; kingdom Pseudomonadati; phylum Pseudomonadota; class Alphaproteobacteria; order Rhodobacterales; family Paracoccaceae; genus Cribrihabitans; species Cribrihabitans neustonicus. The sequence continues at coordinate 45,597 of NZ_JBMERQ010000012.1, forward strand.
TCTACGAGCGGGATGAACAGGCGCCAGAAGTAAAGTCCTTAACGGGACGTGCCCTGGCGGTCGCGAACCCTGTCGAAGTCATTGGCGACTTCGTTGAACACGTGCGGGACGAAGGATTCTCAGAGAAGGAACTGGAGGTCGTAGCGTCGGCACTCGGTCGCCTGCGTGAGACGGAGGATGTCCAATGAGACCGGTTCGGCTAACACTTCAGGCGTTCGGTCCCTATCCAGGTCGGGTGGTTATCGACTTTCGGGATGCCGTCGAGGCGGGTCTTTTCGGCATCTACGGACAAACAGGATCAGGTAAATCGACCATCTTCAGCGCGATGACCTTTGCGCTCTTTGGAGAAGCGGCGAAGGCAGAGCAAGACGCTCCTTCGGTGCGCTCGGATCACGCCGATCCGGATAAAATGACCGAGGCGGAGTTCGTGTTCGAAATTGGTGAGCGGCGATATGTTGTGCTTCGCCGACCCGACCAGATGCGACCCAAGGCACGCGGTGAAGGCGAGACGCGGAGCGCACACGAAGCTTACCTGTTTGATGCGACCGGAATGTCGTTAGATGACATTACAGACGCGGCGCGGGGCAAGATCGTGGCAGAGAAGAAGGTGCGCGACGTCGACGCGGCCGTCGTCGAGATGCTTGGATATGGCTCCGAGCAATTTCGCCAGATCGTCCTCCTGCCTCAAGGGCGCTTCGAGAAGTTCCTTTCGGCCAAGACGAAAGAGCGCCTTGAAATCCTGCGAGAACTCTTCGATGTCTCGCTATACGAGAAGCTCATGGCCGATCTCAAGTCAGAAGCCGATGAGGCTGAACGGCAGGTGCGAGAGGAACGTGCGCTCTGCATCAGGCAACTCGCGGCAGAAGGGTTCGAAAGCACTGATGCACTGATTTCGGGCATCGAAGCCGCAACTGGGAAATGCGCAGAGCTACGCGTGATCGAAGAAACCAAAAAGGCGACGGCGGAAGGTGCCGAGAAGGCGCTGCGCCAGGCGGAGGCCATTGAGGAAAAGTTCGCGGCGGCCGAAAAGATGAGGGAACGGCTTCGCGCACTTGAGGCGCGGAAGGACGATATCGAGGCGCTTGCCGAGCAGGTCCGACAAGCCGAGCGCGCGCGGGGTCTGATCGATGTCGAGGAACGTGTGAGGGATGCCGAACGCGAGGTTAGTGAAGCCGAGACCAAGCGCGAAGAGGCAGACAAGGGCGCCGAAATTGGCGCGAAACAAGTAGAAAAGGCGGCAGATGCGCTCCGGCGTGAGGAAGACCGTGCCGATGAGGTCGAAACCCTGCGCCGGAGAAGCGATGAGCTGGAGAGGTATGGTCGAATCCTTGAGGCAGCAGCCGAAAGCAATCAGGCAGTCGAGACCGCGCTGAAAGAGCAGCTTGACGCCGACAACGCTTTTCAGGCGGCAAAGGCACAACTGACTAAACTCCAGGAGAAGCGCATCTCGAAAAACGCCGAGTTGAAAGTCGCGCGTGAGGCCGAGACGAAGCGCGCCGAGATCGCGGGTCGTCGCGCAGAACTCGACCAACGGCATCTGGCAGCCAAGTCCTATGAGGGCGCCTTACAGGATGTTGCGACGGCTCAGGCCGCTGTCGAAGAACAGCTTCGGAAGTCGGAAGCTGCGTCAGGAAGGGCCGAGAAGGCACGAGAGAGTTTTGAGACAGCCGAAAGAAATCTCGCGGCCGCACAGGCGCTGCACCTTGCGACGAGACTGGAAGCAGGGTTGCCATGTCCGGTCTGCGGCGCGACCGAGCATCCCGCTCCTGCGACGGGCGAAATCGGCAGTGCCGGCCTGGATAAGGCTTTCCGAGAGTCACGAGAAGCATGGCTGGCCGCCGATCGCGAAGCTCGGAAGGCCAATGAGGCGCTGGCTGGGCTGCGTGCAACCATGGAGGACCGAAAGAAACGTTTGTCCACCCTTGAACCGCCGGAGGAGCTTGCAGCCGTCATCGCGGCGCAGATCGGTCGGGAGGACGCAGCACTCGCAGCGCTTGGTCCCCGGGTCGACATTCTTGCCGCGGAGGCCGGGATTGAGGAACTGGGACAGCAGGTCGAGGAACTGGAGCGGAAAAGCGATGAGTTGCGTGATCGCTTTGATGAGCGGCGGAACAAGGCAACCGAGGCCAAGGCGGCCCGCGATGGCAAGCTTGCCGAGGTGCCGGAGGACCTGCGCGATGTGACGGTGCTCGCGGCCACACTTAAGAATGTGACTGGGTCGCTGGCGTCACTTCAGGCGGCGCGGACCGCAGCAGAAAAAGCGCTGAACTCCGCGCGCGAAAAGGCACTCGGCGCAGTCAAGGATCTCGAAAGCGCGGACAAGGCGCTCGCGGGCTGCAAGACGCGCCATCAAAAGGCGGCGGGGGTTTTCCGGACGAGACTGGCTGAAGCTGGCCTCACAGCAGAGGCCTTTCAGTCTCTCAAGCCAGCCATCGAAACTCTTAATGAAGATAGAGAAACGGTCGAGACCTACCGGCGTGAGCACAAGAGTGCGTCTGATGCAGTCACAGATGCTACCTCTGCGATTGAAGGCATGTCCCGGCCTGACATCGAAGCGCTGCGGGAAACGCACCAGACCCATGCTGAGGCACTCGGCAGGGTGACCGAAGAACGCATCGCCGCCCAGACCCGTGTCGATCATTTGGATCGGCTTAGAAAGGGGATTGAAGAGACGTTGCGCAAGCTTGACGAAGCCGAAGCGGCATCAGGCCCGCTGCGCGGACTAGCTGCGCTGGTGAACGGGCAGAACTCGCAAAGACTGACCCTGGAGACATTCGCAATAGGCGCGATGTTCGATCAGATTCTGGAAGCTGCAAACCTACGCTTCGGTCCGATGACAAACTACCAGTATAGTCTCGAGCGTGAGATGGAGAACGGAGGGCGAGGCAAGCGAGGCCTTGGAACACAGGTGTTTGACGCGCACACTGGGAAATCACGCGCTACAAGCACACTCTCAGGCGGCGAGACGTTCATTGCGGCACTCGCTCTAGCACTGGGTCTTGCCGACGTGGTCGAAGCGGCGAGTGGCAAAGTCCGGCTCGACACGATTTTTATCGACGAAGGGTTTGGAAGCCTCGACACCGAAAACGGGTCCGGCACGCTCGACCAGGTCCTACAGGTCCTCAACTCCATCGTCCGACAGAACCGTGCGGTGGGTCTGATTTCGCATGTACCGCTCGTCCAGGAGGCGATCCCAAACGGCTTCTATGTCAGAAAAGGGATGTCTGGGAGTAGTATAGAGGAAAGGGGGGTGGTCTGATGGATCTTCGTTGGTTTCGACGGCGAGCTCATTCGCGGCGCTTGCCAAATGGTGGCACTACCGACGTTCGAGAAAGCTGGGTCTTACAGTCTTCTTCGAAGGCAAAGCGCCAGCGCAGTTTCCGGCATCAGTGCCCCATATGCGGTGCAGACGTGGTCACGGTCCGTATGCCCAATGGTGGCAGCGCTCATTTTGAGGGCGCGAAGGGATTGTATAGGATAAAGCACCCATGTTTGCATGTTGGCGAAGGTTTGAGCCGAGTGCGTGACACGAACACGCCTGACCTCTTCGAAAACTGCTGAAATGTGCACCCCCACTGGGGATCCGATTGTTCTAGCAGAGAAAAATTGCCTAGAGGTTGAGATGTGGGCGCCGTTCTCTTGAGATCGAACTGGCCAGTTTGGAGATTTTATTGATGAGTTTTGTATGGAAGGTTTTTCGAGTTACATTTTTTTTAGCGATTTATTTCTTTGCTGCTTTGGTAATTGTTACACTTGGATTGCAGTCTTGGTCGGACGGCAGCCAAGTTCTTTTTGCATTGGGAGCGCCCATCTTTTTGGTTTGGTGGCAAGAAAGGCGGCGATCTAGAAAAATTGCCGCTACAAATGGCGGCGCAAAGAGTTCGGAAACAACAAAACCGAATTTAGCGCTGGTAGCGCCTCCAAATGCGTATGAAAAACGTGTCGAGCGTGAACGCGAACGAACTCGCGAAGCCAATGTTTCCACGGGATCGGCTGTGACTCAAGCCTATTCCCCTCCGAAGCAGGACTACGCTGAGATCGTTCGCGCTGGAAAGTCTGCGGCGCCGGCACTTGCAGCGGCCGCAGAACGAAACCAGCCCTCGCGAGTGGCATCGAGCTCATCGGCCCGATCATCGAAAAGCGGGTGGGTCCCTTCTAGCGAAACGGCTAGCGTCGCCGGTCTCAACATCGGCGGGATGGTCTATGTTGGCACGCCTCCCTTGCTGAACTCCTACGGGTATCGTGACAAATGCCGAGCCTATATCGATCCGTCCCTGTCGGTCGCGCGCTCGGGCAGGGACAAGGCTGGCGATGGCATGCCGTATTGGCCCGGATACTCGGATATCTCACCCCAGTGTCGGGCAACCTATTTGGAGTGGTTGGCAAGTGGGCGAAGCGACGCTTCCTATAACCCCGGCTACATGTTCTTGTACTTCTACGGGCTGGAGCGTCGCTTCTTCGTCGATCAGTCGAACGAAGATGCAAAGGATATCGTCCAGGAAGTTCGACGGCTGCAGTCACTTTACCCTGATAACCATTCCGTCAGGCGGTATTTGGGTGAGTTCCTCGACATCGCGATGCTCGCCGAAACCGACCTCGACGCTATCGAGCCGATTTTCGAGAAGCAGGGCTGGGAACTTCCGTTCTCACTCAAATACGCAATCGGAGCTCGTATCGACAAAGGCGAGAACCTGACAGCTGACTGGTTGCTGAGTTGGTTCATCTGCCATCCGGAAACAAATCTGAGAACTCCCGCGACGCGGTGCCGTGACGAGTTCGTCGCGCTGTTCCGTATGCGGTTTGATCGGCGTTTTCCTGATGGACTCAAAGTGACAAAACCACGGAAATCACTCACTGCATCCTATCGGGCCGCCTCCAGCGAGTTTCAGGGGTCCGCCAACCCAACCGTCGGCGGCAAGCCGGTCCCCGATATTTCCGGCCTGCGCAAACCGGTCGAGATTGCCCAAGAGTTGGCTGACGAGGTGATGAACGACCTCGACAAGCTCAGTCGCTTCCTGGGCCGAAACCCTGACGGTCGCGGAAGTGTGGAAGCGCATGCCTTGCTGCCCTCTGAACTTTGGGATGCTTTCCCATCAGAGGAAATGGACCGCTTGAAATCATGGGCAATCGATATCGTCGATCGGGGGGGATTGGTGCCGCTTGAAGAGGTGATCGGACGGCTGGAGGGAGAAACGAACGAGAAGATCGGGAAACGGCAAATGACAGGAGCGGCCGACGCGCTCGCGCGCCTCGGTTTCGGTCTGGCGCCCGACCCTCGGTTTGCGCTCCGGTCGCCCAAGGCGGAGGAGCCTGTTGTGCTTTTTAGTCTGGGTGAACCCATCGAAAGACTGGAGGAAGTTTCCGACAGCTATCGAAGCGCTTTGATCGAATTGGCACTTGGGTCGTTCGTCGCCCACGCGGATGGTCGCATCGCGGAGCCTGAACGTAGGGCGTTGGAAAATCAGGTTTCTTCCGCGACCCTCAGCGATCAGGAACGCCGCAGGCTTCGTGCAAACCTTGAATGGTTCCTGGCTGTGCCACCGGACATGGCACTTCTGCGGCGGAAACTGAAGGAGGTGGGCCAAGACAACCAGGCCGCCATGCGGGCAGCGCTGGTTGGTGCAGCACATGCCGATGGCATCATTCACTCCGACGAAGTCGCAAGCATCGAGAAGATCTATAAAGCTTTGGGCCTTGATCCTGCGCTGGCCTACTCGGACCTGCATGCTGGCGAAGTTTCGGATGGTCCCTGCACTGTTCGTGCGTCGCAACCAGGTCGCCCGGGCGAAGCGATACCCGAGCTTGAAAAAGCCAGCGGACCCAAACTCGACGCGTCGCGGATCGCAGCAATCCGTTCGGACACTGAGCGCGTGTCGTCTGTCCTTGGGCAGATTTTCGACGTCGAAGAGGAAGAAAGTGGTGCGTCCGGGCCCGCCAGCCAAAGCCAGCTGGCGGGGCTTGACTCGAAACACGGCGCCATTGTCCTCGAACTAGTTAATCGTGAGCATTGGTCTGACACGGAGTTCGAGACGATCTGCGCCTCGCATGGCTTGATGGCGTCCGGGGCACTGGAAGTCGTGAATGAATGGGCTTTTGAGACCTACGATGAAGCGCTTCTCGACGAGTATGATGGATATGACGTGTCTCCGGAGATTGCGGAGGCGGTAAAAGAAAAGATGAGTGCGGAGGGCAGGGATGTCTAAGTTGAAACCACGTGAACGCGATGCAATCGTACAGGCGCTTCGGGCCGGGGTCGTGCCAAAGCTCGGTTTGCGCCATATTCAGGTTGGCCGCGTCCGAGAGATTGAAGAGCTCGTCAAGGACATGGACCGGATATCCGATGGCGGATCGGCGATCCGGTTCATCATCGGGGAATACGGATCGGGCAAGACGTTCTTCATAAACCTGATCCGCCTCGTGGCCTTGGAGAAAGGCCTGGTTGTGATGTTCGCGGATCTGGCGCCGGATCGCCGCATTCACGCGACCGGCGGACAAGCTCGGGGGCTTTATGCGGAGATGGCCCGAAACCTCTCGACGCGGACAAAGCCCGATGGCGGGGCATTGGCCAGCGTGGTGGAACGGTTTGTCAGCCAAGCTCACCGAGATGCTGAAGAACGGGATTTGCCCACTGGGACCGTCATTCGTGAACGCCTTGGCCACTTTGAAGAACTTACAGGAGGGTTTGAGTTCGCCGAAGTCATCCGTCGATATTGGGAAGGCCATGAGACCGGCGACGACGAGTTGAAATCCGCAGCCCTGAGATGGCTGCGCGGCGAGTTCGCGACACGCACCGACGCGCGCAAGGCGCTTGGTGTGCGAACGATCATCGACGACGCCAGTGTCTATGACCATCTGAAGCTTATGTCGGCATTTGTGTGCGAGGCCGGTTACAAAGGCTTGCTCGTCGGCCTCGACGAGATGGTGAACCTCTACAAGCTCACCTCGTCGCAGGCACGCAATGCAAACTACGAACAGATCCTCCGGATCCTGAATGATGTGCTGCAAGGCAGTGCCGAGAACCTCGGTTTCCTTATGGGTGGGACCCCGGAGTTTCTGATGAACACCCGTCGAGGGCTATACAGTTACGAAGCCCTCCAATCGCGTTTGGCCGAAAACACCTTCGCGCGCGACGGATTGGTCGACCTTTCAGGACCCGTTGTCCGGCTCGCCAGCCTGACCCCTGAAGACCTTTTCGTACTTCTGGCCAATGTCCGGCGGATCATGCAGGACGATGCCAGTGCTCTGCCGGACGACGCGCTCGAGGCCTTCATGGCGCATTGCTCGGACCGGATCGGTGAAGCTTACTTCCGCACCCCGCGCAATACGGTGACGGCCTTCGTGAACCTGCTTTCCGTGCTCGAGCAAAACCCCGGTGTCGAGTGGAGCGATCTGATCGAAAAGATCGAAGTCTCCAAAGACCTCGGCGAAGACATGACCGAGGTAGACGAGTCGACTGGTGCCCAAGACCCCGGTGACGATGATCTGATCAGCTTCAAGTTCTGACGCTGATGAGCAGTGCGTTCGACAAACTGGCCAGGCCTGTGCAGAAATGGATACGCCAGAAAGGATGGCGCGAACTTCGCGATATCCAGGCGCGATCCATCCGGAAGATATGTGAAACCAATGCCGATTTGATCGTTGCGGCTTCCACGGCGGGCGGAAAGACTGAGGCGGCGTTCCTGCCGTTGATTTCACAGGTGCTTGACGAGCCCTTTGACGGCGCCGGCTTCGACCTGCTCTACATTGGCCCGCTGAAAGCTTTGATCACGGATCAAGCCATGCGGCTGGAGGGCATCTGCCAGGAATCAGAGCTTCCGGTTGTTCCCTGGCACGGGGATGTCTCGCAATCGATCAAGACGCGAGCGTTGAAATCTCCAAAAGGGATCCTGCTTATAACCCCAGAGTCCCTTGAGGCGCTTTTCATTCGTCGCGGTTTGGAAATTGCCCGCCTGTTTGGGGCCACGCGGGCGGTCGTGATCGACGAACTGCACACGGTTCTGGATAGCGAACGCGGTGTCCAGCTTCGTTCACTGCTCACAAGGCTCGAGCTCGCGATAAAGCGCCCAATCCGTCGGATAGGTTTGTCAGCTACGCTGGGCGACATGGACCTCGCCAAGGCCTATCTTCGCCCTGACGCCGCAAACGCTGTCGAGTTGATCGAAGCAGTTGGCAGCGAGGCTGAATTGAGGCTTCAGCTTCGCGGCTACCTCTCAGGCGATGAAGATGAAAACAGCCCGTCCGCAACGGACGCAATTGCAGCCCATCTGTTCAAGCATCTTCGAGGCAGCGACAACCTGGTCTTCGCTGGAGCACGACAACGGGTCGAGATTTATGCGGATCGATTGCGGGAGCTTTGCGAACGGGAGCACCTGCCACAGGAATTCTATCCCCACCACGCGAGCCTCTCCCGAGAACACCGTGACTTCGTTGAGCGGCGCTTGAAGGACCCTGCGAAACCGACGACCGCCGTTTGCACGTCGACGCTTGAGCTTGGAATCGACATCGGTGACGTGACCTGCGTGGCTCAAATCGGTGCGCCATTCAGCGTCGCGGCGTTGCGACAACGGCTTGGCCGGTCAGGCCGGCGTGAAGGACAACCGGCCATTCTGAGGCAGTACGCTGTCGAAGCCAAGTTGACTTCGGAGAGCAGTTTCGTGGATCGTCTTCGCCTCGGCCTAATCAGGTCCATCGCGATGATAGAGCTGCTGCTGGAAGGCTGGTGCGAACCGCCAAAACCGCAGGCGCTTCATCTCTCAACGCTCGTCCATCAGATACTGTCAGTCATAGCGCAGCGCGGCGGCGTGTCTGCAAGCGTGGTCTACAATGTGCTCTGCCGCGAAGGACCCTTTCGGAATGTCACAACCGAAGTCTTCGCAGATGCGTTGCGTGCAATCGGCCACCCAGAAACCGGCTTGATCGAACAGGCCGGCAGCGGGCTGTTACTTTTGGGTCCATCAGGCGAGAAGCTGGTTGAGCATTACAGCTTCTACGCGGTGTTTCAGACACCTGAGGAATTCCGTTTGGTTGCAGAGGGGCGGGATCTTGGAACCCTGCCAATCAACAATGTACTTGCTCCCGGGATGCTGCTGATTTTTTCTGGGCGGCGTTGGGTGGTTCAAGAAATCCATGATCGTGAAAAGGTCATCGTCGTCAAACCCGCGAAGGCTGGTGTGCCTCCGGTCTTCGGCGGCGATGCGGGGGACATTCATGACAAAGTGATCGACCGAATGTTCGCCGTGCTCGAGGGGAATTCTAGCCCAGCTTACATGGATACAGTCTCTTTGATGATGCTCGAGGAAGCGCGTGCTCACTATGAACAGCTGGGGTTTAGGGCCAATAACATACACACCATCGGCGAGCATACATCAGTCATTACGACGCGGGTCGGTACGGTGAAGACATCAACCCTCGCGCTAGCACTGAGAAGTGAGGGGTTTTCAGTCGAGCAGCATGACGGGTTCCTGCTGGTGGAGGCAGGGGACGAAACCCCCGATCTTCAAACAGTACTAACGCATATTCGATCTGGCGAACCTGTCGATCTGTTCGCGGGAGCAGGGAACTTCATGTCGGAGAAGTTTCATCCGTACCTTTCGAAGCCGCTCTTGGAGTTGGATGCAGCCAGTTCGAAGCTTGTCCCTCATATTCTTCCAACGTTGGTTGAAAGGATCATTCAGGCATGAGCGATGGGAAGCAGAGGTTGTTTCCTTGCATGCTCTGAACCGCTAGTGCCAAATGCAATGACCTTTGGGGGCGCAGAGATCATTTGGAGAATGTCGTGGCCGATAAGCTGAACATAAGTTTAAGATATTGTTATGGAATTGGAAAACTTGAGGTAGAGCTGGAGTTTAAGCACAAAGGCTACGCGATCTACGCTCCGAACGGTGTTATGAAAACATCGTTTGCGAAGACAATGATGGACCTATCGGAAGGCAATTCGCCGAAGGACCTGCACTTCCCGGATCGCGAACCTACTTGTGAGATCACCCTGAATGGCGAAGCCATTAAGAAAGAGGAAATTTTCGTCGTTAAATCCTACGATGACAAATTCTCTTCAAGTCAGGTGTCCACTCTTCTTGCGAACGCCGAACTCAGAACGAAGTACGAAAGAATCCATCAGTCGATTGGCGAAGCAAAAAAGGCTTTGGACAAAGCTCTCAGGAACGCTGCGGGATTTGGAGAAAGATCACGGGAGAACTTAGACCCGATTATCGAGGATGTGTTTGGCGGTAGCTATTATGAGGCACTTTCTGCGATTGAGGACGAGCTCGACGAACTTCATCAATCGGACCTCGGCAAAGCCGACTACAGAATCCTGTACGACCCAAAAGTTCAGCAATTCCTTGCCAGCGAAGATGTGGCGGCTGCGGTCGAGGACTTTGCGCAAAAGTATGGCGAGATAACCGAACAATCGCCAATCCTTCGAAGGGATTTTCGGTATCATAATGTCGCCCAGGTTCAGCAGCAGCTCGAAGCGAACAACTTTTTTAACGCTGGACACAGCATCAGCTTGGCGGATGAAAACACGGATCAGAAGGAAGAAGTTTCCTCGGACCAATCTCTTCGCGAGCGCATCGAAGAGGAGAAGCTTCGCGTCTTGAACGATGAGGCGGTGGCGAAGAAATTCGACACATTCAATTCAAAGCTCAAAAATAAGGAGCTGCAGGCTTTCCGAGACTATATCACAGATAATAAACACCTTCTGCCTATGCTAAACGAACCGAAAGGCCTGAAACGTGACCTTTGGATGCAATATCTTCGGGCTGCACTTGATGAGTACAAAGCGCTGGTATCCGAGTATCGAACTGGTCAAAGTGCTCTCGCTGAAATCATCGCAGACGCGGACAGCAGCAGAGGTGATTGGGATGCTGTAGTGGCAGATTTCAATCGTCGCTTTCTCTACCTGCCATTTGAACTTTCCGTTGAGAACAAGGCCGATGCGATCCTCAAAGGAAGTGCTCCTTCGATTGCTTTTATCATCAAAGATGCAGGTGAAGAGAGGCGTTATGCTTCATCCGAAAAGCAAGAACTGCTCCGAGCGCTAAGCACAGGTGAAAGCCGCGCGCTGTACATACTTGATATTATGTATGAGGTATTCGTGCGATGGAAGAACCGCACCAAGACCCTCTTTGTCTTTGACGACATTTCTGACTCGTTTGACTACAAGAACAAGTTCGCGATCATCGACTTCTTGGAGGATGTAACCAAGGTCGAAGACACCAATTTCCTTGCCATCGTCCTGACTCACAACTTTGATTTCCTTCGAACAGTTTCAAGCAGAGATATCTGTCCAGCACATCAGTGTCGGCTGGCGTTTCGATCTGATGATGGGATCAAGTTTGAGCCATTCGAGCGGACGGACATCCAGAGTCCGTTTCGAAAGTGGCAGGCCAGGTTGGCGGAACCGTCCGTTCTAATTGCTTATATCCCGTTCTTACGTAATTTGATCGAGTACACGCTTGGCCCAAAAGATGCCGATGGGAATCCTAATGCTGACTACCTTCAGCTTACCAGGATGCTCCACTTCAAAGATGAAACTGAAGCCCTCACCATCGAGGACTACAAGGCCGTATTCGAACGCCATTTGAGCGGGTGTACTTTCCCTGATGTTGATCTGACGCAGCCAATTATTGAGCATCTTTTCGCCACGGCCGATGAGTGTGAAAAAGTTGCCGATGGCATCAATCTTGAGCACAAGATCGCTCTGTCAATCGCGATCAGAATGCGAGCCGAGCGATACATGGTCGCGAAGATCCGTTCTGCGCAGGAAGAATTTGATGTTTCGAATAAACAGACGGGGAAGATTTTTCAAAAATTCAAAGATTTGTTCAATAATGAAGCCGAAGAAATAGGCCTTCTACGCCGCGTTAATCTGATCACGCCAGCGAATATACATCTCAATTCCTTTATGTATGAGCCAATCTTAGACATGGGCATGGCAGAATTGGTGACGTTGTACCAGAACGTAAAGTCAGATTTGAACTAGGCGTAGTCGGAATGCGTTTTGCACTTTTGAATGGTCAACGAGTTGAGGCGACGCCTGGTGCCTTGGGCAACTGCCCAGGCTGCGATGCCGCCATGCTAGCTCGATGCGGGACCAAGAAGGCCTGGCATTGGGCGCACAAAGGCCGCCGTCATTGTGATCATTGGTGGGAAAACGAAACCGAGTGGCATCGCGACTGGAAGAACCGGTTTCTTACCGACTGGCAAGAGGTGCTAGCTCGCGATGAAACTGGCGAGCTTCATATTGCGGATATCAAAACACCCTATGGCCTTGTGATCGAGTTCCAGCACTCTGCTATCAAGTCGGCTGAGGTAAGAAAGCGCACAGATTTCTACGGTCAAGTAATTTGGATTATCGATGGAACCCGCCGCCCAACTGATCTGATCCAATATGAACGTATGTTGTCAGAAAACTATCCGGAACGGTTCGACGGCGTTGATATCTACACCGTTTATTCCGAGGAAACACGGCTTCTCAAAGAATGGGGATCATTGGGCAAGATCGTCGGATTTGACTTTGGCGGCGAAAATCTATGCTTGCTGACAGCCGCACAAGGCAGAAGCCGTTATCTCTTCGACTTCCCAAAGGTGGAGTTCGCTAGGTTGATTAGTGAAGGGAGGCCGCTACCAGTGGTTCAGTTCGCAGAACCCACCCAGCGTGGCTATCGAAGGCGTAGAAGATTCTAATAAACTTCAGGTCGCAAACAGTCGTTTTTGGTGGCTATCCTGGTCTATTAAAATCAACGCTTTGGATATGAAAACCGCCCGTAGAAGATCACCAGCAGTACCATTGCGGTTTTTGGAGGGTTGTTCTCATTAGCCCGTCATCGTCGCCCCAACCTTCCAAGCCTAGCCAGTTGCGCAAGCATCTGGGACCCGGCCCCCGGTGACCCAGTGCCGCTTGCCTGACCTGTCTGTCCCATGCCTTGCCGCACTGGCATCTGCTGTACCCCGAAGAACTGCCGCGCTCTTAGGGCGGCATATTCCGCCCCACTTGCCCCGCCGATCAAGTAGCGATTGTACGCCTGTTGGCTGCCCATTGCGGCGCGGGCAAAGCTGTAGCCGCCGCCTAGGCCACCGGAGAGGGCGGGCATCATGATGTTGCCGGAGATCGCGCGGACGATGAAGGGCGTGGCGATGATGAACCCCTTGGCCATCAGCACCATCATGAAAAACGGAATGAGCGCGCCGATGTTTGAGGCCCCTTCTGGGTCGCCAAGCTCACCAATCAGGGCGGAGGAAACGCCGGTGATTGTCGCGAACACGCCGGCCACGACGATGGGGTAGAGCGCAAAGGAAACCAGTGCCGAAAGCCATCGCGCGAAGTAGTCCTTGGTCACTTCGAATAGGGTCAAGAATATCATCACCGGCGCGATCCCGATCAGAAGTGCGATCATCAGGCGGGATGCCACGAGTATGAAGGCGGCCAGCCCGCCGAGGATCGAAAGTAACAGCACCCCGACAATGTCGAGCATGGCACCTGCCATCCAGTTCAGCTCTGATCCGGCTGCATTGAGGTAGTCGCCGAGTTCCGCGATCAGCCGGTCAAACTCTTCGGCGAAAGTTCCAGAGGGGCCGGGAGTACCACCACCAACCGAAGCAACCAACGAGCCTGCGATGCTGTCGATTCCCGCCAGGATAGCGGCGGAAAGCGCGTTGAACTGCACCCAGTTGGTCGCGAATATCCCGATCAGTCCGATCTTGACAGCGAGCCAGAAGGCCGTGCGGCCGTCCATCGCCTTGTATTGGTAGATCATGTTCAGGAAGACGAGGATCACCACGAGCGTTGTTCCCAGGATGAGAAGCGTGCCGACCGTTGCCGCGACCGACCCGAACTGGGTTTCTGCGGCGGTGTCGAGATAGCCCTGGGAGGTTTCAACGAAATAGGTGACGACGCTCATAACGGGGTTGCCTTACCAATTGCCAGCGGCTTCGCAGATGGCTTTGGCGGCAAGGCGAACGTCGTTGGCGCGCCGGTTGTAGGAGTCGGAAGCTTCCAACATCTCCCAGCGTTCGTCACTGGCGTGGCGCTCACGAAACGCCCCCTCGGCATCGTCCCAAGATGGGAACCGGATCTCGCAAGCGCAGCTGCCAGTCTCTACGATGCGTTCAAGATTTTGGGCTCGGTAGATGTCTTGAACCAACACGCGCTGATAGGCTTGGCGCAGGGGGATCTCCTGCATCCAAATGGGTTCAGCGGGCCGGTCTGGACAGACGTCGAAACTGCGCTCGAGGGTCGGCACGAGATTGCGCTCAGCGAAGCCGGGTGCCGACGTCAGGCCCAGGACCAGCGCAGTCAGTACGAGAATACAGCCCGCCTGCCTCATGCCGTGGCTCTGGCGGGTGTGGTCTCGCGCTTCAGGAAGACAGTGTGTCCCACGTTGGCGAATTCCGAGGAGCTGATCGACACGACCTCCCAGCCTTCGGCCCCCTTCACATTTAGGCTGTCCTGCATGTCGGCAAGGCTGGTCTTCCGGGTCATGGGGAAGCTGAGGATGTCATATTCAAAGGTCTTCATTGGGAAGCTCCGATCTCGGTTGCGCCGGGGAGGTAGAATTCGGTGATGCCGCGTTTGCCGTCATTCCGACCGGCTTGGATGATCACATCGATGGAGTTCTCGATGTACTGGATCATGTCGGCATAGGTCATCGGGATTTCGGTCTTGAGTGCCGCGATCGCGAGCCGCTGCACGGCGAGTTGCGGGGTTTCTGCGTGCAGCGTGGTCATGGAGCCGCCATGGCCGGTGTTGATGGCTTCGAGGAAGGTCATGGCCTCCTTGCCGCGCACCTCGCCGAGGATGATGCGATCCGGGCGCATGCGCAACGTTGCGGTGAGCAAAACATCGGCGGTCTGGAACTCCGCGTCGCGATTGGCGATGAGGGTCACGGCATTGGGCTGGGTCGGCAGAAGCTCGGCAGCTTCCTCGATGGTGACGATGCGTTCCTCAGACGGCACATGTGAGAGGATCTTCCGCGCAGCGACCGTCTTGCCGGTGGAGGTGCCGCCCGAGACGATCATGTTAAGCTTGTTGTCGACGCAAAAGGCCAGCGCATCGTCGATCACGCCCGCGGCCACCACTTCGCGCAGTTCGTGGGTTTTCTCGAGGCGGATTTCTTCGAGTTTGCGCTCCTTGCCATAAAGGAAATCCAGCGCGATTCCTTCGAGCGGCAGGCTCGAAAAGAACCGCAGGCTGATCGACATGGCCGTTAGCACCGCGGGTGGTGTGATCACCTGAGCTCGGATCGGTCGGCCCTTATAGGTGATCGAAACCGAGACGATCGGGCGGTCCTTGCTCATGGTGGTGTTGGCGGAGGAGGCGATCTGGTTGCCGAGATCTTTGACCTCTGTTGCGGTCAGCTTCTGGTCCAGTCTTCTCATGAAGTGATCGCCCTGGAATTCGCCCCAGCAGCTGCCATCGGGATTGATGCAGATCTCGATGACATCATCGCGGGCGGCAGCGTCGATCCGATCAAGCGAGGTCTGGAGATAGCTCAGCGACATGGGCTCAGAATATCTCCAGGTCGCGGTCGACCATCACCGTGACGCGCGCGCCTTGGTCGACATAGATGACCGGTCCGATGGAGAGGTAATCGCCAATCACACTGTCCGTGGCATCGGCAAGATCATCGCCCACGTCTTCGAGCACATCTGCGGCGGTCTCGTCCTGGACGTTTGCGGCGGCAGCATTTGGTGCGGCGGAGATCAGAGAAATCAGCGCTGCTGAGCCGAAACGCTCATCGAAGCGCGTGTCGACAAAGCCGGTCACGCCCGAGCGGCCCAACTCATCACCGCCGAAGGCACTGATCTGGATGGTTTGATTGTCAGGCAGGATGATCCGGTCCCAGGCGATCGTGACCCGGCGCTGCGCGATATCGACCCCCGAACGATACCGCCCGATCAGGCGGGACCCGCGCGGGATCAGGAGACGAGAGCCGTCGAAGCTGTAGACATCTTCGGAAACGACGGCACGGGTCTGGCCGGGCAGTGAACTGTCGAGAGCGGTTTCCATCACGGCCTGGATCATCGTGCCCTGTAGAACCGTGTTGGACGGGTTGGCGATGACCTCGGCTTGCGTCACCGACGTGGGCAACGCACCGTTTAGAACAAAATCCGTCACTTCGCCAAAGGTGCGCTCGGTCAGCGCGGTTTCATTTGCGCCTGAGGTGCCGCCAAAGGCGATGGTGGGCGAGGTGATGCGGCGCTCCTGAAATGCTCGTTCCTCGGCCGCGCGGCGCTCAAGTTCCGCGAGCCGTCGTGCCTCCTCCTCGCGGCGCAGCCGTTCCTCTTCCCGCGCCCGCAACTCTTCCCGCGCCCGCAACTCGTCCTCAGTTGGGCCAAAGGGCGCGGGGGCAGGGCGATTGGCTTCGAGTTGCGCAAGTTCGAGGTCCATGCGGAGCTGCTCCAACTCGCGATCGCGCGCCGTGAGCTCATCGCGAAACTGCTGCTGCGCGGCTTCCGACGCGGCTTGCAAGGCGGCGATCTGGGCTGACAGCGCATCGATGGCTTCTGCGGCCGCCGTGTCTTCCTCGACCACCGGTTCGGGCGCGTTGCGTAACTCCTCGATCTGCGCCTGAAGGGCGGCGAGTTGTGCCAAAAGCTCGGCGTTCGGTTCCACCGGTTCCGGTGCGACCAGAACGACTTCGGGCTCCGGTGGGGGAAGGGTTTCGATGGCGCCGAACCCGTCGCCCTCGTTCTGGAACACGTCTGGCGTGGCCGTGGGCAGGGCTTCCTCTTCCTCGGGTTGGGAGAGGAGATAGAGCAATGCACCGCCGGCACCGATCACGAGGACGACGACCAGAGCGAGCAACGGCGAGCGTCGCGGGGCAGGGGGCGAACTTGCGCCCTTGCCTTGTTCGAGAGCAGCGAGGCGTTTCTCGAGGTCCGCATTTCCAGTATCGCTCATGAGCCTACCCCCGCAGGTGGTGTGGCCTCAATGCAAGCCACCTCGTCACCGATTCGTAGAACCCATTGCCCATTCACCCCGGAGACCCGGATCACGCCGTCCCTGGTCGCTTGGGTGTTGACCGTCCGCTCGCGACCATTCGTGTAGCGAAAGATCGCAGGTACCGGTGCGTTCCGCGGGAACTCGAAATACGTAAAGGTCCCGTCATCCCAGACGCGAGTCGGGGTAAACTCGGTACGTGCGCTGGCACCGTAGTTGTAGTTCGGCGCTTGGGCTGCGATGTCCCGCGCGGGCCGCGCATTGTCCTCGGGGTAGCGGAACTGCACGACGTAGAAAGTCGGGCTGCGGGTCTCCTGGACATTAAAGTAGTAGCTGCGGCGGTTGGTATAGACAGTCACATTGGTATGGACACCGCGCGCGACGGGCTTGATCGCGAAGGCTTGCCCGCCCGGCACGCCGTCGATCTCGAAGCCCTCTGTGTCCCCTGCGATGATTGAGCGGATGCTTTCTCCCTCGCCGAACTCGATCGTGGTCACATGGGTGAGCGAGACATTCAGTCGATAGACCTGACCTTCCTGATAGGTAGCCAAGCGCACGCGGCTGTCATTGGGGCCACCGCGCGGAATGGCTTCCGCGAAGGCAAGGACTGGCAGCAGGGAAAATAGGCCAGCAACAAAGAACTTACTGATCAAACTAGTTCTCCAATCTGTCGGAGCGGATGGAATATTCGAGGACCGTGAAGCCAAAAGGATTGGTCCAGACCTCATCGATGGAGCGGCGGGTCTCGGGGCGAAACTCGAAGAGAAGCGTGGCGGTGAAAAGCCCGGTTTGAACGCCATTGATGGAGGTCAAGCGCTTGCGCAGGCGGACCGTGGCGCGGTTTGTGCCGATCCGGTTGATGCTGAGGATTTCCACATCCAGCCGGGCATTTGGGCCATAGACCGTTGGCGGGTAATTCTCGTTGGCGCTGTTCCAGATCTGGCGCAACCCGCTCTCGGCCGCCCCGTCCGAGCGACGCAGAACACTGCGGATACGAAGATCATTGTCGAGCTGGTTATAGACCTCTCGGTCGGTCACATAGCGGAAGACCTCCGCCTCAATGACCGCTTGGTTGGCTGTGACCGACGTCGCTCCCACCGAGGCCTCGGGGAGTGCGAAGCCGGTTGCAGGATCATAGGGCACGACCACAGGCGGCGGATCGACATCCAGGATCGCGACAGCCGCCGCGCTCAGGCATCCGAGAATGCCGAAGATGAGCCCGATGAGCCCAAGGCGCTGCCAGAGCCGTTCGCGGCGCAGGGCACCATAGACCAGCTCTTCTTCGATGATTTCTTGTTCAGTCGCCACCCGTCATGCCCCCACGATCAGTCTGCTCGGAGGTCTGGTAACGTGAAATTCATGAAGCGCTGCTCTTCGGCAATGGTGGCGGCATCGATCACGCCGCCGGTGCCATCACCCACGGTCTGCACGGCTTCGAGCTGCCACATGGCAACGAGCGCGATGGCCAGTTCCGCCGTCACGCGCGTGTTGAGGTCGATGCTTTCCTTAAGCTCATCCATGTCATCGATCAGCCCGACGAGCCGGTCCACGCGTTCCAGTGACTGGCCGGCATCGTCATAACTGTTCTGGGCGGCAGCAGAGACCAGCGCGCCGGTCGTGGCTTGCGTGGCCACGCGATTGGCCCCGGGATTGCCGCTGGTGGCCATTTCCGAAAGCGTATCGTCGTCAAAGCCGAGGTCGGCCAACACCCGGTCCATCTGGGTTTCGATCTCGCCCGAACCGGAGCCGGAGAGTCCTGAGAAGTCGCCCGTCTTGATGGCTTGAATGGTGGCGAGGATGTCTCCGAACTCCTGATCGAGCAGACCGTTCAACTCGTCTTCCATTTCTGTGCGTATGATTTCGGGAAGCTCGGCGAGACGGGTGAGGGCTTCGTAGGTCCGTTGCAGCTCCGCGAGTTGGTCCGTGAGTGTGGCAAGCTGTTCGCGGAGCTGCGTCAGCTGCTCGTTTTGCAGGATCTCGTCTTCGATCATCTGCCGGAGCTGCTGGATGTTTTGTGCAATGTTCTGGGTATCGACGACGGGCACGCCTTGCGCCATGGCGGGAGTGAGGGTGGCGAAATGCAGGCCAATCCCAAGTGTCGTGGCCATGGCCGTTCTCATGAGCAAATGTCTCATCATTCAATCTCCCTGATCGTAAAATCCATGAACGTGCCTTCGGCCATACGGGCGCTGGCCTGGGCCAGCTCTTCGGCCGAGAGAACGCGGGTCCGCGCCGCCTGAAGCCTAATACGCGCGGCGACGAGGCGCACGAGTTCGGCGCGCGCATAGGTGTTGAGCGCGACGCTTTCCTGCACGTCTTCGGTCTCGGAAATCCGCTCGACGATGTCCGCAATGCGCAGGGCGGCTTGCCGGATCGCGGCGGGGGAGTTGTTGCCATAAAAGGCCGCGCCGTGCCCGGTGATCGAGAGGTTGGCATTGGCCAGCAACGCGGGGTCGATCGTGCCGAGCGCTTCGATCCCGCCGATGCGGCTCAGGTAGAGATTGTAGCGTTCTGGAATAACCTGGACGTAGTGCTGTGTCTCGGCGAATGGCGGCACCCCGCCATATTCGAACACACGGCCCGGCCCCGCGTTATAGGCCGCGAGGGCGTTGATGACATTGCCATCGAATGTGTTGAGCTGGGCCGCCAGATACCGCGCGCCGCCATGCACCTGCAGATAGGGGCTGTTGTAGTATTCCGGGTTAATGCCGAGATCGCTGGCGGTCCCCGGCATGATCTGGGTAAGGCCAAAGGCCCCGACAGGCGAGTGCGCGCCGATGGTGAAACGGCTTTCCTGCCAGATGAGCGCCTGCAGGAGGGCCCGCCATTGAACCGGGGAGAGGCCCGCCCGGCCAACTCCGGCAAACCCGCTGGTTTCCTGCGCGACGCGGATGATGAGCTGCTCGATGTTTTCCGCAGCATCCCCGAACATCTGCGCACGGCCGGGATTGGGATCGATTTCTCCCGTGCCATAAACCGCCTCTACGGAGCGGTCGGGATCGCCGCTGCCGCTTTCCAGCCCCGAGACCATCGCCGGCAAGCCCTGACCGCCGAAGCTGGTCTGGGCATCGAGGATGCGTTGCAGGGTTTCCAGCTGCTCCCGTTCGATCTCCGCGATGAGTTCGCGCACGGCAAGCTTGTCCGCCTGGACCGCGAGGTCAGCCTCGCGATCGCCGGTCTCAATGATATCGCGCGCGGTCAACCCGCTGTCATTGGTCGGCACACCTTGGGACAGGGCGAGACCGGGCAGCAGGCAAAGCGCCAGGATATGTGGCAGCCTAGACTTCAATTGCACCCTCCGGTGCGCCGAGGGGTGTGAAGGTGCAATCTGGCGCGACGAGGGCCGTCGAGGCCAGGAAGGTGAAGCAATTGGCCTGCGGTTCCTGGTACTGCGCGCAGGAAGCCAGAACGCCGAGCGTGGCAAGCAAAAACAATATACGGATCATGAAAGCCTCCAGAAGTCCGGGCGGTCGCGGTAATCGGCGCCGACGAGGGCTTCGCCCTTCTCCATGCCGCCGAGGATGGTGAGATTGGGCCCGAGGGCGCTCAGATCGGCATCGACGACGATCGATCCTTGGTCATCGCGGATGAGCGCAAGGCGGCTGTCGCTGCCGGTGTTGAGAAGCACGTCGAGTTCCTTCTCATAGAGGTTCAGCATCGCGTAGTCGGACGCATGGGCGCGGATGTTCGGGAGTAGGATTTGCGTCGGCACGGCCTCGACGATGGTCTTGCCGGTCCGGGTGCGCTCGAGCTGGCTGGCGTATTGCGTCATCATCACCGCGACGGTGTTCTGCTTGCGCGCGGTCACCAGCCAGTTCGAGAGCCGCTCGGCGAAATAAGCATTGTCGAGCGCCTTCCAGGCCTCGTCGATCACGATGATGGTGGGGCGGCGATCCTCGATCTCGCGCTCCACCCTGCGGAAGAGATAGGAGAGGACGGCCATCCGTTCCTTCTCGGCCTCGCTGTCGAGAATTCCCGTGAGATCGAAGCCGACGACATCGCCTTCCAGAGAGAAGGTGTCTTCCAGCGTCTGTCCGAAGGTCCAGCCATAGCGGCCCTCTTCGGTCCATTCGAGAAGGCGCTGGTGCAGATCGCCGCCATCGTCGGTGGACACGAACAGTGACGCGAAATCCCGCCAGTTCCGCAGGGCCGGGTTCGTGGCCTGCGCATTTTGGCGCACGACTTCCTGAATGCGGTTGGTCTGCGCAGGCGTAAGCGGCTTGTCGGCACGGTAGAGCAAGGTGGCGAGCCAATCCGAGAGCCATGCCGTGCCGCGCGCATCGGTCTCGGTCCAAAGCGGGTTGAGGCCGGTGGGTTGGCCGGCTTTCAAGGACGCATAGCGCCCGCCATTGGCGCGGACCGCCATCTCCATTCCGAGACGGTAATCGAAGACGAAGATCCGCGCCCCTGCTCGACGGGCTTGCGTCATGAGGAATGCCGAGAGGGCCGACTTGCCTGAGCCGGGCCGCCCCATGATCAGTGTATGCCCGCTGGTGGGTTCTTTCTCGGGGCTGCCTTGCTCGTGATAGGAAAACCGGTATGCGCTCTGCTCGGGCGTGGGCAGGTAGGTGATGACCTGACCCCAGGGCGTCCTCGAGGCAGGCTTGCCGAGCTGGGTCCGATGAAACGCCGCGAAATCCGCGAAATTGCGATTGGTGATGGCACTGGCGCGCACGCGCTTGGGCTGATTGCCGGGATGTTGGCTGAGGTAATGCGCCTTGGCGGCCACCCGCTCGCCGATCATCTTCACGCCTTCGGCGGCGGCGGCGTTGACGATCTCGGCGCTCAGCGTCTGCAGCTCGTCGAGCGTATCGCAGAAGATTGTCACGACCATGTGGTGCTCGCCGAAGCTTTGGCGCTTGGCCTCGAGATCATCGGCGGCGATGTCGAGGGCTTCCAGGAGCGAGAGGGCTGCGTCCTGGCTGGCCTGCATCTGGCGCTTTTGCCGTTTGATGCGGCCCGCCATGAGGTTCGAATTGATAGGTGTGAAGGAATGCGTGACGATCATGTCGACCGGCAGGTTCAACATGTCGAACATGGTGCAGGAGGTGCCCTCTGAGTATTCCCCGATGGTGAAACTTTTGCCGTAGCGATGGCCGACCACGCCTTCGGAAAGCTCGAAGTGATCGCCTTGAAACGTCACGCGAGTATTGGCGACGTTGAAAGACAGAAAGCCGTAGGTATTGGCGGGATAAAGCGGCAATTCCTGGCCGGTGTTGAGGGCACCCAGAAAGCCGATGAGTTCGCCGCTCTCGGCCGATAGGACACGCGGGTTTAGCTCTGTCAGGCCAGACAGGAACACGCTCACGGCCTCGCCCAAACGACGCAATCGTTTCTGCGTGGCCTCCTTCAGACGATCCGGCGCACCTCGGTTCAGGAAGGGCAGGACGCTTTTCGGAGGCGGGCGATGAATGACGGTGAGCGTCAAGGTTTTGTCGCGCAACCCGCTGCTCTCGAGTTTCTTGCGCCAGAGCCGGTCCACCTCGCCTGCGAAGCTGCCCTCGCGCACGGGTTCCAGTTCCGGTACGATCGCCTTGGACACCTTGTGGCAGTAGTAGCTGAACTCCGGCCCCAGCTGGGCGACAATCCGGGCGAAGAGCGCGGTCACCTTGTCGAGATAGGCATCATCCGTCGTGTAACTGTTGACCCCGTCGAGCCGGATGCACTGGAAGAGCTCGTTCACCCGCGTCCGAACGGTCCGGTCATCGACCAGGCTGACATACGGCAGCATATGCGCGAGGCGGATTTCGCGCGCATACCATTCCGGCGTCATCGTGCGGAGATCGAGCGCGACTTCACGGGGCATAGCTGTCCCCGCCGTGAATGCTGCGGTTCCGCGTCGGTGGGGTTTCCTGCAGCGCCGTCATCATCACGTCGATGAAGCGCGGGTCCCAGTCGGCGGCCTTCCAAAGCACGGGATAGAGCAGGGCGGCCACGCCCAGCACCGCGATGTGCTGGACCCAGACGAAGAGCAGCACCGAGCCGAAGAGCCAGACCATCGCGTACATGATGGGCAGGCCCAGAAGCTTCGGCGGCCGCACGAGGCCGAGGAAGAGGGGCGAGCGCTCAGCCACCGGCGAAGACCGCGGCAACAATGGTGGGAGCGGCGGCAACACCGGCGATGCCGACAAGCACCCAGAGCGCCTGGCGGAGATCGATGATGTTGAAGAACCAGCTCAAGAAGACGCCGAGCACGGCGAGCGTTGCGATGACAACACCAAGCGGACCGGTCAGCGCATCGACAATGCCCTGCAACAGGCTCTGGATCGGGGAGAGATCAATGCTTTGGGCGAGGGCCGGCTCTGCGACGAGGAGGAAGAGCGCGAGCGAGGCAATAAACAGGTTAGATATGTGTTTCATGAATTTGATCCTTCCAATCGGGCCACGACGGCCATGACTCGGGCCACGTGCTTCTGGGTTCCTCTGTAGGGGGGAATGCCGCCGTATTGGCGGACCGCGTCCGGGCCGGCGTTGTAGGCCGCGAGTGCCAGGCGCGGATCGCCAAACGTGTCCAGCATCATCGCGAGGTATCGGGCGGAGCCGTCGAGGTTCTGAAGCGGATCACGCGGGTCGACACCCAGATCGCGTGCCGTCGCGGGCATCAATTGGCCAAGACCGAGGGCGCCTGCGCTTGAGATCGCATCCTGCCGGTAGGCGCTCTCGACCTCGATATTGGCGCGGTAGAGGGTCAGCCAATCGCGAACCGAGAGATCCGTGCGCCGAAGCCCGGGATGCCCGGCGTAGCGAAGGGCGGTGGCCTCGATGGCCGCCAGAACATCGGCGCGGGGCAGGGGTGCCGGACGGGCAAGGGCTGCAAAACGCAACGCGTCAGGTTCAATAGCTGGTTCATCTTCACCGAGGATCGCCAGCTCATCAGCAGCTGACCCCTGACCGATACCGTCGTTATAGTTGCGGGCAAAGCTGTCCTGAGAACGCGACGGGGTCAGAGAGCCATCGCTCTCCATGACCAAGACAATCTGCGCAGTTGCGGGACCCGCGAGATACCAGAAAAGGAGAAGGCTACTTGCTGCTGCCCTTGTCGGTTGCAGCCAGCTTGTGCGTTGTCCGCTGGCCCTCCTCGAGCGGGACATCCGCATGGGAGAAGCCGATCCCGATGAGGAAAGAGACCACGCCGGTGATGGTTTTGAACTCGCGGATCTTGATGTCGTTGTAAGTCGTCCGGGTTCGAGCGGTGACCAGCAGTTTCTCGACACCTTCGTCAGAGACGACACGCATGATCCAGACCCCGTAATAACTCGGGCCTTTCTTGTGTGCCGACTCCTGGCACAGGATTTCTGCGCTATAGCCACTTTCCACGAGTTCGCGGAAACGTGCTTCCGTAACCACATTTGGTGCTTCGATGTCCCAGTTCATGGCCCGGCTCACGCTTTCTTCAAACGCGCAACGCCCGGGCATTCCCACTTGAAGCCCAGAGTTACGATAGTATATTATTAACCGCAAGATATAATGCGGCAGATACGGCTGTATCTCGGTTACTCAAACTCTAGGCACGGCCAGTGTCTGCGATCAAGGAGATAACTGGTTTGAGAAACCCGAGGTTGATATGCCTGCTCCCATTGCAAGCTCTGGCCCTTTTGATCTGCGTTCCCGGGCCGGTTTTGGCGGAATCCTGCTTCGCTCCGCCCCGTCCTTTCCTGCCAAGTGATTCGCAGGCCGCGCGGGACTATGCGGCTATCATCCGCAGCGATTTCGAAAATTACATCCAGGATATCCAGAGCTACTTCCGTTGTCTTGACAGCGAACGCGCCCGCGCTTTCGAAGAAGCGCGGGAAGTCAGCGAGGACTATGGCCGATTTCTGCAATTGGTAGGGGATTGATGGGCAGCCTCGGGAGCATCAGACTAGCAGCCCGTGAAAACCAGACGCCGATAACACCCTCAAATATCTACTTTTTAGATAACAGATTTCATCCGCTAGCGACGTCACAAAAGGTATGTGGCGCGTGTCGAAAACTATCTGGAGTACCGGGCATCTGGCCCTTTGTCGATCTTTGGTCGAGGCCCGAAATAGAGCGGGTCTGGGGCAGAAAGACTTGGCGGACAGGCTCGACTGTCATCAGTCTCTCGTGGCGCGCATTGAAAGTGGCCAGCGACGGATCGACGTTGTCGAGTTCATCGTATTGTCCCGGGCGCTTGGCTTCGACTTATCGGAGGTTCTGGCGATCGTCGAAGCCGCCACGGAGCCCGACCATAAAATTTGAGAACAATGCAGTTTTGGGACGCTCCGCATTGTGGGTCCCCATGTGAAATGAGCTCCTCAACAAAGAGCAGATAGCCACCATCCCCCAAAGCGCGGCATGCCGTGCAGGCGAGCGCCGCAGCTCGTCGCGCTGCAAAATCAGAGCCACAGTGCAGGAAGTCAGTAAACAGTGAACGATGATAAAGGTGAGGGCGTCGCGATCGCCAATCTGATCGGGACCGATGGGTGCAGCATTGTTGGTTGGGTTTATCGCTGGAGTACAGGCGGGTATGCGGTGATGTGGGACGTCCACGGACCCCAGCCGGTGTCGGAAATCCGGCCGGATCTCACTGCGGAACAGAAACTGGAAATTGACTTCGACGCGCTCACGAAGATCGGAAGAGACGAGGGCGGGTGAGGTGAGAACCCGCAATGTTTGCCGAAATGCCAATTTGCTTGTGGACCGCGACGGGTACGCGGTGCCGTCGTACAAGTCAAAGAAGCCAAGTTCCGTGGCAAGCCAATGCGGTGGCAGGTCAGTAGTTCACCTGCTCAAAGCCGTAGTTGCCCTCGTAGTCGCGCCAATCGACGAAGACGGATCGATGATAGATACCGGGGCAATTCTGGCCCCATCGTTCGAGACCGACATGGTCGGCTGGTAGGGCGGCTATGGAAGACCTCTGCCAGGCGAAGTCACCTTGCGTCCCATATGTGCCGAGGACGACGGTGGCGCTACGGTTGCAGTCGCCGTCACGTCCGGACTCGTGCTGTCGCGCATACCGGACATCGAAGACTCGGATGGACCGTACGAAGTTGAACTCAGGTCCGCTGATATCGATGTCCGCGCGATCTTGAACGAGCTGTAGGGCTTGGTCGGCGGGAACAAGGTAAACTGGGGCGTCTGGGGTGCGCCACGCAACCGCAATTGGGTCAGTGTTATCGTTCGCTGGAAAGGATTGTCGCGGTCCTGTGCTGTTGTTTTGGAAGAACGCTTCAAAGATGCGGTCTGCGCTGTTTGATGAAGGAGAGGTTTCATAGGATGCGCCCATGGGACAGCGCCAGATCTGAAGCGGCGGTTCGACCGGCCAGGGCGTAATCCGCCGGATGAATTCGGCGCGGGCTCTGGCGCATGGCACGGAAGCAGGCCAGCCGCCAGACAGGCACAGGAGGATCGCGCAATCGATCGGGTACGTCTGCGCGCGGGCGGGCATCGGCATCGAAGTACTTGTCACAGTCAAAGCGACTGCGACCGAGGGGAGTAGTTTCTTAAGTAGGTGAAGCATGCTGACGGCTCTCTGGAACAAGGCTCAGCATACATACGATAATATACTATCGCAACACTAAGTATAAGAGCGCATAATGCGGTTTATGTTAAGTGATTGCACAGCTTTTCTAGAATTCGAGAGTCCGTCTTATGATGTATTCCATGAATGCTGCTGCAGGTTGGCCGATGGCAGAATTAGCAGGCTCAAAGCTATCTGCTCTTTAAGCCTCCAATTCTTTCCACAGCCCTAAGCAGCAGTTCCGCTCCAGCCTCTGCGTCCTCTCGAGTTACATGTTCCAAGGGGCTGTGGCTTATGCCGTCTTTGCAGCGAACAAAGATCATACCTACATCTGTGATCTCGGCCATTGCCGCCGCATCATGGCCCGCGCCGGAAGGTAATCGGAATGGGCTGTTGCCCAGATCAACCATTGCATTCTCAATTTGATCTACCATCCATGGGGCGCATTCTACACCGTCGGCCTTGTGAGAATGGTCGACATGAAACGAAACTTTTCTCCTGTCGCCAATCTCATCCAACTTCTTTAGAAAAGCATCGAGTGCTTTGACACGTACTTCGTCTTGAGCGGCCCGCAAATCTACCGAAAAAATTGTTTTGTCTGAAACTGTGCCTGTTGCTCCGGGAACGACTTCGATTTGGCCAACCGTTCCGACAGTATCTTCAGACTCCGATGCGATAGCCTCCAAGGCAAGAACGACTTCACTGACCGCAGCCAATGCGTCGCTTCTTGTTTTCATCGAGACTGAACTTGCAACACCTGTTTCTCCGAAAACCGTTACAGTCATCCTGTTTGCGCCTGCGATAGCTGTTACGGCCGCCGTTGCACGGTTCTCTGCTTCGAGAACAGGTCCCTGTTCGATATGGACCTCAAGATAACACCGAATATCACCTGGCTTGCGTGCTGCTTCACCGATCTTTTCAGGGTTTAGCCCGAAATCACGCATCGCCTGATCAAGCGAGATTCCGTCTTTGTCCTTACGAGCCAGAACGGCAAGATCAAACGTGCCCGCAATCGCGCGGCTGCCAAGGAAAGTAGATTGATACCGAACTCCTTCTTCATCTGCGAAGCAAACCACTTCAATTGCGCTATCAAATTGGACGCCGCGGTCGTTTAAAGTTTGCACAACCTGAATGGCACTTAAAACACCCAACGGACCATCGTATTTTCCTGCGTCCACTACGGAGTCGCCGTGGCTGCCAATCATGATCGCTGGTGCATTCGGCGTCCGGCCTTCATATCGACCTATGACATTTCCAACGGCGTCCTCACGGACGGCCATACCAGCTTGTTTCATCCAGCTCGCAACGAGGTCATTTATCTGACGATGTTCAGGAACGTAACATCTTCGAGTCAGATTGTTGGGATCCTCAGAGATTGCAGCCATGATCTCGATGCGCCGCATAATGTCTGTGTCATTGTCTGGCACATGCCCGTTTTCTGAGTTCGACATCTTGCTTCTCCGCAAAACGCTTGTCTGTCGTCAGGGAACCGAGCTGACGTATCAGCCCCGCAGGATCGGTCGAGTAAGACACGTCGGACCGCCCTCGCACGGGATACAGAGCTCGGTACCGGAAAAGGTTGACACCTCGCACCCTGCCGAACGCATCAGTTCGAGAGTCGCCTCGCACTCCTCAATCGCTATGCAACGGCGAGGCCCGGTCGCCAACACGTTGACGTTCATGCCACCGGTTGCTTCGAACTCCTTGCGGGGTGCCGCGAGCAGCTCCCATCCGCACTCGGTGAGGTACTGGTGTAGCGGTGCGGGCAGCAGCGGCAGGTACACGAGCGCGAGGTTGTGGTCGAGCGGACTCACGAGCGACATTAGGTGCAGGCACGCCTCAGGCCCTTCGTGAAACGGCAGCCCGAACGACAAGACCTCGATGCCGTATGGCTCGAGAATTGCCGCCAGCTGAGTGAGCCCGCTGCTGTTGGTTCGGAACCCTCGCCCGGCCAGCAAGGTGGTGGGCGTTCCCCAGAAGAGATCGCCGCCTTCGACGGTTCCGGGCGCCTCGATCCGGCCGATGATCGGCACCCCAGACCGTCGATAGAACGCTTCGTGCAACTCGACCTCGCCCCGACGGAGTTCTTTGCCGGGGCGTAGCAGGATCGCCCCATGGGGCGCCATGAACGACGGGTCGTAGGTGAAGACCGAGTCCGCGAGGTCAGCTCCGTCGCCGTCGATCCACATGATCTCCACGTCGGCTTTGCCCAGCAACCCCACCAGCGCGTCGTACTGCGACTGGAGTGCATCGGCCTCGATGGGCTTGGTGTAGTGCCAACGGGCCGGATCGGCGGTTCGCATGGCTCCTGGTGGCCGCATCGCCACCCGTTGCAGCGGCCCTGCCATCGAGCCGACGCCGTAGGTGGAGCTGCGAGCGCAAGCCGACAGGCCAGCGGTGGCATCAACGCTTGGGTACGTCCGTGTCGAGGTCACCAAACGATCAGGCCTCTCCGAGTGCCACGCGAACGCTCTTTGGTCGCATGTCGGTCCAGAGCCGTTCGATCTCGTCGAGACAGTCAGACTTGGGACGGGGGTCGCCGATGGTGTGCCAGCCCGAGGGAGCTTGGGTGTCGCTGCGCCAGATCGAGTACTGCTCCTCATCGTTCACGACGATTACATAGAGATCGCTGGACATGATTTTTTCTCCTGACGTGGGATGATCTTCGTTGGACTCTTCGGCGCGGATGACGCCAGCGCAGTTCGTTGCCGCACCGCGTCTCGGTTGCCCGTGGGCTGCATTCCCAGTCGCCGCGGCGATGGCTGCGGTAAGTGTCGGTGCTTCGAGGAACCAATCGCGAGGCACGACGTCGGAACCCGTCCGGCGGCGAACTGAACGAAAGAACGCGTTCAGCTTGGCGGCGTTGCCACCGGCGGAGAAGAAGTCCGTACCGTCCTCGGCCGACCCGACAGCGTCGGTCCAAGCACCGCGGATGGCATCGGCGATCTCCTCGGCGCCTTCTGGGGTCGACGGCGACCGACGGTCGACCTCCGCAGCCGGGTCTCGGTGTGCTCTACCCGGTCGATGGAGCCGGCGTTCACCCAGGGCGCCGTAGTCGACCTTGCCTGCCGGCGTGAGCGGAATGTGATCGGCGACCGAGTACCGCGACGGAACCATGTAGCGCGGAAGCCACTCCGCAGCGAAGGAATCGACGACGGCGAGATCGATCGTCGTGTCCGGCGCCTTGGCGAGGTGCGCCGTCAGGCTTCCGTTGGACGCTGGGTGGACACAGGCGTCGTCGACCCCGGGCGCGTCGCGCAAGATCGCCTCGACCTCCGACGGCTCGACACGGTACCCGTGGATCTTGAGCTGACCGTCGATCCTGCCCAGGAACTCGATGTTGCGCTCTGCGTCACTCGAGTAGGCAGCGAGATCCCCCGAGCAGTACATCCGCTTGCCCGCTTCGGCCGCAAAGGGGTCCGGCACGAAGCGGGCCGCGGTGACACGCGGCTGGTTCAGGTAACCCCACGCCACACCCTCGCCACCGATCACCAACTCGCCGGGGGCGCCCGGCCGCATCGGCCGGTTTTGTTCATCGAGCACGTACATCGCCATGTTGGCGATCGGCGCGCCGAGGGGCAGCACCGACCGCTCGCTGGCGGCGTCTCGGAGCGGGTACGTGCTGCAGCCAACGACGGTTTCGGTGGGGCCGTACTCGTTGAGGACTGGGGTCTCGTTGCCGACTATCGACCGGATCTTCTCGGCGGTCGCCGGGGTACAGGCTTCGGCACCGACCACGACGGTGGCGATGTTGAAGAGCGCGCCCGGCGCGGCCGCGTCGTGGACGACTTCGAGCTGGGACGGTGTGGCCTTGATCATCGAGTACACAGCACCGTTATTGAGGCTCTCGGCCAGGCCGAGCACACCGCCGAACCGATGCCGGAGAACTTCGACGGTCGTGCCGGCGACCAGCGGCCCGAACAGGGACGGGAAGATCAGGTCGGCGCTGATCGCAGACTGGACCGGGGTCCGCTGCGCGGCGGCGTAGCCGTACGCGTCGAGCGACCACAACATGTAGTTCGCGAGCCCGCGATGAGGGACGAGAACACCTTTGGGCCGACCTGTCGACCCAGACGTGTACATCAGATAGGCGAGATCGTCGCCGGTCGGGGGGTTGGCCTGGGCGGCGTCAATGGGGACCTCTCCCAACGAAGCGAGGTCGAACAAGTGGTGCGGTGCGGCGGCGAGGAGATCGTCGTCTTCGGGCATCTCGTCTGCGGCGCACAGCACCAACCGGGGGCGACAGTCGACCACGATCTGCTTCACGCGGTTTGTTGGCCATCCGGGATCGAGCACCACGAACGCGGCCCGGCACGTCCAGATGGCGATGATCGAAACGAGCGCGCCGATCCCCGGCCCCGACCGCAGTCCGACGACGTCTCCCGGCTGGCAACCGTTGTCGACAAGCCTTTGTCGAGCGGCGGCCACCATCGTCGCCAACTCGTCGTAGGTCGCCTCGAGGTCGCCATCGACCACCGCAAGCGCAGTTCCCAGATGCTCGAGGTTGTGCATGATGGTCTCGACAATGGTCTGGTTCACCAGCGAGGGATCGTTGACACCGTTTCGAGCCAGTACCGTCGCCAACTCGGAGCTCTCGAACCGGGCCGCGTCAGCAGGCGATGTGGTTGGGTCGTCGACAAGCGCGGCGAGCCCGGCCATGTAGAGCGCTACGAGTTCGTCCGAGGTGCGCTGCTCGAACGGCGGGGCGTGGACCTCCAAGGTCACGCTGGCCTGACGGTCGTCGGCACCGATCCGCAGCCTCGGGGCTGTAATCAGGAGCTGGTAGGCGAAGTTCGAGGGCTCGCTGTGGGGTCCGCCCTGCAGCTCGAGGCCGGTCTCGTCGTCGACGTAGTCGTGGAGAACCCGGAAGTCGACGAAGTTGAAGGTCGCGTCGAACGGGACGTCGCTCCACCCGGCGATGGACTTGACGTCGACCAGCGGCAACATCCTCGCGTCCCAGTTCGAGGTGATCTGGGCGTCGACCTCGGCCACGAGGTCCGCCCACGAATGGCGGACGTCGCCGCTGACGGGGAGAGAGTTCAGAAAGAGGCCAACCGCGTCGACCGCACCGGGGAGGTCGGGACGGGTGTGGTTGGCAACGCCGCTCGTGACCACGGGCTGCGCGGTCATCGCCGACAGCACCGACAGATGGACCGCCAGGAACACCGACGATGGCCGAGCGTCGAGCGCGCGGGCCACCTCGATTACAGCCTGCCAGGTTTCGTCGGGAATCGGGCTGGTCGTGCCGATGGTGCGACGATCCGGGTCCGGTTGGGACGGCCCAACCTTTGTGTCGGGCATGGAACCGACTCGTTCCGACCAGTACCGGGCGACCTCGGGCGCGTTACGGGCCTGCTGCTCTCGTCGAACGTGCGCAGCCATGCCGTACGCGGCGGGTTCGACCTGTTCGGGCGGATGCGCCCCTCTCGTCGCGCTCGCCGCGTAACGACCGAAGACACCGCGGAGCACGGTGTGCAGGCTCCAGCCGTCGAGGATCGGATGGAACTCGGTGACCAGCACCGTCGTGCGGTCCTCACCGAGCACGATGTTCCATCGCAGCAGTGGCGGGGTGATCGGATCGAACGAAGCCTGCCCCTCCGACGCCATCAAGTCGTCGACGATGACGGACGCAGGACGGCCGAGCGCGACCGCGTCGTGCACCGCGACCGATGGAATGACGTTGCGCCAGATCAACTGGAGCGGATCGGCGTAGCTCGCGAGGTCGAAGGAGGTCCGGAGCGCGTCGAATTGCTGGGTCACACCGTGGATCGCGTCGACCAGACGTCGCGCGACCAGGCGGCTTCCAACTTCGAACGCGGTGACGTTGTGGTAGTCTTGGCGGGTTCCCGACGTTCGCATGTGGAACATCATCGCCATCTGGAGCGCCGATGTCGGGAACGCATCGACAAGAGCGTCGCCGAAGTCGTTCGCAAGCGCGTCGCGATCGCTCTCGGACACCAAGCTGAAGGGTTCTGGCGGGGCCGCAGCGTCGCGGGGAGCCGACGGCTCGCCCATGGTCGAGGCGAGCTTTTGAATGGTGCGGGCCGAGATGAGATCCGACGTCGAGACGTCGTACCCATAGCCGATCAGTTCTTCAATGATCGACACCGCTGACAACGAGTCGCCACCAAGCGCGAAGAACGACCGGTCGACGGA
The DNA here is from genome assembly GCF_048820895.1 of Cribrihabitans neustonicus. Lineage (NCBI taxonomy): Bacteria > Pseudomonadati > Pseudomonadota > Alphaproteobacteria > Rhodobacterales > Paracoccaceae > Cribrihabitans > Cribrihabitans neustonicus. The sequence goes on from NZ_JBMERQ010000012.1 coordinate 78,176, forward strand.
GACCTGGTCGGCATCGAGCCCGAGGTGACGCCCCCACGTCCGAGCAAGCAGGCGCTCCGCGTCTGACGAAGGTGCCATCGCCGGTGCGGTATCGAGGCTCGTCCAAGCCTCGACCGCCAGTCGGTCTCGATCGAGCTTGCCGTTCACGGTGAGCGGCATCCGCGACACCAGCCGGTAGCTCCTCGGGATCATATAGCTCGGAAGGTCGTCCGTGAGCGCCCCGGCCAGATCCTCCGACGAGAGCGTGGCGTCCTCCGATGCGGACGTATGGTCCGCCGCGATGACATAGGCCACGAGCGTCGGCGAGCCACCGATCGTTTCGACCACGCATGCGGCTTCGGACACCGTGGCGACGCGACGCAGCGCGGCTTCGATCTCGCCGATCTCGATACGGAACCCGCGGATCTTCACCTGCTGATCGATGCGTCCGAGGTATTCGATCGCGTCGCGGCCCCGCCGACGGCCGGCGTCGCCGGAGCGGTACATCCGAGCGCCCGGCGGCCCGTTCGGGTCGGGCACGAACTTGGTCGCAGTGGTGCGCGGGTCGCCCCAGTACCCACGGGTGACACCAATGCCCGACACACAGATCTCGCCGACGAACCCATCGATGGTCGGATCTCTGCCTTCCCAATACAGCTCGGCGCCCATCCCGTCGTGCGGCAGGCCGATGCGCACCGCATCGAGGTCGAGGTCGCCAGGCCCGGCTTGATGGCACGTGACGTGGACGGTCGTCTCGGTGATGCCGTACATGTTGAGCAGCACCGGTGTGTGAACCGGGGCGGCGAGGGTCCGCGCCACCAACGCCGACTTCAGCGTCTCGCCCCCGAACACGACGAGCCGGAGCGACGTTTGATCGAACGACTCGACAAACCCGGGGTGGCGATCGAGCATGCCGTAGGCGCTCGGTGTCTGGCTCAAGACCGTGATACCGGCGTCGGCGATCGCCTGGGTCATCTCGTTCGGATCGCGCACCGTCTGTGGCGAGAGCACGGCAACGGCGCCGCCGGTTGCGAGCGGAAGCCACATCTCGAACACCGAGAAATCGAACGCCGACGAATGCGCCATGCCCCACACGTCTGTCGCGGTTGCCGCAGTCGGCCGCGCGGTCGAACGCACCATCGCATCAAGGTTGTTGCGCGTGACCACAACCCCCTTTGGCTCACCGGTCGAGCCCGAAGTGAAGATCATGTACGCTGCGGTTGCGCCAGCGAAACGTGTCGAAGGGCGCTCAACCTCGATTGGAACGCCTGCTGAGAGACCGCCGAGCCCCTGTTCGCCGCGCTCACTCCAGAGGTCAGCCGCAGTTACATGCCGGACGGGCTGCACAATCTCGAGAATCCGCTCGAGCCGAGCCGAGGGTGCCTCAGGATCGACGGGGACATACAACCCGCCGGCGAGCATGGTGCCGAGGGCGCTGACGATGAACTCCACAGAACGTTCGAGTTGAAGCACAACCGGCTGTTCGGGGCCGACGCCATTTGCACAAAGCTCGGCTGCGCACGCGACCGCCCGTGCCCGCAACTCGCCGTAGCTGATGGTTCGACGACCGTCGATGATTGCCGGCTGGTCGGGCCGATTGTCGGCGTGCTGGAAGAAGGCACCGAGCACCGATGACCCCTCCGTGAACAACCCGGCCTCCGACATCGGTGTCGCTGCGATCGTGGCTACCGGGCTTCTAGTGATCGACTTCGTACTCGACAGCGTTGGCTGGTCATGGTCTTCACAGAGATTTTCGAGCGACCGCACGATGAGGCCGAGCATGGACTCAGCGGCCTCTTGGTCGAGCAGCGTGCCGTCGGAGGCCAACTGAAGCTTGATCTGGTCGCCATCATGGAAGGTTAGCTCGATCGGTGACTTCCCGACCGAAGGCATGATGTCGAGCGGCACGACCTTGATGTCCGTGAGGGCAAGATGATCGCCCCAGGCATCGCCGGCCGAGAGCACCGCCTGGACGAGTGGGGGGTGCGACGCGCTGCGCTCGACCTCCAACGCATCAAGTACCGACTCGAACGGAACGTCACGATGTTCGATCGCCTCCGATACCGTTCGACGAACACCACGCAACAACTCTCGGAACGGCATATCCTCATCAACCGACGACCGCAGCACCACCGTGTTCAAGAAACACCCAATCGCCTCGCGAA
>NZ_JBMERQ010000013.1:0-70724 GCF_048820895.1 Cribrihabitans neustonicus
CACCGCCCAGAACCTCAGAAAGCTCGCAAAGCTCCTCCCTCCACCCCAAAACGCCCGCCTGGCATGACAGGCGCACGGCACGCCCTATCGACAGGCTACATCACAGCCGCCGAAGAACAGGCTTTTTCAACGGAATAGGCTCGATGCCGCCCTCCGCTGCCAGGCGTCCAGAAACCGCCCGCACGAGCGACCGCTAAGCCGGACTGAGCGGGCCTTCGCTGCGGGTTCACAGAGGTCGGCTGTGGATGCCGGAGTTGACGAAAATTGCAGGCGACCCGAAACGACGACATGACCAGAACTCTGGTCTGCCATCACAGTTGAAAGTGAATATGATCGTCGTGCCGAGCCGCCCTACACCCTTGGAACCGAACACGCGGATGGGCGACCCGCAACGATTGAACGAGATGCGGTTCAATGAAGGTTTTCCCCACGCGTTCATCGTTTGAGAGTATTCTCATGACCGCGGCCATACGCTCTTTGTCCAAGGCATAATTGCGCCAGAGCGGCTGAAGAACATCAATGTCCCATCTCAGAGTTGGCCATCTCGGCGTGCAATCAGTCGGACCGGGCTCAAACGCGAAATACCCTATCAGTGATCGTGTTGCACCCGGTAGGTATCCTGTCTCATCCCGGTAAAAAATGCGAGATCGGCCTTTTCACCATCGTCGTGCGAAAGATGCGGCAGCAAAGGAAAGCCGTCTAAGAACGGGAAGTTTGCGTCAAGTACAAGAGTTTCCGTGCCCAGGTACTGGCGATCCATCTCTTCAGCGGTGTCGACGAGTACTTCTCGCAACTCAGGGGTCACGTAGTGGCGATTAAGAGCGCAGAACATCCAGCTTTGCACCTGAAGCGGGCCATCATCGAAACAGTTCAATGCCACCCGACCAAAAGTCGGTGCGATCCAAACAGTTGCCGCCGTTAAAGCCGCATAAGCTAGTATAAATGCGACAATTCTCTGACGGAAGAAAAGCGCTATTAGCCATGCGGCGCCGCCGATCTGGGTCAAAATTGTTAGGAAAAAGACGATACTAGAATTGGCAATGAAACGCAGCATGCGAACATCATGCCATCGCGTTCGAGGGTCAACAACTGGTGAATGAGCATTACTTTCCACTTACACATGTAGAGGCTGAGTTCGTTGAGCCTCTAGCAGCGTCTGGAAAAGCGGACATCCGTGCATTTGGCAGCATCGGTCAACCTGGGCTCGGAGCGGCCTTGCGGCGGCGCAGCGGAGTCATCACCGGCCTGGACGGTTACCGTCGCTGTCACAGCTGACCGCAGGCAGCCCGGAGCGGTCATTGGCGCGGGGCGCCATGCAAAAGATGCTGCCGGTGCAAAAAATTCTGGTCGGCTTCCCGAAGGCGGTCATTGAACCGCCACGGCGCACTGCTTCAAATGCTGCGGTCAGCACCAGTGGCAGTGATGCGCAGAAGCGCCATTTGCAAACTCGGCCATTTGACGCAACTAGCCGAGGTTTTGTGCTGCAGCGCAGCCCGCCGTTTCTGCCGTTCGCTTCGACTGCGAGGTTCTGAAGCCGGTGAACTCACAGAGTGCGGACAACTGTGCGGACGTTACCGATGAAGAAGAGCCGAGTCATTCGGCGGCACTGGGCTGCGGCGGGAGGCAGAGACTGGCTTCTACCTTGGCGAGGGAGTCATCGACCTTGCTGAAAACGTCACAGGGTCCGGCCCGCAGGATCTCATGCACTGGGGCGACGATGAGTTCTCGTACACATTTCGTGTCGGTTAGAAGATTGAGCGGCACGGCATAGAACCAGCTCTTGTCCTCAGTGTCCTCTCTGCGCCAGAAGCGCCTCTCTGCGACCCACTCTTCACAATAGCCCGCGTCGTTGGGTCCGTCCGTCGTGAAGACCCATGGATCGTCGTCGTTGCCGTTAGGCCAATACCCGACGATGACCTTGGACCGCTTGCCGTCCGCCCAGTCGGCCTCGCTGCCTTCGTCCGCTGTGAGCTGGATCGCGATCGTCACTATGCCTTTTGCCCTTGAGTTAGAGCGACTGTTGCGCCGGTGGACGAAATAGGTGTTCCAAACGGGCTGGAGAAATTCCCCATCCGACGCGTCTTCGTTGCGCTCCTCGATTTTTAGCCCTGTGTCACTACATTCGACCTGCCAGAAGGCTTCGTAGAGCTTGTTCAAGTTCTCTTGCGCGTCGAGTAGGTTTCTAGCGGACTGCCAAAGAATAGCATCGTGGTCGGTCATTCGTTCTCTCTGAAATAATATCGCGTTGCTGGCACAGCGGTAATTGGCGGCAGGGTGAACCTCTCCTCGGCATCGAAATTAAAGCTGCCTTTCATCGGCATTGTCATTGTCGGCCAGTCCCCTAGCACAGCACCCTGCGGTTGCCCTGCGAGGAAGTCTGCGCACAGCCGTGACCATGACTTAAGACCCAGGTCGCCTGCTTCATGTTCGAGAGTCCGCAGTTTTTCGACAGCAGCGGTCCATTCCAGCGATCTGATGCCGTTAACGGGGACGGCTTCCAGCCCATTCCGGACTTTGAGGCGCAGGTCAGCCACCGCCTTCTGGTGCTTGGGCTCGGCCCCGAGAAGCGTGTAGCCATGCACGTTCCTGTCACCCGCGGGCACACCGCCGCGGCGGCAGCGTCCGTGCGCTACGGTTCGGATTTCTCGAGCGCATTGGTCCGCGCCGAGCGGCGCTCCCCATTTCACCTCTATGACCCAGTAGGCCCGCCGCCCGTTCTCCATGAACTCCAGCACCACATCGGGTTCGGAGTTCTCGCCTCTCCCGATAAAAAACGGCCAGAGATAGATTTTGGCGTCGCTCGGCAGTGGGTGGTCGCATAGGACTGAAAGCGCCGTCTGCCGAGACTCGGGCGCTAAAAGCCGCAGCATCCCGAAGAGAGAAGATGTTACAAGGTCCTCGCGAGGATTACGCTTCGCGTCGTGAAGGATCTTCTCCATTCTCGCTTTCTTTGCGATTACGGCATCGAACATAAGCACTTGCCCCAGAAAAGGAAATCCACGACGCGGAGGCTATGAGCGACTCGTCTCGTGCGCAAGAAGATAGCCCCCTTTTTCCAAGTTTTTGGCGATGGGGTCGGTGCCGTCGGTTCGATGTTTGAGCTACCCCCCGAAATTCGGACACTGACATAAGCTACGATTTGCAGTCTGCTGATCTTCGACGAGAAGGAGATCAAAGATGTCGAAGCGGAAGCAGCACGCGCCTGAGTTCAAGGCGAAGGTCGCGCTGGGAGCCCTGAAAGGCGAGGAGACGGCAGCCGAGGTGGCGAGCCGGTTCGGGGTGCATGAGCCGCGATGCGCAGTTGGCTACCAGTCACCGCGCCGCACTAGTCAAGCAAGGCAGATCAGCAAACTTACGGAAGGTGCTTCGACTCAGTCTGAAAAAAACGATCACACACTAAGGGTCTTTCTTTTTCAAAGCGAAGTCGATTCGCGAAAAGGCTGAATTCTCTTGAGATGTTGTCCATTCTTGCAAGTTTGAGCACGTAAGACAGCCATGGTGGGTGATTTCCTATTCCTCAACACCTCATTAGTCCAGGGGGTAAATAATTGCTCGATCAGTGGTCATTCTTTCTTTGACAGCCTTCGGCGTTAATTTGCAACAAACTGCCTCCAGGTCTCTATTTTTTTTGAGCGACAATCCATTGGCGAGCCATTTCAATCGAAAAATGATTAACCATATCCACTATCTTTTTATGTTCAGGTTGGCCTTTAATGGCAGAGACTTTCATTTTCGAATCATTTCGGCTGTCTCCACAGGATCCAATGAGCAATGAACGAGGACCTAAAGGCATCGCCACAGCGTCGATATCTCTAGGTGTGAAGTCTGCGAAAGGGCGATCATTAAGAAGGAGTGGCGCAGGCAAGTCATAGAGTACTTTAAAATCCCAGGACCTAAACTGATTGAATTTGCAACTAATCGACCTCCAGACATTGTCGACGGACGTTTCGTGTGGTGACTGCTCATTCTGGAAAAAGAAGTGCATACCCATATACATACTGTACGCGCTGCGACTGCCTAGCGCGATACAGGCACGTATCGCTTGGTTCAAAAGCTTCGGGTTTTCAAAGTTGGACAGTGTGCCAGATTCTGCGGCTCGGGCGATTTGGGCCAGTCCATTCTCGTCGACGGAAAACCAGTCCTCCAATTCCTCATCACGTCTTCCACCTTCACGTTCGGGAACATAGAAAAATTGAGTGATCGCAAAATTCGCCTTTTTACCCGCTTCGAATTTCATCGTTCCTTCGGATAGGTTTGCGAAGTGAAACCCTTGAACCCCCTCCTTGTCGCCTATCCAGTTCTTGAGCAGCCCTTTGGGGACCGTGTGGTTTCGCCGTTTTACTGACATATCATACCATTTTCTGTGCGCTAAAGGTGAGAGATGCGAGAGGTTTCTGAAGTGTGGCTGGCAATTGCATCGATTGCAACTTCCGTGAATGTGGTAGAGTTCTAATCATATGGGTCACCCTGGTCGTGAAGGATTTGGTGCAACGAATTCGCGGTCCACAGCCATAAGGAAAAGGGTTCAACTACGCGCCACCAAAACGCCTAAATCCGTTGAGGCGCAGATAGGCTTCAATATTGGCAACTTCCGGATCAATTTCTATGCAGTCATCAAGGAGCTTACCCAAATCGCTTGGAACCGGATGAAGCTCTGGATCAACCAATGCATTCGTCAAAATAATGATGGATCTCGGATAACGTGCAATCAGATCCTCGTGCGCCCTTTCCAGGCGGAAGGCGTGCTCCAAGGCGTAAATTTGATAGGGTTCCAAATAATCAACAATGGTTCCAACAGCTTCAGGGAAAGCCTTATCAGTTTCCATGACCATAAGAACGAGGTTCTCTGACGCACGCTTCGTCCGCAAACGAACATCAAGCGGCCAAATAGCCTGGAAGATGGGGCCAACGAGATTCTTCCACCGATCGCCCTTTTCGCCCAGATCACCTTCTTCTGACGAGTTATCGGCCTGCAAACGCCATAGGAGCCACGCCACATGCTCTCGAAGTCGCGCAGGACCAATGACAAGAAGGTCACGAACCTCAGCCGCAGAAAGCTCATATTCTGAGGCTGAGCCCAATTGGCGCCAAATTGTTATATCAATAAGACGGGTGACTAGATTGCTCGATTCGTTGTCGCTTAAATCAGGGCGCGGAATGAACGCGAGAAGGGGCTGCTTCAGCGCATTGAACAGTTCTGGTGATCCGACCCGAGATTGGGCATTGGCCTTCCACATAGCCATCGCTTCTGTGTGCCCCTCCTGAAAGCGTGGCAGCATCTCCGCAGAAGTCCAATTCGGCGCGATGTGGTGCAAATAATTCATGGCTCTAGAAAAATGAACTCGGCCAAGAAGGCCCGCTTCACTGTCGGAACGAGCGACGTGTAGGAAGCGCGGTTCCATCACACCGAGACCCGTGCCGGGCTCCGGCTTCTCAGCAATTAGATGATCGAGGAGTGTCCAAGCGAGTTCGCCGCCAGGTAAATTCAAGGCTCGATCTACCAAATCGTCAGACACCGTATCGAAATCTGAATCGTCGTCATAAACCAGATGCGCCAGGCGATCCCACAACTTCCACAGCAGACTGGTCCCGCCTTGAGGCTGGTCAGCTAGATACGCTCGATGAGTCCTTATCCAGTCGGTTATCGTGCTGGTCAGCTCACTGATCGTATCATCTGGCATTTCTAATACTGAAACGGCAATTTCTGCCCTTAGGTCATCGTCGAACGACCGGCCAGTAGCCCACAACAGGGAACGCCAAGCGTATACGTTCCAGTTTCCCCCCCGGCTTCTGCTACCAGCCCGCGAAACGCCCGGCTAGGATCAGACGAGCAGAATTGCCGCCAAAGGTCGCTCTGATCGAATTGACGCTCTTGTTCGATCCTGAGGGCCTCTCCGAGGAGACCTTCCTCCGGCACATCCTTAAGCAATTCAACGTCACCGTCGGGGCCAGTTCGAGTTTCACTCCAACTGTGAAAGTCATCCCGATCGCCAGGACTCGGGCGCCATTCGGGATGACGTTCAGCGATTTCTTTCAACAAGTTGACGCTTGCTTCGCTGATGGGCTTGTCGGCCGCTTCTAGCCTACTCAAGCGCCGATAGGTGGCATTATCACGAACCGACTGCCAGTGCGCCTCGTCGAACGCATCGTCTTCGAAGAGCTCACGCGGAATGTCGGCATTTATGCGCTCTTCAAGCTGATCACGAGCCTCCGGCATGAATTCATCCCAACGCTCTACCAGCCCCCTCATAATCTCGACTTGAGCGCCACTCACCCAGAATTCATGGTCATCGAGGCTCATAACTGCATCAACCAAATTGCAAACGGGATGGACAGTATTTGTCGCGGAAAAGACCGCTAAGCGCTTAAAGAGCAGGAAGTGTGTCTTTATCCACGGCCGCGATAGCGCTACGGCCCTTTCTGGCGCAACTAGGGCAAGCCGTTCCCAGAGGTCAGCCATGACCCGAACTATTGGGTAGAAACCACTGCGATATTGGTTCTGAGGGTGAGGCGCAATAGAAGGAACATCACTATCGCTTCGGTCGTATCCAATCGTAAATCCTACGTCTTCGGCATGCTCCAGTGTGTCCAGCAGTAATCTCTCCAGCTTGTGCAGCAGCCGCACCAACGAAAATTCGACGTTAGGCCATGCTTCCAAGATATCATCAGTGCCAACGCGTTCGCGAGGTTGGAAATCCAACCGCATGAATGAGTGAAGGGTCTCCTCGGGGTTAGCCGCTCGTGAGTCCACTTGCTCTTCGAAGAGCTGAAGATGTCGCCCAATCCGTATCCTCGGCCGCAAGAGCTCTGCCACAATTTGCCTGGCTTCGTAGCCGACTTCGCCAGCTCGAATACGAGGCGCCTGACGGTACCACTTAAGATCGTGATCGTATCCTGCCACCGGTTTCTTGGCCGATAGCAAAATCTCCCAGCAGCGCGTTCGGACGGGACCAAGCTCGTCTCGCTTCTGATCAAGTCCACGCTCTACGTACCTTACGGTCTGGTCATCAAATTCAGGATGCGCCGCAGCCGCTCGGATCATATCAGGGTCGTTCAGCCGTGCGGCAATCCATGGACCAGGACTGGTAAAACCACTATCGAATACACGTTGCTGTCGCAGAGCTGGCAACCAAGCCGCCGGCGGATTCAGTTCGGAAAGAAGCAGAGATGCGTCCCCATGAAGCAGGAGTTCGGTGGCACGCAGGACGCTTTCGGTTGAGTTTGCTGGGTCGTCCAAAAACAACTGCCGCAGTTGCTCTCTCCGCCACGCTGATGGGTCTTTCGCGTAATTCCGCCATTCTAGGATTGACCTATACAGCGGATCGTATCCGCCATTGTCGTCGACTATATGGAGAATGGGCGTGACCCCTTTGCTCTCCCACAGAGCGCGGGTTAGCACCTCGTCGTCTTCCGCGTTGGCGAAGGCGTAAACTTACCGAAGGTCAGAGTACCGTTGTCTATCTGCCTCCAGTACTTCAAGTAAATACCGCATAGGCGGATCGTCGGCTTGGTACCCAACCAGCACCACAGTGTATGCACGGACCAAGTCGTAGACATATCGAGAGGCCCATCCAGAGCGCAGGTAGGCATCGCCAAATTCGGCGCTTGTTAGAACAAGATCAGTTTCGGACAAACCCAGATGTTCATCCGCAAGGCGTCCGTGCAGGTGCATCACACCTGCACAGCCCGCAGTCTTCGGCTGCGGCATCGCTGGCCCAGCGAACGAAGGAGCCCTCCCACCCCGCGGCCATGCTCGCTCAAAAAGCGTATCGAAGTTGGTGGTCACTAGCCTGATCTGGCTCTCTGAGTCTCGGGAGAGGTCAAGTAATGCCGCGTGAGCCTCTAGGTTCACTTCCCCTTCTTGGGGAAGCTGAAGCTTTATACGAATAGCATCTCTCAATCGCTCACGCAGGCGGCCGGCGTTCCCTGTGCCCACTGCTGTCAAACGTCGCTCCAGCAAGCGAAGCACTCGATCATACTGCCCCGCAAGCCGACCGCCCTGTTCCATTACCTCGCGTTCGGCCGGATGTAGATGCCAATTTTCGCCAAGCTCTCCATAGACTGCAGCAACAAGTCCTCGAAACGACGGCAAACCGACCGTCATTGACACTCCTGCCCCACAGATGAACAGCACTTCACCCTTTTCTTGGGCGGCGATTAATTCTTGAGGAATATCTGGACCGTCAGGAAGTAATTTCATGCCTAAACAGCTAACTTTAAACGTGTGCCTGAGCAACTGTGCCATTTCTGCAGACAGCCAAGCCCCAATGTCAGCTTGTGCTATTCTACGGCTTACGGTTGTGACTGCAGCGAACGGTAGCAAAGTTCGGTAGCCCGGCCACACGATGACAACTTCATGCTGCACCCACGACGAGCGACAGCTCTTGATCGCGGCAGCGCGGCGAAAATCAAGGCTGGACTTGGCCGCTGGGATTGATTTGCAAAGGGCGTTTTCTGCGCATCGCTGACATTCCTGCTAAGCCCAGCATCATCTGTGCTGAACCACGCCATCTCCTACGCCAAGTGGGATGTCCGAATACGGGAAGTTGGCTACCAGCCTTCACGCCTACAGCATGTCTACAAGCAGTAGGAGACACTTAAAGGCTCAGAGCATGCCCCCAAAAGCAATTAGGGGTGCTGCTCCTGCTAAGATCGAGACCTCAATAGCCGCATGGCGCAGGTATCGCATGTGGTTGTTAGCCAGCCGCCGAGGGATTTCTTCTGGGCCGACCGAGTACCGCAATGCTCACAGGTCTTCGCAGCTTCCATTGGGCCTGAGCTATCCGATAGGCGGTGCGCTCGTTGCCGCCGAGCGCATAGAACCGCAACTCACCCAGTTTCTGTTTAACCTGCTGCGCCCGGAAGCGTGTCAGACCATCCTCACGTATGATGTCGGCGAGATCTGCACTAAGGCGCTCAATCAGAGGATACCAGCCCTCGCCACAGGCGAAGCCCCAAGCGAGGCTTGTCTTCTTGATGCTCCAAGGCGGAGGCCCATACACCTCGGGAAACCGCTCCATGATGCGCTGCGCTTCAACAGTGATGTAATGATTTCGGTCGGCCATATGCGGCTCCTTCCAATAAAGTTCTACGTTTAAAGAAATTGCATGTTCAATGAAGAAGCCGAGCCGCCTCCAACGCTTCCCCCCGGGTGAGCATCCGAATGACATGCCGCAGGCTCAACGGCGCTGTCTGACCAGAAATCTCCAGCACCTCGACTACGGCCTCGACAGACGCTTGTGCCAACCCGCGCCTGCCGCCCTCACGGCGGGCAAAGGCTACCAGGTCAGGCACCGGGACAGGTGACAGCTTTATGACCTCCAGGCGGCTTAACAGAGGGGCTGGCAAGGTGGTTAAGGTGTTGCTGGTCAGCACCCAGCTGATCCGGGACATGTCGAACCCGACCTGATAATAGGGGCATTGCCAAGATGCCGCTGAGGATGGCTCCAAAAGGGACAGCAGCCCCTCGGAAAGTCCAAAGCTGTTCCCTTTGACCGAAGTTGCGACCCCGGCCTTCTCCACCTCATCCACAACGACAATCGGGTTCGCGATCAGGTGCTTCAGGATCGTCATCAAAGGGCGTCCCGGCTGTGCGTTGGCCCAGCCGCGCTGGGAGCCCACGATGCCGAACGACGCCTGCTCTGCCGTCGCCTCTACGCCACAGCGGGGCACACCAAGTGCTGTGCTCAGCTGACGGGCCCACATGCTCTTGCCAATTCCCGGGGGTCCGTCCAGCAGCACCGGAGGCAAGCGAAAGCCCGAATCCCCATTGCGGACTGATCGCCGCATCGATTTCCAAAGGAGATCCGTCGCAGGTGCCATCCAGGGCATGTCGGCATGGATTCCAGCGGCGATTTCATCCGCTTGGTGTTCTGTCCGGATCCGGATCAATCTCACACCGTTGCGCAGAGCCTCGAGCGCCCTTCGGTCATCGCGCTTCAGGTGGGTGAGACCTGCAGCCGCGTCCCGCCGCTCCGCCAGCCTGTTCACCCGGCGGTCTATGCGGTCCTGAACTTCGCGCTCGAAACGAACCTGCATCAAGTCTGTTTCCCACCGCAGGACGTCTTCCGGATCCTCCGGTTCCGGAGGCACAACGCCGCGCTCTGATACGCGCCGCTCTTTCAGAAACCGCTCCAGGCGCCGCCGTATTGCCCGACGTTCTTTGTCGGCATCTAGGAACTCTGCGTCGATGAATTTGATCTTGGACATAGCTGGCCCTTTCCCGGCGCACAGCGCCGTCTGGCTCCCGATTGCACAGGGTGTACTCGGGTAAGTGAAGGAAAGAACCTGGCCAGGTTTGAGCTACAGTCCTGCTCAGAACAGCGGTTTCAGTCAACAGGCAGAGCGGGCTTGTTCAGGCGAACCGGCCTCGTCAGAAGGCAAAAGGCAACCGCCACCTATGTCATTGTTTTAAAAAGAAACCACCGGCCGCGCCGCGGCCGGTGGTCATTAAACCCGTGTCGGAATGGTCAGAAAACCCCCAAAATGGTCACGATTTCGCGGGCCATACACTCTACATCGCTGCGCGCCTCAGCCGCACTTGGAGTGGCCGCAGCTGCGGCAGGTCATGCAGCCTTCGACCATCTGCATGTCATACTGGCCGCAGCTGGGGCAGGCCTTTCCGCGGGGCTGGTTTAGGTTCACCACCTGCGCCTGCGGGTCGGACTTGAGGCCCATGCCTTCGCCTTCCAGGAAACCGGTCTTGACCAGATGCGTCTCGATCACGCCGCCGATCGCGGCCAGAATCGAGGGGATGTACTTGCCCTGCACCCAGGCACCGCCGCGCGGATCGAACACCGCTTTCAGCTCTTCCACCACGAACGACACGTCGCCGCCGCGGCGGAATACGGCCGAGATCATCCGGGTCAGCGCCAGGGTCCAGGCGTAATGCTCCATGTTCTTGGAGTTGATGAAGACCTCGAACGGACGGCGGTGGCCGTTGATAATGATGTCGTTGATAGTGAGGTAGATCGCGTGCTCACTGTCCGGCCACTTCAGCTTGTAGGTGTGGCCCTCCAGCGATTGCGGGCGGTCGAGGGGCTCGGACATGTAGACGACCTCGGCGCTGTCGCTTTGCTGCGGCGCGCCGGCGCTTTCGCCCGGGGCGGTGTCGGCAGTCTCGGAGACCGACAGAACCGAGCCGGTCACGTCATTCGGCCGGTAGGTGGTGCAGCCTTTGCAGCCCTCGTCCCAGGCCTGCATGTAGACGTCCTTGAAGGCATCGAATGAGATGTCTTCCGGACAGTTGATGGTCTTGGAGATCGACGAGTCGATCCATTTCTGCGCCGCGGCCTGCATCTTGACGTGCTCGCCGGGTGTCAGGGTCTGGGCGTTCACGAAATAGTCGGGCAGCTTGGCGTCCGCGCCGAATTTCTCGCGGTACATCTGCACCGCGTAATCGACCACTTCCTCCTCGGTGCGGGAGCCGTCCTTCTGCAGCACCTTGCGGGTGTAGGCATAGGCGAAGACCGGCTCGATCCCCGACGACACGTTGCCTGCATAGAGCGAGATAGTGCCTGTCGGCGCGATCGAGGTCAGCAGCGCGTTGCGGATGCCGTGTTTGCGGATCGCCTCGCGCACGTCCTCATCCATGTTCAGCATGTTGCCGGAGTTCAGGTATTTCTCTGCGTCAAACAGCGGGAAGGCACCCTTTTCCTTCGCCAAGTCCACCGACGCCAGATAGGCGGCGCGGGCGATCGCGTGCAGCCATTCGTCGGTCTGACGCGCCGCCTCGTCCGAGCCATAGCGCAGGCCGAGCATCAGCAGCGCGTCGGCCAGGCCGGTGACGCCAAGGCCGATGCGGCGCTTGTTCCGGGCTTCCTGGGCCTGCGCCTCCAGCGGGAACTTGGAGACGTCGACAACGTTGTCCATCATCCGCACCGCGGTCGCGACCAGCTCCTGCATTGCAGCCTGATCCAGGTGTGCGTCTGCCTCGAACGGGTTGGCGACCAGGCGGGCCATGTTGATCGAGCCCAGCAGGCAGGCGCCGTAGGGCGGCAGCGGCTGCTCGCCGCAGGGGTTGGTGGCCGAGATCTGCTCGCAGTAGGAGAGGTTGTTGGCCTTGTTGATGCGGTCGATGAAGATCACGCCCGGCTCGGCGTAGTCATAGGTCGCCTGCATGATCTTGTTCCACAGGTCGCGCGCCTGCACGGTGTGGTAGACCTTGCCGCCGAACTGCAGATCCCAGGAGCCATCGGCCTTCACCGCTTCCATGAAGGCATCGGTGACCAGCACCGACATGTTGAACATGCGCAGGCGGGCGGGGTCGGACTTCGCGGTGATGAACTGCTCGATGTCCGGGTGGTCGCAGCGCATGGTCGCCATCATCGCGCCGCGGCGGGAGCCTGCGGACATGATGGTCCGGCACATCGCGTCCCAGACGTCCATGAACGACAAGGGGCCGGAGGCATCCGCGGCCACGCCCTTCACGTCGGCGCCGCGCGGGCGGATGGTGGAAAAGTCATAGCCGATGCCGCCGCCCTGCTGCATGGTCAGCGCGGCTTCCTTCAGCATGTCGAAGATGCCCGACATGCTGTCCGGCACGGTGCCCATCACAAAGCAGTTGAACAGGGTCACCTGGCGCGCGGTGCCCGCGCCTGCGGTGATCCGGCCTGCGGGCAGGTACTTGAAGTCTTCCAGGGCTGCGAAGAATTTCTCCTCCCACACCTCGGGCTTCTTTTCCGCCTGCGCCAAGTCGCGCGCGATCCGCCGCCAGGAGTCCTCGACGGTGACATCGATCGGAGTGCCGTCTGCCTGTTTGAAACGGTATTTCATATCCCAGATCTGCTCGGCGATGGGGGCGGCAAAGCGGCTCATATGTCGGTCCTCTGAGTCGTGAAGGCGGTAAGGAATGGCGGTCTGGATACACCAGGGGCCGCGGCAGGCTCAACGCGGAAAACGCATTCCGTTACGATTTTCTTGCCGAGTATACCACAACACCTTGCTGGAACCAAACTTCGACCTACTATATAAAGGTATCTTTCGGGAAGACTCTGTGGGGAATCTGTGGATAACTTCATCAACCTAGTAAAGCTTTCAGTGGGTACCGAAAGCGTTGACAGCCTGATCGCCTGGCAGACGTCGCAGGCTGCGCGCGCGCGCGGCGGGCACCCGCGCCATGTCACCCGGATGTGGCCGAAACGCGAGGCCGAGCTGCTCAACGGCGGCTCGATCTACTGGGTCATCAAGGGGCTTATCCAATGCCGCCAACGCATTGTCAGCCTCGACGAGGTGACCGGCAGCGACGGCACACGCCGCTGCGCCATCGTGCTCGATCCGGAGATCCACCGCACCCACACCGCAATCAAGCGGCCGTTCCAGGGATGGCGCTACCTCAAGCCCGGGGAGAGCCCCGCCGACCTGACGCAGAGCCGCAGCCAGGAGGAGCCGCTGCCGCCGGAACTGTCTCAGGCGCTGGCAGAGATCGGGGTAATCTGACCGGATCAGACTGGCAGGCGCCCGCCGCACGGGCAGGATGGACAGGCGGTTTGCCGCCGCCTGCCCCGCACTTGCCGCGTGACTACTTCAACAGCGCCAGAAGCTCCTTGGCCGCGCCTTCGGAAGAGGCCGGGTTCTGGCCGGTCACCAGCTTGCCGTCTACCACGACGTATGGCGCCCAGTCGTCGCCCTTTTCGTAGTTGCCGCCCTTTTCCTTCAGCATGTCCTCGACCAGGAAGGGCACCACATCGGTGAGGCCCACGGCCTCTTCCTCGCTGTTGGTAAAGCCCGCAACACGGCGGCCCTTCACCAGCGGCTCGCCATTGCTGCCATTCACGTGGCGGAAAACACCCGGTGCATGGCAGACGGCGCCGATCGGTCGGTCCGCGGCGGCAAAGCTTTCCAGAAGTCTGCGGCTGTCCGCATCCCCGGCCAGATCCCACAGCGGGCCATGGCCGCCCGGATAAAAGACCGCATCGAACTGATCCGCTTCGACGGCGGAAAGTTTCACCGTATTAGCCAGCGCCTTCTGCGCGTCCTCATCCTGCTTGAAGCGGCGGGTCGCGTCGGTCTGGGCGTCCTCGGAATCGGATTTCGGGTCCAGCGGCGGCTGGCCGCCCTTCGGCGAGGCCAGAGTGATCTCGGCACCGGCATCGCGCAGCACGTAGTAAGGTGCCGCAAATTCCTCCAGCCAGAAACCGGTCTTTTCCCCGGTGTCCCCCAGCTGATCGTGCGAGGTCAAAACCATCAGAATCTTCATATCCTGTCCTTTCAGTTGGAGCTTACCCCACCCCAACTATGCCCGGTTTGCAGGATTGAAACCCGGGCGCCCAATAAATCAGCGGCGCCCGGGATCACAGAAAATTCATCGCAATTGCGGAACCAAACGGCGCCGCCTCACCGCGGCTCAGCTGTCCAGTTTGGCCAGCAGCGCGTTCAGAGCCGCCTTTTCCGCCTTGGTGCATTTGGCCACCCGGCTGCGCCACAGCGTTGCCTGCGACTTCAGCACCAGCCCGTCCGACAGCAGCTTCAGGTGGTTTGCCCGCAGCGTCTCCCCGGTGGAGGTGATGTCGGCGACCATCTCGGCGGTTTCGTTCTTCACCGTGCCTTCGGTCGCGCCCTGGCTGTCGACGAGCTGGTAATCGGCGACCCCCGCTTCGGTCAGGAATTCGCGTACCAGCCGGTGGTACTTGGTCGCAATCCGCAGCCGGTGGCCATGCCGCGCCCGGAAGGCCGCGGCGGCGGCATCGAGATCGTCAAGCGTGTCGACGTCGATCCAGCACAGAGGCACCGCGAGGATCAGGTCGGCGTGGCCAAATCCCAGCGGCTCCACTTCTTCCACCTGCTGCTCCCAGCGCGGCAGTTTTTCGTGCACCAGGTCGGTGCCGGTGACGCCAAGGTGAATGCGCCCTGCCGCCAGCTCGCGCGGAATTTCGCCCGCAGACAACAGCACCAGCTCGACCCCGTCGACACCCTCGACGCGGCCCGCATATTCGCGCTCCGCCCCGGTCCGCTCCAGCGTCACGCCGCGTTTGGCGAACCAGTCGAAGGTCTTCTCCATCAGCCGCCCCTTGGACGGCACCCCAAGCTTCAGCGTCATGGCTTGCCCGCCTCCAGTTGCAGCATCAGATCGGGCCGCAGCACCCCGCCCACGGCGGGAATCTCCTCGCCCTGCCCCAGCCTGCGGGTCAGCGCGTCATAGCGCCCGCCGCTGGCGACCGGCGGCAGATCGGGGCGCTTGGCGGCGTAGAAGCCGAAGACGAAGCCGTCGTAATATTCCATCGAGGTGCGCCCGTAAGAGGCCTCGAAGTCCAGCGCATCGACATCGACGCCGCGTGCCTTCATCGCCGCGGTGCGCTCTTCAAGCCGGTCCAGCGCCGGGGTGATCGCGGGCAGATCGACCGCAATGTCGCGCATCCGCTCCAGCGCGAAAGGCACGGTTTCGCGCACCGCCATCAGCGCCTCAAGCGCCAGAAGCTCATGCTCGGGGATCGGCGGGGCGGCGGCATCCGCTCGCAGGGCCTCGATCCGCTCCTGGATCTCGGCGGCGCGGCGCTTGCCGATTTCCACTGCCGAGCCGGTTAGGACGCCCTCGGAAGAGAGGAGCTTCTTGCGGCTCGCTGGCACCGGCGTGCGGCCGGCATAGCGGTCCAAAAGCGCGCGGAAGCGGCGCGGCCGCCAGATGTGGCGCATCAGCGCCGCCTTGCGCTTATCGGTGGTCGCCAGCCCCTCGACCGCGGCCATCAGGATGCCGATGTCCCCAGTTGCCGCGCGCAGCGGCAGGCCGCGCACCTGCAGGGCGAAGAGCGAGAACACTTCGGCATCAGCCGCTGCCGGATCGTCCCGCTCGAAGACTTCGTAACCGACCTGCAGGTATTCATTGGGCCGGTCCGGGTCGATCTCCTGGCGGCGGAACACCTCGCCCGAGTAGGTATAGCGGGCGGGTTCCGCGCCATCGCGCATATGTGCTTCCACCACCGGCACGGTGAAGTCGGGACGCAGCATCTGCTCTCCGCGCAGGGCGTCGGAGGTCACGTAAGCGCGGCCGCGGATGTCCTCGCCGTAGAGGTCCAGAAGGGTATCGGCGGGCTGCAGCAGAGGCGTATCCACCACCTGCGCGCCCGCGGCCTCGAAGCGCAGCCGCAGCATCGCAGCGCGGGCCTGCACGGAGGCCTGGGCCTGCGACCGGACCGTCATTCCGCGCCCTGCCCGTCGAGGATTTCCCGCACCTTGGCGGCCAGCTCGCCGCGCGGCACTTCGAACTGGCTTGGCCTTTCCTTCCACTCTTCCAGAGTTGCGCTCTCGGCGATCTTCGCGCCCAGGATCAGGTCCTTGATCTGCACGATACCCTTATCCTTCTCGTCGCCGCCTTCGATCACGGCAACGGGCGAGTTGCGTTTGTCCGCGTATTTCAGCTGGTTGCCGAAGTTCTTGGGGTTGCCCAGATAGACCTCGGCGCGGATGCCCGCGTTCCTGAGCTCCGCCACCATCGCCTGGTAATCCGCCATCCGGGCGCGGTCCATCACGGTGACCACCACCGGCCCCGTGGCCTGCGCCTGGATGCGGCCCTTCTCGCGCAGCGCCGCCAGCAGCCGGTCGACGCCGATGGAGACGCCGGTCGCGGGCACTTCCTGTCCGGTGAAGCGCTTTACCAGATCGTCGTAACGCCCGCCGCCCGCAACCGAGCCGAACTGGCGCTTGCGGCCTTTTTCATCGAAAATCTCAAAGGTCAGCTCCGCCTCGAACACCGGGCCCGTGTAATAGCCCAGACCGCGCACCACCGAGGGGTCGATCTCGATCCGGTCGGGACCATAGCCGCCCGCGGCCAAGAGCTCGCCGATCTGTTCCAGCTCTGCAATGCCGTCCTGGCCCGCCTTGCTGTCGCCCACCGCGGCGCGCAGGTTGGCAATGGTGCCGGCCGCATCCGCTGCCTTGGAGGTCAGGAACGCCAGAACGGGTCCAGCCTGATCGTCGCTCAGGCCAACCCCGTCGATGAAGGCGCCGGACGCATCGAGCCGCCCTTTGGTCAGCAGCTCGCGCACGCCCGCTTCGCCCACCTTGTCGAACTTGTCGATGGTGCGCAGCACGTCCTCGCGCTTGCCGTCGGCGTTCTCCAGCCCCATGGCCTCCAAAACGCCATTCAGAACCTTGCGGTTGTTGACCCGCACCAGGTAATCGCCGCGCGGAATGCCGACGGTCTCCAGCGTGTCGCTGAGCATCGCGCAGATCTCCGCATCCGCCGCCATCGAGGCGCTGCCGACGGTATCCGCATCGCACTGGTAGAACTGGCGGTAACGGCCCGGCCCGGGCTTCTCGTTGCGCCAGACCGGGCCCATCGCATAGCGGCGGTAGGGCGTCGGCAGGTCGTTGCGGTGCTGGGCATAGACCCGCGCCAGCGGCGCGGTCAGGTCATAGCGCAGCGCCATCCATTCGCCGTTGTCCTTCTCGTCGAACTCCTGCCAGGCAAAGACGCCCTCGTTCGGGCGGTCGACATCGGGCAGGAACTTGCCCAGCGCTTCGACGGTCTCCACCGCCGAGGATTCCAGCGCCTCGAAGCCGTAATGATGATACACACCCGCGATGGCCCGCAGCATCTCGCTGCGCTGGGTCACCTCCGCACCGAAATAGTCACGGAACCCCTTCGGCGTCTGCGCCTTGGGGCGGGGCTGTTTCTTCACTTTGGCCATCTCGGCCTCCTCGCGGGTGGTTGGGTCAATTGCTCGCCGCGGGGTCTAGCCCAAGCGCCGCCCCGCGGCAAGGCGCGAGGCCCCTGCCAATGGCCGCAGAAGTGCGTTCACGCTGGCAAAAATACCCTCGCCGGATGTCTTGCGTCTTCGCGCAGCAAAGGTGCGCCAGCCCGGCGGCGGCCAAGCCTCAGATCTCTGAAAAATCCCCGCCGCGCCCGCGGCCTGCGGCAAAGCGCGCGGCGCCTGCCTTCCCCTCGGCGGCAAAGACCGCGGCGCTGCGCCACTCCCGCCGCAGCGCCTCCGCCAGCGCCCCGGGCGGCATTCGGGCCGAAAGGTGATCCGCGCGCAGGCAGAGCTGCGGGAAGCGGGTGAGGTCCCGGGCCAAGTCCAGCGCGGTCTCCAGCGCCGCGCTGCGCGCGCAGATACGATTGGCAAAGCCGAGCTGCAGAGCCTCCTCAGCCCCCACCGCGCGCCCGGTCAGGATCAGGTCATTGGCCCGTCCCTGCCCCAGTATCTGCGGCAGCCGCACGGTGCCGCCGTCGATCAAGGGCACACCCCAGCGGCGGCAGAACACCCCGGTGACGGCCCCTTCCGCCATCACCCGCAGATCGCACCACGCGGCGAGCTCCATCCCCCCTGCCACCGCCGGGCCTTCTATAGCGGCGATCACCGGCTTCGAAAGCAATAACCGCGACGGCCCCATTGGCCCCGGCCGGGGCGCGCCGACGGGATCGTCCCAGTCCTCGGGGATATCGAGCCCGGCGATCCAGCCTTCCGCCGCCCCAGCGCCTGCGGCCTTCAGATCAAAGCCCGCGCAGAAACAGCCGCCCTCCCCGGTCAGCACCGCCACCTGGGCATTCGTGTCGGCCTCGAACGCCAGAAACGCGTCATAAAGCGCCTGCGCGGTCTCTGGGTCCACCGCGTTGCGGACCTCCGGCCTGTTCAGAGTCACGGTAGTGATACCCTCGCGGGTTTCGCTGCGGATCGTCATGGGCTGGCCCTCCTCTGCCGGAAAGCCTGGATCGTCCCGGGCTGGACGGGCAAGCCCCCTGCGCCTATGACGTCACGGCGCAGCGCAGGAGAACAAGGATGCAGCATCTGGAAGAGCAAATCGCCCATCTGACCCGCGGCGTCGACGAGATGAGCGAGGTGATCGCCCGCCAGCAGCAGGAGATCGAAGTCCTCACCCGCCGTGTCGCCATGCTGATGCAGCGCGAGGCTGACCGCCAGCAGGAGGGCAGCGGCGGCGTGGTCTTCGGCGACGAACGCCCGCCGCATTACTGAGGGACGCCCGGGCGCGCCAAGCCAGGCTGGACGGTCGGATTTGTCCGATCCGCCATACGCCTGGCGCGTCCGGCAAAACCGGCGTCAATTAACCTCGGCGAAATATAACTTCTGCACATGTATTTCACGCAGAAATAACGATGAACGGAAATTCGACGTGGCAAGCAACGCAGAGCTGGTCCGCTTTTGGTTCGAGGAAGTCTGGTACCGCGACAACAACGACGTTCTGGGCGAGATGTTTGCAGAGGGGACCGAGGCCACAGGCCCGGTTTCCAGCCTGATGGGCAAGCAGTTCATTGCCTCGGATTTCGTAACCACGATGAAGGCGCTTCTCGGCGGCGCGCCGCAGTTCGGGTTCTCGGTGTTCGAGGAAGCGGGCGACTGGGTGATCACCTGTTTCACCGTGAAGGTGCCGAACCACCCGAGCCGCCCGCCCTTCGAGTTCGACGGCCAGATGATCTTCAAGGTCGAGGACGGCCAGATCACCGCCATCCACTCCAGCCTGAACTATATCAAGCTCTTCGAGGGGCTGGGCCAGATGCCGCCCGATACCCTGCCGGTCTGCCTCAGCGGGGCCCGTCTCGACTGGAGATAGCTCCCGGAGGGGCGCGCGATTTGCGTTATCCAGTCCCGGTTGAATGCAGACGCCGACACAGAAGCATGGCAGGGAACTTGCCCCCCGGCCCGGGACGCTAGGAGAAACTCTTCAGGATCTTCCCCACCTTGCGCCGCAAGTATTTTTTGGGGCGCACGCGTTTCCTCTTGCGGACGACCTTTTCCGGGATCGTCAAGTCCAACGCTTCAAACCCCGCCCAGGCACCCGGGTGGATATCAGTTCCATCGGCAATTGCCGCATACCTTCGCAGCGTGCCGCCGACGTCGTAGCCGGGCTCTGACAACTGCTGGAAAAAGCACAGGTGAGCGGCATTATATCCTTTGACGATGAGGTTTTCCCGCCGCAGCCTGCTTGCGATGCTGTGGCACATCCGCCATTCGTCGTCGGACCCGATGCCATTGGAAAACTCGTCGCGGATGAAGGGCAGATCCGTGCCCAGCCAACTGACGAAATTAATCGAAAGCCGCAGTGTGTTCGAATAGACCTGCCCGTATACCGGTCCGGTTTGCCCCTGCCCCTCCAGTGTCGCCAGCAGTTTTTCGTGGGACTTCGTCGGATCCTCCACGCGCAGGTCGTTGTTCGTCACATCTGCGGAAACCAGGAAATACTGAGGGAACGCCGCGCGGATTGCGATGAAGTTTCCGAAGTTATTAACGTCGATGTAGGGCGTGTCATCGTCCATCTTTACGAAGACTGCATCCCGGTATTCGCGCGCAGGATAGGCGTCGGTGAAGAAGTGGGCAAACTGCTTCGAGGCCAGGTCACCCGCTCTGGCTGCTTCCCCTTCGGCAGGGGCATGGCAGACCCGGATTTTCGGGTGCAGATCCGGCAGGGTCTCGAGCCAGCGCCGGTCCTCTTCATCCCACGCGAAGTTCCAGACGTCGTAGCGTTCGAGCCATTCATAGCGGTCAAGAAGTTTCAGGACATATTTGAGCTGGACTTCCATGAACTGCCTGCGCCCGGCAAAACAGGTCAGAATTGTCCGCGGGTTCTGCAGAGTATGATCCAAGGTCGTTCCTTTCCAGCTTCCCTTGCCGTTCAGCATTCGGCCCGGCGCTCCTCATAGCGGTCAAGAACCAAGGTAACAACCTCGCAGCTACGTATATTCAGGCACACGTCCAGCTGTTTCCAGTGGCCGCCGCGCCCTCAAATCTCCTCCACGTCCAGCACGCCTTCCAGCGACTTCAGAGCGCCCTTGATCTGCGGGTTGATCGGGAAGGGCTGGCCCAGGTCCATCTCAACATCGCCGGGCAGGCCGGGGTCCTGCAAGTACATGTAAATCTCGCCCCGTGCCGCATTGCGGGCGGCGGACTTGGCGTCTTCCAGCACCTGCGCCACCGTCGCCACCGCGGCGGGGTCGTTCAGATAGACCCGCAGGCTGCTGCGCCCGGCGTCGGCAATCGCTGCATCCACCGGCCCGACCGAGCGCACCAGGAGCTTCAGCTGGTCGCTCTCCATCGTCGCCTCGGCAGTAATCACCACCTTGGCGCCGGTGTCGAGGAACTCGCGCGACTTCTCCAGCACTTCGGAGAAAAGCGTGACCTCGAATGCCCCCGACGGATCGGACAGCTGCGCGAAGGCAAAGCGGTTGCCGCGGGCCGATTTGCGCTCCTGCCGGCCGGCCACCACCCCTGCCATCTTGGCCATGAAGGGCCCGCGCTCGGCCTTGGCGGTCACCTCGTCCAGCGTCATCACGTCCTTGCGCTTCAAGGCAGGCATATAGTCGTCGAGCGGATGGCCCGACAGGTAGAAGCCGACCGCCTTGAACTCCTCGCTGAGCCGCTCGGCGGGCAGCCAGTCCGGCACCGCCGCCAGCCGCGGTTCGGGCAGGTCGTCGCCCGCCTCGCCGAACAGCGACACCTGGCTGGAGTTCTTCTGCTCGTGCACCGCGGCGGAATAGGCAACCAGCGCCTCCAGGCTCTCGAACACCCGGCGGCGGTTGGGGTCGAGCTGGTCGAAGGCCCCGGCCCGCGCCATCATCTCCAAGGGCCGCTTGCCGACCTTCTTGAGGTTCACTCGGCGGGCAAAGTCATAGAGGTTGACGAAAGGCCGCTCGTGGCCGTCTTCCATGCGCGCCGCGGTCACCAGCCGCATCACGTCGAGCCCGACGTTCTTCAGCGCGCCCAGCGCATAGACCAGCTCGCCGTTGACCACGTTGAAGGTGGCGAGAGAGCGGTTGACGCAGGGCGGCACGTATTTCAGGCCGAGCCCCTTGCGGACCTCCTCAAAGTAGATCGCCAGCTTGTCGGTCAGGTGGATATCGCAGTTCATGACACCCGCCATGAACTCCACCGGGTGGTTCGCCTTGAGCCAGCCGGTCTGGTAGGACACCACCGCATATGCCGCCGCGTGCGACTTGTTGAAGCCGTAGTTGGCGAATTTCTCCAGCAGGTCGAAGACCTCGGAGGCCTTTTTCTTCTCCACTCCGTTCTTGGCGGCGCCGGATTCGAACTTCGGACGCTCAGCGTCCATCGCCTCCTTGATCTTCTTGCCCATGGCGCGGCGCAGCAGGTCCGCGCCGCCCAGCGAGTAGCCCGCCATCACCTGGGCAATCTGCATCACCTGCTCCTGGTAGACGATGATGCCCTGGGTTTCTTCCAGGATGTGGTCGATCAGCGGATGCACCGAGGTGATCTCGCGCTGGCCGTTCTTCACCTCGCAGTAGACCGGGATGTTCTCCATCGGGCCTGGCCGGTACAGCGCCACAAGCGCCACGATGTCCTCGATACAGGTGGGCTTCATGCGCTTCAGCGCATCCATCATGCCGGTGGATTCCACCTGGAACACCGCCACCGTCTTGGCCCGGGAATAGAGGTCGTAGGTCGCCTTGTCATCAAGCGGAATGGCGTTGATCTCGTTCTCTGCACCCGGCGGAGGGTCATAGAGCTGGGTGCCGTCGGCGGCGATATGCAGGTCGCGGCCTGACTGGCGGATCAGGTCCACCGCGTTCTGAATAACGGTGAGAGTCTTCAGGCCGAGAAAGTCGAACTTCACCAGCCCGGCCTGCTCGACCCATTTCATGTTGAACTGTGTGGCCGGCATGTCCGAACGCGGATCCTGATAGAGCGGCACCAGCGCATCCAGCGGCCGGTCACCGATCACCACGCCCGCGGCGTGGGTGGAGGCATTCCTGAGCAGCCCCTCAACCTGCTGGCCGTAGGTCAGAAGCCGGTCCACCACCGGCTCGTCGCGGGCTTCCTCCTTCAGGCGCGGCTCGTCCTGCAGCGCCTTCTCGATCGATACCGGCTTCACGCCCTCGACCGGGATCATCTTGGACAGACGGTCGACCTGGCCATAGGGCATCTGCAGCACCCGGCCGATGTCCCGCACCGCGGCCTTCGACAAGAGTGCACCGAAGGTGATGATCTGCCCCACCCTGTCGCGGCCGTATTTCTCCTGCACGTAGCGGATCACCTCTTCGCGGCGGTCCATGCAGAAGTCGATGTCGAAGTCGGGCATCGACACCCGTTCCGGGTTCAGGAAGCGTTCGAACAGCAGCGAGTAGCGCAGCGGGTCGAGGTCGGTGATGGTGAGCGCATATGCCACGAGCGAGCCTGCGCCCGAACCCCGGCCCGGTCCCACCGGGATGCCCTGATCCTTGGCCCACTTGATGAAGTCGGCAACGATCAGGAAGTAGCCGGGGAAGCCCATGCCCTCAATGATGCCCAGCTCGAAATCGAGCCGCTCCTGGTATTCCTCCACACTCACCGCATGGGGGATCACCGCGAGCCGGTTCTGCAGGCCCTCGTTGGCCTGGCGGCGCAGTTCCTCAACCTCGTCATCGGCGAATTTCGGCAGGATCGGATCGCGCCGGTAGGCCATGAAGGCGCAGCGCTTGGCGATTTCCACCGTGTTCTCGATTGCCTCCGGCAGGTCGGCAAACAGCGTCACCATCTCCTGCTGGCTCTTGAAGTAATGCTGCGCAGTCAGGCGGCGGCGCGGCTCGGCCTGGTCGACATAGGCCCCCTCGGCGATGCAGATCATCGCATCATGCGCCTCGTACATCTCCGGGTTGGGGAAATAGACATCATTGGTGGCGACCAGCGGCAAACCCATCGCGTAAGCCATCTCCACATGGCCGCGCTCGGTCAGCTTTTCGGCCTCCGGCTGGCCGTCCTCGCCCGGGTGGCGCTGCAGTTCGACATAGAGCCGGTCCGGGTAGATCTCCCTCAGCCGCTGCATCAGCGCCTCGGCGGCCGGGCGCTGGCGCTGCTGCAACAGCTGTCCCACTGGTCCGTCCGGCCCGCCGGAGAGGCAGATCAGCCCGGCGCTGTTGGCCTCCAGATCCTCCAGCGTCACCTGCGGCAGCTGACCGCCCTTGTCGACATAAAGACAGGAAGACAGCCGCATCAGCCCCTCGTAGCCTTCCTCGCTCTGGGCCAGCAGCACCAGCGGCGCGGGCGGCCTGGGCTTGCCGCCCGGTTCCGCCTCCTGGAAGGTCAGATCGACCTGGCAGCCGATGATCGGCTGGATGCCCGCACCGGAGAGGGTCACCGAGAACTCCAGCGCCGAAAACATCGCGTTGGTGTCGGTAACCGCAATCGCAGGCATGTCATGCTTCTTGCAGAGGTCCGGCAGCTTCTTCAGCCGCAGCGCGCCCTCCAGAAGCGAGTATTCGGTATGGGTGCGCAGGTGGATGAATCGGGGAGAGCTGGTCATGCCGGCACGCTACCCGATTGGCGCGGCGGGGCGAAGGCCCATTTGCGGTGGCGCTGCAGGCCTGCACAGCGCCAGGCAAGCGGCGCTGGACCATTCGGAAAAAATTGAAAGTCCTTCCATAGCACGCAGCAGATGACCCGCAACAACCCGCTATAATTATTAGATAATAACCGGCGGGGCCGTGCTTGAGAAACAATCTGTCCCTCTATTTGCTGCATCGCAGTGTCAGTTTTTCTTGCCATAACACGGCAATGCTCCCTAGGCTATTGATCAGCAAGCAAAAGCAAGGCCCGCCGCTCTTTCTACGCCGCATCGAAGGAGGGCATCTTGGGTTCACGGGGTAAGGCGGCGGGTTTCAGCTATGACGGTTACCTTTCATCTCAACGGTGAGGAGGTAAGCCTGCCGGACCCCGACCCGGCAGCAACCCTGCTCGACTGGCTGCGCGAGGACCGCGGACTCACCGGAACCAAGGAAGGCTGCAACGAAGGCGACTGCGGCGCCTGCACGGTGATGGTCACCGATGCGTACGGCAGCAAGCCCCTGAACGCCTGCATCCTGTTTTTGCCGCAGCTTAACGGCAAGGCGGTGCGCACCGTCGAAGGCGCCGCAGGCCCGGATGGCAGCCTGCATCCGGTCCAGGAAGCGATGGTGGAGCACCACGGCAGCCAGTGCGGCTTCTGCACCCCGGGCTTCATCATGGCGATGGTCACCGCGCACGCCAACGGCGCCAAAGACTACGACGACCAGCTCGCAGGCAACCTGTGCCGCTGCACTGGCTACGCCCCCATCATCCGCGCGTCGGAGGCCGCCGCCAAACACCCGGTGCCCGACTGGATCGCGCAGGACCACGCCGGCGAGCCCGGCGCCCAGCCCTTGATGCCGCGCACCGCGGACGAACTGGCCAAACTCTATGAAGAGAACCCCGGCGCCACCCTCGTGGCCGGCGCCACCGACGTGGGCCTCTGGGTCACCAAGGGCCTGCGCGATCTGCCGCAGATGATCTTCCTCGACGGCTGCCCCGATCTGAAGGACATCACCATCACCGAAGACAGCGTACGCATCGGCGCGATGGCGGACATGAACCGGTTGCGTGCGGCAATGCAGGACTTGCACCCTTCTTACGCCGAAATGGCGCGCCGCTTTGCTTCCCAGCAGATACGGGCTGCGGCGACCGTGGGCGGCAATATCGCCAATGGGTCGCCGATCGGGGACAACCCGCCCGCGCTGATCGCGCTCGGGGCCACACTGCACCTGCGCAAGGGCGGTACCCGGCGCGAAATACCGCTGGAGGACTTCTTCCTCGACTACGGCAAGCAGGACCGCCAGCCAGGCGAATTCGTCGAGGCCGTCAGCTTCGCACGCCAGCCGGATGCCTTGCGGGTCTACAAGCTTTCAAAACGCTTTGACCAGGATATCTCCGCCGTGCTGGGCGCCTTCAACGTGACGGTGGAGGATGGCACTGTTACTTCCGCCCGCATCGCCTTTGGCGGCATGGCGGGCATTCCGAAACGCGCAGCGCACGTTGAGGCCGCCCTCACCGGCCAACCCTGGAGCGAGGCCACCGTTGAGCAGGCCTCGGCCGCCTTCGATCAGGACTTCACCCCGATGACCGACATGCGCGCCTCCGCCGATTACCGGCTGGAAACCGCGCGCAACATGCTGGACCGCTATTATTCCGACCTCTCCGGCGCGCCTGTTTCGGTGCTGGAGGTGCGGCCGTGAGCGTGACCAAACCCCTGCCGCATGACGCCGCCCGCCTGCATGTGACCGGCGCCGCCCGTTATGTGGACGACATCCCCGCTCCGCGCGGCACGCTGCATCTGGCGTTTGGGCTCTCGCCCATCGCCAAGGGGCGGATCACCGCGATGGACCTTACGGAGGTGAAAGCGAGCCCCGGCGTGGTGGCAGTGCTCACCGCCGCCGACCTGCCGTTTGACAACGATGTCTCTCCGTCGCTGCACGACGAGCCGCTCCTGGCTGACGGCACAGTGCATTACATCGGACAGCAAGTGTTCCTGGTAGTGGCCGACAGCCACCGCAATGCCCGTGTCGCCGCCCGCAAGGGCCGGGTGGAGTACGCGGAGGAAGAGGCATTGCTGACGCTCGATGCCGCGCTTGCCGCAGACAGCCGTTTCGAGGAAGGCCCGCGCATCTACGAGAAAGGCGATGCTGCCCGGGCCATCGGCGCCGCCCCGCATGTGGTGGAGGATACCTTCGAGATTGGCGGGCAGGAGCATTTCTACCTCGAAGGCCAGGCGGCGATGGCGCTGCCGCAGGAAGATGGCGGCATGCTGGTGCATTCCTCCACCCAGCACCCGACCGAGATCCAGCACAAGGTGGCGGAAGCAATCGGGCTGCCGATGCACTCGGTTCGTGTGGAGACCCGGCGCATGGGCGGCGGCTTTGGCGGCAAGGAAAGCCAGGGCAACGCCCTGGCGGTGGCCTGTGCCGTTGCAGCCCGCCTCACCGGCAAGCCCTGCAAGATGCGCTATGACCGCGACGACGACATGGTGATCACCGGCAAGCGCCACGCGTTCCGGATCTCCTACCGCGCGGGCTTTGACGCGGAGGGGCGCCTGCTGGGCGTCGAGTTCCTGCACCTGGTGAACTGCGGCTGGGCGCAGGACCTGTCGCTGCCGGTCGCGGACCGCGCAATGCTGCATGCAGACAACGCCTATCTGATCCCCGCGATCCGGATCGAGAGCCACCGGCTCAAGACCAACCTGCAAAGCGCCACCGCCTACCGCGGCTTTGGCGGACCGCAGGGTATGGTCGGGATCGAGCGGGTGATGGACCACATCGCCCATACCCTCAGCCGCGATCCGCTGGAGGTGCGGCGGCTGAACTACTACGCCCCTATGCAGGATGGCGATGCCAGCCCGGGTGAGGCGCACGACCGGCGCAAGCTGCCGGAAGGCGGCGGCGATCTCGCCTCCCGCGGGGCCGCCCCGCAGCCCGCCGAGGTGCCGGAGCCGCCAGCGGGAGTGCAAACCACGCCCTACCACATGCCGGTCGAAGACTTCATTCTGCACGAGATGACCGAGCAGCTCGCCGAAAGCGCCGACTACGCCGCCCGGCGCGACGCGGTGCGCAAGTGGAATCGGGAGAACACGCATATCAAGAAGGGCATTGCCTTTTCGCCCGTTAAATTCGGCATCTCCTTCACCCTCACCCACCTCAACCAGGCGGGCGCTTTGGTGCATGTCTATCAGGACGGCTCGATCCACATGAACCATGGCGGCACCGAGATGGGCCAGGGTCTGTTCCAGAAAGTGGCGCAGGTCGCCGCCAGCCGCTTTGGCGTCGGGCTGGAAATGGTGAAGATCACCGCCACCGACACTGCCAAGGTGCCCAACACCTCGGCCACTGCGGCCTCTTCCGGGTCGGACCTCAACGGCATGGCGGTGAAGGCCGCCTGCGACGAGATCCGCGCCCGGATCGAGGATCTGCTGGCCGAACGCTACCAGACCCGCGACATCCGCTTTGCCGGCGGCAAGGTGCATGTGGGCGGCGAGGTGCTGACCTTTACCGAGGCCGCCAGGCTGGCCTACGAGAACCGCGTGAGCCTCAGCGCTACCGGTTTCTACAAGACGCCGAAGATCGAATGGGACCGCATCAAGGGCCGCGGGCGGCCGTTCTACTACTTCGCCTATGGCGCCGCGATTACCGAGGTTGCGCTCGACGGGCGCACCGGCGAGAACCGCATCCTGCGCTGCGACATCCTGCATGACGCCGGCGCCTCGCTGAACCCGGCCATTGACAAGGGCCAGGTCGAGGGCGGCTATGTGCAGGGGGCGGGCTGGCTCACCACCGAGGAGCTGGTCTGGGACGGCGCCGGACGGCTGCGCACCCATGCGCCCTCCACCTACAAGATCCCGGCCTGCTCGGACCGGCCGGATGTGTTCAACGTTGAGCTGTTCAACTGCACCAACCGTGAAAACACCATCTACCGCTCCAAGGCAGTGGGGGAGCCGCCCTTCATGCTGGGCATCTCCGCCTGGCTTGCGCTGAGCGACGCGGCCGCGGCCTTCGGCGACGGCTACCCGCATCTGAATGCGCCTGCGACGGCAGAGGAGCTCTGGCGCGCCACGCGGAGGCTGCGCGATGGGGTTTGATGTCCAGGCGCTCCGGCAGGCGGTGGAAGCGCAGGGCCGCGTGGTCCGCGTGGTGATCGCCGCCGTGCGCGGCTCCTCCCCCCGCGAGCCGGGCGCGGCCATGCTGGTCTGGGAGGATGGCCAGTCCGGCACCATCGGCGGCGGCTCGCTGGAGTTCGAGGCCGCTGCGGCCGCGCGCAGGCAGCGCCAGCCTTCGCTGCTCAGCACCCATGCGCTGGGGCCCGCGCTTGGCCAGTGCTGCGGCGGCTCGGTCACGCTGCTGAGCGAGGTCTACACCGCCGCCGAAGTGGCCAGGCTGGACGCGGAGGTCATCGCCCGCCCGGCAGCAGCTGCCGCAGCGCCCGCAGAGATGCCGCTTGCGGTAAGCCGCATCCTCGCCGCCGCCCGCAGCCAGGGACGCGCGCCAGAGCCGCAGCTGGCCGGGGACTGGATGATCGAACCCGTGCACCGCCCGGAAACGCCCCTGTGGATCTGGGGCGCGGGCCATGTCGGCCGCGCGCTTGTCGATGTGCTGTCGCCGATGCCGGGGCTGGAGATCACCTGGGTCGACACCGCGCCCGAACGCTTCCCGGATCAGATCCCGCCCCAGGTCACCCAACTGGTGGCGGCAGATCCTGTGCTCCTGCTGCGTCATGCACCTGAGAATGCACAACATTTGGTGCTAACCTATTCCCACGCACTGGATCTGGCGCTATGCCACGGCCTGCTGAGCCATGGTTTCGCCTTTGCCGGGCTGATCGGCTCGGCCACGAAATGGGCGCGGTTCCGCGCGCGCCTTTCTGCCCTGGGCCATAGCCCGGAGCAGATCACCAGGATCACTTGCCCGATCGGCGATCCGCAACTGGGCAAACATCCGCAAATGATTGCGGTCGGCGTCGCGGCACAGCTGCTGCGGCTCGGTGCAAAAAACGAATTGAAAGAGGACCGCCGCGCGTGACCGTTCCACTCTTGAGCCTGCAAGGCCTGACAAAGGCCTACCCCGGAGTTGTGGCCAACGACAATGTCTCCTTCGACATCGGCGAAGGCGAGGTGCATGCCCTCCTGGGCGAAAACGGCGCCGGGAAATCGACTTTGGTAAAGATGATTTACGGGCTGGTGAAACCCGACAGCGGTAAGATGCTGCTGCGCGGCCAGCCGTTCGAACCGGGCGAGCCGCGCCAGGCGCGTGCCGACGGCATCGCCATGGTGTTCCAGCATTTCTCGCTGTTCGACGCGCTGAACGTGGCGGAAAACATCGCGCTGGGGATGGAGAACCCGCCGCCGATGCGCGACCTCGCCGCCCGCATCCGCGAGGTGTCGGAGACCTACGGCCTGCCGCTCGACCCGTTCCGCACCGTCGGGGACCTCTCCGCCGGGGAGCGCCAGCGGGTGGAGATCATCCGCTGCCTGCTGCAAGACCCGAAGCTCCTTATCATGGACGAGCCGACCTCGGTGCTGACACCGCAGGAGGTGGAGATCCTGTTCAAGACCCTGCAGAAACTGCGCGGCGAGGGCACCTCGATCCTCTATATCTCCCACAAGCTGGAAGAGATCCGCACGCTTTGCGACCACGCCACCATCCTGCGGCTGGGCAAGAACGTGGGCGAATGCACGCCTTCGGAGACCTCGGCCCGCGACATGGCGGAGATGATGGTGGGCAGCGCGCTGCAAACCCCGGAACGTTCGGGGCGCGCGCTTGGAGAGGTGGCGCTCGACATCACCGGCCTTTCGGTGCCCGCGCCCTCGGCCTTCGGCACCGCGCTGAAGAACGTGCACCTGACCGTGCGCAAGGGCGAGATCCTGGGCATCGGCGGCGTGGCCGGCAACGGCCAGGACGAGCTCCTTGGCGTCTTGTCCGGTGAAACGCTGACCGCTCCGGACGCAGTGAAGCTGCACGGGAAGCCGATTGGCCGCCTCGGTCCCACCGCGCGGCGCAGGCTCGGTGTGCTGGCCGCCCCGGAAGAGCGCCTCGGCCACGCCGCGGCACCGGACATGAGCCTGACCGAGAATGCCATGCTGACCGCCTCGGTGCGGGAGAAGCTGGAAAAGAACGGGTTTCTGAACTGGGGCGCCTCCAAGGAGTTTGCCGAGCGCGTGATCAAGGCCTTTGACGTGCGCACCCCCGGCCCCGGCAACGCGGCACGCTCGCTGTCCGGCGGCAACCTGCAGAAGTTTGTGATCGGCCGCGAGGTGCTTCAGGACCCCGAGGTTCTGGTGGTGAACCAGCCGACCTGGGGCGTCGATGCCGCCGCCGCCGCCGCCATCCGCCAGTCGCTGCTGGACCTCGCAGCAAAGGGTACGGCCGTGATCTGCATCAGCCAGGACCTGGACGAACTGATGGAGATCTCCGACAGTTTCGCCGCCCTCAACGAAGGCCGCCTGAGCGCCCCGCGCGAGGCGATGGGCCTGACTGTGGACGAGATCGGCCTGATGATGGGCGGTGCGCATGGCATGGAAGTGGCGCATGTCTGAGGCGGCCCGCAGAATTCGCCTCCGGCGAGAGTATTTTTGGAAAGATGAAACAGGGAGCCGTCTGAATGATCCGGCTTGAGAAACGGCCGCAGCCGTCGCGCGCCTGGTCGATGGCCACGCCGCTGGTGGCGGTGCTGGCCACGATGGTGTTTGGCGGGCTGCTGTTCGCCGCACTTGGCAAACCGCCCGTCGAGGCGATCCGCATTATTTTCTGGGACCCGCTGTTCGGCGAGTTCGCCTTCTACTACCGGCCACAGCTATTGGTAAAGGGCGCGCCGCTGGTGCTGATCGCGATTGGCCTGTCGCTGGGCTTCCGCGCTGGTATCTGGAACATCGGCGCCGAGGGCCAGTATATTATGGGCGCCATCTGCGGCGCGGGCGCGGGCCTTGCCTTCTATCCGCTTGAGGCCTGGTACATCTTCCCGATCATGGTGATCGCCGGCGCGCTTGGCGGCTGGGCCTGGGCGATGATCCCGGCGGTTCTGAAAGTGCGCTTCGGCACCAACGAGATCCTGGTTTCCCTGATGCTCGTCTATGTGGCGGAGCAGATGCTGGCCTCGGTCTCGCTGGGGCTGTTGAAGAACCCCGAGGGCTTCGGCTTTCCCGGCTCGCGCAACCTGCAGGCTTGGGACAGCGCCCATAACGCCGAGCTGATCACAGGCACCGGCATGCACTGGGGCGTGGTCGCGGCGCTGATCGCGGTGATCTTTGCCTATGTGCTCCTCAACCGGCACATGCTGGGCTACCACATCCGCCTGACCGGCGAGGCACCGCGCGCGGCGCGCTTCGCAGGCGTCAACCCGGCGCGGCTGATCCTGTTCTGCCTTGGCACCTCCGGCGCGCTGGCGGGGCTTGCTGGCCTGTTCGAGGTCTCCGGGCCGTCGGGGCAGATCTCCATCGACTTCAACGTGGGGTACGGATTCACCGCCATTATCGTCGCCTTCCTCGGCCGGCTGCACCCGGTGGGCATCCTGCTCGCGGGCGGGTTGCTGGCGCTCACCTATATTGGCGGCGACATTGCCCAGTCGAATTTGCAGCTGCCCGCCGCTGCCATTCAGGTTTTCCAGGGCATGCTCCTCTTCTTCCTGCTGGCCTTCGACCTGCTCACCAATTTCCGCATCGCAATCGGCAAGCCGGAGGTGGCCTGATGGATCTTTCTGCAATCAACCCGGTCCTGCTGATCGCCTCCCTGATGGTGGCGGCGACCCCGCTGCTGCTGGCCGCCATCGGCGAACTCGTAGTGGAGAAATCCGGTGTCCTGAACCTCGGCGTCGAGGGCATGATGATCGTCGGTGCCATCGCAGGCTTCGCCACCGCGGTGGAAACCGGCTCCCCTGCCCTGGGCTTTGTCGCTGCGGCCTTTGCAGGGGCGGCACTGTCGATCCTGTTCGCGATTTTGACCCAATTCGCGCTGGCGAACCAGGTCGCCTCGGGACTTGCGCTTACCCTGTTCGGGCTCGGCCTCTCCGCTCTGATGGGGCAGTCGTATGTCGGTGTCAAACCCCCGCGGATGGGCGATATCCACATCCCGGTTCTGAGCGAGCTGCCGGTGATCGGGCCGATCCTGTTCAGCCATGACATCGTGCTTTATTTCGGCATCCTGCTGACCGCTGCCGTCTGGTGGATTCTGAAATACTCGCGCATGGGGCTGGTCCTGCGCGCGGTGGGCGAGAGCCACGACGCCGCCCATGCGCTTGGCTACAAGGTGGTGAAGATCCGCCTGATGGCGATCATGTTCGGCGGCGCCTGCGCCGGGCTTGGCGGCGCCTACATCAGCCTGATCCGGGTGCCGCAATGGACCGAGGGGATGACCGCGGGCATCGGCTGGATTGCCCTGGCGCTGGTGGTCTTTGCCAGCTGGAAGCCGTGGCGCGCGCTGGCGGGTGCCTATCTTTTCGGCGGCGTCACCGTGGTCCAGCTCAATCTGCAGGCGGCGGGCGTTGCCATCCCGGTCGAGTATCTGGCAATGTCACCCTATCTGATTACGATCCTTGTGCTTGTTATCCTTTCTGCGGACAAAAGCAGCGCCCCGGCGTCGCTCGGCCGCAATTTCCACGCCTCCCGCTAACGCGGGAGGCTCATGCCCGCCCCGGGCCTTCGGGGCCAAACAAAACCAACTTGGGAGAGCCCGTTGATGAAACTGACAACCCTTCTCACCAGCGCCGCAATGGCCCTGGGCCTGGCCGGCGGCGCGCTGGCTGCCGAAGACAAGACCAAGGTGGGCTTCGTCTACGTCGGCCCGGTGGGCGATGGCGGCTGGACCTATGAGCACGACCAGGGCCGCAAGGCCGTCGAAGCCGAGTTCGGCGACAAGGTCGAAACGGTATACGTGGAGAACGTGGCAGAAGGCCCCGACGCCGAGCGGGTGATGACCCAGATGGCGCTGGAGGGCGCCGACCTGATCTTCACCACCTCATTTGGCTACATGGACCCGACCATCAACGTCGCCAAGAAATTCCCCAATGTGAAGTTCGAGCACGCCACCGGCTACAAACGCGCCGATAACGTCTCGACCTATTCCGCCCGCTTCTATGAGGGCCGGGCGGTGCAGGGCACCATCGCGGGCCACATGACCGAAAGCAACATTATCGGCTACATCGGCTCCTACCCGATCCCGGAAGTGATCCGCGGCATCAACTCGGCCTATATCCACGCCAAGAAGGTAAACCCCGACGTCCAGTTCAAGATCGTCTGGGCCTTCACTTGGTTCGATCCGGCCAAAGAGGCCGACGCGGCCAGCGTGCTGATCGAACAGGGCGCCGACGTGATCCTGCAGCACACCGACTCGACCGCGCCGCAGGCAGCGGCTCAGGCGGCGGGCAACGTGATCACCTTCGGCCAGGCCTCCGACATGTCCGAATACGCTCCGAAGCCGCGGGTCTCCTCGATCATCGACAACTGGGCGCCCTATTACATCGAGCGCACCAAGGCGGTGATGGACGGCACCTGGGAAAGCGTCGACACCTGGCACGGCATCAAGGAAGGCATGGTCGAAATCGGCGAGATTTCCGACGCGGTTCCGGCCGAGGTCAAGGAGGCCGCGCTGGCCCTGAAGGAAGCCATCGCCAGCGGTGAGCACCACCCCTTCACCGGCCCGCTCAACAAGCAGGACGGCACGCCGTGGCTGGCCGAGGGCGAAGTGGCCGATGACGGCACGCTCGCGGGTATGAACTTCTATGTCGAGGGTATCGACGGCGACATCCCGCAGTAAGCCCGAGGTCCTATTGGATACCGGAAAGGTCCGCCGCAAGGCGGGCCTTTTTGCTGCCCTCCAGGACGTGCTGCGCCCGGCCGCGCGGCGGCCCGGAAAATTCGGGAATTCCCCGCCCAGGATCCGTCCGGAATCCTCGCCCCGCCGCCTTTGGGCGGCATCGCCAAATCGCGCTTCCGGATCCTCCGGTCCTGTGCCACTCTCCGCGCATGAGCAGGATTCTGACCACACAGGATGGCACTCCAGCCAGCCGTTTTGCCTTTGGCACCATGCAGTTCGGCGGCCGCGCCGATGAGGCGCAGTCAGCCGCGATGTATGCCGCCTGCCGGGCAGCGGGTATCAATCATTTCGACACCGCCTGGGTCTATACCGATGGCAGCTCGGAGCGGATCCTGGGCCGGCTGGTCCGCGAGGAACGCGACCGCCTGCTGATCGCCACCAAGGCGGGCTACACCGGCGGTGCGGGTGCGGAGAACATCCGCAGCCAGTTCGACGACAGCCGCCGGCGTTTGGGGCTGGAGATGATCGATATCCTTTATCTGCACCGGTTCGATCCGGACACGGACCTGCATGAGTCGCTGGAATGCCTTGCCACGCTGCAGGACGCCGGGCTGATCCGCTATGCGGGGTTATCCAACTTCGCCGCGTGGCAGGTAATGAAGGCACAGATGGAGGGCGCCGTCTCGGGACTCGCCATCGACATAGTGCAGCCAATGTATTCGCTGGTGAAACGCCAGGCCGAGGTCGAGATCCTGCCGATGTGCGCCGACCAGGACATCGCCGTGGCGCCCTATTCGCCGCTCGGTGGCGGGTTGCTGAGCGGCAAATACGCTGCGGGCGGCAGTGGGCGTCTGGACGAGGATCCGCGCTATAACCGCCGTTATGGCGAGGCGCACATGCGCGAGACCGCGCAGCGGCTGGCGGCGCTCGCGGCGGAGCGCGGCACTCATCCCGCCACCCTTGCCGTGGCCTGGGCGGCGGCACATCCCGCGCGGCCGATGCCGATCATCTCGGCCCGTAACGCGGAACAGCTCCAGCCCTCGCTGGCGGCACTTGATCTGCGGATGGACCGCGAACTCTACCAGGCCATCGCCGCCCTCAGCCCGCGGCCCGCACCTGCCACCGACCGGCTCGAAGAACAGGAGGCCTAGGCGAATGCAGGATTTCCTCGTGATCGGCGGCGGCATCGCGGGCTTGAGCGCTGCGGCGCGGCTCTCGGCGCTAGGACAGGTGACCGTGCTGGAGATGGAGGACGCGCTTGGCTACCACGCCTCGGGCCGCTCCGCTGCGCTGTTCGAGCAAAACTACGGCAATTCCGCGGTGGTGGCGCTGAGCCGGGCGAGCGCCGCCTACCACCGCGAGTCCAATGGCGGTTATCTCACACCGCGCGGGCTGATGCTAGTGGCGGGGACGGAGGAAGCCGACCTCTTTGCGCGCGACTGCGATGCGCTGGGAATGGCGCCGCTGGACCTCGATGAGGCCCGCGCAATGGTGCCAGTTTTGAACCGGAATACAGTAGCCCAAACCGCGTTCAGCAGCGAAGCCGAGGATATCGACACAGACCGGATGCTGCAGGATTTCGCGCGATCCGTGCGCGCGGGCGGCGGCAGAGTGGTGACCAAGGCGCCGGTTACCACGATCACCCGCATCGCTGGCGGCTGGCAGCTGCAGGCGGGCGGCGAGGCGTATGAAGGCCGCCAGCTAGTCAACGCCGCGGGCGCCTGGGCTGACCGTATCGCGGCCCTGGCAAACGTCGTGCCCGTCGGCTTGCAGCCGCGGCGGCGCTCAATGGCGCGGCTGCCTTCGCCGGGCGGCCACGACGTGCGCGGCTGGCCGATGCTGCTCGGCGCAGGCGAGACCTGGTACGCCAAACCGGATGCGGGCAAGCTGCTGGTCTCCCCCGCTGATGCTGACCCGGTGGAGCCGCATGACGCCTTTGCCGACGACATGGTGCTGGCCGAGGGGCTTGCCCGTTACGAGGCGATGGTGAGCGAACCGGTCACAAGGGTGGAGAGCAACTGGGCCGGGCTGCGCAGTTTCGTTGCGGACGGGGCACTGGTGCTGGGACCGGACCCGGCCTGTCCGGAGTTCATCTGGTGCGCGGCGCAGGGCGGCTACGGCTTTCAGACCGCGCCTGCCGCCTCGCAGCTCCTGGCCGATTTGGTGGCGGGCCGCAACCCCGAACTCGATGCCGCGGCTGTGGCGGCACTGCGGCCGGACCGGCTGCGCTGATGCCGCTGCGCGGGGTGCCCGGCGCCGCCTCAGCAGCGCGGCCTGAGGCGGCGCCAGGCTCGGATAAGCTCACAGCTCCGGCTGCGGCCCGCAACACGCCGGCAATCCGCGATTTGCTTCTGCGTGTTGCACCGGAACGCGGCCACGCGCTGGAATTGGCCAGCGGCACGGGCCAGCACGCCGTGGCCTGCGCTTCTTGCATGCCGAACCTGATTTGGCAGCCGAGCGAACTGGACCCGTCCCGGCTCGCCAGCATTCAGGCGTATGTCTCAGAGGCCGGTCTCGATAATCTCAGGGCACCTATCGAAGTCGATGCGGCGGCACCTGGCTGGTCAGCGTTGCATTCTGGCCAGAACCTGATCGTTCTCATCAATCTCCTGCACCTGATCAGTGGAAGCGAAGCGCAGGTGCTGGTTCGCGAAGCCGCCGCCGCACTTGCGCCAGGCGGGCGTTTCGTACTCTATGGCCCCTTCCTGCGCGCAGGAAAGCTGACAAGCCCCGGAGACCGCGCCTTCCATGCTACCCTCAGCGCACATGACCCCAAGATAGGCTACAAGGACGACCGGGCGGTTGAAACCTGGCTTGCAGCGGCCGGGCTGCAGGTGGTTGAGGTGGCCGAGATGCCTGCCAACAACCTCGCGTTCATTGCGGAGAAGCCGGTGGGCTGAGGCCGGACGGCCGCGACGGGGAACCGGATTCCGGCGCAGTAACCGGGCTGGAAATTTACACTCTCCAATTCCGCAATCACCGCACCCCGCAAAAGGAAAGAGGGGCCTTGCGGCCCCTCATTTGGGTTAGGAAAGATTAATCCCACCAGCCTTCGTCGACCGAAGGCATCTCTTCCAGCTGCTCTTCGGTGAAGCGGGTGACGATCACGTATTTCTTGTCGTCAACCGGTGCCAGACGCATGTCCTCGACCGGGATCATCACGTGTTTGTCGCCCACGTCCAGGAAGCCGCCGATCTCTGCTACCACGCCTTTCACCTGGCCGTTGCGGTCCAGAATGATGTCTTCGATCTCACCGATGTCGTTCCAGTCAGGTCCGACACCATCAGCTTCCCAATTGCCCCAGGTGTCCTCATCCATCGGGCCGTTCAGAGTGTAAATGTCGCCGCCGGTGATGTCGCGGGTGCGGATCAGGTTGGCGGTGTCCATGTGCGTTTCGGCCAGTGCCGGCGCAGCTGCCATACCTGCGGCGAGGGCGATGGTTGCGAGACGTTTCATGTGACTTCTCCTTTCCCAGTTGCTTCATCAGGGTAACGAGTGCCGGGCGCGAAGGTTCCTGGAAAATGCAAGAAATATCCAGCCCCTTGGCCGCTGCCACGCCGGTTGCAGCTGGCGCGGAGAGCCGGGGGCAGAGAGCCGCTGCGCCGCGCGCCGCCGCGGGGGCTGCCTGAATTCCGGTTTTCGGCGAAGCACCCGGCCCTGCGCTCCATACGCACGGGTGCAAGGTAAAGCCTCCTGGAGAGACGCCTGCAGGGTTGGGCGGCATTGCCGCGCGCGGGGCCAGGTGAGCTTGCACTGCAGTTGCACCGTTGCCGGCTTCGGGGAACGACAGGGATCGCACAATGGGCCGGGTTATCTGTAAGCTGACAAAACCCCAGTGATCTCGCCTGAGTAACCAGGCATTCGGAAAGAAACACGAAGTATGATTGCCTACGTCACAATTGGAGCGGACGATATCGCGCGCGCAAAGCGGTTTTATTCCGCGTTCCTTCCGGCCCTTGGCTACGAGCTGAAAGAAGGCCCAGCGGGACTGAGTTATGCGCTGCCTGCAGAACCGGGGCAGTCTCCCGTTCTGCCTGACTTCTACGTCAAGCCTCCCTTCGACGGAGGTCCTGCCTCGGCCGGAAACGGGTTCATGGTCGCATTCGCGGCCCGAAATCAGAAGCAGGTGCGTGACCTCTACACCGCCGCGCTGCTCGCGGGCGGTTCCAGCGAAGGGGAGCCGGGGTTTCGTGCCGCTTATGGACCGCAGTTCTATGTTGGTTACCTTCGCGATCCCCAGGGCAACAAGATCGCCCTGTTTTCAAGTGATCCGAACGAACCGGGGCGGGACGGATAAGGCCTGTTCCACAAGCCGCCGGAACCATACGCTGCACTGCGGGAAACCGGTCGAATGGGCTCGAAACCGCCCTTGTGCGCCGTCCGGCCGACCGCAGTCCCCCAACGAAAAAGCCCCGGCCAAAGACCGGGGCTTCGTAAGTTCTCGCACGAGACCTCACCCGTTCTGGCGGATGGTCTCGTTCTTCGGGTCATAGGGGCTGTCGCAGGTGACTACCGCATTCCACAGCTTGTCCTGCATCTTGACCTTCAGCCTGGTGCCTTCCACAGCGAGCTCCGGCTTCACGTAGCCCATGCCGATGGACTTGCCGAAGGCCACCGAGTAGCCGCCAGAAGTCAGACGCCCGACGCGGGTGCCCTCTTCGGTATAGAGCGCCTCGCGGCCCCAGGGGTCGGCGTCCGAGGGGCCGTCGATCAGCAGGGTGCAGCATTTGACGCGCACGCCGGTCTCGATCAGCTTGTCCTTGCCGTGGAAGTCCTTCTCCAGCTCGACAAAGCGCGGCAGGTCGGCTTCCAGCGGGGTTGCATCGCGGCCCAGCTCGTTGCCGAAGGCACGGTAGGATTTCTCCTGGCGCAGCCAGTTCTGGGCGCGCGCGCCGACCAGCTTCATGCCGTGCTTTTCACCGGCCTTTTCGAGCAGGTCGAACAGGTAGTTCTGCATCTCGATGGGGTGATGCAGCTCCCAGCCCAGCTCGCCTGTGTAGGCAACGCGGATCGCATTGACCGGGCACATGCCCAGTTCGATCTGCTTGGCCGAAAGCCACGGGAAGCGCTTGTTCGACAGCGCGGTTTCCGGATCTGCGTCGTTGATCACTTCTTTCAGAACGTCGCGCGACTTCGGCCCTGCGATGGCAAAGACGCCCCACTGGGTGGTCACATCCTGGATCTCGATGTAGCCGAACTCCTCCATCTTGTCCTCGGCGGCCTTCCTCAGGAAGTCCGCGTCATACTCGGTCCAGGCACCGGCGGAGACCAGGTAGTAGTTGTTCTCACCGTTGCGCACGATGGTGTATTCGGTGCGGGTGGTGCCCGCCGAGGTCAGCGCGTAGGTGAGGTTGATACGGCCGATTTTGGGCAGCTTGTTGCAGGTGAACCAATCCAGGAACCGGGTGGCACCGGGGCCTTTGACGACATGTTTGGTAAAGGCGGTTGCGTCGATCAGGCCGACGCCCTCACGGATCGCCTTGGCTTCTTCCACGGCATACTGCCACCACTTGCCGCGGCGGAAGGAGCGGGAGTCGTGGTCGAAGTTTTCTGGTGCGTCCAGCGGGCCGTAGTAGTTCGGGCGTTCCCAGCCGTTCACGAAGCCGAACTGAGCGCCACGCGCCTTCTGGCGATCATAGGCGGGAGCGGTGCGCAGCGGACGGCAGGCCTCGCGCTCCTCATCCGGGTGGTGCAGGATATAGACGTGCTCGTAGCACTCTTCGTTCTTGCGGGCCGCGAACTCGGTGGTCATCCAGTTCTGCGAGTAGCGCTTGGGGTCGAGCGACGCCATGTCGATCTCGGCCTCGCCGTCCACCATCATCTGCGCCAGATAGTAGCCGGTGCCGCCGGCAGCGGTGATGCCGAAGGAGAAGCCTTCTGCCAGCCACATGTTGCGCAGGCCCGGAGCCGGGCCGACCAGCGGGTTGCCGTCGGGGGTATAGCAGATCGGGCCGTTAAAGTCGTCCTTGAGACCGCTCTCGGCGCAGGAGGGAACGCGCTCGGCCATCGCCATGTACTGGTCGGCGATCCGGTCCAGATCCAGCGGGAACAGGTCGGCGCGGAAGCTGTCCGGCACGCCATGCTCGAAGCGCGCGGGCGCGCCGCGCTCGTAGATGCCGAGGATCCAGCCGCCGCGCTCCTCGCGGGCATAGGATTCGTTGTCGGCGTCGCGCACGACCGGGTGCTCCGGATTG
Organism: Cribrihabitans neustonicus; assembly: GCF_048820895.1. NCBI lineage: Bacteria > Pseudomonadati > Pseudomonadota > Alphaproteobacteria > Rhodobacterales > Paracoccaceae > Cribrihabitans > Cribrihabitans neustonicus. The sequence continues at coordinate 40,156 of NZ_JBMERQ010000013.1, forward strand.
CCGGCTGCGCGCCATTTGACCAGCTCGGGGTCCTGATCCATGACGATGAAGGTGTGCTCGACCGGGATCGCCGGCATCTTGATGCCCAGCATCTTTGCGGTGCGCTGCGCGTGGTTGCCGGATGCGGTTACGACGTGCTCGGCGGTGATTACCACCTTCTCGTCGGACTCGACCAGGTTGCCGCCCTTCTCGACCATCTTGGTACAGGTGACTTCCCAATGGGTGCCCGTCCAGTGGAAGGCATCGGCCTGCATCTTCCGGACGATCTCGACACCGCGCTGGCGGGCCCCCTTGGCCATCGCCTGGGTCACGTCGGCGGGGTTAATATAGCCGTCCTCGGTGTGGTAGATCGCGCCCTTCAGATCGGAGGTCTCGATCAGCGGCCAGCGTTCCTTGATCTGCTCCGGGGTCAGCCACTCGTATTTGACGTCGCAGGTTTCGGCGGTGGAGGCATAGAGCATGTATTCGTCCATGCGCTCCTGGGTCTGCGCCATGCGCAGGTTGCCCACCACGGCGAAACCTGCGTTCAAGCCGGTTTCCTCTTCCAGGGTCTTGTAAAAATCGACCGAGTACTTGTGGATGTGGGTGGTCGCATAGGACATGTTGAACAGCGGCAGGAGGCCGGCTGCGTGCCAGGTCGAGCCGGAGGTCAGCTCGTCACGCTCGATCAGCATGACGTCGTCCCAGCCGGCTTTGGCCAGGTGATAGGCAATCGAGGTGCCAACGGCACCGCCGCCGACAACCAGTGCTTTGACTTGGGTTTTCATTCGCCCGCTCTCCGGAGTTATGGGATTCTTGAGGACGGTTTATGCCCAAGCGCGGGAAATTGCGCGAAATCCATCCGACCGAAAAACCGACAAAACCGACCTGCGCCCGCTTGGGATGCGGAATTCTTGCTGTTGGCGGGCCGGAGCGCCCTTGTTTTCCGCCGCTTCGGCCGCGCCGCGGCCGCCTAGTTGCACTGCAGCGCGGTGCCGCGCCGGATGCAGATGCCGGGGGCTTCGCCTTTGGAATTACCTCCAGGGTCCGCAGCGGAAATCGGCTCTTCTCTCCCCACGCCGGAAGCAAGCTCGGCAAGAGAATGCGATCCAGCGGCCCCGCCCGCAAAGCGAGCCCGCACGATCGCGGCATAGTCCGCGCTACTCAATTCGCCCCAGACAAGCCCGGCGTCCCGGGTCTGGATGAAGTAGTCGGCAGCGACCACGGACTGCGCCGCAAAAACCACAATGCCAATCGCTTTCCGAAGCGCCATGACCGCCCCTCCCCCAGACAAACCCGGGGTCAGAAGAGCAGAAGATTGCGGCCGTTTTCCGGCAGGCCCGCGGCTACTCCTTGCCAGTCAGGATCTTGCCGGGGTTCAGGATGTTCTCCGGGTCCAGGGCCGCCTTCACTGCAGCCATGTAGCGGGTGGCTGCGCCCAGCTCCTTCTGCAGGTAAGGCCGCTTGCCTTGGCCGATGCCGTGCTCGCCCGTGCAGGTGCCCTCCATAGAGATCGCCAGATCGTTGAGCCAGCCGATATACTCCTCGGCCTTCTGCCGCTCCTCCGCGCTCTCCATGTCGATAAGCAGCAGCGCGTGGAAGTTGCCGTCGCCCACGTGGCCCACCATTGGCGCCATCAGCTCCAGTTCCTCGGCCTTGGCGCGGGCGGCGCCGACGCATTCCGCCAGCCGCGACACCGGCACGCAGACATCGGTGGAGATGCCCTTGGCAGCCGGACGCAGCTGCAGGCACGCCCAGTACATGTCATGGCGCGCCTGCCACAGCGCATTGCGCTCCTCCGCGGTGGAGGCGGCGGCAAAGTCGAAGCCGCCGAATTCCCCGGCGATGCCGCCGAAAGTCTCCGCCTGTTCCACCACGCCCGCGTCCGAGCCGTGGAACTCCAGCAGCAGCAGCGGTGTCTCCGGCAGCTCCAGCTTGGAATAGGCGTTGGCTGCACGCACGCTGAGCGCGTCCAGCAGCTCGATCCGCGCCACCGGGATGCCGTATTGGATGGTCATCATCACCGCGCGGCAGGCGTCATCGACCGTGCGGAAAGAACAACGGGCGGAGCGGATCGCTTCCGGAATGCCCTGCAGTTTCAGAGTCAGCTCGGTGATCAGCCCCAAGGTGCCTTCGGAGCCGACCAGCAGCCGGGTCAGGTCATAGCCAGCGGAGGATTTCCGCGCCCGCTGTGCGGTGCGGATCACGCCGCCATCGGCCATCACCGCCTCCAGCCCCAGCACGTTGTCCTTCATCGTGCCATAGCGCACAGCGTTAGTCCCCGACGCCCGCGTCGCCGCCATGCCGCCCAGCGAAGCATTTGCGCCGGGGTCGATGGGAAAGAACAGCCCCTGGTCGCGCAAATGTGTGTTGAGCTGCTCGCGCGTCACGCCAGGCTGGACCACCACGTCCAGATCCTCCGGGTGAACGGCCAGAATCCTGTCCATGCGCATCATGTCGATGCAAATACCGCCCGCAGGCGCGTTCACATGGCCCTCGAGCGAGGTGCCGGTGCCGAAGGGAATGACCGGTACGCCATGCTCCGCACAGACCTTCACGATGGCTGAGACTTCTTCGGTCGAGGCAGGGAAGACCACAGCGTCGGGCGCCTGGTTGACGATCCAGGTGGTGGTATGGCCGTGCTGCTCGCGGATCGCCCGGCCAGTCTGCAAACGCTCGCCAAACTGCTGCTTCAGGATATCGACGGCAGCTTTGATACCGGCCTCGTTGCGCGGCAGCGGTGTCGCTTGCACCATTTGCGGGTCTCCTTGTGGCTGGTATGCGGACACACCATTTTTTTACGCCGCACTATAGGCGGGCAATGATCCGGAACAAGAGCCGCCGTGCTTACCCGCCCAGCGCAATGCCTTCCCGGCGCGGATCGGCCGCGCCCTTCAGACCCTCTTCGCCGATTTCGATGGCATGCAGGCCGGAGGTCAGATCGCGGATGTTCACCTCATAGCCCATTTCCGCAAGCGCCCCTTCCAGCGCTTCCGCGCTGGTGCCCGCTTCGAGGTCGAAGGTTCCGAAGCGGTTCACCGCATGCGGCAGCGCCAGCGCCTCCTGCAGGTTCAGCCCCCAGTCGGCCCAGGCCACGATGGATTTTGCCACGTAGCCGATGATCCGGCTGCCGCCCGGTGAGCCGATCGCCAGCACCGGTTCGCCGTCTTTGAGCACAATCGTCGGCGCCATCGAGGAGCGCGGCCGCTTGCCCGGCTCCACCCGGTTGGCAATCGGCGCGCCCTCCACATGGGTGCGGAAGGAGAAATCCGTGAGCTCGTTGTTCAGCAGGAAGCCGCCCGTCATCAGCCGCGAGCCAAAGCCGTTCTCGATCGTCGTCGTCATCGACAGCACGTTGCCGTACTGATCGACGATGGAGATATGCGAGGTCGAGGGCAGCTCAATCGACTGGTCATCCGCCAGCCGGGGCGCTAGGCCCGCGTGGTCGAACTCCGGCGCGCCCGGCGCCACCTCCGGCAGCGCGTCGTCACCGGCCAGCAGTTCCGCCCGCGCCGCCAAGTAATCCGCCGCCACCAGCCCATGCGTTGGCACGGGAACATAGTCGCTGTCGGCGATGTAGCGGCCGCGGTCGGCAAAGGCCAGGCGCGAGGCATCGCCGATCAGCCGCCAAGCCTCGGCGCTCTCCGCGCCCAGTTCGGCCAGGTCATACTGCCCCAGCATGCCGAGGATCTGTCCCACCGAAAGCGCCCCCGAAGACGGAGGCCCCATGCCGCAAGCCTCGAAGGCGCGGTAGGTGACGCAGACGGCCGGGCGCTCCTTCACGTGATAAAGCGCCAGGTCGGTGGCCGAGAGCACGCCCGCATTGCCCTCCGCGCCGGTTACAGTGTCAACGATCTTAGCCGCCAGCGGGCCGGTATAGAACGCCTTCGCGCCCTCCTCAGCCAGGGCGCGCAGGGTGGCGGCATACTCCGGGTTCTGCAGCGTCGCGCCTTCGGCCAGCGGCGCGCCCCCGGGCAGGAAATAGGCGGCGGTGGCGGGGAAGCGCCCAAGCCGTTCGGCATCGCCTGCAACCAGCGCGGCAAGGCGGGGCGAGACGGCAAATCCCTCCTCTGCCAGCCGCACCGCAGGTTCGAACAGCCCCGCCCAGTTGGCCTGCCCCCAGCGACGGTGCGCGGCCTCCATCAGTGCGGGCGTCCCAGGCGTGCCGACCGAGCGGCCGCCCACTACCGCGTCATAGAACTTCAGCGGCGCGCCGGTCTCATCCTGAAACAGCAGCGGCGTCGCCGCCATTGGCGCGGTCTCGCGCCCATCGAGGGTGGTCAGTTCTCCGGTCTCGGCGTCATACCAGACCAGAAACGCGCCGCCGCCAAGGCCCGAGGATTGCGGCTCCACCAGGCCCAGCACCGCCTGCACCGCCACCATTGCGTCCGCCGCTGTGCCGCCGCCGCGCAGAACTTCCGCCCCCGCGGCCACCGCGTGGGGGTTGGCGGCCGCAACCATCCAGTTCTCGGCCTCTACCACGCGGCCTGCTGCCTTGGCCTCCTGCGCCGCCGCGACTTCTTCCGAGATCGCTGCGATACTGCCCGGTGCCGCACTTTCCGGCGCCACCGCATCGGCGGCCTCCTGCGCCGTGGCCGGAGCGGATAAGGCGGCACCCAGTGCCAGAACCAGCGTAGAATACCTCATGTAAATCCCTCTCTCTATGCGCAATTGTTCCGTTCCAATCCCGGCCCGGGCGGGCCAACGGCAGCCTAAAGCATCGACGGCACCACCTGATCCGGCGGCCGGTGCCCGTCCTCGAAAGTCTTGATGTTCAACAGCACTTTCTCGCCCATCTCGATCCGGCCCTCGATGGTGGCCGACCCCATATGCGGCAGCAGCACCACATTGGACAGCTCGCGCAGGCGCGGGTTGATGTCTGTCCCGTGTTCATAGACGTCCAGCCCGGCGCCCGCGATTTCGCCCGCACGCAGCATCCGGGTCAGCGCATGCTCGTCGATCACCTCCCCGCGCGAAGTATTCACGATCACCGCCGAGGGCTTCATCAGCTTAAGCCGCCGCGCGTTCATCAAATGGAAGGTCGAAGGCGTGGATGGGCAGTTGATCGACAGCACGTCCATCCGCGCCACCATCTGGTCAAGGCTCTCCCAATAGGTCGCCTCCAGCTGTTCCTCGATCTCGGGGCGCAGGCGGCGGCGGTTGTGGTAATGCACCTGCATGCCGAAGGCAGCGGCGCGCCGGGCCACCGCCTGGCCGATCCGGCCCATGCCGAGGATGCCGAGCCGCCGCCCGGCAATGCGCCCGCCCAGAAGCGCGGTCGGCGCCCAGCCCTTCCAGTCGCCGCTCTGCATCACGGCGAGGCCCTCTGGAATGCGGCGCACCACCGCCATGATCAGCGCCATCGTCATGTCGGCGGTGTCATCGGTGAGCACGCCGGGCGTGTTGGAGACCAGAATGCCCCGCTGACGCGCCGTCGCAACATCGATATGGTCCACCCCGGCGCCGTAATTGGCGATCAGTTTCAGCCGCTCCCCCGCCTGTCCCAGGAGGCCTGCGTCAATCGTGTCGGTGACCGTGGGCACCAGCACGTCGGCCTCCTTCATCGCCGCCGCCAGCTCGGCTTTGGTCATCGGTGTGTCATCCTCACGCAGGCGCACATCAAACAGCTCGCTCAGCCGCGTCTCCACCGGTTCCGGCAACCGTCGCGTCACGACAACACTCAGACGTTCTCTTGGCACTTGCGCTCTCCCCTGGTCTTTTCAATTGTTGCGCTTGCGTGGCATCGTGGCGCAGGACGCAGACGGGCACAAGAACCCATGCGCATCTCCCCTTCAGCGCCGTCTTGTACTGCGGCGGAGGGTCGGGAAATACAGACGGCAAGGCATAGAGGCGGACTGGCAGTGAAAAAAGCGGCATTGGCATGGCGCCATCTGGCAGCGGCGGCGGTTGCGCTTGTGATGGCCGCGGGTGCGGCCGCCGCGGCGCGGGCGGAAAACCGCGGCCCGGTCACCAACCTGCCGCTGCCCCGTTTCGTCTCCATGAAGGCCGCGGAGGGCAACGTGCGGCGGGGGCCCTCGCTCACCCACAAAATCGACTGGGTATTCAAGCGCCGCAGTATGCCGCTGGAGATTACCGCCGAATACGGCCACTGGCGCCGGGTGCGCGACCGCGACGGCGCCGGCGGCTGGGTCCACTATGCGCTGCTCTCGGGCGTGCGCACCGTGCTGGTGGAGGAGGACATGCTTACCGTGCACTCCAAACCGGACGCGCGCGCACCGGTGGCCGCCGCTTTCGAGCTGGGCGTGGTGGCCCGGCTCGGCGCCTGCAACCCGGATTGGTGCGAGATTTCGGCCGGCGGGTACCGTGGCTGGGCACCCAAGGAGAAGCTCTGGGGCGTGGCCCCGGACGAAGTCCGGGAATAACCCCGCGTCCCGCACCCGCCGCCACTTTCTGGCCGTAAATACCCCGGGGTGAATTGGCCGCAAGGCCAAGAATGGCAGCGCCCCCCTTCCCTTCCTCTCAAGGCCTGAGCCCCGCAACGCGGCAATCCGCGCGGTGTGAAAGATGCAGGGGGCAATTGCACCCGCGGCAATCGTGTTTTACATGAGGGCCATACCCGATGGCCGCCCCTGCCGGCCGCCCGGCGCGGGGCCCTGTCCCGCCGCTGGCATGACCTTGGGGCGCAGCGCCGCTACGCAGACATTATCAAAGCCTCCGAACTCGCTGAAAGGTTGTGGAACATGGCAGAAAACTCAAACCCCGACATTTTGTATACCATCGTAGACGAAGCGCCCGAGTTGGCCTCGGCCTCCTTCCTGCCGGTGATCCGCAAGTTCGCCGAAGCCGCAGGCGTCACCGTTGGCACCAAGGATATTTCCCTCGCGGGCCGCATCATCGCCGCCTTCCCGGAGAAGCTGACCGAAGACCAGCGCCAGCCCGATGACCTGGCTGCCCTGGGCGAGCTGGTGAAGACCCCGGACGCCAACGTGATCAAGCTGCCCAACATCTCGGCCTCGGTGCCCCAGCTCACCGCCGCCATCGCCGAGCTGCAGGCGCAGGGCTACGACATTCCCGACTATCCGGAGAAGCCGGAAACCGAGGAAGAGCAGTCGGTCCGCGCCCGCTACGACGCGATCAAGGGTTCGGCGGTGAACCCGGTCCTGCGTGAAGGCAACTCCGACCGACGCGCCGCGAAGGCGGTGAAGAACTTTGCCCAGAAGAACCCGCACTCGATGGGCAAATGGTCGGCAGACAGCAAGACCAAGGTCTCCTCGATGCCGGGCAACGACTTTTACGCAAACGAGAAATCCGCCACCATCACCGCCGCCCAGGCCGGTGCCGCGCGGATCGAGTTTGTTGCCACGGATGGCACCGTCACCGTGCTGAAGGACGGCTGGCCGCTGGAAGAAGGCACCGTTGCCGACGCCACCTTCATGTCTGTGAAAGCGCTGTCCGATTTCCTTGGCAACGCGATCGAGGACACCAAGTCCGACGGCACCATGTTCTCGCTGCACATGAAGGCGACGATGATGAAGGTCTCCGACCCGATCATCTTCGGCTACGCGGTGAAGGCCTGGCTGGCGCCGGTGTTCGAGAAATACGGCGCGGAGCTGCGCGAGCTGGGCGTCAACCCCAACTCCGGCATGGGCGACCTGCTGGAGCGGGTAAAGAACAACCCCGACATCGTCGCCGCGATCGAGAACATCCGCGCCGAGCGCCCCGAGATGTACATGGTCGACAGCGACAAGGGCATCACCAACCTGCACGTGCCCTCCGACGTGATCATCGACGCCTCGATGCCCGCGGTGATCCGCGCTGGCGGCAAGGGCTGGGATTCCAAGGGCGAAAAAGGCGACGTGAACTGCGTCATCCCGGACAACTGCTACGCGCCGGTCTATGATGAGACCATCAAGTTCTTCAAGGAAAACGGCGCGCTGGACGTGACCAAGGCGGGTTCGGTCGCCAACGTCGGCCTGATGGCGCAGAAGGCCGAGGAATACGGCTCCCACCCGACCACGTTCGAGGCCCCCGCAGACGGCACCATCCGCATCGTGCTCTCCAACGCCGAAACGCTGCATTCCCACAACGTGGAGGAAGGCGACATCTGGCGCGCCTGCACCGTGAAGAAGGCGCCGATCGAGAACTGGATCCAGCTGGCGATGGACCGTCAGCGCCTGACCGGCTCCGAGGCAATCTTCTGGCTGGACGCCAAGCGCGCCCACGATGCCGAGCTGATCAAATACGTGAAGCCCGCGCTGGAAGACGCCGGTGTTGCGGACAAGTTCCAAATCCTCGCCCCGCGCGAAGCGACCCGCCAGTCACTGGAGACCATCACCGCAGGCAAGGACAGCATCGCCATAACCGGCAACGTGCTGCGCGATTACCTGACCGACCTGTTCCCGATCCTTGAGCTGGGCACCTCGGCCAAGATGCTGTCGATCGTGAAGCTGATGAACGGCGGCGGCCTGTTCGAGACCGGCGCCGGCGGCTCCGCCCCCAAGCACGTGCAGCAGCTGGTGCAGGAAAACCACCTGCGCTGGGATTCGATGGGGGAATTCTGCGCCCTCGGGGAAAGCCTCAAGTTCCTCGCCGACGTGAAAAGCAACGCCAAGGCAGCCGTGCTGGGCAAGGCGGCCGAGGACGCCACTCAAGGCATCCTCGACCACAACCGCTCGCCCTCGCGCAAGGTTGGTGAGCCGGACAACCGCGACAGCCACTACTGGTTTGCCCGCTACTGGGCCGAAGCACTGGCGGCGCAGACCGAGGACGCTGACCTCGCCAAGCATTTCGCACCGATCGCCGAAGCGCTGGGAGCCAAGGAAGAAGAGATCCTCAGCGAACTCGCCGCAGTGCAGGGCGAGCCGGCCGACATCGGCGGCTATTACCACCCCAGCACCGAGCTGAAGGCCAAGGTGATGCGCCCCTCGGCAACGCTGAACGCGATCATCGGCTAAACGCCAGCGTCTGATCGGAAGCGGAGAAACGCCCGGCCATCCCGCCGGGCGTTTTTTTTCAAGTGCATGCAGGCCATGTCGGTTTGTCATGCTGGAGCAACACACTATTCCCGGATAACGGCAGGCCCTGAACTGCTGGCGCGCTGGGGCAATCCAAACGGGGGCCGCGTCCAACCCGTGCTCCGTATCGAGAATGTCCCAGCCTCCCGAACTCGCCACCATGCGGGGCGCGCGCCGGCGATGCGCGGCGGCCTGCCGGCACGATCCACCGATACTCCCGGTCCTTCTCCTGATTTGGCAGGCGCCCCCTGTACTGCGAACCGGGAACGGGACCGGCGGAAGACATGCATCCTGCCATGCAAGATCATGCGCCCAGGGTATGGTTCCCCGAAGGAGCATGATTGCGGGGCAAGCATCTGAGCGCGGGCGCTTTCCGAAAGGACGGCACCAATGCAGTCCCCGCCGATCAGCCCGAATGCAAAACGCCCGGGCCAAACCCGGGCGTTTTGGTGTTTTAATAATGGGCCGCCGGAGGATCAGAAATCTTCCCACAGCGCTTTTGCGGCATTGCCGTTCGAGGCCGGCACAACCTTGACCGGCTGCACCGCGGCGCTGTTGTTCCAGCCATCGTCGCCGTGGGCGGTCGGCACCGAGGGTGCAGGCGCCGGTTTTGCCCGCGAAGGAGCCGCGGACATGCCGCTGATTTTGAAGTGCTCGACCAGGCTGGCCAGCTTGGCGGCATCAGATTTCAGCATATGCCCCGCCGCATTGGCTTCTTCTACCATCGCGGCGTTCTGCTGGGTCACCTGATCGAGCTGTGTCACGCCGGTATTGATTTCGCCGAGGCCGGTGGACTGCTCCGCGGCGCTTTCGGCGATGCCCGAGACCAGTTTCGAAATATGGCCTACCCGCGCCACGATGCTTTGCAGCGCTTCGCCGGTCTTGCCGACGAGGTCCACCCCGCGCTCCACCTGTTTCGAGCTGTCGCCAATCAGGGTCTTGATCTCCATCGCCGCGTCGGAAGACCGCTGCGCCAGCGCCCGCACCTCGCTTGCAACAACCGCAAAACCCTTGCCCGCCTCGCCAGCACGGGCGGCCTCGACGCCTGCGTTCAGCGCCAGCAGGTTGGTCTGAAAGGCAATGTCGTCGATCACACTGATGATTTGCGAGATATGGGCCGAGCTCTGCTCGATCTCGGTCATCGCCTGCACGGCATTCTGCACCACTTTGCCGCTTTCCTCGGCCTCGGCGCGGGCTTCACCCATTGTGGCCTCGACCCCGCGGGCGCCGTCGGCGGCTGACTTGACGCTGGCGGTCAGCTGGTCCAGCGCGGCGGCGGTTTCCTCCAGCGTGGCGGCCTGGCTTTCCGTGCGCTGCGAAAGGTCATCGGAGGCCTGGCTGATCTCGGCGGCGCCGTTGCTGATGCTGCTGGCCGCGTCGATCACCTGGGAGACCGTATCGCTGAGCCGGCTGGAGGTGGAATTGAAATCAGCCCGCAGCTGCTCGTATTCCTCCGGGAAGCTTTCGGTAATCCGTGCGGTCAGGTCACCATGAGACAGGGCCGAGAGCTTTCCGCTCAGCACGCGCACGACCTCGCTCTGCCGTTCATCTTGCTCCCTCTTGGCCTCTTCCAGATCGCGCTGCCGGATCTGGGCCTGGCGGAACACATCCAGAGTACGCGCCATCTCGCCCAGCTCGCTGCGGGACCAAGTGGCCGGGATGCTGCCTTCGGTATCGCCGTCTGCAAGAGTCAGCATCCGGTCGCGCAGCGCGCCGAGCGGCCCGGTAACGCTCCGGGTGATGAAGAAGGCGGCAATCGCCAACACCGCAAGGCTGATTGCGAACATGACCAAGGCCTTGGTGCGCATCGCCGCCACATCGGCCTCGATATCGGAAATGTAGGCCCCGGTACCGACGATCCAGCCCCAGGGTTTGAAGGCCTGGACATAGCCAATCTTGGCTTCGACGGTGTCGGAATCCGGCTTCTTGAAGTAGTAAGTCAGCGGCCCCGCACCATCGGCGGCAGCGATCTTCTCCAGCTCGCGGAACACCTTGATGCCGGTCACATCCTCATATTCACCTTGGTTGGTGCCATTCCATGCGGGCACGGTCGGGTGCGCCTGCACGACCAGGTCATGATCGAAGACAAACACGTAGCCCGCATCGCCAAAACGCAGGGCGCTCAGGCGCTCGCGGCCGATGTCACGGGCCTGTTCCGGGGTGAAGCGGCCATCATGAATGCCTGTCTCCAGATCCTGCAGCAGGCTCACTGCCGCGTCCGTGACGTGGTGGAGTTCCTGGTAACGCATATCGTAAGCGTTCTTGACGGATTGCGACAGCAGCACAGCCGTCAGCGCGGCCGCCATGCCGAGCGCAAGCGCCGCCAGGGCGTAAATTCGCACGGGAAGACGGTAGAATAGTGCAGGCATTTGAAACAGGTCCTTTCTAAGGGCAGTTCCACATACCGTTAGGCAGGGAGTCCTAAGAATTCCCTAGCCGCCGCATTTCGCATAAATTCCAGCATATTATTAGCGCCCGTCCAACACCGGGCGCCGCGCTCCGGGCGCAGAAACCGGGCGTGTCCAGGCGGCAGGCCCCGCCCCTGAAGGCACCCGGCGGCGGGCCGCGATTCGGACGCTGCCATCATAAAAAATGGCCCGCACGGGCGGGACCGCTCCCGGCGCGCAAACTCCCCCGGCAGCGGCGCCGCCCGCCCGCATCAAAGCGCCGTGCGCGAGACTGACACCGGCGGCAGGCACCGCCCTGCGGCCTCGCGGGTCTCTGCCGAGTAGTTGAACCAGAAGCACTCCGCACCGGTCCGCCTGACCCGGACGCCCTCTGGCAGATCAAGGCACTCCACTCCGGCCCGCTTCGCGGCATGGCGCAGCACGGCGGCCAACGCCTCCTGGTCCAGCCAGCCGCACAGATAGATCCTTCGGCCGTCCGCGACAACGGCCGGGCTGCCGTCTTCCAGCGCCTCGATGACCTCGAATTCGCCCTCCACCGCCTCACGGTAGCCGGTGACCGCGCCGCCGCCTTTCAGAGGCATGGGCATGTCGGGGCGCAGGCTCTCCACATGGGTTACCGTCAGGTTCCAGCCGGGCAGAGCCGGCGGCAGTGGCACCGGCGTGCGCATGGTGGCGTCCCGCGCGCCGCTGCGCGGGCCGAGAAGGCAGAGAGCATCGCTTTTCTGCAACCTCTGCTTCAAGGCATCGCTCATGTGCATCAGACCGGGCGCGGCGATCAGTTTGTAGCCGCTCAGGGCCGCATCGGGGCGCAGGATGTCGACCGACCAGCCAAGCTTGCGCATCGCGCGGTAGGTCTCAAACACCAGGTCGAAATAGCTGAGCCCGGTGCCATGCGGCTGGATCGACCAGGCCCAGTCTGCCTCGTAGTCGAAGATCAGCGCCACCTCGGCCTGCACGGGCGCCACCTCCGGGGCGTCCGCCAGTTCGCGTGCGACCTCCATGGCCTCCGCCAGCCCAGGTGCTGCCACGCTGTCCGGGCGCAAGAGTCCGGCATGCATCTGCTCTTGCGCCATCGGGGCCTGCCGCCAGCGGAAATAGCAAACCGCCTCCGCACCATGGGCAAAGGCCTCCCAGCTCCACAGCCGCACCATGCCCGGCAGCGGCGCCGGGTTGTGCGGCGCCCAATTCACCGGGCCGGGCTGCTGCTCCATCACCCACCAGCGGCCGCGGCCCACGGCGCGGTAGAGGTCGTGGTGGAAGGCCTGAAAGTCCGGGTCGCCCTGACGCGCGTAAGCGCGCTGGTGGGCGGCATCGGACTTGATCCGGTCCTCAAGAAAGCCGAGCGGGTAGCTGTCCCAACTGGCGATATCCAGGTCGTCGCCCACCTTGTAATGGTCGAATTCGGTGATCCGGCCCATGTAGTTGTGGGCGATCGGCGCCGCGGAATGGGCACGGATGATCTCAGCCTGAAGCCGGTTGAAAGCCACCACCTGATCCGAGCTGAAGCGGCGGAAGTCGAGCACGTGGGACGGGTTTGGCTCGGTCACCGTGAGGTTGGGCAGGCCGATCTGGCCGAAGTCATCGTAGTCCATCGACCAGAACACGTTGCCCCAGGCTTCGTTCAGCGCCTCGATGCCGCTTTTGTTTCCCTGCGCGGGGTAACGGGCCGCGAGCCACTTCTGGAACGCCTGCGCGGCGCTGTCACTGTAGGAAATCACCGTGTCGTGGCAGCCGTATTCGTTGTCGGTCTGCCAGGCGGCGATATGGGGATTGGTGCCATAGCGCTCGGCCAGAAGGGTCACGATGCGGGCGCATTCGGCCTTGTAGCCCTCGTGGCTGAAGCAGTAGTGGCGGCGGGAGCCGAACTTGCGCGGCCTGCCCCCGGCATCGACAGCGAGCATGTCCGGGTGGCGGTCCAGCATCCAGCGCGGCGGCGTCGCGGTGGGCGTGCCCAGCACCACCTTCAGCCCCGCCTGCCCGAGCACCGCAATGGCCTCGTCCAGCCAGGTAAAGTCATAGGCGCCCGGCTGCGGTTCCAGCCGCGACCAGGCAAACTCGCCGATGCGAACCCAGGTGATTCCGGCTTCAGCCATGCGGCGGGCGTCCTCCTCCCAGATCCGCCGCGGCCAGTGCTCAGGGTAGTAGCAGGTGCCAAGGGTGCGTTTCATGATGCCCTCATGTGGTTTTGCAGCCAGTCAGCGGCTTGAGTTGCCCGGTTTGCGGAATCCGTATCTAACCAGGTGCCTGTAAGTCTCGCCCGGCCGCAGGACTGCGCGCGGGAAATTCCGGTGGTTCGGAGCGTCTGGCCAGGCCTGGGTTTCCAGCGCCAGCCCGGCGCGCGGCCCGCAGCGCCGGCCCTCCAACCCTAGCACACCAGCTGGAGGGAGGTGGTCGCAAGTGTAGGCCTGAATTCCCGGCGCTGTGGTCTCCACCCGCATTGCGAGCCCGCTCTGCGGTGCATTTAGGACCGCTGCCTCGCGCAGTACTCCCGGCGCCCTGGCGATGCAGAAGTTGTGATCCAGCCGCCGGCCTCCGATTTCGCGGGGCTTACGGAAATCGAATTCCGTGCCTGCTGCCTTACGGATCTCTCCGGTCGGAATGTTGTCCTGATCCACCGGCAGGACGGCGGGCGCATCAATCCTCAACAGGTGGCCGGATATCCCGGGGCTGCCATCGAGATTGAAATAGCCATGATGCGCGAACGAGACCGGGGTGGGTACGTCCGTGCGGGCAGTAATCTCTATCTCAAGACCACTGGAGGCGGTGAGGGTGAAGGCAGCGCGAACGTCGAGGTTTCCAGGAAATCCCATGTCCCCGTCCGCCATGCGCAATGATAGGACCACCCGATCCGCGCCCAGATCCTCCAAAGCCCAGATCCGGGAACTTGCGCCCCGCCGCCCGCCATGCAGGCAGTGCGTGCCGTTCTCGTTGCGGTCCGCCTGGAACGCCCGGCCGTCGATCTCAAACTGCCCGTTTGCGATACGGTTGGAGAACCGGCCCACCAGGCCGCCGCAATAGGCTAATGGCCCGAGATAGGGCGCGAGGTGATCCGCCCCAAGGACCAGCGGGTGCGGGTGCCCTTCCAGCCGCAGATCCTGCACGGTGGCGCCGTAGCTCAAGATGCTGGCCATCAGCCCGCCGCCCGCGATGGAGTAACGGTGAACCGCTTCGCCCGATGGCAGGCGGCCAAATTCCGCGGCGCCTTCCATCTCCGCCTCAGTCCAAGAGAACGCGGTGTTCGGCCTGTCCCGCGGTGCCGGTCTTCACCACGAAGGTCCGGCCGTCATTATCTCCCGCCGGATCAAGCCCCTCTGCTGCCGAGGTGGCGAACAGCGTTTGCAAGTCCGGGCCGCCGAAGGCCGGGCAGGTCATCTGGCTGGCCGGATATTCGATGGCGGAAAGAAACGCCCCGTCCGGTGCGTAGCGGGCGACGCGCGCGGCGCCCCACTGCGCGCACCACAGGCAGCCTTCGCCGTCCACGACCGCGCCATCGGGGTTCAGCCCCTCGCTTGAGAGGTCGGCGAACAGCTGCGCCGGGCCCTTTGGCCAGCCCTCACCGTCCAGCGGCTGGCGCAGGATGCGGCGGGTGGGGGTGTCGGTGTAATAAACGTATCGCCCGTCCGGGCTGAAGCAGATCGCATTGGAGATAGTGATACCCGGCACAAGCTGCACAAGCTCACCCTTGTAAAAACGGTAGATCGCGCCCGCACCCGGCTCGGCGTTCTTGCCCATGGTGCCGATCCAGAAGCCGCCGAACGGATCGGCCCGGCCATCGTTGGAGCGGGTCACCGGGTTGTCCGCCTCCAGCGCCGCCACATCCTCCCGCGTGCCGCCGGCGAATCCGAAGCGGAACAGCGCGGTCTCCGACGCGATCAAGAGGGTGTCGTGGTCGACCCAGCCCGCGGCCGAGACATGCTCGTCAAACTGCCACTCCAACGGGCCGCTTTCGTCCCGGCTCATAAGCCGCTTGCCCTGGATGTCGAACCAGAACAGCTGCTGACGTTCGGGATGCCAGAGCGGGCCTTCGCCGAGCGTGCAGTTGCGGCTGTCGAATACCTGCGCGCTCATGCCGCCACCGCCGCATCGTAGGCAGAAACGATTTCCGCAGCCCGGGCAGCAACCTCTGCCGCCGTGAACCCGGGTTTGTAGAGAGCGGTGCCGATGCCGAAGCCGGTTGCGCCCGCGGCGAACCATTCGGCGAAATTCTCAGACCCCACGCCGCCAACCGCGTAGGTGCGCGCCTCGGGCGGCAAGACCGCGCGGATGGCCTTTAACCCCGCGATGCCGATGAGCGAGCCGGGAAACAGCTTCAGCCCGTCCGCGCCGTGGCGCAGGGCGGTGAAGCATTCGGTCGGGGTCATCACGCCCGGAAAGGAGGCCATACCCAGCGCCTTGGTGCGGGCGATCACCTCCGGGTTGCAGTCGGGCGAGACGATGAGGCTGCCGCCCGCGGCGTGCACGGCGTCCACGTCCTCGGGGCGCAGCACGGTGCCCGCGCCGATCTGAGCGGCCCCGGACAGCGCACCGGCCAGCGCCTCAACGGAGCGCAGCGGCTCGGGTGAGTTGAGCGGGACCTCGATGCGGGTGATGCCGGCCTCCACCAGGGCCTGGCCGATCTCCAGCACTTCGCCGGGCGTCACGCCGCGCAGGATTGCGATGATTTCGCGGTTCATGTCGTCATCTCCTCGTAAGCGGCCGTCAGCCCCGCCAGGGCCAGCCCGGAGCCATCCGTTTCACGCACCTTCGCACCCTGATCCTGCAGCGCCGTCCGGTAGAGCGCAGTGAGCCCAGGCGCGCCGACCAACACGATGTCCTGCCCCTGCCAGTGCGCCCGCGCGGCGGCGAGCTCGGCGCCCATCAGCAGGCCCGAGAGCCGCGCGCGGCTGGCGGCGGCACTAGTGCCCTGCAAGAGCGACGCCGCCCGCAGGGGGAAGAGCTGCGCTACCAGACGCTCGGGCGCATCCAGCACCTCCGCGGCGGCGGTTTGGAAAGCCGCGTCGTCCCAGCCCTCGCCGCCGAGCGAATGGCGCAGCACGGACTGGCCGGAGAGCAGCGCGAACAGCTCGCCTGTCATGAAGGTAGCAAAGCCCGTGATCTCTCCGCCTTGGATGCGGACCCACTTGCTATGGGTCCCCGGCAGGCAAAGCACGCCCTCGAACCCTGGCGCGCCACGCAGGAAGCCCGCGATCTGGGTCTCCTCCCCGCGCATCACGTCCGGGGGATCGTCCTGCATCACGCCGGGCAGGATATGGACCGCGATCCGCGGGTCAGACACCTCCGGCCGGGCCGCATCGCCAGCACCGGGCGGCGGAGAGGGGGCGGAGGCGTAGGGCGCCTCCACCCAGCCCTGCCGCGCGCCAGCCATGCCGCAGATGATCACCGGCAACGTCCGGTCCGCGAAATAGGGCGCAATCAGGTCCAGAAGAACCGGCTCGAACTCTGCGGGTTTCAGGCTGCCCATGCCCCGGTCCGAGGTGAGCGCCGCAATTACTTCGCCCGCGCCGTCCATCACCCAGGCGCGCAGGTTCGACGTGCCCCAATCGGCCGCAACCCAGGCGGCATCCGCCGCGCTCATCCCGTCACCACCACGCCGCCGTCGACGACCATTGCCTGCCCGGTCATCATCCGGCTGGTATCAGACGCGAGGAACAGCGCCGCATCGACGATATCCTGCGGCGCGAGGTGATCCTTCAGGCATTGCCGCTCCAGATGCGCGGCCAGCGCCTCGGGCGTCGCCCATTTGCCGAGCTGCTTTTCGGTGAGCACCCAGCCCGGCGCCAGGGCGTTCACGCGGATGCGGTCCGGCCCGAACTCCCGCGCAAGCGAGCGGGTCATGCCGTTGATGCCGGAATTGGCGGTGGTGTAGCTGACGTAGCCGGTGTTGCCCATCATGTAGCTGATCGAGGAGAAGTTGACGATCGCGCCGCCGCCGGCATCGCGCATGCCGGGGATCACCGCCTGGCAGGCAAAGAAATAGGCCTTGAGGTTGATCGCCTGGCTCCAGTCCCAGAAGTCCTCGTCCACGTCCAGCGCGCTATGGCGCTGGTCGTTGGCGGCGTTGTTGACCAGCGCGGTCACGGGGCCATACGCCTCCGCGGCCTTGGCGATGCAATCCTTCAGCGCGGCAACATCGGTGATGTCGCAGGGCAGGAACAACGGCCGGGCGCCGTGTTTCTCTTCCATCTCGTCGCAGAAGGCGCTTGCGTCCGAGCGCTGGACAAAGGCCACGCGTGCACCTTGCGCCATGAATCCGTCGGTCAGCGCGGCGCCAATGCCCGCGCCGCCGCCAGTGATGAACACGCTCTTGCCCTCGAGGTCGTGGAATGTGGCTGTCTTAGTCATCAGTGGCTCTCTCTTGTTACCGGGCGGGTGTCCTTGCCGACGAGGAAGTCGAGATCCGCTCCCTGGTCGGCCTGCAAAACGTGGTCGATGTACATTTTGGCGTAGCCGCGTGTGTAATGCGGTTCCGGCGGCTGCCACTCCGCGCGGCGGGCGGCGAGTTCTTCCTCCGGCACCAGCAGCTCCAGCGCGCCGTCCTTGGCCGAAACCCGGATGCGGTCGCCGGTCCTCACCAGCGCCAGCGTGCCGCCTTCGTTGGCCTCGGGCGAGACATGCAGGATCACCGTGCCGTAGGCAGTGCCGGACATCCGGGCGTCAGAGATCCGCACCATGTCGCGCACGCCCTGCTGCACCAGCTTCAGCGGGATCGGCATGTTGCCGACCTCGGCCATGCCCGGATAGCCCTTGGGGCCGCAGCCCTTGAGCACCAGGATCGTGTCCTTGGTCACCGGCAGGTCGGGATCGTTGATGGTTGCCTTCAGCTCCTCGATGTTCTCGAACACATGGGCCGGGCCTTCGTGCTCCAGGAGTTCGTCGGTGGCGGCCGAGGGCTTCACGATGGCGCCGCGCTCGGCCAGGTTGCCGCGCAGGACGCGCAAGCCCGCTGCCGGTTTCAGCGGTTTGTCGAACGGGTAGATCACGTCGCGGTTCCAGCACTCCGCGCCTTCGCCGTAAGCCTGGATATCGGTGTCCATCACCGTGCGCGCCGGGCGCAGGAGGTGCGAGAGCTCCTTCAGGATCACCGGCATCCCGCCCGCGTAGCAGAAATCCTCCATCAGGTATTTGCCCGCGGGCATGCAGTTGACCAGCAGGGGGATCTCGGAACCAAGTTCGAAATCATCCAGCGTGAGGTCGATGCCGACCCGGCCTGCGATTGCCAGCAGGTGCACCACCGCGTTGGTGGAGCCGCCGACGGCGGCATTGGCGAGGATCGCGTTTTCGAAGGCCTCGCGCGTGAGGATCGAAGACATGGTCATGCCCTCGTCGACCATGCCGACGATGCGTTTGCCGGTCAGATGCGCGAGCGCCATGCGGCGGGCGTCCACCGCCGGCAGGGCGGCGTTGGTAGGCAGGCTCATGCCCATCGCCTCGACCAGACTGGCCATGGTGCTGGCGGTGCCCATCGTCATACAGACGCCCTTGGAGCGGCTCATTCCGGACTCCACAGCCATGAAATCGGCCAGCGTCATCTCGCCCGCGCGCACGGCTTCGGAAAACTTCCACACATCGGTGCCCGAGCCGATGTCCTTGCCTTGCCACTTCCCGTTCAGCATCGGGCCGGAGCTGACCACGATGGCGGGCAGGTCGACCGAGGCCGCGCCCATCAGCTGCCCGGGCGTGGTCTTGTCGCAGCCACCCAGCAAAACCACCCCGTCGATGCCATAGGCGCGGATCGATTCTTCGACGTCCATCGCCAGCAGGTTGCGGAACAGCATCGCGGTGGGCTTCATCTGGGTTTCGCCCAGGCTCATCACCGGGAACTCCACCGGGAAGCCGCCCGCCTCCCAAACGCCGCGCTTCACGCCTTCGGCCAGCTCGCGCAGGCCGCTGTTGCAGGGGGTGAGCTCGGACCAGGTGTTGCAGATGCCAATGACCGGGCGGCCATCAAAGGCGTGTTCCGGGAAGCCCTGGTTCTTCATCCAGCTGCGGCGGATAAAGCCGTCCTTGTCCAGCTTGCCATACCAGGCGCGGTTGCGGCGCTCCTTGCTCATAGCTGCTCTCCTTTGATGACCCACATCGTTTCCGGGAACGTCCACGGAAGCGTCAGGCCCTGGGTCATCAGGCTGGCCCCGCTGAGGACAAGGGGTTCCGACTTGATTGCCTGGGCACCGCGCGACAGCGCCGGGGCATCGGCACGGTTCACCAGCTCGATGCGGTAGAAACGGTCCGGCTGCAACCGGGTCAGCCGCAGCGGCCGGGGCGAGATCTGTGCCGAGGTTTCGGCCCTGCCCGCGAAGACCGCGAATTGGCTTCCGTCCTGCGCAAGCTGCTGTTCGGCGATCACCGCGGGATCGGCGCTGTCGAGGCGCAGAATGTCCGCTAAAGTCATCCAGCCGCGGTTGTCCTTCCACCAGCGGGTGACCCCACGCAGGACCTGCGCCTCCTCCGCCGTCAGTTCCCGCGGGTCCATCTCGAAGCCCATGTGCCGCTGCGCCGCGACCCAGGCACGGAAGCGGATATCTATGCTGCGGCCCGAGGTGTGGCAGCGGCGCGGGCCGACATGGCTGCCGGTCACCGCCAGCGGCAGGAACAGCGCCGCGTTGTGCTGCATCCTGAGCCGCTCCACCGCGTCGTTGCTGTCCGACAGCCACACCCGCTGCGTGCGTTCGAGGATGCCGAAATCGATCCGCCCGCCGCCGCTGGCGCAGCTTTCGATCTCGACCTTGGGGAAGGCCTCCCGCAGCCGGTCGAGCAGGTCATAGGTGCCGCGGGTCTGGGCGGCGCCGGGCGCGGGCAGCACGCGGTTGTGGTCCCACTTTATATAGCCGATGTCGTGATCCGCCAGCACGTTGCCGATCCGCTCGAACAGGAAGTTGCGGACCTCCGGCAGCGCCATATTCAGCACCAGTTGCTGACGGCCGGGAATCTGGTCTTCCGCCCCGAGCACCCAATCGGGATGGGCGCGGAAGGTATCGGAGTCGGGGCTGACCATTTCGGGCTCGAACCAGAGACCGAAGGACATCCCCAGACCCTGCACATGGTCGATCAGCGGCTTGAGCCCCTCTGGATACTTGCGCGCATCTACCTCCCAGTCGCCAAGGGCGCTGGTGTCGTCGTCGCGGATGCCGAACCAGCCGTCATCCAGCACGAAACGCTCCGCGCCCAGCTCCGCGGCGCGGGTGGCGATTTCCTTCAGCTCAGGCAGCTGGTGATCGAAATAGACCGCCTCCCAGCAGTTATAGTGCACGGGCCGCGGGCGGGCCGGATCGGGGAATTGCACGATCCGGCCGCGCAGGTGGCGCTGGAAAGCGACGGCGCAGCCGTTCAGCCCCTC
The DNA here is from genome assembly GCF_048820895.1 of Cribrihabitans neustonicus. Taxonomy (NCBI): domain Bacteria; kingdom Pseudomonadati; phylum Pseudomonadota; class Alphaproteobacteria; order Rhodobacterales; family Paracoccaceae; genus Cribrihabitans; species Cribrihabitans neustonicus. The sequence continues at coordinate 60,852 of NZ_JBMERQ010000013.1, forward strand.
GCCGGAATAGACCGCATAGAGTGGCGCGGTGGCAAAGCGCGCGGCCGGCTCATGCTCGGTGCCGGAGGCATGGCCGAACTGCACCTGGCGCCGGCCGTCCGGCAGCTCCTCGGCCACCATGCGGTGCCCGCCGGACCAGCCGTAGTGGAAGCCATAGGCCTCCCCCGCGGTGTTGGTGGCACCGCGTCCGGGCAGGAGCAGCCCGGGGAAATGCTCGTGGCCGGTGCGGCCGGTGCGGTTTTCGCGGCAGCGGAAGCCTGGCGTCCAGGCGGAACGCAGCATCTGGAACTCCCCGCACCAGCGCCCGGCGAAATCAATCATCTCATCACTCAGCTGCGGAGCGGGGAAGACCGGAGCCGCGAGCCAGCCGAGGCGCATCGGCCGGGCACAGTCAATCTCCGCCCGGGCCTCCAGCACATAGGTTGCCAGATCGAGGGCGAAAATCGCCCGGTACGTCAGCCCCGCAGCCTCGTCGCGGAAGGCGAGCGTCAGGCTCTGCGCCTTATTCTCCGCCTCTGCGAACCGGAACCGCGGCAGAACCGGCCGCCCCCCGGCATCGGCGATCACCAGTCCCGGCTGGCCGGGGAAACTGCGCGACGCCTCGGGGCAGAGCGACAGCTCGGGGTTTTCATCCAGCATCCCGCCGGTCACGTCGATGGCTTGCGCGCGGGTCAGGGTTTCCAGGTTCTCCCCGTCCGGCAAGCGCGCCCCCCAGTAGACCACCTCGGCCAGGCGGTCATCGCGGGAGGCCAGGACGAGCGTCTGCCTGCTGTCATCCAGCCGCCAGCAACGGATCATTTTACTGCTCCCAAGGTCAAACCGGCGATAAAGTGGCGCTGCATCAGGAAGAACATCAGCACCGGCGGCAGCGCCGCCACGATTGAGCCGGCCGAGACCAGGTGCCAGGCCGCCACCCACTGGCCGTTCAGCGAATAGAGCCCGGCGGTGATCGGCTGGTTATCGGCCCCCTGGGTCAGCACAGTTGCCCAGAAGTAATCGTTCCAGATGAAGGTGAAAATCAGCACCGATAGCGCCGCCAGCGCAGGCTTCATCAGCGGCATCACCACGAACCAAAAGATGCGGATCTCCGAGATGCCCTCGACCCGCGCCGCCTCGATCAGCTCATAAGGCAGCGCGCGAATGAAGTTGCGCATGAACAGCGTGCAGAAACCGGCCTGGAAGGCGATGTGGAACAGCGCAAGACCATACCAGGTGTTGTACATTCCCAAGTCCAGCGTCAGGTCGCGCACCGGAACCATTAGGATCTGGAACGGCACGAAGTTGCCCGCTATGAACATGAAGAAGATCAGCAGGTTGCCCTTGAAACGGTAGACCGCCAGCGCAAATCCCGTCATGCAGCTCAGCGCCACCGCGCCGATCACCGTGGGGATCGTCACCTTGAAGGAATTGAGGATGTACTGGCCGATCGGGGTCTGTTTGAAGATTGCGGTGTAGTTCTCCAGGAGGTTGAAGCTGGTGGGCCAGCCCCAGTAGTTGCCCGCGGTAATATCGCCCGCCGAGCGCACCGAAGTGAGCGCCACGGCGATCAGCGGCAAGAGCCACAGGATCAACGCGATGGGCAGCGCGATTTTGTAGACAAGCTGGGTTGTGGGAGAGGTCTTCTCGATGGGTCTGGGGAACATCTCAGTGTCCTCTATCGTCGCGGTACATCTTCCACAGGAACCCCACGATGTAGACCATCATGATGAGGAACAGCACGACAGCGATGGCCGCGCCATAGCCCATGCGAAAGCCGTATTCGGAAAACGCCTGCTCATACATGTAAAAGGCCAGCACCCGGGAGGAGCCCCAAGGGCCGCCGTCGGTCATGATCGAGACGAGGTCAAAGGAGCGCAGCGCGCCGATCACCGTCACCACGACGGCAATGAACGTGGCGGGGCGGAGCTGCGGCAGGATCACATACCAAAGCATCTTGACGCCCTTTGCGTTGTCGAGCCGGGCCGCCTCGATCTGCTCGGGATCGACGGCGTTGAGGCCGGTGAGGTAGAGGATCATGCAATAGGCAGTCTGCGGCCAGAGGCCTGCGGCGATGATGCCATAGGTCACATAGTCCTCATTGGCGAGCACCGCGATCGGCTCCAAGCCGAACCAGCCGAGAGCGATGTTCATAAGCCCGTAGCTCGGGTCGTAAAACCAGGCAAAGACCAGCCCGACCACCACTTGCGAGATCACGAAGGGAAAAAAGAACAGAGACTTGTAGATACGGATGCCGCGCACCGTCTGGTTCAGGAACAGCGCAACGAACAGCCCCATCGGGATCGCCAGCATGTAAAGGACAAGCCAGATGACGTTGTTCTTGAGGGAGGTGTAGAAGGCCTCGTCATCCACCAATTCGGCGTAGTTGGCTGCTCCGACCCAGGTTTTTTCGCCCAGGCCATCCCAGTCGTAGAACGAGATGTTCACGGACTGGAAGATTGGGATGATCACATAGACCGCAAACATGAAAATACCCGGCGCCAGGAACAGCCAGGGCGCGAGCCGCTGCTGGTTCTGCTTCCACCAGCTTCTCTTGCGCAGGGGCGGATGGGTGTCGGGAACAACGGGGGCGGTCATGGCTTCTCCTCCACAAGGGCGCGGGCAAGCGCCCTGCCCCGCCCGGCGCTGCCGGACAGAGCTTTCGTTAAAGGGACGTCAGTTGTAAACGCGCTGGCGGACTTTCTCGAGCCGCTCCAGGATCTTGTCCATGCGCTCGGGCTTGACCATGAACTCCTGAAAACCCTCCATGCCCGCCTTGGCCATTTCGGCCGGCGCGTCACGGTCGAAGAACTGCGCAATTCCGCCTTCCGTCGAGGACAGCATCTCGTAGCCTGCCTGCAGGAACTTGTCGTCACCCACTTCGGAGTTCTTGTTGATCGGCAGCTGGCCGAGCGTTTTGTTGATCTCGGTCTGCACCTCGGCGCGCGCGAGGTAGGCCAGGAACTTCTTGGCGTCAGCCTTGTTCTTGGCGTTGGCCGGGATGTGCATCGTGTCGGTCGGCGCCTCTTCGGCCATTGGCACTTCGGGGTTGATTTGCGGGAACTGGAAGAAGCCCAGCTGGTCATCGGTCAGCCCCGCTTCGCGCAGCGGTGCCACGGCGAAGTTGCCCATCACGTACATCGCCGCCTCGCCCTGCACCATTGGCGCCAGCGCCTCCTGCCAGGAATAGGCGGCGTGGTTATCGAGGAAGAAGCCTGCGTCGATCAGCTCCTTCCAGTTGCTGAAGGTCGCCTTCACCCGCTCGTCGGTCCAGGGCACCTCACCCTTGGTCAGCGCCATGTGAAAGTCATAGCCGTTGGTGCGCAGGTTCAGGTAGTCAAAGACGCCGCCTGCGGTCCACAGGTACTTGGTGCCGATGGTCACCGGAGTGATACCTGCCTCCTTCAGCTTGGCACCGGCCGCCTTGAACTCCTCCCAGTTCGCGGGGACCTCAATGCCGTGCTCCTCGAACAGGTCTTTCCGGTAGTAGACCCCCCACTGATAGTAGGTGTAGGGCACGCCCCAGATCTTGCCATCGATGGTCATCGAGCCGAGCGCCGAGCCCAAGGTGTCCGACAAGCCATTTGCCTCCCAGACGTCATCCACCGGCTCGAACAGCCCTGCATTCACATAGGGCAGCATCCGGTTGCCGGCATACCAGCTCGCCAGGTCCGGCGCGTCGGCGGTCAGGAAGTTGCGGATCGAGGTTTTGTAGCCTTCGTGGTCAAACAGGTTCCAAGTCACCTTCACGTCGGGATGCTCAGCCTCGAAACCGGCGATCAGCGCTTCAAAAGCCGCCTTGGGCGCGGGGTCGGACGTATCGGTATTGATCACCAGCTCGCCCGCAAAGGCCGCCGATGCGATGAGGGTCGACGCGGCCAGTGCCGCTGTCAGCTTATTTGCTCTCCGGATCATGTCTCTCCCTTTCTCCTCCAGACAGTTTCCCAAATTACTTGTTCCATATATTGGAACTATTGTTTTAATTATTGACACCATAGTTTCAGATTGTTATGGAGTCAATGGCTGCCTTCAGGAGCAGGTCCCCGAAATTCTCAGTGGCTCAGGACGATGAACAAGCAGGCAGGCGCAGACGGTACAGTCGGAAAGGCCATGGATATCCTCGATATCGTTGTGGCCTTCGGCCGCGCAGTGCGGTTTTCCGAAGTTCTTGAGGCCAGCCCGTACCCCAAAGCGACTCTGCACCGGATCCTGCAGACCCTCACCAGCCAGGGCATGCTGGCCTATGATACCGACCGCCAAGTCTATGTGCCCGGCATGCGGCTGGTGCGGATCGCGCGCCATGCCTGGGACCAGTCCTCACTTGCTCCGATGGCACGGCCCTTCTTGAGAACGCTTGCCGAGGACGTCGGCGAAACTGTGCATCTGGCTCAGATGGAAAACAGCCGCGTGGTGTTCATCGAGAAGGTGACGCCCGAACAGGGATTCCAAACCATGGCCCGCCCGGGCCGCCGATCCCCCGCACATTGCACGGGCGTCGGCAAGGTCATGCTGGCCTTCATGGACGAAGCCCGGCAGCGGGAGGCGCTGGAGCGGCAGCTATACCAAAGCTTCACCCCAGCAACCCACGCCGGCCCTGACACCCTGCGCTCCGAACTGGAGCAGATCCGGGCCGCGGGCGTAGCTTTCGACCGCGAAGAACACGAACAGGGCATCATCAGCATCGCCGCGCCGATCCACGGCAGCGCAGACCGGGTGATCGGGGCCATTTCCGTCGTCACCTCCGCGTTCCGCATGTCATTGGAGGATTTGGAAAAATTCCAGCCTGCGCTATTGCGGACCGCGGCACAGATTGGGTCGGAAGCCGCGGTCTGGCCCTATCCGCTGGCGCAATAGCCGCATCGGGAAACTTGGGAGGAAAACCATGTCAGGTGTCGCACTTCAACAGGCCGTCAAACGCTATGGCAATGCCCAGGTGATCCACGGCGTCGACCTGCAGATCGCGGATGGCGAGTTCTGCGTCTTCGTCGGCCCCTCGGGCTGCGGCAAGTCCACGCTCCTGCGGATGATCGCCGGGCTGGAGGAAACTTCGGACGGCGCCATCATGATCGGCGGGCGCGACGTCACGCGGGCCGACCCGGCCGAGCGCGGTGTGGCTATGGTATTCCAGACCTACGCGCTTTACCCGCATATGTCGGTCGAGGAGAACATGGGCTTCGGGCTCAAAATGAACGGTGTCGACAAGCGCACCATCAAGGCGAAAGTGTCCGAGGCCAGCCGCATCCTCAAGCTGGACGACTACCTCTCCCGCAAGCCCAAGGCGCTCTCCGGCGGCCAGCGCCAGCGTGTCGCCATCGGCCGCGCCATCGTGCGTGGCCCCGAAGTGTTTCTGTTCGACGAGCCGCTTTCCAACCTCGACGCCGAGCTGCGCGTCGACATGCGCGTTGAGATCGCGCGGCTGCACAAAGAAATCGGCGCCACGATGATCTACGTCACCCACGACCAGGTCGAGGCGATGACGCTTGCCGACAAGATCGTGGTGCTGCGCGCGGGCCACATCGAGCAGGTCGGCACGCCAATGCACCTTTACCAGGACCCTGACAACAAGTTCGTAGCAGGCTTCATCGGCTCTCCGAGCATGAACTTCATGACGGGAAAGGCTGCCGGCGGCCGGGTCGTCGTGCCAGCGCTGGACAACATTGCGATCCCCGCCCCGGTTACCCTGCCCGGCGACGGCGGCGGTGTCATCGTCGGCTTGCGCCCCCAGCACCTCGCGGTCCGCGAAGCCCCCTCGCCGGTGACGGTCGACATCCGCGAGAGCCTCGGCGGCGTGGCCTACGATTACCTCAACACTCCCACGGGCGAGCGTATTGTGGTCGAGACAAAGGGCGACGAGGCGATCCCGGAAGGCAGCAGCGTCCTGGTCGATTTCGACCCGGCCAGCGCGATGTTCTTCGACGCCAAAACGGAACTCCGCCTGCGCTGACAGGAACCCGCGGGAACAAGCAAGCCGCATCAGCCAGGAAGCTTGTCACAGACTTGGGCCGCCCCAAGTCTGCGTTGTTGCAGCTTGAACCTCGAGCCAAAACGGACAGGACTACGTAGTCCGCGGCTTCGAAAATGCGCCGCGTGCCGCGGGGGGGAATGGCCTCGGCTCTGAACAAGCCATGCAGCGGCCTGGCCAGTCGAAACCCCGGAATGCGTCCACTACCCGGGTGCGGATCGTGCCGTCCCCCGTTGCTTCCAGCGCGTGGGCCAGAATGCGCGGATGCACCAGGGCTTCGCGGGAGGCCCGAAACCGGGTGCCGATCACCGCCCCATCCGCCCCCCAGCATCAGGGCCGCTGCAAGTCCGCGCCCGTCCGTAATGCCTCCTGCGGCACAGAGCAGCGATTTGCTGTTCTGGCGCGCAATCTCGTCCGCGATCTCGGGAACCAGGGCAAAAGTGCCGCGCGCCTCGCCATGGCCGCCGGCATCCGCACCCTGCGCAACAATGATGTCTGCACCGCAGTCCAGCGCCTGCCACGCATCGCGCAGGGTCTGGACCTGGCAGATCAGCGGCACGCCGGTGTCCCCGGATCGCAGGCGCAAATGGCGCCGGGTTGCCAAAGGACAGGAAAACTGCCGCCGGATCATGCGCCAGCACCTGGTCAAGCAGCTGCGGCTGCTCCGCCAGCTTCCAGGTGATCAGCATGCAGCCCACGCGGGCACCCGCAGCGATGCCGAAATGCTGGCTGATCCACTCAGTATCGCCATAGGCGCCCCCGATCACGCCCAGCCCGCCGGCATTTGAGACAGCGCTGGCCAGCGCTCCGCCTGCGGCAAAGGCCATCGGCGCCTGGATCACCGGGCAGGTGATCCCCAGCGCCTCTGTCGACCGCGTCATCCTTGCGCCTGTTTCCGGTACTCCCGCACCGGCAGGCCGCCGACGCCCCAATCGCCATCCGGGCGCTGACGGGCCAGCCGGTCGCTGGCAAAAGCAATTTTCAGGATCTCATCCTCGCGCGGGTCACCGCGTTTGGAGGGCGGCTCCCGCCTGTCCACACGGCTCATGTAGGGCTCAGGATCCAGATACAGTTCGTCGCCTTCGGTGGCGCTGACATAGGCCAGCTGCGGCTGAAAGACTTCGCGCAGTATGGCGCTGTCGGCTTGATGGAAACCCTAGAAATAGGCCTCTATCAGTTCGCCGACGACTTTGTGATCGGCGGGAGTCATTAGATCAGCCCTTCGGCGCGCATCGCAGCCTGAGCCGACGGACGTTTGGCACCGCGGCTCACAAAGGCTGCCAGATTGGGCCAGCGGGCCAGGTCGATGCCGGTGAAATTCGCCCAGTTCGAGACCGCGAACAGGTAGGCATCAGCCACCGAGAACTGACCTGCAACCAGCCACTCGCGGCCGTCCTCCAGTTGGGCCTCGATCAGGTCGAACTTGCGTGCAACGGCGGTGCGTGCCGAGTCTTTGCCGGCCTCGGACGTGCCGTGCGGAAAAGCGGGCCAAGAGCCTTGTGCAGCTCGGTCCCGATCCATTTGAGCTGTTCCTGCATCCGGGCGAGGGCCAATGTGCCAGCCGCCGACGCCAGACCTGCCTCCGGGCTGCTGTCCGCGATATACTGCAAAACAGCCGCCCCTTCGGTCAGAACGCTGCCGTCGTCCAGGCCCAGGGCCAGGGCCGGAACATAGCCTTTGGGGTTGATCGCGCGGTAATCCCCGCCGCTTTCGGTCCGGACCGCCGCGGTATCGACAGCCTCGAGTTCAAACGGGCGGCCGGTTTCATGCAGGGCGATGTGGCTTGCCAGGGGGCAGGCGCCGGGTTTGCCGTAGAGTTTCATGATGGCCTCCTGTGTTGGTGATGCCCTCTGACTACCCTCCCCCATGATTGATGGATAATATTGTGTTATCAGCATTATGATTAGAAAAATCGTTCATTCTGGAAGCCGATGAAACACGCCCAGCTCATTGCCTTGGATGCAATTGTCTCAACCGGCACCTTCCGCGGCGCGGCTGAGCGTCTTCACAAGTCGCAGTCGGCGATCAGCCACACAATCCGCCAGCTGGAAGCATTATTGGAGCTGGAGCTGTTCAGCCGGGAGGCCTACCGCCCCGCGCTCACTCCGGCAGACGAAATTTTCTACCGCGAGGCATCCCGGGTGCTGCGGCAGATGCAAGGGCTGCGGACCACCGCGGCCCGGCTGCGCGCCCGCGAAGAGCCGGAGCTAAACATTGCCGTAAGCGCTACAATGGATCTTGACCCTTTGCTGCCCGCGCTTGCGGACACCGGGCGGCGCCACCCTGTCACCCACCTTCGGCTTCGGATGGAAATGATGGGCAGCCCGATCGCCCGGCTGATGGAGGGCAAGGCGGACATCGCGCTCGCTTCCCTCGACGGGACGAAGCTGAGGCAGAGCCGGTTGCGGAGGTAACGATCCGGCCGGTGGCCAGCCCCGGCTTGAACCTGCCCGCCGGTTCCCGCGCCTTGTCGGAATCCGAAATGCAAAGCTATGTGCAGGTAGTCGCCGCCGGCACGGGCGGCGCTGCGCATGAACAAAGCGGCGATCTGCTTCCAGGCGGGCTGAAATGAACCGTTTCCGATCTCGCGGCCAAGAAAAAGGTGATCCTCGCCGGCCTGGGCTGGGGCGGCTTGCCTGACCATATGACGAAAGAGGAGCGCCAGTCCGGGGCTTTGCTTTCCCTGAACCTGGAAGGGTTCCCTCTTCGCCGGACCACGATCTTCAGGATGAGGCGCAGAGACCAGGCAATAGGCGTCGTTGCTGATGAGCTTTGGAACAAAATCGGGAGTGCCAAGACGTGCTAGGGCAGGAATTGTCTAGCCGGCTGATCCTCTGCAACTGCGTTGACACGCAAATAGGTTGAGGCAAACGACGTTTCGGAGAAGGCCAGCACTTTCCGGCGCAGACATAAGCGCTTGGTCAGGCTTGAGCTGCTACCGGCAAGCTGCATTAGCGAAGAGGCGTGAGCACGGTGTCGGCGGCTTGGGCTCGGACCAGACCTTCTCCGCAACCGCGACGCGGCGTGAAAATCCGGACCGCCAATGTCGGGTTGGCGCTGAGGCGGATCGAGGCGGGTGGGAGAAACATCATGACCATCTCCAAATTGCCTGCCATTCGCGCCTGCCGTCCGGCCTGGAACAGGGGCCGCGTCGTCGGCCAGAAGCGTCCTCTCATGCCCAAGTATGCCTGGGCCATCCGAGTGCGCCTGGAGATCGCAAAGAACCATCGCCGCCTAGCATTTTTCAACCTCGCCATCGACAACGAGCAGCGCGGCAGGGACCTCGTGGCTCTGAAGATCGCCGACATATTTAGCTCCGGTCAGGTCAAGGAGCGGGCTTCAATCATTCAGAACAAGACCCAGCGGCCAGTTAGCTTCGAGATCGCAGAAGGTACGCGCAAGTCAACCCTGCGCTGGATGGAGGAGCCGCTCATGATCGGCTCCGATTTCCTATAGCCGGGCCGGTTGCACGAACAGCTGCACATCTCGACGCACCAATACGCTCGTCTCGTGCGCGAATGAATGAAATCCATCGGGCTGAACCCGGCATCGTACGACACGCACTCGAAGCGCTGGACCAAAGCCGCGCACATCTACCGCAAGACCGGCAACCTGCAAGCGGTTCAGCCCTTGCAGGGCCGCACCAAGATGGACAGCACCGTACGAAATCTCGGCGTTGAACTGGAAGACGCCCGGGCCATAGCTGAGGCGGTCGAGACCTGACCCAAACGGGCCGAACTGTATGGATGGCCCAGAGCTGCCTGTCTGCCTTTGCTTCGCGAGAGTCCGCTTACAGCCTATTCCGTTGAAAAAGCCTGTTCTTCGGCGGCTGTGATGTAGCCTGTCGATAGGGCGTGCCGTGCGCCTGTCATGCCAGGCGGGCGTTTTGGGGTGGAGGGAGGAGCTTTGCGAGCTTTCTGAGGTTCTGGGCGGTG
>NZ_JBMERQ010000014.1:0-68290 GCF_048820895.1 Cribrihabitans neustonicus
AACAAACCCCGCACAGTGACCGAAGGCGTCACGATATGCACCCGGTTGCCCATGCCCATCAGCACCGGTCCGACCTCCAGCCCGCCGCCGATGGATTTCAGCAGATGGCGCGCGGTGCCCGCTGCCTCGGCATTGGCATAAACCAGCACATTGGCCTTGCCCGAAAGCCGCCCTTCAGGGAACAGCCGCTCGCGCAGATCGGGGTCAAGTGCGGCATCGGTGTGCATCTCGCCCTCGTACTCAAAGTCGAGGCGGGTGCCGTCGAGGATCTCTAGCGCACCCCGCATCACCCGGCCCGAGGCGCTGTCGAGATTGCCGAACTGCGAGCCGCCGCAGAGCGCGATCTTCGGCTCGATCCCGAAGCGGCGCACGTGGCGGGCAGCACCAATCACCACCTCTGCCAGCTGCTGCGCGGTGGGTTCGACATGCACATGAGTGTCGGCAACAAACAGCGGACCCTGATCAAGGATCTGCAGCGACAGGGCGCCGACCGGATGCAGCTCGTCCGTGGAAAGAACCTGGGCGGCATAGTTCAGATGCCAGCGGTATTCGCCGAAAGTGCCGCAGATCATGCTGTCTGCCTCGCCCCGCTGCACCATCACGGCAGCGATTGCGGTGCTGTTGGTGCGCAGGATGGCGCGGGCCAGATCCGGGGTCACGCCGCGGCGGCGCATCAGCTGGTGGTAGCTCTGCCAGTAGTCACGGTAGCGCGGGTCGTTTTCCGGGTTCACCAGCTCGAACTCGGTGCCTGCGCGGATGCTGAGACCCTCCCGCTCCAGCCGCGCTTCCACCACGTCCGGGCGGCCGATCAGCACCGGCCGGCTGCTGCCTTCCTCGACCATGGCCTGGGTCGCGCGCAGCACGCGTTCATCCTCGCCTTCGGCAAAGACGATGCGGCGGGCGGCACTGCGCGAGGCGTCAAACACCCGGCGCATGATGCTGTAGGAGCGGAAGGCCTCGCCCTGAAGCCGGTTGCGGTAGTCTTCCAGATCCAGCTGCCGCGTTGCGGCGCCAGAGTCCATGGCGGCGCGGGCAACTGCGGTGGCGATGGTGGGCAGCAGGCGGGGATCAAAGGGCTTGGGGATCAGATACTCCGGCCCGAAGGACAAGCGTTCACCCCGGTAGGCCTCGCCCACCTCGGCTGAAGTAGTCGCGCGCGCAAGCCCGGCGATGGCCTCCACGCAGGCCAGCTTCATCGCATCGTTGATCTCGGTCGCCCCGGCATCCAGCGCGCCGCGGAAGATGAAGGGGAAACACAGGACGTTGTTGACCTGGTTCGGATAGTCGCTGCGTCCGGTGGCGATCAGCGCGCCGGGAGCCGCGGCGCGGGCTTCCTCCGGCATGATTTCGGGCGTCGGGTTGGCAAGCGCGAAGATAATTGGATCTTTTGCCATCCGGGCGACCATCGTCCTGGTCAGCAGCCCGGGGCCGGAGACGCCAAGGAAGACATCGGCCCCCGCCAGCGCCTCTTCAGTGGTGCGCAAATCGGTTTCGCGGGCGAATTCCTGCTTCTGCGGGTTCAGATCGCTGCGGCCCGAGTGCACCACGCCCTTGCTGTCGAGCATGGTGATATGGTGTTTCGGCACCCCCATCACCATCAGCATCTTGAGGCAGGCAATCCCAGCCGCGCCGGCGCCGAGCGCGACGACCTTGATCTCTCCGATCTCTTTCTTCGCCACGATCAGCGCATTATGCAGCGCCGCAGCCGCGACGATGGCGGTGCCGTGCTGGTCGTCGTGGAAAACCGGGATGTTCATCCGCTCGCGGCAAAGCCGCTCCACCTCGAAACAATCGGGCGCCTTGATGTCTTCGAGATTGATGGCCCCGAAAGTCGGTTCCAGCCGAGCGACCAGATCAGCCAGCTTTTCGGGGTCGGTCTCGTTCACCTCGATGTCGAAACAATCGATGCCTGCGAATTTCTTGAACAGGACCGCCTTGCCCTCCATCACCGGCTTCGACGCCTGCGCGCCGATGTCGCCGAGTCCCAGTACTGCGGTACCGTTGGAGATCACTGCCACCAGGTTGCCTTTGGCGGTATAACGGGAAGCATCCGCCGGGGTGGCGGCGATTTCGAGGCAGGCTTCGGCTACGCCTGGGGAATAGGCATTGGACAGGTCGCGGCCCGTCGCCATCGGCTTGGTCGCGCGGATCTCCAGCTTCCCGGGTTTCGGGTAGGCGTGATAGTCGAGCGCCTCCTGGCGCTTACTGGCGGATTTGTCGTCCAGAGCCATCTTGGGTTTCTCCTTCATGACGGCATGAAAAGGGCCCCGCACAGATGCGCGCGAGGCCCCGGCCGGTGCGGCGCACCGGGTTCTTTCGTGTCTCGGGGCGGAACCTGCGGGTTCAGAAATCCACTTCGATGGCGACTCCGGCCGCAATGGCGCGCTCCACCACGGCGCCGGCCACTGCAAGATCCTGGAGCCCAACTCCGGTGCCATCGAACAGGGTGATCTCCTCCGCACTGGTCCGGCCCGGATGGTCGCCGTTGATCACCGCACCGATCTCATTGATCTGGCTTTCCTGGATCAGTCCCTGCGCAATCGCGTGCTGGCATTCGCCTATGCTGACCGATTGGGCAATTTCGTCGGTGAAGACGGTGGCGCGCGCGACCAGCGCCGCCTCGACCTCCTGCTTGCCCTTGGTGTCGGTCCCCATGCAGGCGATGTGGGTCGGGCCCTGCACGTGCTTGTCCAGCAGGATCGGATCGAAGCTGGAGGTGATCGAGATAATCACATCGGCCTCGGCCCCCAGCCGGTCGAGCTCTACCGCTTCGAACGGCAAGCCGGCTTCCTTGGCCACATCTTCCAAGCGGGACAGCATTTCGGGGTGCAGGTTCCAGCCAATCACCTTTTCAAACTTGCGCTGCTCCAAAGCGGCGCGCAGCTGGAAGGCGGACTGGTGGCCAGCGCCAATCATGCCGATCACCTTGGCGTCCTGGGGTGCGAGATGCGCTATCGACACGGCCGAGGCGGCGGCGGTGCGCAGTGCAGTCAGGAGATTGCCGCCCACCACGGCGCGGCATTTGCCCGTGTCCGCGTCGAACAGAAAGACGGTGGACTGGTGGTTGGTCAGCCCCTTGGCCTCGTTTCCCGGCCAGTAGCCGCCGGACTTCAGCCCAAGGTTCAGCGCGTCGCGGTCAAAGCCGGATTTGAAGCCGTAAAGCGCATCGGCATGACCGATCGCTTCGCGGATCACTGGGAAGTTGTAGGCCGAGCGCTTGGACATCGAAGCAAAGACCTTCTCGACCGCGTCGAATGCGTCCTTGCGGCTGACCAGATCCGCGATGGCCTTTTCGGGCACAATATACATTGTTGCTTCTCCTCAGGAAAAAAGCCGGCGGAGGGCGGCATGCGCACCTCCGCCAGTTCGGGGATCGTTCTCAGTAAGCCTTGCCGCGGGCCGAAACCGGCCAAACGGTTTCGACCTTGCCGTTCCGCACACCGACGTACCAGTCGTGCACATTGGCGGTCGGGTCGCAGTGGCCCGGCACCAGCTTCAGCTTCTCACCGACCTTCAAGACGCCATCGGGGTCGGAAATCACGCCATGCTCGTCCGAGCACTTGACGTATTCCACGTCGTCGCGGCCGAAAATGACGGGCAGCCCGCTGTCCACCGACTGCGCTTTCAGCCCGGCGTCGCAGATCGCCTTGTCGGCCTTGGCATGGCTCATCACCTGGGTGAGGATGAAGAAGGCGTTTTCCCATTCGCCCTGGTCGATGCGGTTGCCGTCCTTGTCGAGGATGCGGCCATAGTCCGCGTCCATGAAGGCGTAGGAGCCGCATTGGAGCTCATTGTAAACGCCCGAGTTCGACTCGAAGTAATATGAGCCGGTGCCGCCGCCGGAAACCAGTTCGCACTCGATGCCTTCGGCCTTCAGCCCATCCACCGCGTCCTTAACCTGGGCGATGGCGATGTCCAGCTTGGCCTTGCGGTCCTCGTAGCTGTCCATGTGCTGCATCGCACCCTGGTAGGCCTGGATGCCGCTGAACTTGAGGTTATCCGCAGCCTGCACGGCCTTGGCGATCTCCACCACGGCATCGGTCGTGGTCACACCGCAGCGGCCCGCGCCGCAGTCGATCTCGACGAAGACCTCCAGCTCGGTGCCGTGCTTTTTTGCCGCCGCCGACAGGTCCGCGACGTTGCCGATGTCATCGACACAGACAATTGTGCGCGCGCCGTGCTTGGGCAGCTGTGCCAGGCGGTCGATCTTCAGGGGGTCGCGCACCTGGTTCGACACCAGAATGTCCTTGATACCGCCGCGTGCGAAGACCTCGGCTTCGGAGACCTTCTGGCAACAGACGCCCACCGCGCCGCCGAGTTTCTCCTGCAGCTTGGCAACATCTACCGACTTATGCATCTTTCCGTGCACCCGGTGGCGCATGCCGTGGGCCTTGGCGTAATCGCCCATCTTTTTGATGTTGCGCTCCAGCGCGTCCAGATCGAGCACCAGCGCAGGGGTCTGGATATCGGCCTCGTCCATACCCGGGACAGCCGGGACGTCATAGCCCACGGTGAGTTCGTCGAAATTGGTCTGTGCGTTCATTGTCTTGTTCCCCAAAGTCAGCTGTTCATCCAGGGCAGCTTGTCGAGATCGACATTACCGCCGGTGATGATCACGCCCACGCGTTTGCCCGCGAAGGCTTCCTTGTTTTTCAAAATGGTGGCGAGCGGCACCGCCGAGGATGGCTCCATCACCACCCGCAGGTGCTTCCAGATCAGCTTCATTGCGTCGATGATTTCGGCATCGGATGCGGTGTAGATCTCGCTCACGTGATTGGAAACGAAATGCCAGGTCAGGTCCTTCAGCGGCACCAGGAGGCCATCGGCAATGGTCTTGGGCGCATCATCGGCGATGATGTAGCCCGCCTTGAAGCTGCGGTAGGCGTCATCGGCCTGCTCGGGCTCCGCGGCGATCACCTGGGTCTCCGGCGCCAGCGTCGCAAGGGTCAGGCAGGTGCCCGAGATCATGCCGCCGCCGCCAATGGGCGCCACCACCATGTCGAGCCCGCCCGTTTGTTCCACCAGTTCCTTGGAGCAGGTCCCCTGCCCCGCGATCACCCGCGGGTCGTTGTAGGGATGCACAAAGTCGCCGCCGGTCTCTGCCTGCACCCGGGCAAAGGTCTCCTCGCGGGAGGAAGTGGACGGCTCGCATTCGGTGATCACGCCGCCATAGCGGCGGACTGTATCCTTCTTGGCTTGCGGAGCGGTGCGCGGCATCACCACGTTACAAGGAATACCGCGCAGCATCGCCGCGTAGCTGAGGCAGGATGCGTGGTTGCCCGAGGAATGCGTCGCCACGCCTTTCTTAGCCTGTTCGTCGTCCAGCCCGAACACCGCGTTGGTGGCGCCGCGCACCTTGAAGGCGCCCGGCTCCTGGAAGTTTTCGCATTTGAAAAACAACTGACAGCCTGCCAGCTCGTTGAGGTAGTCCGAGGTGCGCACCGGAGTACGGCGGATATGCGGTTTGATGCGCTCATGCGCGGCCAGCATGTCCTCGTATGTCGGTATCTGCATGGCGTTATCCTTCATTACGCGGCGGCCTTCGTGCTGGCGCCGCTGTTGCCGCGGTAATAGTCCTGCGCCGCCGCCACTCCGGAGCCCAGGGTGATGCCGATGCCGAGATCGGCCATCACCATCTCCGCGGTGGCGATGCCCGAGAGCGCCATCACGTCGGTGAGGCTGCCCAAGTGCCCGATGCGGAACACCTTTCCGGCGACCTCTCCAAGGCCAGTGCCGAAAGCGACGCCGTATTTCTCGGCCGCGAGGCTCACGAACTTGTTGGCGTCAAAGCCCTCAGGCGTGCGGATCGCGCTGACGCTGTCGGAGTAGACGTCGGGCGATACGGCGCAAAGCTCCAGCCCCCAGGCCTTGACCGCGGCGCGCACGCCTTCGGCAATCCGGTGGTGGCGGGCAAAAACGTTCTCCAGCCCCTCCTCCAGCAGCATATCACAGCTGAGCTTAAGTCCGTTCAGCAAACCGACCGCGGGGGTATAGGGGTAGGCGCTGTTCTCGTAAGACTTGCCCATATCGCGAATGTCGAAGAAGGTGCGCGGAAGGGTCGCGCCGGCCACTGCCTGCATCGCCTTGGGCGAGAAGCCCACAATAGCAAGGCCCGGCGGCAGCATGAAACCCTTCTGCGAGCCGGTGACGGCGATATCGACGCCCCACTCGTCCATGCGGAAGTCCATCGAGGCGATCGAGGAGACGCCATCGACAAACAGCAGCGCCGGGTGGCCGGCCGCGTCGAGCGCGCGGCGGACAGCAGCGATGTCGGATTTGACGCCGGTTGCGGTCTCGTTATGGGTCGCCAGAACCACCTTGATTTCGTGGGATTTGTCGGCAGTCAGGATTTCCTCATAGCGGTCGGCCGGAATGCCCGTACCCCAGGGGGTTTCGACCACCTGTACGTCCAGCCCGTGACGCTGGCACATGTCGATCCAGCGGTGGCTGAACATGCCGTTGCGCGCCGCCAGTACTTTGTCGCCGGCGCAGAGCGTGTTAGTGATTGCCGTCTCCCAGCCGCCGGTGCCTGTGGAGGGGAAAATGAAGATTGCCGCCTCTTCACTCTTCAGCACCTTCTTAACGCCGGCCAGCGCCGGGTGCAGAATCTGCCCGAACAGTGGCGAGCGATGGTCCAGCGTCGGCATGTCCACTGCTTTGCGCAGGACTTCGGGCATATTGGTCGGGCCGGGGATGAAAACCGGGTTCTGAAAGCTCATTGCGCACCCTCCTGTGGCTGTTTCATTCACTCTATACCCAACCCGCGCGCGGAGAAATTTTTTTGAAAAAATATTTCACAAACATAGAATTTGCGTAATTATTTAGGCATAACAGTTACTTATGTTTTTTCACTGTACAGAAGCGATTTTCATCAATATCCATAAGCAGCTTATCGTTTTCCTCGTGGAGGCCTGGAAATGCCGCAGCCGCCCCGCCGCAAGGGCCGCCCGAAAAACTTCGATTCCACCACCCGCCCGGCCACCATTCAGGCGCTGGACCGGGCGCTCGATGTGCTGGACGCGCTCGCAGGCGCCAGTGGCATGACGCTCACTCAGATATCGGAGAACTTAGCCCAATCCCCGGCGACGATGTACCGCGTGCTGGCAACGCTGGAAGCGCGGCAGATCGTCGAAATGGAGCCGCAGACTCAGACCTGGCACATAGGCCCAATGGCCTTCCGGCTCGGCTCCGCCTTCCTGCGCCGCTCCAGCGTGATCGAACGGGCGCGGCCGGTGATGCGCGAGCTGATGGAGGCTACCGGCGAGACCTCGAACCTCGGTATTGAGAGCGGCAGCGACGTGATGTTCGTAAGCCAGGTGGAAACGCATGAATCGATCCGCGCCTTCTTCCCGCCCGGCACCACCTCCCCGATGCACGCCTCGGGCATCGGCAAGGCGCTGCTCAGCTGTTTTGCCGAGGACCAGCTCACCCGCTTCCTGCGCGGCCGCGAGCTGAAAGAGTTCACCGCCAAGACGCTGACCTCTCCGGAAGCGCTGCGCGCCGACCTGGCGCAGATCCGCAGCCGCGGCTGGTCTTTCGATGACGAGGAGAAAGCGCCTGGTATGCGCTGTGTGGCGGCTCCGGTCTACGGCATGCAAGGCGAAGTGCTGGCGGGCATTTCCGTTTCCGGCCCCTCGGCGCGGATGCCCGATGCCCGCATCAGCGAAATCGGCGCCCTGGTGAAGGGCGCCGCGCAAAAACTGTCTTTCGGTCTGGGAGCGCCGCTGGCAAAGTACGGCCCGCCCGGTTGAAGACCGGGTGAAGCCGCCTTAGCGCTGCGGCGCCAGCGGCATATGCCGGTTCACGTCCTTGTAAAGCAGGTAGCGGAACTTACCCGGCCCGCCTGCATAGCAGGCCTGCGGGCAGAAGGCGCGCAGCCACATGTAATCACCCGCCTCAACCTCGACCCAGTCCTGGTTGAGGCGGTAGACCGCCTTGCCTTCCAAAACGTAAAGCCCGTGCTCCATCACGTGGGTCTCGGCGAAGGGGATCACCGCGCCCGGCTCGAAAGTCACGATGGTCACATGCATGTCGTGGCGCAGGTCGTTCGGGTCGACAAAGCGTGTAGTCGCCCATTTGCCCTCGGTGCCCGGCATCGGGCTCGGATCAATGCTGCTTTCGTTCGTGACGAAGGCTTCCGGCATCTCCAGCCCTGCTACCGCCTGATAGGCCTTGCGGATCCAGTGAAACCGGACCGGCGCAGGGCTGTTGTTGTGCAGCGCCCATTCCGCCTGCGGCGGCAGGTAGGCATAGCCGCCCTCTTCCATCTCATGCGCGGTGCCGTCGATGATCAGCGTCATGCTGCCGCTCACCACGAACAGCACAGCCTCGGTGCCCGGCTCGGTCTCGGGGCGGCTGCTTCCCCCGCCCGGCTGCACCTCAGCGATATATTGCGAGAAGGTCTCGGCAAAGCCCGACAGCGGCCGGGACAGCACCCAGAAGCGCGCCTTGTCCCAGAACGGCAGGAGGCTTGCGACGATGTCGCTCATGGTGCCTTTGGGTATCACCGCATAGGCTTCGGTGAACATGGCGCGGTCGGTGAGCAGCTGCGTTTGCGGCGGCAGGCCGCCTTCCGGAGCGTAGTAGGATCGTTTGGTCATGGCGCAGCCTTGTCTGAAATAACATGCTGCCTTCATTGATACCCGGCTTGGGGAGACAACCAACTTTTTTCCGTACCAAGAATACCTGAAGGATTGTTCTGGTTTTTTTGATATAGACTGTGCGCCTCAGCCTTGACCGCCAATATCCTCCGGCGCGATGGAGACGGTTTTCACAATGGCATGACAGTCCACACCGGGCGCCAGCTGCAGCGCCTCGGCGGAGCGCCGGGTGACCCGCGCCAGCAGCCGGCCCGCCGCGGTTTGCAGCGCCACCATCGCGCCGGGCCCATCCCCTGTGCGGATGTGTTCCACCGTGCCGGGCAGGATATTGAGAGCCGAGAGACCTTCGGGGCGCCGGCGCGAAAGGATCACCTCATGCGCGGCGATGCGGACCCGCACCTTGCTGCCCGCCTCGTTGGCTATCTGCGGCAGGAACAACGCGAGGCCTCCGGCATCCAGTTCCGTCAGCCCGTCGGTGTGGTGGCGCAGAACCCGGGCCTGCAACAAGGCCCCTGCCCCGCGCACGCCGGTGGGCAGCACCGCGGAATCCCCAAGCACCTCCGCCGCCGTGCCCTGCCGCTGCACCTTGCCATCCTGCAGCACAACCACTGTAGTTGCCAGCCGCGCCACCTCCGCAGCGGAGTGGCTGACGTAGAGGATGGGAATGCCGCTTTCGTCTCTAAGACGCTCGAAATACGGCAGGATCTCCGCCTTGCGCGCCTCGTCCAGCGCCGAGAGCGGCTCATCCGCGAGGATCAGCTGCGGTGCCGACAGGAGCGCGCGGCCAAGCGCTACCCGCTGCTTCTCCCCGCCCGAGAGCGGGCCGGGGCGGCGGTGAAAAAGGTCTCCGATCCCGAGCAGCTCCGTCACCCGCTCCAGGCTTTCGCGGCGCGCCGCGTGCGGAGCAAACCACTGACCGTAGAGCAGGTTTTGCCGGACGGTCAGATGCGGAAACAGACGCGCCTCCTGAAAGACATAGCCAATGCGGCGCCGGTGCGGCGGCACCCAGAGGCCCGCTTCGGTGTCAAAAAGCACCTTGCCATCCAACGCAACCCGGCCTGCGTCCGGGCGCGCCAGCCCGGCTACCGCGTTGATCACCGTTGTCTTGCCTGCGCCCGAGCGGCCGAACAGCACAGTGATGCCCGGCGGCGCCTCGAACCGGATGTCCAGCCCGAAGCCCGGCAGCGCATGACGCAATTCGACCGACAGCATCACCGCCCCCCGGCCCGCGCCGCCGCCCGGCGGGCCAGCCATTCCGACAAAGCCAGTGCGGTGAGCGCCACGCCGATCGACACCAGCGTCAACCGCAGCGCCGAAGCCTCTCCGCCCGGCACCTGCAGGAAGGTGTAAATCGCAGAAGGCAGCGTCTGCGTTTGCCCCGGAATACTGGAGACAAAGGTGATCGTGGCGCCGAACTCCCCCATCGCCTTGGCAAAGCCCAGTACCGTGCCGGCGATCACCCCCGGCAGGATCAGCGGCAGAGTGATCGTGGCGAAAACCAGGACCCGCGGCGCGCCAAGCGTGGCGGCGGCTTGTTCCAGTTTGGGATCAACCGCCTCGATCGAAAGCCGCATGGCGCGCACCATCAGGGGAAAGGCCATGATCGCCGCTGCCAGTGCCGCGCCGGTCCAGCGGAAGGCCAGCACGATGCCGAAGCTCTGCAATAGCCCCCCCAGCGGACCCTGGGTACCGAACAGCAGCAAGAGCAGGTAGCCGGTTACGACCGGCGGCAGGATCAGCGGCAGGTGCACCAGACTGTTCAGCACCTGCCGGCCCGGAAATTGCCAGCGCGCCAGCGCGTATGCGGTGCCAAGCGCCAGCGGCAGCGCCGCCAGCGTAGCCCAAAAGGACACCCGTAAAGACAGCGCCATTGCCTGCCACCCCTGCGGTCCCAGCCATTCTGCGAGCCCGGTCACTTCGGAAGTACTCCGAAGCCGTGGTCTTCGAAAATCCGCCGCGCCCGCGGGCCGCGCAGGTAGGTCAGGAAATTTGGCACATCGCCGGTATTGCGGCCGGTCACCGGTGCAACCGGGTAGCGGATCGGCGGGTGGCTTTCCGGCGGGAAGCTGTAAACGATACTTACCGCATCGCTTGCCGCTGCATCGGTGGCGTAAACGATGCCGTAGGGCGCCTCGCCCGATGCAACCAGCGCCAGTGCGGCACGCACATTGGCAGCCTGAGCGGTCTTGGCGGCGGCTGTCTCCCACTGCCCCAGCGCCTCCAGCGCCGCCTTGCCGTAGATGCCGGCCGGAACCGCCTCCGCCAGCGCCATTGCCAGACGGCCTCCCTGCAGCAAGCTTTCCAGCTCCGGCCCCTGGGCCAGATCTACCGGCGGCGCGTCTTTGCCATGGGCAATCAGCACCAGCCGGTTGGTCAGAAGATCCTCCCGCGCCGCGGCTTCGATCAGCCCCCTGCCCTGCAGATGGTCCATCCAGCCGGGATTGGCCGAAATGAACACGTCGGCCGGCGCACCCAGCGTGATTTGGCGTGCCAGCATGGGCGAGCCGCCGTAGGACAGGGTAACTTCAGTGCCTGTCTCCGCCTCGAACTCGGCGGAGGCGGCATCCAGCGCGGTTTTCAAACTGGCGGCCGCAAAGACGGTGATCTGTCCCGCCAGCGCCAATCCGGGATGGCACAGCAACAGAAGCCCCAGCACCAGTGTGGCAACGCCCTGGCATGTGGAGACGCGGCTGATATGGCCCCGGCGGGCCGGGAAAAGCAGCAGGCGCATCGGACCCCGGTCATTTGGTTTGCCCCAAGGAAGTACCGCCGCGCGCTTGGCCGGGCAAACAGATATTTACACCGCAGCCCTGAACCGGGCTACGCCGCAGACGGTGCTGGGCGGCCCCGGCGTAAGAAGCGGTCAGAACAGCGTGACTGCGCCCGCACCTTCCGCCGGTGCCGGGGCCGCTGCCGGACGAGCCGCCGCGCGTTCCTGTTCTCCCAGCCGCCGGTCATCCTTGACCTGGGTCTGCTGCGCGCTGCCGGATACCGCATGAAACCGCACCCTGCGCGCCGAGGTGCCGCCGACGCTGGAGGAAACACAAGGAATGCCCTCATCCCGCAGGAAACGCTGCACGAATTCCGCATTCGAAGCCCCGATATCCGACAGGTTGACCGACATCTTCGCGCCGCCAAATACCTTGGCCTTCAGATTGGCACGGCTTGCACCCTTCTTCATGATGCCGTTGATCAGGAGTTCCATCGCGTGGATGCCGTAGCGCGCATTAGCTGCCCCGCCCTGGCGGGCATTGGCCAGCAAGAAATGGTTCATCCCGCCAACCCCGTTTTCGGCATCGAAGATGCAGGCCGCGATGCAGGAGCCGAGTACCGTGGAGAACACCGTCCGCTGATCGGTTGTCACGCGGTATTCCCCTTGCAGCACCGTAACAGTCGTAGAGTTTGTGAAAACAGAAGTCAAAACGGTGATCCTTCCTGCGGTCGTGTCAAGCCTTGCAAGCCTGAAGAAGTGTTCCTGCCATCCGCGCCAGCGGAATCTGTTTCAGCGCCGCGCCCATTTCCCAAGCGACCCGCGGCATACCGTAGACAACCGAGGACTTCTCGTCCTGGGCAAAGGTGGTTGCCCCGGCCTTGCGAAGCTCCAGTAGCCCCCGGGCTCCGTCCTGTCCCATCCCGGTGAGGATGGCGGCGACGATGTCCTTTCCATATGGCACGGCAGAAGTGAACAGAGCGTCAACAGAAGGCGTATGACCAGAAATTGCCGGACCTTCTTTCATCCGCAGGCTGAGTGGCTTGCGGCTGGAAAGCCCCAAGTGGCGGCGCTGGCCCGCGGCGACATAGACGTGGCCTGGCTCCAGCTTCATCCCGTCCTCCGCCGTACGCACCTTGGCTGGGCAAATCCTGTCCAGAAGCGAGACCAGCCCCTGGCCGAAATTGCGCCCGGTGTGCTGCACGATCAGTGTCGGCGGACAGTCGAAGGGAAAGCCGACGAGAACGCTGCGCAAAGCTTCGACGCCGCCGGTCGAGGACCCGATCAGTATCAGCTTTTTGAAGGTCTGTGCTGCCGTGCCGGCGCCCGCAGCGGGGGTGCCGGCGGGGCTGTGCCCGCGGCGCGGCGCCCTGACCATCATGTCGAAGTACTGCGCAAACTCCCGCGGGTGCGCCGATTTCGTCAGTTCGAAAAGACCCGCGCCCCTGTTCAGGAGCGGTGAGGATTTCCGCGCAGGCGTCGCGGCGAGATCATCCATCACCGACACCCAACGAGTGTCCATGGCGGAAAACAGCGCCATCATCATTTCGAATTCGGGCAGCTTGGTGAATCCGTCCTCAACAAAGGCGAAGTCCGGCTGGCCCGCCTCGGCCTGATTGTAGGCCATCATAAGGTTATTGGCCAGGAAGACCTTCATGCCAGGGTTGGCAGCTTCCATGTGGGTCTGCAGCGACCGGGCAAAGTTCCGGTCAGTGGTAATGATCAATAGGCTGTGAGAAGACAATGGGTTCCCCAATTACTGCTGTGCGCGGGATGTGTGACCTGCGCAGGTTGCCAGAGTCTGGGAGGCGCCACTAAGCGGCGGCGCCTCCCGGCTTTCGTCAAAAGTCCTGCCAGAGTTCGCGGGCGGCATTGCCCCTGGCGGCAACCGCGGCGGCAGGCGCAGGGCTGGCTTCGATTTCCCAGCTGTCCCCGCCATGGGCGGTGGGGGCAGCCGGCGCCGGGCCATCCTGCGCTTTGGGTTTGGCGTCCGGAGCGGAGCCCGAGGATCTACTGCCGCTGATACGGAAATGGGCCACCAGCTCGGCCAGTTTGGCAGCATCGCTGTTCAGCATGTGCCCGGCCGCGGTGGACTGTTCCACCATCGCCGCGTTCTGCTGGGTGACCTGATCGAGTTGCGACATCCCTGTGTTAATCTCTCCCAGGCCGGTAGATTGTTCGGCGGCGCCTTCGGCGATCCCGGAAACCAGTTGCGAGATATGGCTGACCTGGGCGACGATGCTTTGCAGCGCTTCGCCAGTCTTGCCGACGAGATCGACACCGCGTTCGACCTGCTTCGAACTGTCGCCAATCAGGGTCTTTATTTCCATTGCCGCGTCCGACGAGCGTTGTGCCAGAGCCCGCACCTCGCTCGCGACCACGGCAAAACCCTTGCCCGCTTCGCCTGCACGCGCGGCCTCCACACCAGCGTTCAGCGCCAGCAGGTTGGTCTGGAAAGCGATATCATCAATCACGCTGATGATCTGAGAAATATGCTTCGAGGATTGCTCGATCTCGGTCATTGCCGCGACGGCGTTTCGGACCACCTCTCCGCTTGCCTCGGCCTCGGCCTTGGCTTCACCCATGGTGGTTTCCACGGAACGCGCGCCCTCCGCGGCGGATCTGACGCTCGCAGTCAGCTCATCCAATGCAGCTGCGGTTTCCTCCAGCGTCGCTGCCTGGCTTTCAGTACGATTAGAAAGGTTGTCCGAGGCCTGACTGATTTCGGCAGCGCCATTGCGGATGCTGCCCGCCGCCTCGACCACCTGCACCACGGTACCATTCAGGGTTTCAACCGTGCGGTTAAAATCATGCCGCAGCTGCTCGTGATCGTCAGAGAAAGTCTCCCGGATCGTTTCCGAGAAATCACCCGCGGCCAGCCGGACAAGTCCGGCAGACAGGCTCTCCACGACTTTCTGCTGCTCGCGCTGCTGTGCCGCCCGGGCCTCCTCGGCTTCACGGGCCTGTTGAAGGTCGGCTTGCATGCTGACCAGCGTCTTGCCGATCTTGCCGATCTCGTCCGAACGGCTGGCCGCAGTGATCTCGGTGTCAAGATTGCCCGAGGACACCGCTTCCATATCGGTGCAGATGCGGTCGATCGGCCGGGTAACCGAGCGGGCAAACAGCCAGCCTAGGAGCGACATCGCCGCGGCGCAGAAGACTGAGACCGCAAGCAGCAGGTTCCGGTCCTGTGCCACCGGAGCCATCAGCTCGTCCCAGTCCTGCTCGGCGATGATGGCCCAATTGGCAAATTCGGTTTTGAGCGGCGCCGAGTATGCCAGCACGCTCTGTCCGTTTAACCCTTCGGCCTGCTGCAGCATGTGGGACTTGCCATCGAAAGCATTCACAACCTGCTCCGTATCCGGCAGCGGCGCCAGCACCTCGAAGCCGCCTTCCTCGCGCGCCGGTGTGCGCGCAAGGAGATCGGGACCCGCAATGTAAATCTGGGTGGTCTCTCCGAGTCCGTCAGCGTTGTTGACGATATTGGCCAGAAGCTCGACCGGCAGCTGCACGGCAAGCACGCCAACGGTCAGGTTGGCGTCATTCACGATCGGCGCGGCCGCAAAACCGGCCGCGGCGCCATTGCTCGGCGCGTAAGGGCTGAGATCGGCGAAGAAAACCTCTCCCCGGCCGCCTTCGACGGCCTGACGGTAGACGGCGCCCAGTCCGGTATCTTTGTAGGGGCCGCTGTACATATTTGTGCCAAAGTCGCTCTCCTTGAAGACCGAATAGACCACGTCCCCCGCGAGGTTAATCAGGAAGGCATCATAGTAGCCCTTGGTCTCGATCAGCGTCTTGTAGGCCGGGTGAAAGCTCTCGTGATGCATATGATACGGAGACTCGCCTGCCGCCCGTGCGAGCAGATGTTTCTGTCCAGCGGGGTTCGGGTTGTCGTCAATGTAGGCCTTGCGCAGCACCACGCCGGGGTCGCCATCCAGCCCGTTCCAGGTCATCGTGAGCCATTCGACCGCCGTGGCGGTCGAGGGCACGGCCGCCAGGGTCTGCACATCGGCATGGATGCCATCCAGCAGCTTCTGGACCGAGTATCTCCGGTCAGCAACCATCGAGTTAAATTGGCTTTCGGCGTTTTCCACCGCGCTGCGCTGGAAACTGGTGGTGGCGATGGTGACCAGAATCACCGTCAGCAGCACGCCGAACCCAACCACGAACAATGGCAGCTTATGTGCCAGCTTAAGCGAATTAAGCGCTTTCATTCCGTCCTCCTGAGGGATTGCGGTCTAGGCTTCCGCAAAATCAATGGCCACGACGATGGCCTTGCAGGGGTTAATTTGCCGCTTACGAGGTATGGATTTTGCCGCCTTTTGCCGGAAAACGGAGTGGCAGCCGCCCCAGGGGCGCGATCGCCGGGAGCACGGACGGGCGGTTTCGCGGACCCGGCCCGAAACATCTAAAATTGGCAGCGTTTGGCGTGCGGCTTTCGCTCCGCGGCCTCCTTATAAATGCATCCAGGCAGGCTTTGGCGGCAATCAAATATTAAGGCCCGGGCCCTAAGTATTTGAGCATCGAACTCGAACTGATCGCCGACAACGGGGGTGCGAATCGCCGAACATGAGCACGGAAACGCAACATCACCTTTTGGATTTGCCGAATGCTTTCGCGGATCTCGATCCGCTGATCGCCTTCCTGCAGGGGGCCCGCACCCAGCCGGTCGAAATCAACTGCAAAAACACCGCGGTCATGCCCTCGCGCTGCCTGCAGCTGCTGCTTGGCGCGGAACAGCAATGGCGGTCCGAGGGGGTGGGGTTTGCGGTCACCAATGTGACCGAATCCTGCCGCAAGTCCCTGAACCTTCTGGGGCTGGAGCCAAACCGATTTGAAGACGAGGATACAGCATGAAGACCAAAGTCCTGGCAATCGACGATTCCCGCACGATCCGGAATCTGCTCGCCGCGACCCTGGAGGAAGCCGGGTTCGAATATCACTGCGCCGTGGACGGCCGTGAGGGTGTGGACATGTACCCCGACGTGGCCCCCGATGTGGTGATAACTGACATCAACATGCCCAACCTCGACGGCTTCGGCGTGATCGAAGAGCTGCGCGGCGACGGCATCAACTCCAAGGTGCCGATCCTCGTTCTGACGACCGAAAGCGCGCCGGAGATGAAGGCCCGCGCCCGCAACGCCGGCGCCACCGGATGGATCACCAAACCTTTCGACGACGCTTCGCTGATCTTCGCGCTGAAGCGGGTCACCGGAGCCGCGGCCTGAGATGTCGGGGTCGATTCAGGATACCTTCTTCGAGGAGTGCGAAGAGCTCCTTGAAGCAACGGATGAGGGTTTGACCGCCATCGAAGGAGGCGATCACAACCCCGAGGTGGTCAATGCGATCTTCCGTGCTGTGCACTCGATCAAGGGTGGCGCGGGGGCATTTGGCCTGGATGATCTGGTAGCTTTTGCACACCGGTTCGAAACCGTCTTCGACGAGGTGCGCTCGAACCGGCTGGATCTCGACGAGAAACTGATCCAGCTGCTGCTGCGCGCCAGCGACCACCTGTCCGCGCTGGTTGAAGTGGCGCGCGACGGCGGCCAGATTGACGAGGCGCATCACGACGTGCTGCTCGAGGCCTTGGACGAGTATATACCCGAGGAGGAGGAAGATCTTACGTTCGAGCCGATGGGCCTCGGCGGCCCGGTCGATCTGCCCGATCTCGGCGGCCCGGCCGCGCCCAAGGAAGAAACCTACCGGATTCGCTTCCATCCCCTGAAGGAGATGTACGGCACCGGCAACGAACCCTTCTTCCTGTTCCAGGCGCTGCAGGAAATGGGCAAGCTGACTGTGGAACTCGACGAATCCGAATTGCCGGGTTTTGATGCGATGGATCAGGGCGAAAGCTACCTGGCCTGGAATCTTGTTCTGGTCACCTCCGAGCCGCGGTCCGTGGTCGAGGCGGTTTTCGAATTTGTCGAAGGCCTCTGCGAGCTGTCCATCGAAGGCGACGGCGATGCCGAGGCGGAAGCCAATGCCATTGCCGCGCTGGATGCGATGTTCGGCACACCGGACGAGAGCAGCGGAGACACGCTCGCCGCCCCTTTTGACCCGCCGGCCCCCGCAGCAGAACCCGACGCCGCCCCGGCTCCGGTCGTGGCCGGTGACAAGAGCGCTGACAAAGCCGCAGGCCAGAAGGCCGAAGGCGGCCGCCAGGAGCAGCGCGGTCCCAAGCCTACTCTGCGCGTCGAGCTCGAGCGAGTGGACCGGCTGATTAACGCGGTCGGGGAACTTATCATCAACCATTCGATGCTGGCGCAGCAGATCGCCAACCTCAACGTCTCCGACACCAGGGATGTCGAAACGGAGCTGGAGGGGTTCAAGAATCTTGCCCGCGACATTCAGGAAGGCGTGATGTCGATCCGCGCGCAGCCGGTGAAACCGCTGTTCCAGCGCATGGCTCGCATCGTGCGCGAAGCGTCGGCGGCAACCGGCAAGACCGCGAAGCTGATAACCGAAGGCGAAGCGACCGAGGTCGACAAAACGGTGATCGAACGGCTGTCCGACCCGCTGACGCACATCCTGCGCAACGCGGTCGACCACGGCATCGAGAAACCCGAAGGCCGCGCCGAAGCGGGCAAGCCCACCACCGGCGAGATCCGCCTCACGGCCTCGCACCGCTCCGGCAGCGTCTGCATCGAAATCAAGGACGACGGCGCCGGTGTGAATCGCCAGAAGGTGAAGGAAATCGCCATCGAGAAGGGGCTGATTCCGGAGAATGCCGAGCTCACCGACAACGAGATCGACAACCTCCTGTTCTTGCCCGGTTTCTCGACCGCCAAGGAGGTTTCAAACCTCTCCGGCCGCGGTGTCGGCATGGACGTGGTGAAAAACGCGGTGACCGGTCTCGGCGGCCGCATCAACATCACCTCGAACCCCGGCAAGGGGTCGACCTTCACCATCATCCTGCCCCTGACCCTGGCGGTGATGGACGGCATGGTGGTGTCGGTGGCCGATCAGACCATGGTGGTGCCGATCACCTCGATCGTGGAGACGATGCGCGGAAGCGACGACATGATTAACAGCCTGGGCGCCGACGGCACCCTGTTGTCGATCCGCGGCAATTTCGTGCCGATCTGCGATGTGGCCGGCGCGCTTGGCCTTTACCGCGAAAGCGGCCGCCAGGGCGGAGTCTACCTCCTGGTGGAAACCGAAACCGGCCAGCGCTGCGCCTTGGCGGTGGATGACATCCATGACCAGCGCCAAGTGGTCATCAAGAGCCTCGACGGCGTCTGCGGCGAGATCCCCGGGGTCGCGGCGGCCACCATCCTGGGGGATGGCAAGATTGCCATGATCCTAGACCCGGAGAGCATCATTGCGGCGTCGCCTACGGCAGCCGCCTTTGACACCGAGCGGAGAATGAGCAATGCAATCGCAAGCTGAAGTTAAACAGACTGATCACGAAGTCAAACACGCCGAACAAAGCGAGTTTGTCAGCTTCACGGTAGCGGGTCAGGCGTTCTGCCTGAAGATCACCCAAATCCGCGAAATCCGCCGCTGGTCGCCTGTGACCATCCTGCCCCATGCTCCTGCCGATGTGCTGGGGGTGATGAACCTGCGCGGCGCGGTGATCCCGATATACGACCTCTCGGCGCGCTTCGGGCTGGAACAGACTGAGGCCAGCGAGCGGAACGTGGTGATCGTGGTATCGGTGCACGGCAAGCCGGTGGGCTTGCTGGCGGAATCGGTGTCCGAGATTATCTCGATCAACCCGGGCGACATCCAGGAAACCCCGCCAGTCGACAGCCGCAACACCATGGAATACATCCAGGGCATCATATCGCACGATGACACCATGGTGCGCATCATCAACCTTGATGCGGTGATCTCGGCTCCGGAGCAGGTGATGCTGTGAGCGTAGAGGGCCCCATCGCTCCCCAGGCAGACGGCTTTTCGCTGTCCGACCAGGAATTCGAGTCCATTGCGCAGTACGCGCACCGGCACTTCGGCCTGGCGATGGCGAAAAGCAAGAAGCCGCTGGTTTCCTCGCGGCTGGCGCGCAAGCTCCGGCAGCGCAACATCACGGATTTCAAGGAGTATTTGAAAAGCCTCGACGGGCCGAACGCGGAGGAGGAGCGCAGCGGACTGCTGTCGCTGCTGACGACGAATGTGACCCACTTCTTCCGGGAGCCGCACCACTTCGAGACGCTGCGCAACGACGTGTTGCCGCCTCTGATCGAACAGGCGCGGCGCGGCGGACGGGTGCGGCTGTGGTCGGCGGGCTGCTCCAACGGGCAGGAGCCGTATTCGATCGCGATGATCGTGCTTGACCTCTGTCCGGAAGCGGCAAAGCTTGACTTCAAGATCCTCGGCACAGACATCGACCCGGTTGTGGTGCGCAGGGCCCAGGCCGCGAAATACCCCGAAGACGAGCTCGCACAGATCGACCCCGCCTACCGCAAACTGCTGCCCGCGCGCGACAAAGACGGCCGCTTCCCGGAAAGCCTGCGCAAGCTGATTACCTTCGGTGTGCTCAACCTGATCGAGCCATTCCCGTTCAAAGGAAAGTTCGACGCCATTTTCTGCCGCAACGTGGCTATCTATTTCGACAATCCGACCCAGCAGAAGGTCTGGCAGGCCTTCCAGAAATCCCTGAACCCAGGCGGTTACATCTTCATCGGCCACTCCGAACGGATGTCGGGCCCCGCAGCACAAAGCCTGAAGACGGCCGGGATCACAACCTACATCAACGCACATCCCGGCCGGAGCTCCCCGGGCGGGCATGCAAGCTGAGCAGAAGGAAAATAAAATGAGCTTGAAAGACTCTCTCCGTGTCATGGTTGTGGATGACATGTCGACAAGCCGCGGCATTCTCACCCAGTGCCTGGATGAGATCGGAATCAAGAATTACATGGTGGAAAACAACGGCCAGTCGGCGTTTCAGAAACTGGCCGCAACCCCAGTGCACCTGGTTTTGTCCGACTATAACATGCCGGGCATGGACGGTCTCGGCCTGCTTCAGGCGCTGCGCGGCCATCAGGTCACCCAGCGGGTCGGCTTCATCCTGGTGACCGGCAAGCCGACACCTGAAATCATCGAGGTTGGCAAGAAGCTGGGCCTGAACAACATCATCCGCAAGCCCTTCACCGTGGCGACAATGAAACAGGCGATCGAACAAGTCGTCGGGCGGCTTTAATTATGGAGCGCCCCGGAAAAGCTCTCAGCGAACTCTGCGCCGCGTCGGCGTGGGAAATGCGGCAGCTGCGCACGCAGATCCAGGCGCTGGAGGATGTTGTCCTGGACGTACTGGAGCGCGGCACCGCCCCCACCAGCCAGGAACTGCGCGCCCTGCAGGACTTCGACCTGGTGATTCAGACACTGGCGGGCTTGTCCGGATTTTTCGAACGAGTCCAGGATCAGGTCGACCAAGAGGGGCCTGCCGACCTTCCCGCTGCCGCTGGCGGGGTTACGCTTGAAAAGCTGCGCGAACGGCTGCAGTCCGCCAGCAGCATGGCGGGCGCGTGAACTTTCGGCACCGCGCACGCCTGCGCGGTGCTGTCCATAGACAAGCAGCTTGCGTCTTGTGCTGCTTGCCGCTGGTCCGCAGACCGGCCCACCCCTCTCACGCTCTGGCAGACCGGACCTGAAGCTGTCATAACCTGCGCCTTGTTGGGGCGAAGGTTTGGCAGGACGCGACATGCATGACGGCGGCAGCCGGCCGCTCGCGCGCTCTTTGGAATGCCCGGCGGCCTAAACGTGCCGACGCTCCCCCTTAACAGGGATGTTATTGGGCGTGGCCTGCGGTATTCGTGATCTCAGGCCGTGGGCCTGCCAGACCGCGGGCGATAGACGAGGCGGGCCCCGAATTTCGAGATTCGTAACGGCGTCATGACCAAAATTGCCAACTGGCAAAGATCTCCCCGGTATCGGTCGGTTATTCTCTTACTGCGCATCTCCGCCATTCCTCCTCCCGCACGTCTCCCCCGCTCGTCCCCCCTGCCCCGCAGCGATTTCCCTTCGGACAGTTGGCTGGCCGCTGGCGCCTGAAGCCGGCAGATGGTGCGGGCCGCCTTCCCTCAATCATCACGGGTAGCCTCGCGAAATCGAGCCGCTCCGGCCCAGGTTCCGCGAGTCTACCCGTGTCGGAATCGGCGCTAAACTGGCTTCGTACTACACCGCAAGCAGCGTAGGCGCCGGACAGATTCGCGTTCGGTGAGCCAGTTGCGGAACTTGGGGGCTTTGCTGCAACGCAGCATGGCCCTTCACCCGCCGGCAGGGCCCTCCCTTGGGCGGAACCTGTGCCGGTCTAAGCGGTCCCGTTATAGTACCGCGGTTTCGGACGCGACCGCGTTCGGCGCGGCGGATCCTCCTCAGTCTAGCGGACTTCAGCCCGAATTCGGGGATAGGAAATGGCCCAGGACGATCACCAAGGAACCATTCACCGAAGTCGGGCCGGTCGGCCGGAAGCACGCCTGCCCCGACAAGGTGCCGGAACCAGGGCCGTCCCCGCGGGGACAGAAGGGGCGTTCGCTGTGCAAACGGAGGCCCGGGCGTGGAACTCCGCCGCGGTGGCGGCATTCCACCGTGCTTCCTGCGCCGGACGCGTCGGCAACCTCTCACGCGGTATGAACTTCACCTTCTCTCCCGCGCCCGTCAGCTCAACAGCGTGTCACGGATATTCTGAAGCAGGTTGTGAGGTATCAGCCGACAGCGGCGCCGACCTGGAAAGCAAGGAGGCATTCAAATTGTGGACGACCAGACTGAATCGCCTCCCGCGTGCTCAACTGAACCCGGCCGGAGCTAACAACATTCCACCGGGCGTCCCGACGGGATAGACCCAGTATGAAAAGGCCCGGCGCACCTGCCGGGCCATCGTCTTCGCACACCGGCGTACCGGCCTCAATCTTCTTCCAGGGCACGGAAGAATGCGGCGATCGCGTCTTCCAGTTTGTGCCGTTCGATCTCCGAAAAGTCCCGGTCCATCGCCATCTCGATCTTGCCGTCGCGGGCCTGGCAGCGGACTGTCCCCGCGGGGACAGTGCAGCGAAGCGTGGTTTTCGCGACACCCGGCCGGGGCACCCCGGCCGGTTTGACGGCGGGTCCAGGGCGGTCATCGGCAAAGCGCCGCAAAAGCGCCAGTTCGGCCTCGGCCGTGGCCGGACGCTCGCGCTCCAGCATCATCCGTAGTGTTTCAGCCGCGGCCTCGTTTTCGCTTAGGCGCTTGCGCACCTCCAACCCCAGTGCCCGCGGGATCGTTTCGGAAAAGGTAAGCAACCCCTGGGTAGCCTCCAGAACCGTGGCAAAATGCCTGATATAGACCCGCTTCTGCCGCCCGGCGGACGCGTAGAGCACGTTCACCGCTGCTTCCACATCCTCTGCGCCGGTGGCTTCGTCCAAGGCGTAGTTCAGAGCCAGCTGGGCCATTTCGGCAAAAGAAATGTCGCGCCGAACCAGGTTTTCATCGACCATACGCCGGTATAGCCCCTGCAGAGTTTCCCCGCGCGCCACGAGGCCGGCCGGGATCTCGGCATAGCGCTCATCGCCGGTTTCCTCGTGCAGCTCGCGGTAAGCCTGAAAGCGGCGGAACCCCTGTACCAGCTCATAGCCGGTCTCCGTCTCCTCGACCCGGATCGGATTGGAGAGGCCAACCGCCTTGATCGACTCCTTCAGCTCTTCCAGGTCCGGATCACGGGTGGCAGAACGGTCGCGGATGAGCTTCTCCATCGATATCTTGCCGAGCGGGATGCGATCGACCACCAGCCCCAGCTTTTTCAGCCGCACGAACTCATGCGCCAGCCGGTCGTTCTCGGCACGGATGTTCTGCTCGGCTTGGGCCCGGGCGCGCAGGGCGCCGGCATTTTCCGAAATCGCTGTGGCCATCGGGCCGCGGCGGCTCTCGCCTGGTTTCTCTTCCGCTTCCGGCGTCTTTGTCCCCGCAGGGACAGGAGCGGGATCAGCGGGGAAGTTAACGTCGAAGACCCTGCGCTTCCTCATGCCTCATCCTCCAGATTGTCCCAAGCTTCGAGCGCGTAGGCCTTGAACTCGTCATACGCCTGGTCGAAGGAAGCCCGCGCCCGCCGCCAGGTTTCCCGTGTCATATCGCGGTAGTCGATCTCGTAAATCGAGCTGAGGAAGCGGCCGGATTGCTCCACCGCTCGGGTCATCTCGATCGGGTGCTCGGTCATCCTGCCTTCGAAGACCTTCATAAAGGCCGAGCGCATTGCCCGGTGCAGGTCGTTGCCGGACTCGTAGCGCGTGAGCAGGAAGCGGACGTCCTGGAAGACCTTGGGCAGCGCGAATGTCCCCGCGGGGACAACGCCGTTGAAAGCGGAGAGATCCTCCAGCGCTTCGGAGAGCTGGCCGATGAAGGAGGTTGTGGAGTCGTATTCCCAGTAACCTGGGCCAGAGGGGATATAGAGCATATCGGCGGCAAAGACCGCGTTCATCGACTGGTAGCCGATAGCGGGCGGGCAATCGAAGATCATCAGGTCATAGTCTTCCGCCGGCAGCTGGTCGAGGTAGCGGGAGACTGCAGCGAAGAAAGACCACTCCGGGTTCAGGTGCCGGTACTGGGCGGAGGCAAACTCAACAAAGGCGGCGTTCGCACAGCTTGGAATCAGATCGATGGTAGGCCAGGAAGTGGATTTCACGAAGTCGCTCACCCGCAGATCCTGTAGTCCCATGCCGGTGATGGCTTCGGGCAGCTGGCGTTGAGGCAGGGCGGCGCCGGATTCCGCGCCGCGCAGCCCGGCATTCATCCGCTCCGTCTCCCTCACCAAGTCACGTGCCATGATGCCCCACACGGTGTAATCCTCCGTCACGTCGCTGAGGCCCATCGAGTGCGACAGCGTTGCCTGCGGATCGAAGTCGACACAGAGCACCCGGTAGCCGTCGAGGGCCGCGGCATGGGCGAAGTGCAGCGCCACGGTCGACTTGCCGGCGCCGCCTTTGAAGTTGGAGATCGCCACTCTCAGTGCGCGCTTGTTGGCGGGGCGTTTCGGCAGCAGGGATTTGCGGTTGATCTTGATGCGGCGGCGCAGCTCGTTGATCTCGTCCAGCGAATACCAGCGCTGGCGGCCGTCTTCCTCCACATGGCCCTGCGGCAGCGAGGGATCAGTGGAGAGCCGGCCGCGCAGGGTTGACTGGTTGACGCGGAAGATCAGCTCGGCGACCTCCCAGGAGGAGAAGCGTCGCAGCGTCTTTTCCATTTCGGGCGAGAAAGTCTGCTGGCGGATCCAACTCTGCATCTTGAGCGATTGCGCCTGCATCTTGGACAGGTCTTCATGGGTAAACATCACTGCTCCTCGGTCTGCGCGTATATTTATACGGTGTCTTTTGTTCTTGGCAGCGCCCGGCCAGCGGACGCAAATACGGCCTCGAAATCCATCTACGCGGAATTTGCAAAAAACGCAAAACCTAATATCGTGGGAAAGAACGTCCTGTCCCCGCGGGGACACAGGGGCGCAAAACCCCGGGAATCAAGGGGATCCGCGATTCGGCTCCGTGACAAAGGATCGAGCGGCGCACAGCGCTGACCGGACGCTGATATAGCCAGATCTAGGGGGACACCCGGCGGTGAACTACTGCTAATTGGGGGACATTTCCGGGCAATTGGGGGACAGCCTGAATGTCCTCCAATACCATTGATACCAATTTTTCATTCGAAAAAGGGATTGGGTTTGAAATGAATTGAACCCAGCGCTTGACAGAATCGTCAGTCCGGACGCAAATCGGATACACAATTCGAATAGCGTTGAGTTCGGTCCCAGACCGGCCAACGCAAATCCCGGCAAACCAGAACCGGGGAGACTGAGGCAGCATACTCCAGCCCGGCAGGGCAGGGGAGGCAGAAACGGGGACGGCAATGCTTGCCAGACGGCCTGCGGGACGCAATGCGTCAGCGCTGAAATACGATATCCTCACCGCGCTGGGGGCTTATGCGCTGGCCGAAGGCAAGCCGGCCGAGAAGCTGGTGCTGCGCTTTCTTACTCTGCTCACCGCCCGCTACAACTGGCAGCGCGACGAACTGGCGGTCGGCCAGCGCGAGATCGCCCGGCTCTGGCACGTGGACGAGCGCACGGTGAAACGCGAGATGGCAAAGCTGCGCGGCCGCGGCTGGCTCATCGTCAAGCGCCAGGGCGCGCGGGGACGAGTGACCGAATATGGCATTGATATCGACCGTCTCCTCAACGATACGCAGCCGTCCTGGAGTGCAGTGGGCCCCGATTTTCAGCACCGGATGCAAGGCGCCGAGGAGCCCGCACCCAATGTGGTCCCGCTGCGCCCCGGAACCACACCGGCAGCGCCAGATGTCTCCGATGGCAGCGAGTGGAGCCTGGCGAAGGCCGTGCTGCACGCGGAAGACCCGGCCAACTATGCTTCGTGGATCCAGGGGCTTGCGCGCGACAGCAGGGCAGGGGGGCGGCTGACGCTGAAGGCGCCGAGCCGTTTCCATGCCAATTACGTCGCCGCGCATCTGACCCAGCGCCTGCTGGCCGCCTGCCGCGACGTGGACCCGGATGTCTCTGCCGTGGTGGTGGTGGCCTAGCCGGCACGGGTTGAATCCGCGGGCGCCAAGGATTTATTAGCCACTGCGGGGGTTTGCCCTCGGAAGGAACAGGAGCAGCCCGGATGAGCCGCGCACAGGAACGGATTTGCATCATCGGCCTTGGCTATGTCGGGCTGCCGCTGGCGGCGGCCTTCGGGCAGCACCGCCCTGTGGTGGGCTACGACATCAGCCCGGATCGGGTCGCGGAATTGCGTGCGGGCCAGGATCGCACCCGGGAGCTCGGCGCTGAAGAACTGGCCGCGGCTCGGCATCTGAGATTTACCTTCGACCCGGAGGAGATCGCCGGTTGCAGCATCTACATCGTCACCGTCCCAACGCCCGTCGATGCCAACCACCGCCCGGATCTCGCGCCGCTGGTCTCGGCTTCGGAGATCGTCGGAGACGCGCTGAAGCCGGGTGACCTGGTGATCTACGAATCCACGGTCTACCCCGGCGCCACGGAGGAAGACTGCGTGCCGGTGCTGGAGGCGCGCTCCGGGCTCACCTTCAACCGCGACTTCTTTGTTGGCTACAGCCCCGAGCGGATCAACCCCGGCGACAAGTCGCGTCGGTTGAAGGATATCGTGAAGATCACCTCTGGCTCGACACCTGAAACGGCGGAACGGGTTGATGCACTCTACCGCGAAGTGGTGGCGGCCGGCACCCACAAGGCCGAGAGCATCCGTGTGGCCGAGGCGGCGAAGGTGATCGAGAACAGCCAGCGCGACATCAACATCGCGCTGGTCAACGAGCTTGCAAAAATCTTCAACCGCATGGGGCTGGACACCGAGGCTGTGCTGCGCGCGGCGGGCACCAAGTGGAACTTCCTGCCGTTCCGGCCCGGGCTGGTCGGCGGGCACTGCATCGGAGTCGACCCCTATTACCTTACTCATAAGGCTGAGCAGCTGGGCTATCACCCGGAGATTCTTCTGGCCGGGCGGCGGCTTAACGACGGCATGGGCGCCTATGTGGCCGGAGAGATGGTAAAGGGGATGCTGAAGCGCGGGCTGGCGCTTCAGAGCGCACGCGTGCTGGTGATGGGCCTGACGTTCAAGGAGAACTGCCCCGATCTGCGCAATACCCGCGTAATCGACGTCGTGCGCGGGCTTGAGGACTACGGGCTTATTGTCGATGTGCACGATCCCCTCGCCGATCCGGCCGCGGCTCAAGCAGAGTACGGGCTGCCTCTGACGGCAGAGCCGGGGCAGGGGGCCTATGCCGGGGTGGTTCTGGCAGTGGCGCACGATGAATTCCGGCAGATGGGCGCGGAAACCATCCGCGGGTTCGGGTTGGAAGGCGCAGTGCTCTATGACCTGAAGTATGTGTTGGCGGCCGAAGAGTCGGACCTGCGGCTGTGATGGCGGGCAAAGTGCCAGATTATGACCGCGGTGAGGCGCCGCGGCAGTAGAGGTGCCGCGTGCTATCCGCAAACGCCCTTTCTTGGCTGCACCCTTGCGCTAGGCTGAGTGGTGCCGGCATCGACGCCGGGCAGAGAGGGAAGGAAAATGAGCGACGTTCTTGAAGGCCGCTGTCTTTGCGGCAGCGTGACAATCCGCGTCCAAGGTGCGCATGATCCGCGGCCGGGGGCCTGCCACTGCCGCATGTGCCAGCGGTGGACCGGGGGGCTTTTTCTCTGTTTCGAGGCCGAGGGCGAAGCGGTGACAGTAGAAGGGCCGGTGACACTTTATAAGTCGAGCGAGTTTGCCGAACGCGCCTTCTGCGGCAAATGCGGTTCCCACCTTTGGATGCGGACATTGAAGGGGGAAAACCCCGGTTACGACCTGATGCCCGGAATGTTCAGCGAGTCCCTTGATTGGCCGATGCGCTCGGAGATCTATATCGACCGTGCGCTGGCTGCGGTACGGCTGGCAGGGGATCACAAGCGCGCCACCCGAGCCGAATACGAGGCAAAGAACCTGCACGTCGAGGGGGATGGCTGACGCGGTCGCCGAGACGCGGAGCCGGGCGCGCGGCTGCGCCTGGATTTGGCGCCCTGAGCTATCCGCCTACCCGCGGAAGCTTGGGGCCGCTCCAATATGCGCCGCTGTCCTGGCGTAGCGCGTCATATGCGGCGATGCGGCGGCGGGCCTCATCCCCGCCTGCCTCGATCAGATGGGTCAGCAAGCATTCCAGCACCGCCATCGCCCCGCCGATCGCGCCGAAAGGATGCAGCGAATTCGCCGCCACCGCCAGCACGTGATCGCAGCGGATGCCCGGCGCGATCACTTCGCTGTCGGAAATCAGGATTACCCTGGCGCCGCGCTCCGCGGCAAGCCGCAGCGCCTGGATCGTGCCGGCGGAGTAGGGGGCAAAGGTCAGCGCGATCAGGCAGTCCTCGGGGCCGATGTCCAGAAGATCGTCCAGCGCGGCGCCCATGTGGCGCGGCACCAATTCCAGGGCGGGCAGCGCCATTCGCCCGACATAGTGGAAATAGTAGGCGAGCGCGTAGGAGGATCGGCTCGCAGTCACAAAGCAGCGCCGCGCCGAGGTGAGCGCGGCGACAATCGCTTCGGTGCGCGCCGCTGTCATCAGCCGCAACGAGCGTGAGGTGATGTTGAGCTGGTTGCGCGCCGCCGCCGCCTGCAGCGCCCCCGCCGGGCCTTCGCTGCCCAAGCGGTCCAGCCAGTCCTGGCCAAGCTCTGCCTCGCGCTGGGTGGTCAGCGCCGCGCGGAAGGGGGCGCGGAAGGCCTCGAATGTGTCAAAGCCGAGGTGCTGGGCAAGGCGCACGAAACCGTTGGCGCTGATGCCGGTTTTTTGCGCTGAAGTGCGCACGGGATCGAGGCCGAAGTCGCCGGGGTTGTCGATCACGTATTTCGCCGCCGCCTTCAACTTGGGCGGCAGCGCGTCCATCTGCGCCTTCAGGTGCTGGATCAGTCGGGCGGGCTGCTTGGGGTCAAGATGCGGGTCCATGTGCGCATCAGAGCAGACGTCCGAAAAATGGCAAGGGCAGAACGGATGTTATCCTCCCGGAACAGCCATCGGATCCTGCCGGGCGTGCGGAACGCGGGCGAAATTTGAGCGGGGCAGCGATTGCGGCGCAGAGCGCTGAGTCGTGCAGCGGGATACTGCAAGTCGGCTTCCCGGGGGGAGGACCGGACGCCGCCCGGCCTGCGGCCGGGCGGAAGCTGCCGTTTTGAGAACCGATAAGCGCCAGCTGGCTAACTGTGAGGACAAGTGCTTTCGGCTGCGTATACCGGAATCACGCGGAGATCACCCTGAGGCCCTTCTCCTCCTGCGGTTCAATCAGGCCATCTTCTCCGACCGTCACCGTCGCGCCGTGGCGAAGACTGTCCAGCCCTTTGCAGGCGACCAGCATCAGAATGTCCTTCTCCCGGGCAACAATCGCCATGTGGCTGAGCCAGCCGCCAACTTCGCTCAGCACGGCGCCGGAGCGCTGGACGTGCGGCAGCCAAGCAGGATTGATCATCCGGCAGACCAGGATATCGCCATCCCGGAAGTCCTCGAAAGCGGCAGGATCGATCCTGCTTTCGTCTTCCATCCAGAATACCCGCCCGGTCACGCGGCCGCTGCCCGCAACGCAGGTGCCGCCAAAGGCGCCGTCCGCGTCCTCCACCTGAGCACCGAGCGAGAGCAACTCGCAGTCGCGCAGGGTGAGCGAGACCCCGGAGGGGGCAGAGGGTTTGCGCAGGGCCTCAGTCCGCGCGCGCTCTTCGGCCAGAGCCCGCAGCTCAGCCGGGGCACACCAATCGCCCGCCAGCATTTCGGAAAAGCTGAGCTGGAACACCAGGTCGCCCAGCCCGCTCTGCTCCCCCAGCGCCAGCACCGCGCGGCGCAGTTCCGCAACCACCCGCAGCGCCTCGTGTTTGGCCTGCTCCTTGAGGTCCTGAAAGGCGATGGCGATGGCGATCGCGTCGTCGAGTTCCTCGGGCAAATTGGCTGGAGTAGGCACCGCTCCGATCGGCACCAGTTTGTCTTCCAGCAGGGGTTCCAGTAACGCGGGTGCCTCGCGGTAGCGCGGAATGCTCAGTTCATAGTCAAAGATAGCCCGGTGCCCCATCAGCCGCATTGCCTTGGCCATCGCGTCCTTGCCTTGGCAAGAGGCCAGCAGGCTGGAGGGCGCATTGGGCAGTTCGGCATGCATGAGGTGAGCACGCAGCGCCGTATCTCCAGCCGCGGCGGTGCTGGCCTCGCCCATAGTGAACCCGGCCAGGATGTTGATCTTCTCGGCCTCCAGGTAGATGTCGCGGATGAACATCTCCTTCAGCGTGCCGATAGTCTCCACCAGCTTGTCTTGTGGCAGGGCGGCATAATCTACCGCCTGCCAGATCGCCAGCTTGTCCCTCAGCGCAGGGATCACGTTGCTGCGGAACCGGGCGGTCATCGGCCGCGCCTGCTTGCGCATCTGCTTTGCCTTGGCCGCGCTCAGTTTCAGGGTCATTTTCTGCTTCAGGCCGACGTCTGCATAAGTCTTGCCGAACAGGTTAACCAGGTGGCCGTCACACCCCTCCGGCAAACCGTAGGGCACGCCGAGTTCGCGGCAGGCAAGGTCGACGCTGCCGCCGGGAGCCCACAGTTCGCTCATCAGCGAGAAGCTGAGCGGGGTGGGACGGGGCAGGACCTCGGACATCTCGTCCTGCTCCAGGATGACATCGCCCGGGCCGGCGTCGGCGTAGCGGTCCAGCACCTCGCGCCATTCCGCCAGGCGGACCCGCTCGGCGTCGCTGCCAAGGCTGAGGGTGGTGATGTCACGGCTCTGCACGATCTGGAAGCGCCCTTCGGCATAGGCCCACTCCACGTCTTGCGGGCAGCCGAAAATCTCCTCGATGCGCTTGCCGAGCGCGAGCAGCGGCGCCATGTCGAGGGTCTGATCCTGGTCCTCCGCAGCGGGCAGGCCGGTATAGCGGCCAAAGCGCAGGGAGGTGGGCGTGACGCGGCCGGAAACAAGGTC
This sequence comes from Cribrihabitans neustonicus, assembly GCF_048820895.1. Lineage (NCBI taxonomy): Bacteria > Pseudomonadati > Pseudomonadota > Alphaproteobacteria > Rhodobacterales > Paracoccaceae > Cribrihabitans > Cribrihabitans neustonicus. The sequence continues at coordinate 30,714 of NZ_JBMERQ010000014.1, forward strand.
TTCGCCGCAGCCTTCGACATATTCGATCATGCGCATGCCTGGCGCCATCGGGTCCTGGGTGAACATGACGCCGGCATACTCCGCCGGCACCATTTCCTGCACTACGATGTTGCCCTGACCAGCGCCTTCACTTTCACCCGCATAGCTGGCGGCGCGGGCGGATGTGAAGCTTTCGACCACTTCGTCCAACGCCGAGCGCATGGTCTCCCCGGTGACGTCGAGCACGGAGTCAAAGACGCCTGCGAAGCTCTGCCCGGCGCCATCCTCGTTGCTGGCGGAGCTGCGCACAGCCACTGGCTTGCCGCCCGCCATACGGAAGATGCGGAGCGCAAAGTCTTCCTTTTGCGCGGTGCTCATCGCGGTATAATCCGCAATCGCATCGGCGCGCAGGATCACCCCGCCCGGCACCGGCAAGCCCGCATTCTTCATCACCGACAAGCGCAGGGCCTTGTTGCCGGCGCCGGCCAGCTCCTCGCTGCAGCCCATCGGGATCACGCCGCGCGGCAGCTTGGCCAGCTTGCGTTTCTTGGCCCGCGATGCGAGCACGTCACTCAGCTTGCGGTGCAGGCCGGTCACATAGGCGCGCTGCACCAGAAGGAGACTCAGGCTGAAGCAAAGATAGGCATTCGCCGCCGCCGAAAGGCTGAATACCATCGCAAACAGCGCCGGCAGGCCGAGCCCCATCCACAGCTGCTTCTGGCGCCGCGACTTGGCCACCGCCCAGAGCAGGTATACAGCCGCCAGTGCGCAGAACAGAGCCGGCAGGACGAACAGCGGATCCGGCGCGCCGAGGTCAGCCATCCACAGGAAGGGCGTCTGCAAGCTTGCGCTCGCCTCCTGCGCGGCGGAAACCCCCAGCATCATCACCGGCAGGAACAGAAGCGCGGTGAGGTTCTTCATTGGCGTCAGGCCCTTGTCGGCATAGAACGCCTGCACCGCGCGCGCTTTGCGCACCGGATCATGGGCGAGCTTTGCCTTCAGGGCCTTCATCTCATCCGCGGTGGCGTTGGTGACGATCTGGTCGCGTTCGGATTTCAGCGCCACCGGCAGCACCAGAAGCCGTGTTGCCAGCGACAGAGCCAGCAAGCCCAGCAGGATGTGGCTGCGCTCATGCACCCAAAGCAGGCCCGCCGCCAGCGCCGAAATCGCTTGATCCCACAAGGTTGTTTGCTGCTCGGCCAGCCAGTCCTGCACATGCGGCTTCGGCGCGGGGGCGGCAAAATACTCCCAGGGCAGCGTGTAGCGGCCGCGGAAGTCGATGCCCTTCTCGGTCAATTCCAGCCCGAGCACCTGGCTCATGAAGCAGCTGCGGCGGTCGTAGCAGGCCGCGATTGTCGGCTTGTCCGGGTCCAGCTCCGCGATCCGCTGCATCAGCGCTTCCGTCGTCATCTTGCGGATCGGAATGTTGACGGCGCCGGGCAGGTGGCCGGTGGCAAAGTCTCCCGGATAGCGGGTATCGACGATCTGCAATTCCTCGGTGCCAAGCAGCGATTTGAAGTCCTCGGTGCTCAGCAGCACGTCCTTGCCCGGATACTCAGGGATGGCGCGCAGGTCGGAGAGCGTTTCCACGTCCTTGTCGGAGAAATCCCGCCCCTCGACGATCCACTTCTCGATGCCGCCGGCGATGAAGCTGCAGTCGATGCCCATTTCCGCGAGCTTGGCGCAGGTCTCCGAGCTGCGGTTGCCATTATGGCAGAACAGCACCACTTTCTGGCCCGGCTGCACCGGCTGGGACTGCAGGAAGTCGGGGAACCGCACATGGGTGGCGCCGGGCAGCGTGCCCATCCGGTTTTCCGCGGTTTCGCGGATGTCATAGAACAGGGTGCTGCCGTCACCGATCAGCGCCGCGGCCTGCTCCGTGGTTACTGCGAGCGGGTGGCCTGCCTGTTTCGAGAAACTGGTCTCCTTCAGGCTTGCATCTTTGATTTTTGTGCCGTCAAACTGCGCCGGACGGGTAAGCGTTGCCTGCAGCCGCATTTGTTCTGCGGTCCGCTGGGTGCTGTATTGCCAGTAGTTGCCCGCCGCAAGCGCGAGTGCGAGGAGCACGAGGATCAAAATCAGCTTCACCGGGTAGCGTGCGGGTGTTTTGCCCGGTTTGGGAGCAAAACCCAGCTTCGCCGCGATCACGGCGCCCAGGCCGGAAACCATGGCGACACCTACTGCCAGAACCTGGGACAGGGAGGAAACCGAGCCGATCACCAGTTCCGGAGAGGGAATCGCCATGGCGGACATCGGTATTGCGGATAAAACAAGTGCCGCTGCAGCAACTTGGCGAAAACGAGAAGAGGATCTGGGCCGCGCCGGCGGCTGAGAGGGCAATGTCACTTTCGCTCCTGTAGGGTGCGCTTCTGCTGTCATTTTGATTTATGTCTAATTTTCCACAAAGAGGACAAATTTATTACCGAAGGGTTAACATAGATCGTGTAGAGTAAAAGAGCCGTAAAAATTTTCTGCGAGTTGCGGCCTTGTTAACGTTGTGTTCTCGTCACTGTGCCATGTAACGAGGGCTGGCCGCGGAAGGGCCGGCAAAGGCTGTGTTGGTCAGGAGGCTAGAGCCGTGAAAGGGTTAAGTTTAGTTACTGGTATCTTCGGTTTTGTCACCTTGGCATCGCGGGCGCACGCCGGCGGTGTTTTGATCGCGGCGCTGCTCGCCGCTCTGCCTGGCGCCGGCCGGGCGGAGACCGAACTGGTGTTCGGCACCTACGCGGCGGACAAGCCCACCACTACAGTGCGCAAGTATCAGCCGTTCCTGGTGTTTCTGGCCAAGCGGATGAGCGAGGAGCTAGGCGAGCCGGTTTCGATCCGCATGAAGGTGGCCAAGGAATACGGCGAAGGCATCCAGCATCTGGCCAGCGGGGAGGTCGACTTCGCCCGCTTCGGGCCCGCCTCCTATGTTCATGTGATGGAGGAAAACCCCGGGATCCGCATTATCGCGATGGAATCCAAGGACGGCGCCAAGCGGTTCAAGGGCGTGATCGTGGTGCGCCGCGACAGCCCGCTCCAATCGGTCTCCGAACTGGCGGGCGGCAGTTTTGCCTTCGGTGATGAGCTGTCGACCATCGGCCGCTACCTCTCCCAGTCCTACCTTCTGGATGCCGGCATCTCCGGGGCTAACCTGCGGGACTATGCCTATCTCGGCCGCCACGACCTGGTGGGCGAAGCGGTTGGCGCGGGCAAGTTCGCGGCCGGCGCCCTGAAGGAAAGCACCTACAAAAAGCTGGTTGCCAAGGGCGTGCCGCTGCGGGTGCTCGCCAGCTTTGACAACGTGACCAAACCCTGGCTCGCGGCGCCGGACATGCCGGAAGACGTGCTGCAGGCGATGCGCCGGGTCATGCTCAGTTCGGAAAATGAGGAGTTCGTGCGCCGGATCGCCAAGAACGGTTTTCTGGAAGGAGCTGACAGCGACTACGACATCATCCGCACCGCCATGGACCGCAGCCTGGCCTTCTGACAGTGAGTCCCCGATTGCATGACACGTAGCGGCATTCTTTTCCAGATCGTTGTGTCCCTGCTGCTTGCGGCCGGGGTGGTCGGTTTCGCCGTTGGCGAGGCCGCCCGCAACCAGGAGGAGCAGCGGCTGGAAGAACAGCTGGCGGAGCAGGCCCGGCTCACCGTGTCGCTGCTCAGCGGGCTGATGCTCGAGGCGATCATCGTCGAGGACGTGCCCGTTCTGGAAACCGGCCTGATCGAAGCGGTGAGCCGCAACCCGCAAATCGCTTCGATTCAGATCCGCAATCCCACAGGTGATCTCTTGGCGGAAGCCGAGGCTGCCGCGGTGCCGCCCTCCGGCAATTTTGTCATGTACGAACGCCCGATCGAACTGGAAGGCGCGGTCTTCGGCACCATGCTGGTGCAATGGTCGACCGAGGACGGCGCCGCGCTGGTGGAAGGGCGGGCCCGCCGCGCCACGGTCTGGACCATGGTGGCGGTGCTGCTGCTGTCGCTACTGGTGCTGCTGCTGGTGAATGTGCTGGCGCTGCGGCCGCTGCAGATGATCCACCGGCGGATGTCGGATGCGATTACCGGGCTGCGCAGCCCGCGTGAACCCTTGCCATGGTATGCCTCGCGCGAATTCAAAGCGCTGAACTTCTCTGTTGGCGTGCTGGAGGACACTTTTGCGGAACGCGACGAGCGCGAATTTGCGCTTGAACACGCGCGGGAGGCAGCCGACGCCGCCAACCGGGCGAAATCCGAGTTTCTCGCGAACATGAGCCACGAGATCCGCACGCCGATGAACGGGGTAATCGGCATGGCGGAGCTGCTGGTTGACAGCGGTCTCGAGGGCGACCGCAAGGAATACGCCCGCACCATTGCCAAATCGGGTTCGGCGCTGCTCACCATCATTAACGACATCCTCAATTTTTCCAAGATAGAGGCGGGCAAGGTCGAGCTGGAGCGGGGCCCCTTCAACCTCCAGACCGCAATTGAGGATGTGGTCACGCTGCTGTCGCCGAAGGCCTCGGAAAACGGTGTCGAGCTGACCCTGCGCTATGATCCGTCCCTGCCGGAACGATTCTTGGGCGATGTCGGGCGGATCCGGCAGGTTGTCACCAACGTGGCGGGCAACGCCGTCAAATTCACGCTGGAGGGCTATGTCTGCATCGATGTGACCGGCAGCGAGGAGGCCGGCGGCTACCTGCTGGAGATCACCGTCACCGATACTGGCATCGGTATCGCCGAAGACCAGCTGCCCCAGATTTTCCGCGCCTTCGAGCAGGCAGAAAGCTCTGCCAGCCGCAGTTTTGAGGGCACAGGGCTCGGGCTGGCAATTTCCTCGCGGCTGCTGGACCTGATGGGCGGTTCGATCCAGGTGAAGTCCACTGTTGGCGAAGGTTCCTCCTTCACCCTGCGGCTGCCGTTGGAACCCGCCGGGGAAGAGCCGGCCGAGGATTGCATACTGCTCGAGCGCTTGTCCGGGCTGCATGCGCTGGTGGTGGACGATCTGGAAGTGAACCGGACCATTCTGACCGAGCGGGTGGCCGCCTGGGGCGCAACCTGTTCTACCGCGGCTTCTGCTGAGGCTGGGCTGGAATTGCTTTCCGACGCCGAACTGGAGGGGCGGCGTTTCGATTTCGCCATTCTCGACTACCAGATGCCACGCATCGACGGGCTGGAGATGGCCCGCAGAATCCGGAGGATGCCAAGGGGCGCCCGCCTGCCTCTGATCATCCTGTCCTCCTCGGACCACGGCACGATCCGCCAGGGCGGTGCCGCGCTGGCGCCTTGCGAGATTGCGCTGAAACCGGTGCGCGCGGGCCAGCTGCGCAAGGTGATCAGCACGGCTCTGCGCGCGGGGGCCGCCCCGGCTTCCCCGCGCGGGACGCCGTTGCAGATCGCTGCTTCCGTCGCGCCCGCACCCCGGGCTGTGCGCCGTCTGCCGGAGTCCGCCGTGCGGGCGCCTGGAAGTGTGCTGAAACTGCTCCTCGCTGAGGACAACCTGACCAACCAGCTGGTGGTAACGAAAATGCTGAAGGACGCGCCGCTGCAGATCAGCATTGCGAAGAACGGGGCGGAGGCGGTCGAGCGGTTCCGGGCCGATCCGCCGGACATCGTGCTGATGGATATGATGATGCCGGTGATGGATGGTATCGAGGCGACCGCGGAGATGCGCCAGTTCGAAGCCGAGGCGGGCCGCGCCAAATGCCCGATTATCGCGCTCACGGCCAATGTTCTGGGTGGCCACAAGGAAAAATGCTTGGCCGCCGGAATGGACGATTTCCTGACCAAGCCCATCTCGCGCTCGGCCTTGGCGGAAACCATCAGCAAATGGACCGGGGACAGCGCGCTTCAGCAGACCGGCAGCTGATTGGCTCCAGAACCTGGCGCAACCTGCCACTCCCGCGCCAGCCAAAGCAGGAGGTTAAAGTGGGTTCGCCGAGCGGAGCGGCGGCATAATGCACTTCCTATGCCCACATGTTCGAATATCTGCGGGAGCCTTATTGCCGCCCGCCACCCGCGTCACCTAAGCGGGCGGCACACGGTTCAGAGACAAAAGCTCGGGTGGCGCGCCGGCCGCGGTTCCTGCTGTTTGCTCGCGATCCAACGTCAGCGCCCGGCGGTCCCGATCACCAAGCGTCCGGCCGAAGCAGCCGCAAACAGCGCTGCCGCCAGGCAGACGATGCTGGGTCCGGCCGGTGTGTCAAAGACGAAGGCCAGCTGCAGCCCGCCCGCGGCGGCAGCCGCGCCGAGCAGGGCGGCGATGGCGGCCATGCGCTCGGGCGTCGCTGCAAAGGGACGGGCGGCGGCGGCGGGGATCAGCAGCATCGCCGCGATCAGCAGCACCCCGACAACCTTGATCGCGACTGCAACCACCAGTGCCAGTGCCAGCGTCAGTACCATCTGCTCGCGCCGCGGGTCGATGCCTGCCGCATGAGCGAGGTCGGGGCTCAGTGTTGCGGTCAGGAGCGCCTGCCAGCGCCACCACAGCAGCGCCAGCACCAGCGCCGCGCCGCCCCAGATCACCGCGAGATCGCCGCGGCTGACCGCTAGGATGTCGCCGAAGAGATAGGCCATCAGGTCGATCCTGACCCCATGCAGGAACGAGACCGCAACCAGACCAACCGCAAGCGAGGAATGCGCCAGCACTCCCAGGAGCGTATCCATCGCATAGCCGCGCCCCGCCAGCGCCGAGACGGTCGCCGCCATCGCCAGCGCCGTCACCAGGACGCCGGTGAAGATGGAGGTCTCGAAACTGAGTGCCAGTGCCACCCCCATGATCGAGGCATGTGCGGTGGCGTCGCCGAAATAGGCCATCCGCCGCCAGACCACAAAGCAGCCCAAGGGCGCTGCGGCCAGAGCAACACCGATTCCCGCGAGCGCGGCGCGGATCAGAAAATCGTCGAGAAAACTCATTCCGCAGCCTCCGGCTGATGATTGTGGGCGCAATCGTGATCGTGGCTGTGGTTGTGCTCGTGCCTGTAGAGGGCCAGTGCGCCCTTGGTTCCGGTGCCGAACAGCGCGCGGTATTCGGGCGCAGAGGCGACCTGCTCCGGCGCGCCTTCGCAGCACACGTGGCCGTTAAGGCAGATAACCCGGTCCGAGGCCGCCATCACCACGTGCAGCTCGTGGCTCACCATCAGCACCGCGCAGCCAAGCTCCTGGCGAACTTTCTCGATACGCTGGTAGAAGGCGGCGGAGCCGGGCTGGTCGAGCCCCTGGGTGGCCTCGTCGAGGATCAGGAGCTGCGGGCGGCTGAGCAGCGCCCGCGCCAGCAGCACCCGCTGGAACTGGCCGCCCGAAAGCCCGGCCATCTGCCGCGAAGCCAGCATGCCGGACCCCGCCTGCTCCAGCGCATCCGCGGCGCGCGAGTCGCTTACCGGCACCGGCAGGCTGAGGAAGCGGCGCACGGTCAGGGGCAGAGTGGGATCGATATGCAATTTCTGCGGCACATAGCCAATGCGCAAACCCGGCGCCCGCAGCACCCGGCCCTCGGACGGGCGCACTGCGCCGATGATGGCGCGCAGCAGCGTCGACTTGCCGGAGCCGTTGGGGCCCACCACAGTCACAATCTCGCCCTCGGATACCGTCAGCCCGACGCGCGAGAGCACTTTCTGGCCACCGTGGGCGACACTGATACCTTCCAGCGTGATCAGGCTCATGAGCGGCCTTCCCCGTTGCATTTCGGGCAGAGGCCCTCGGCCTCAACCACGGTGCGCTCGATCACGAATCCTGCCTCTCGCGCTGCCTCGCCCAATTCGCCCTGGGAGGCGCTGCGCCGTGCCTCTGCCACCGCATCGCAGGCGCGGCAAATCATGAAAGCGGCATTGTGCTGCTCGCCCGGGTGAGCACAAGCAACAAAGGAGTTGAGCCGCTCTATCTTGTGGGCAAATCCGTTTTTGACGAGGAAATCCAGAGCTCTGTAGGCGACCGGGGGCTGCGAGCCCAGCCCCTCGTCGCGCAGCCGGTCCAGGATTTCGTAGGCGCCAAGCGCCCGGTGGCCCTGCAGCAGAATTTCCAGCACCCGCCGCCGTACCGGGGTCAGCTGCAGCCCGCGGGCCTGGCAGTTCGCAGCGACCGTAGCGATGCAGCTGTCGATGCAGCTTCTGTGATCATGGGGTTCGAAGCCGATGGGCTGCATTCGGGCACCTGTGCTGCGGCGGGCGGATTTGGGGCTTGATATGTTATCTTATGACATCTATCAAGCCCGGCAATTGTTATAAGATCACATGAGGGTCCGGGATGAGAATTTGGAGCAGAGCTGGGCGGCTGCCGGTGGTGGCGATGCTGGCGGCGGCCGCGCTGACGGGCGCGGCCCGGGCGGAGGTCCCGCGGGTAGCAGCGGATATCCTGCCGGTGCACGGGCTGGTGGCCCGGGTCATGCAGGGGCTGGGCGAGCCCGACTTGGTGGTGCCGCCGGGCGCTTCTCCGCATGGCTACGCGATGCGCCCGTCAGAGGCCCGTGCGCTAAGCCAGGCTGACGTGGTGTTCTGGCTGGGCGAGCCGCTGACGCCCTGGCTGACGGACGCGCTTTCGGAACTCGCTTCGGACGCGGCTCAGGTTGAGCTGATCTCGGCACCGGGCACGCGGGTGATGGAGGTGCGCAGCGGCGCGCTGTTTGCGGCTGACAGCGACCACGACGCGTCGGATGGCCACGATGCCCATGCTGATCCCGAAGTGCAGAACGATCAAGAAAGACACGCTCACGAAGCGGGTCATGAGGAGGACGGCGGCCAGGTCAGCGAGGAGGCGAAAGTCAGCCTTGAAGACGGTCTCGCCCACGCCCACACCGGCGCCGATCCGCATGCGTGGCTGCTGCCGGAGAACGCCCTTGTCTGGCTGGACGTGGTCGCGGCGGAACTGGCTGCGGCCGATCCCGCCAATGCCGAAGCCTATGCCGCCAATGCGGCCGCGGGAAAGGCCGAAATTGCGGCTGCCGCGGAGGAGGTCTCTGCCGCGCTGGCGCCGGTGCGGGAGCGGGCGGTGATCGTCTTCCACGATGCCTACCAGTATTTCGAGGCGGGCTTCGGACTACGCACCGCGGGTGCCATTGCGATGAGCGATGCCGCCAGCCCCAGCCCGTCGCGCATCGCCGAACTGCGCGACGCGGCCGGGGAGCTGGGCGTGGCCTGCGTGTTTTCGGAGCCGCAGTTCAACCCCGGTCTGGTGGCTGCCGTGGCCGAGGGCTCCGGCGCGGGCACCGCGGTGCTGGACCCGATGGGCAGCCATCTGGAGCCGGGCGCACAGTTCTACCCGGCGCTGCTGCGGGATCTCGGTCAGGCGGTGGCAGCCTGCAACTGAGACCGGCCCGCGAGCCCGCATTGGTTCAGCGGTTGCTGATCAAATGCGTCAGCGTGGCGCCTGCCTCGTAATAGGCGCTGCGCAGACAGGCGAGAGGAATGGCGTGGTGCTGAGTTATCGGCACCGGCAGGCAGGATGGATCATTCTCCAGCAAGGCCTGCGCCATCCGTGCGCCAAACAGCGTGCCCGGGCCAATGCCGCGGCCTGAATAGCCGAAACAGGCAAGCCCGCCGCCCAGCTCCAGGATCTTGGGAAGGTGCTCCGCCGTCATCGCGATGCGCCCGTGCCAATGCTGGTGCAAAGGCGTGCCGCGCAGCGCTGGGAATAGCGCCGCCAGCTTGCGCTGCAGCCAGCGGAGGTGCAGCGGGCTGCCGATGTGGCCGAGCGAGCCCATCGCGCCGATCACCAGCCGTCCGGCCTGATCCAGCCGCCAGGAGGACATCACCAGCGCTGTATCCCAGCAACCCTCGCGGCCTGGCAGGATTGCCGCGCGCAGGGCCTCCGGCAGCGGCGCGGTGGCGGCTTGGAAGTAGTGCACCGGGATCACCTGCGGTGAGCTGTAGCCGGAGATTTCGCGTGCATAGGCGTCGGTAGCCATTATGAGGCGACGGGCGCGGATCTGACCGCGGGGCGTGGCAACGCGCCAGGCGCCGCCGTCGCGGGCGATGCTGACGGCAGGCGACCGAGTGCAGATCTGCGCGCCGGCCGCGGCAGCGGCACGGGCGAGGCCGCGCACATAGGCCAGGGGCTGGATGGTGCCCGCGCGCGGGTCGAATAGGGCGCCATGCACGGTTTGCGTACCGGTCCGCGCCATCGTCTCCTCCCGCCCCAGCAGCTCGACCGGCGCGCCGGTGGCGGTGAGCTGGGCGTGGCGGCGCTTCAGGCTGCCCATGCCTGAAGGCGCATGGGCACAGTGCAACGTGCCGTTGCGCACCGGCTCGCAGCTGATGCCGTGGCGGTCGATGAGGGAGAACACCATCTCTGGCGCGCCCGCCAGAAGCGCCGTGAGGCGGCGGCCTGCCTCTTCGCCCAGGATGGCGTTGATGTCCCCGGGCGGCAGCCAAAGCCCCGCATTCACCAGGCCGACATTGCGCCCCGAGCCGCCGCTGCCGATGCATTCCGCCTCGATGAGGCTGACGCTCGCCCCCATCTCTGCTGCGGTGAGCGCCGCAGAGCAGCCAGTATAGCCGCCGCCGATCACCACCAGGTCAGCCTCCGCCTCCCCTGCCAGCGCGGGGAAGGCGGCGGTCTCGCGGCAGGTGTCGTGCCAGAGGCTTGCGGACAGCTCAGATGTCAAACTTGATGCCCTGTGCCAGCGGCAGTTCGCGCGAGTAATTTACGGTGTTGGTCTGCCGACGCATGTAGCCCTTCCAGGCGTCCGACCCGCTTTCGCGCCCGCCGCCAGTTTCCTTCTCGCCTCCGAAGGCACCACCGATCTCAGCCCCCGAAGGCCCGATGTTCACATTCGCGATACCGCAATCCGACCCGGCTGCCGAGAGAAAATATTCCGTCTCCCGCACGTCGGTGGAGAAAATGCACGAGCTCAAGCCCTGTGGCACTTCGTTCTGTATTTCAATGGCTTGGTGCAGATCACGGTACTTCACAACGTAAAGGATCGGGGCAAATGTCTCCACATGCATGATGGCGGTCTGGGTGGGCATCTCGACGATGGCGGGCTGGACGTAGGCGGCCCCGGGGTATTCTTCCCCGAGCACGCGGGTGCCGCCATGCACGGTGCCGCCCTCCGATTTGGCGCGCTCCAGCGCACCCTCCATCGCATCCAGCGCGGCGCGGTTAATCAGCGGGCCGACCAGCGTGCCCTCGTCCAGCGGATCGCCAATGGGCAGTCCTTCGTAGGCTTTGGCCAGCCGAGGGATCAGCTGATCATAGATGTCTTCGTGCACGATCAGGCGGCGCAGGGAGGTGCAGCGCTGCCCGGCGGTGCCGACGGCGGAGAAGACGATGGCGCGCAGGGCCATTTCCAGATCAGCCGATGGCGCCACGATCATCGCGTTGTTGCCGCCCAGCTCCAGGATGGTGCGGCCAAGGCGTTCGGACATCGCCGCGGCGACCGCCTTGCCCATCGGCACCGACCCGGTGGCGGAGACGATGGCGACATCGCGCGACGCGGTCAGCGCCTCGCCCAGATCGCGCTCGCCGATCAGCACCTGGATCAGCCCCTCGGGCGCGTCGCTGCCGAACTCCGCCATCGCGCCTTCGCAGATCTTCTGCACCGCAAGCGCAGTGAGCGGAGTCCTTTCCGAGGGCTTCCAGATCACCGGATCGCCGCAGACCAGCGCCAGCGCCGCGTTCCAGCACCAGGGCGCGACGGGGAAGTTGAAGGCGGTGATGATGCCGCAGGTCCCCATCGGGTGCCAGGTCTCCCGCATCGCGTGGCCCGGACGTTCGGAGGCGATGGTAAGCCCGTAAAGCTGGCGCGAAAGGCCCACAGCGAAATCGCAGATGTCGATCATCTCCTGCACTTCGCCCAGCCCCTCCTGGCAGATCTTGCCGCATTCCAGCGTGACAAGCCGTCCCAGCGCTTCCTTTTCCCGGCGCAGCGCATCGCCGATCAGCCGCACCAGTTCACCCCGGCGCGGGGCGGGTACCAGGCGCCAGGCATTGAAGGCGTATTTCGCCGCAGCAATGGCGGCATCGGCTTCCGCCCTTGTGTGGGGCATCAGTCGGGCGATCTCGCTGCCGTCAACCGGTGTGGTGACGGCAAGCGTCCCGCCGGTGAGCTCATCTTCGGACAATCCGGCGGCGGTGAGGATTTCGGCATGGGACATCTCGGGTTCCTTCTGAAAGTGGCGAGCGGGCATGAGGAAAACTTTAGCGCGCTTGCGGCGGGTTTCCCCTTCACACCGCTTCGGCCTAAGCAATTGCACCGGATTGGCGCGATTGCTATTGAAACTTAATCCAGGCCCCATGAGATTAGCTCATATGATCGCCCCGCGCCGCTTTCTCCCCTCTATCCCCTCGCTGCTCGCGCTGGAGGCGGTGGACCGGCTGGGAAGCGCCTCCGCCGCGGCGGAGGATCTGGCGCTGACGCAGAGCGCGGTCAGCCGCCAGCTCAAGCAGCTGGAGGCGCAGATGGGGGTGGCCCTGATCGTGCGCGGTGAGATGCGGATGCAGCTGACGCCGGCAGGCGCTGGTTTCGCCAAGGAAGCGCGCGCAATCCTGTCACGGCTGGCGCAGGCTTCGGTCAAGCTGCGGGCCAATCCGGATGGCGGCAGCCTGAACCTCTCGATCCTGCCGTCCTTCGGGCTGCACTGGCTGGCGCCGCGGCTGAAGGATTTCGTCGCCACCCATCCCGGCATCACGGTGAACCTGCAAACCCACAACCTGCCCTTTGACTTCGGTGCGGGCACCGCGCAGGCCGCGATCCATTACGGCCGGCGCGACTGGCCGGCGGTGGAATACCTGCCGCTTATGCCGAAACACGTGCTGCCGGTCTGCGCACCGGGGCTGATGGACAAGGCAGCAGTGCGGCCGGATGAGCTGTTGAATTACCCGCTTCTGCATCTGGAAACTCACCCCGATTGCTGGGAGCAATGGTTCGCGCAGCACGGCGTGCGGGCAGAAAAGCTGCGGGGGATGCTGTTTGACCAGTCTTCCGCCATGACACAGGCAGCGGTGCATGGGCTGGGCCTTGCGCTGCTGCCAGACTTCCTGGCCGGGAACGAGATCACGCAGGGCAGGCTGGTGCAGGCAATCGAAGGGGAGCCGGTGACCTTGGGCGAATATTTCCTGGTCTGGCCGCCGGAGCATGCGGCGGATTATCCGCTGATCCAGTTCCGCGAATGGCTTCTGCGACAGATCGCGGCGGAGGCGGTTTGAAGTGCGGCTGCCGGGACTGATGCATCTACGCTGTTTCGAAAGTGCGGCCCGCCACCAAAGTTTCACCGCCGCGGGAGAGGAGCTTGGGCTCACACAAAGCGCGGTCAGCAAGAAGGTGAAGGAGCTGGAGGCCGAGCTGGGCTTCACCCTGTTTCAGCGATCGGGCCGCGGTGTGGCGCTGACCGCCGCGGGTCAGGGGCTGGCCACTGACTTGGCTCAGGATCTGGCGGGTCTACGGGCCTCGCTGCAGAAGGCCGCCGCAGCCGGTGCAGGGCGCTCGGCCCTGCGGGTGGCGGTTCTGCCGGCCTTTGCGAACCTCTGGCTGATCCCGCGGCTGCCGGATTTCTTCCGCCGCCACCCGGAGGTGGAGCTGAGCTTCTCGACCCGGCTCGCGCCTTTCGACATCACGCGGGAGGGTTTTGATCTCGCCATCCACTACGGAATGGACAATTGGCCAGGAACCCATATGGCGCCGCTTTTCGGTGAGGAAGTCGTGCCGGTCTGCGCGCCGGCGTTTGCCACCGCGCACGGGCTGGAGGCAGTGGCGGACTTGGCGCGCGCGCCGCTCCTGCATCTGGACAGCCGGGGCGAAGCCTGGGCCGAGTGGTTCGTGCTTGCAGGCCTTTGCTCGGTGCCGCGCTACGACGGGCGCTACTTCGACCAGCATTCGATGGTGATCACCGCCGCCGTGGCAGGGCTGGGCGCAGCGCTGGTGCCTTACGACATGGCGGCGCGGGAAATTGCATCGGGCGAGCTGAAGCAGCTTCCTGGCCCGGTGCTTGCTTCGCGCAAGCGTTATTTCCTGGTGCGCCCGCATTGCACGCCTTCGGCAGCAGTGCAGAAGTTTGAAAGCTGGCTGAAAAAACAACTGCGCCGGCCCGCGCCGACCGGTTAAGCCTCCACTGTTGTGGAGATCCCGGGGCGGCGGGCGGCCCAGGCTTGCACCAGCTGGCGCTGCAGGGCAGCCGCGGCGAGGCCCAAGGCGATACCGCCAAAGACCGCGAGGGCATCGATCACCGGGCCACCGCCCTCGAGGCCCGCCATCGGCATTAAAAGCTCGGGCACGAAACGGTGCAGAAGGTAAATCGGAAAGGCCGCCTGCGCCAGCCGCATCAGCGGCCGCACCGCCAGCCGCGGCAGCGGCAGCCGGGGGATGAACAGAAGCCCGGCAATCAGCGCCAGCAGCCACATGTATTTGATCCAGCCGCCGTACCAGTTGCCGCCCAGGTAGGCTGCGGCGGGCATGATCACGCAGGCCGCGCCCAGGACCAGGAGCCGTTGTGTGGAGCGGTTGGCGGTGGTGATGCACCAGCCGAGAGCGAAAAGGTAAAGCACCCAAGGCACAGTGAACTGCGCCCGCCCGCCGATCTGCCAGAGCTCCGGCACGATCAGCCGCAGCGCGACGGCAAAGACGAGCAGCAAGAGCCCCGCCCGGAACGCCCCCTGCCGCACCAGCCAGCGCCGCACCGCGGGCACCGCAAAAGGCGCTGCGACCAGAAGGGTCATCTGCACATAAGCCTCCACGAACCAGTAGAGGTAGGGCAGCATCAGATGGGTTTCGGGCAGGGTGAAGGCGAAATTTCCGGCCAGGAAGACTGATGCCCAGGGTACCTGCTGCCACGCCACCGCATAGGCTGCGGCGATAAGGTAATAGGGCAGCAGCACCGCCGCCACCGGCTTCAGGAAGCCCCTCAGATCGCCGGACTTCAACACATCCCAGCGGAAGCCCGCAACGCTCATCCCCATCAGGATGACCATTGCTGCGGCGCCGCCGTAGACCGGCCAGTGGGTCTGGTGTGCGGTCACGACGGCGAGGATCGCGATCACCCGTGCCACCAGATCGAAGGGCAGGGAGGCGGCCTTCGCGGGACTGGCCCGCTCCAATTCGGCAACCGTCATTTCCTCCCAGCCCGCAGGCGCGCCGCCGAGGCGTTCGTCCAGCGCCAGCGACAGCTCCACATGGCGCAGGGAGTCGCCGCCGAGGGAGGCAAAACTGTCGTTGCGGCCGACACTCTGCGGGGCAAAGGCGGCTTGGAACGCAGAGAGAACATCCTTCGCCCGCCGCGCCGGGGCGGCTTGCGCTTTCAGCGCGGGGTAGTCCACCTTGCCATTGGCGCGCCGCGGCAGCGTTCCGCGCATGGACACGGTGAAATGCTGCGCGCCGATGCCAGTGAGCCGGGCTGCGCGGGCGGCAATGGCCTCCGGAGCCTGGCCCCGGGCTCCGGCAACGGCGATGGACAGGCCATTGTCGCCGCCCCAGACCGCGGTTTCCAAGCCTTCGGCAGCCAGCGCGCGCTCCAATGCGTCGTGGCCGATGCGCAGGCCAGCAATCTTGGACATCCGGGAGAGCCGGCCGGTGATGTAATAGAGCCCGTCCGCATCGCGCCGGGCGAGGTCGCCGGTGGCCAGCTCCGCTAGTTCCGGGCCTCGGTTCAGATCAGCAGCCCTCTCGGCGTAGCCCATCATCACATTCGGACCGCGGTAGATCAGCTCGCCTTCGCCTTCGGGCGTGGTGATTTCATACCCCGCGGCATCGCGCAGCAGCAGGCGGCCTCCGGGAATGGCGCGTCCCGCGGCGCCGGGCGCTTCGAGAGCCAGTTCCGGCGGCAGGTAGCTGATGCGGGCGGTGGCCTCGGTCTGGCCGTACATTGCGAAGAAACGGCCGCCGCGGCTATTCATCCGGGCGGCCCAAGCGCGCACCTGCTCCGGAGCCATCGCGCCGCCCGCAACCGTCAGTGTATCCAGCTTCTCTGGCAAAGTTTCCGCCAATCCTGCGCTCTCCAGCAGTTTGAAGTGATGCGGCACGCCCGCAAGGCTGGTTGCGCCCGAGGCGTCAAGTGCGGCGGCAAACCCCGGCTCAAGCACCGAACCGGGAGCCAGCCACAGGCTCGCGCCGGCGGCCAGATGCGTGTGCAAAACCGAAAGCCCGTAAGAATAATGCAGTGGCAGGATCACCGCGGCGCGGTCGCCGGGAGTGAGGCCGAGGTATTGCGCGATGGCGCGGGCGTTGGCCTCGACCGCCGCCGCAGAGAGCCGTACGCCGCGGCCGTGGCCGGTGCTGCCCGAGGTTTGCAGCAGGAGCGTCAGGTCCGGATGCAGGCTGGCGGCTTCATGCGCGTAGGACTTCACCTGCCAGCGTCCGGCCTCGCAACAGAAGCTCGCGGCCGGGCGGAAGCGTTCTGCCAGCCGGGCGGCGGTTTCGGCGTCGCCGCCGGGCAGGGGCATCACCGCATGGCCTGCGGACAGTGCGCCGATATAAGCAATGATCGCCTCCGGCTCGGCGGCCGTTTCCACTGCAATCAGACAGCGGTCCTGCGGCAGGTGGCGGGCGAACTGGCCCGCAGCCTCTGCAAGGCCGACATAAGACAGAGTTTCGCCGGCGGCGGTGATCAGGCAGGGGCGGGCGCCAAACGCGCTCAATTCGGCTAGGTCGAAAAACATCGGCAACTCCTTCGAGGGCGCCGCGTAAAATTGTTTAGTTCTTTTGTCAATTATATTCCCGTCCCTGGCACGTATCTCACGCCGCCACAGCGGCAATCGGTGGGAAAAGGCAGCCGACAGAAGGCCGGGCGCGTCCGCTATTGCATCGGCCATACCCTCCTCCACCGGCAAGCCGGGAACCTTCCAGCGCAGGAAGGGCGTTGGAATAGAAGGCAATATTGTCAGGAGATGCTTATGAGTTATGCCCGGTTTGCGGCGATGATTCTGACTTCCGTCATCGTCATGTTCATTCTCATGTATTTGAACACATACGCGTGGGAGCACCTCTTCTTCAGCGAAACCCGCGCCTATATGGCGGTGCTGATGGGCGCCGCGATGGCGTTCATTATGCTGGCCTACATGGCGGCGATGTATTCCAGCCGCGCCATCAATATCGCCATCTTCGCTGGCAGCGCGGTGGTCTTCGCGGTTTCTCTCTGGCTGGTTCGCAGTCAGGCCACAGTGGGTGGTGAAAGTTACATGCGGGCGATGATTCCGCACCATTCCATCGCGGTAATGACATCAGAGCGGGCCGGAATCCGCGATGCCCGCGTGAAGAAGATGGCGGACGGAATCATCGCCGCGCAGCAGAAAGAAATCGCCGAAATGCGCGCCCTGATCGCCGATCTCGAGGCCGGCAACGTGGTGACCGCCGTATATGAGGACCCGGCACCGCGTCCGGGCACGGTGGAAGAGGCGCTGGCAAACACCCTGCTGGCGGATCTCGACCCTGCTCCGCTGACAGAAAGCGAGGCGCGCCAGGTGCTGCAGGGCGAGCCTTTCTGCACTTTCCGCCGCACCGCGGCTGCTGAACCGATCCTCTGGGCATCTGAAGGCGGCACGGCGGCCGCCGCCAAGCTCAATGGTGTGATCCTGCAGCTTGAACCCGGCGGGCAGCAGGGCAAGTTTGCCGCTGATGGGATGAGCATGACGGTTCAGTTGCTCGAGGATCCCGATTGGCGCGCTGACAGCGAATTGACCTTCGTTCTTGAGCCTGGCCCCACCGCCAGCTACCGCGGTTTCTGGAGTTGCGACGGGTGAGGCAAGGCCTGGCTGGGCGGAGGAGGGCCATGTTTTTTCGCGGGAGGGGTTGAAGCCCGTTGACCTTCCAGTCACTGGAAGCCCTATATCCGACTCAGGTTCAGACAAGGGTGATGTCATGGCAGAAAATGGGACTCTCCGGTTTCAGGTCGGGGGTATGAGCTGCGCCTCATGTGCGGGTCGCGTGGAGCGGGCGCTCAAGGCTGTGCCGGAGGTGCGCGAAGCGGCGGTCAATCTGGCGGGTGAAACCGTGCAGGTGAGCCACGATGGCGCGGCTACGGCGGCGCAGCTTGCTGCCGTTCTCGCGGAGGCCGGATATCCGGTTGCGGATGCCAGCGTGAAACTGGAGATCCGCAACATGAGCTGCGCTTCTTGCGTGGGCCGGGTCGAGCGCGCGCTGGCAGCGGGCGCCGGGGTCCTGGAAGCTTCGGTGAACCTCGCGGATGAGAGCGCCACCGTGCGCTACGCCGCGGGCCTTGCCACCCCGCAGGAGATCGCTGCGCTGGCGACCGAGGCGGGCTATCCGGCTGAGGTCAGGTCGGAGACGGCAGCCCCGGGTGCTGCGGCGGACCGCAAGGCGGAGGAGACGCGCGAGCTCGCCCGGCGCACGCTGGTCGCGGCGGTTCTGGCGCTTCCGGTCTTTGTGCTTGAAATGGGCAGCCACGTGATTCCGGGCATGCATATGCTGGTGGCGCAGACAATCGGCACGCAGACGAGTCATATCCTGCAATTCCTGCTGACGTCGCTGGTCCTCTTTGGCCCCGGGTTGCAGTTCTACACCCGCGGCTTCCCGGCGCTTTTTAAGGGGGCGCCGGACATGAACTCGCTGGTAGCGCTTGGCACATCGGCGGCCTATGGCTTTTCGCTGGTCTCGACCTTCGCGCCGGGCGTGCTGCCCGAAGGCACGGCCAACGTCTATTTCGAGGCCGCGGCCGTTATCGTTGTGCTGATCCTGCTGGGCCGGATGCTGGAGGCCCGTGCCAAGGGCCGCACCGGCGCGGCGATTCGCAAGCTGGCCGGGCTGCGTGCCAAGACCGCCCGGGTGGAGCGGGACGGACAGATTCAGGATCGCCCGGTCGATGAAATCGTGGCGGGCGACATCATCCATGTCCGCCCGGGCGAGAAGATCGCCACTGACGGCGTGGTGCTGAGCGGCGGCTCCTACGTGGATGAGAGCATGATCACCGGCGAACCGGTGCCGGTGCAGAAAAGCGAAGGAGCGCAGGTGGTTGGCGCAACCGTCAACGGCACCGGCGCGCTTATAGTACGGGCCGAGAAGGTGGGCAGCGACACGATGCTCGCGCAGATCATCCGCATGGTCGAGGAGGCTCAGGGCGCGAAGCTGCCAATTCAGTCTCTGGTGGACCGCATTACCGCCTGGTTCGTGCCCGCGGTTATGGCGGTTGCGGCGCTGACGGTGCTGCTTTGGGTGCTGTTCGGGCCGGAGCCGGCGCTGAGCCTTGCGCTGATTGCCGGGGTGGCGGTGCTGATCATCGCTTGTCCGTGCGCAATGGGCCTGGCCACGCCGACCTCGATCATGGTGGGCACTGGCCGCGCGGCGGAGATGGGTGTGCTCTTCCGCAAGGGCGATGCGCTGCAGCAGCTTCAGGAAAGCGCCGTGGTGGCTTTTGACAAGACCGGGACGCTGACCGCGGGCAAGCCTGCCCTGACCGATCTCATCGCCGCGGCGGACCGCTCCGAAGAGGAGGTGCTGCGCGTGGTTGCGGCGGTGGAGAGCCGCTCGGAGCACCCTATTGCCCGCGCCATCGTGGAAGCCGCCGGGAGCCGCGGGATCGATTTGCCCGAGGTGGAGGATTTCGACTCGATTACCGGATACGGGGTACGGGCTACTGTGGAAGGCAGGAGGCTGCTGGTTGGCGCCGACAGGCTGATGGCACGCGAAGGTATCGAGCTTGGCAGGCTGGCAGAGCAGGGTGCCAGCTTGGCCGGACAGGGGCGGACGCCGCTTTATGCGGCCATTGATGGCACGGTTGCCGCGGTTATCGCCGTTGCCGATCCGGTTAAACCCGCGACGCCGGGCGCGATCAAGGCGCTGCACGATCTGGGGTTGAAGGTCGCGATGATCACCGGCGACAACGCCGCGACGGCCCGCGCCATTGCCGACAAGCTGGGCATCGACCACGTGGTGGCCGAGGTGCTGCCCGAGGGCAAGGTCGCCGCGCTGGAGGAACTTCGCGCCGGCGGCGGCAAATTGGCCTTTGTCGGAGACGGCATCAACGACGCGCCCGCGCTCGCGGCCGCGGACGTGGGGATTGCCATCGGAACCGGCACAGATGTGGCGATCGAGACCGCGGATGTGGTGCTGATGTCGGGCGAGTTGAGCGGCGTGGTCAACGCCATCCACGTCAGCCAGCGCAGCATGCGCAACATCCGGGAGAACCTGTTCTGGGCCTTCGGCTACAATGTTTTGCTGATCCCGGTCGCGGCCGGCGCGCTCTACCCCTTTGGCGGACAGCTGCTGTCGCCGGTACTGGCCGCAGGCGCGATGGCGCTTTCCAGCGTTTTCGTCCTGAGCAACGCACTGCGGCTGCGCTGGATGCGTCCTGTCTTGGCCCGGCCCGAGACGGAGAATGCGGCCCGCCAGGCGGGCTTGCGCCCAAGCCCCGCTGAATAAGCCGCAGGAAAGGAGAGAGCAATGAATATTGGTGACGTGTCCAAACGGTCCGGGCTGCCGGCCAAGACCATCCGCTACTACGAGGACATCGGTTTCATCCGGCCCCGCCGCGGCACTAACGGCTACCGGGCCTTCGACGAGAAGGAGCTGCACCGGCTGGTCTTCATCGGCCGTGCACGGTCGCTCGGCTTTTCCATCGAGGACTGCCGCCACCTGCTGGCACTTTACGACGACAAGACCCGTGCCAGTGCCGATGTGAAGCAGGTGGCGGAGCAGACACTGGAGGAGATCGACGCCAAGATCGCAGGGCTCAAGGAAATGCGCGCGACGCTGGCCTCTCTGGTTGAGAAATGCGCAGGCGACGAGCGGCCCGATTGCCCGATCCTGGAGATACTCACAGTGTCGCCGCGCTTGAGCAGCTGACCGGGGCGCGGGCGGTCTTCAGCCGCCCGCCTCGCTGCGGCGGAACGCTGCCAGCCCGTGTTTCACCGCATAGTCCACGAACAGTCGGATCTTTGGATCCTGCAGCTTTCGGTGCGGATAGAGGCAGCCGAAAACGGTGGAAACCGGCGGCGTCTGAGGCAGCACCTCGACCAGACTCCCATCGCGCAGATGCGCGGCAACGTCGAAGCGCGGCTTGTTGACAATGCCGCGCCCGTCCAGCGCCCAGGCCGTCAGAACGTCGCTGTCATCGGCATCATACTTGCCCGAAACCTCAAACTTGCGCGGCCCGTCTGCGGTTTCCAGCATCCAGAAATACTCCGGCGACCGCGGATAACGCAGCAGCAGGCAGTTGTGGCGTCCGATCAGATCCTCTGGCACCTGCGGCGTGCCGCAGCGCTCCAGATAGCTGGGCGCTGCACAAAGCACGCGGGCGCAATCGGAGATCTTGCGCATCTTCAGGTTTGAATCATGCGGCACCCCGATAAAGAAAGCCACGTCCAGCCCGTCGGCCAGTATGTCCACCTTGCGGTCCGACATCCGCATGCGGATTTCGGTGGCGGGGTAGTCCTCGACAAAGCCAGGCACCAGCGGGGCGATGATACGGCGTCCGACGCCCAGCGGCGCTGTGACCCGGATCACGCCGCGCGGCGCTTCGGAGAAATGCGCCACCACCGATTCGGCGTCCTCGATCGATTCGAGCACCTTCTTGGCCTCGGCATAGAACAGTTTTCCCACCTCGGTCGGCGTCAGCGAGCGGGTGGTGCGGTTGAACAGTCGCACGCCCAAGTGCTTCTCAAGCTCCTTGATGCGCTTGCTGGCAACCGCCGGCGTCAGCCGCAGGTCGCGCCCGCCCGAGGTGATGCTGCCCAGCTCGACAACCCGGGTGAAAACCCTGAGCGACTCCAGATATGACATGGTTAACGGTCCTTTAGCTGCCCGGCGGAGGTGCGGCGGAGGCCCGGACGCAAGGGCTTTGCAGGCGATTCCGCCCCAGCCTTGCGCCGGTTAGGCACTTTCTAGCTTATCCATTTTCAACACGGTGTTGAAAGCATTTCGCGAATGCAGCCATTAATCGTGGCAGTCAGACAGGGTAAAAACACCGCAACAGATAAAGTTGCTGTCCAGCGACTACTTGGAGGCCAGATGGAACACCAAAACGACATTCGCTTTCTGCTGAACGGGCAGGAGGTCACGGTGCGCGACGTGCCTGCCACCCAAACATTGCTGGATTACCTGCGGCTCGACAAGCGCCTGACCGGCACCAAGGAAGGCTGCGCCGAGGGCGATTGCGGCGCCTGTACGGTTCTGGTCGGACGGTTGCATCAGGGTGGCTTGCGCTATGAGGCAGTGAACGCCTGCATCCGCTTCCTGGCGTCACTGAACGGCTGCCACGTTGTCACGATTGAGCACCTCTCGGGCCCGAGCGGGCGGCTGCACCCGGTGCAGCAGGCAATGGTCGAATATCACGGCAGCCAGTGCGGCTTCTGCACGCCGGGCTTCGTGATGTCGCTCTACGCGCTGTGGATGGAGAAGCCGCAGCCTACTGAGGCCGAGGTGGAGACCGCCGTGCAGGGGAACCTTTGCCGCTGCACCGGCTATGCCCCGATCGTACGGGCGGCGCTGGCGGTGAATGAATACGGCACCCCAGCCAATGACTACCTGAACACCGAGCGGGCGGCGCTCACCGCGCGGCTGGAGGCGCTGCAGCCCGCGGCCCGAGTAGTGACCGGCCCGGAGGACGACCGAGCGATCCTTCCCAAGGACGTGGCCGATCTGGCCCGGGTGCTGGCGGAGAACCCCGAAGCGACGATCGTGGCGGGCTCCACCGATGTGGGCCTGTGGGTCACCAAATTCATGCGCCCGATCTCTCCGGTGGTGTTTGTCACCCATCTGGAAGAGCTGAAGGACGTCGAGCTGACGGACGATGCGCTGACCATCGGCGCTGGCGTGACCTATACCGAGAGCGAAGCAGCGATCCGAGAGGCCTTTCCGCATCTGCGCGAATTCTGGGACCGCATTGCAGGCTGGCAGGTGCGCAACATGGGCACCATCGGCGGCAATATCGCCAACGGCTCGCCCATTGGGGACACGCCGCCGGTGCTGATCGCTTTGGGCGCCGAGGTGACCCTGCAGAAACAGGGCGGCAGCCGTACCCTGCCGCTGGAAAAGTTTTTCATCGACTACGGCAAGCAAGACCGCGAACCCGGCGATTTCGTCGCCTCGATCCGCATCCCGCGCCGCAAGGAAGGGCAGATCGACGCCGCCTACAAAATCTCCAAGCGCCGGGACGAGGATATTTCCTCGGTTGCTGCGGGCATCAGCGTGACCGTGGCTGATGGTGTGATAACAGGCGCCCGCATCGCCTTCGGCGGCATGGCGGCGACGCCGAAACGCGCCACGGCGGCCGAGGCGGCGCTCATCGGCCAAACTTGGAGCGACGCGGCATTCGACGCGGCGGCCGAGGCCATGTCCCGCGACTTCCGCCCGCTCACCGATTGGCGCGCCTCGGCGGAGTACCGGATGCTGGCCGCCAGGAACCTGCTGCGCCGCTTCTGTCTGGAACATGGCGGCACCGCCGCCGGGCCGGTCCGGCTGGCCATCGCGTAAGGGAACGATCAGATGAAAGACCATCAGACCATCAGCGGCGCCGTACATCTGGACCGCCAGCACGACAGCGCGATTAAGCATGTGACTGGCCGCGCCGAATACACCGACGACATCGCCGAGCCGCAGGGCACGCTGCACGCCTACCTGGGTGTGTCGACCGTGGCGCATGGGCGGATCATCAGCATGGACCTTTCCGCGGTGCGTGCAGCATCTGGGGTGGTCGACGTGCTGACCGCCGATGACGTGCCGGGCGTTAACGACATCAGTCCCACCGGCAAAAATGATGAGCCGGTTTTCCCTACCGAGAAAGTGGAGTTCCACGGCCAGCCGGTGTTTGCCGTGGTAGCCGAGACCCGCGACGCGGCGCGCCGTGCGGCAGAGCTTGCCAATATCGAATACGAGGTGCTTCCCCACGCGCTCGGCCCGATCGAGGCGCAGGAAGCAGGCTACCCGCATATCACCGACCCTCTGAAATTGGAGCGCGGCAACGTGGCCGAGGGCCAGGCTGCGGCCGAGCACCGGCTGAAGGGCCGGATCACCATCGGCGGCCAGGACCACATGTATCTGGAAGGCCACATCGCCTTTGCCATCCCGGGCGAGGACGAGGATGTGACGGTGCATTGCTCCACCCAGCACCCTAGCGAGGCGCAGCATATGGTGGCGCATGTCCTGGGCGTGGCTAACAACGCCGTTACGGTCAACGTGCGCCGCATGGGCGGCGGCTTTGGCGGCAAGGAAAGCCAGATGAACCTGTTCTGCGCCGTGGCTGCGATTGCCGCGAAGAAGCTAAACCGCGCGGTGAAGATCCGCCCGGACCGCGACCAGGACATGACTGCCACCGGCAAGCGCCACGACTTCGTGGTGGACTATGACGTCGCTTTCGACGGCACCGGCCGCATCCAGGCGGTCGAGAGCGCCTTTGCCGCGCGCTGCGGCTATTCCTCGGACCTGTCGGGGCCGGTCACGGACCGCGCGCTGTTCCATGCGGATAACGCCTATTTCTACCCGCATGTGCGGCTTGAAAGCCACCCGATGAAGACCAACACCGTCTCCAACACCGCCTTCCGCGGGTTTGGCGGCCCGCAGGGTGTGGTCGCGGCGGAGCGGATGATCGAGGAGATCGCCTACGCGCTTGGCAAGGACCCGCTGGATGTGCGCAAGGCCAACTTCTATGGCGAGGAAGGCCGGGACCTCACGCCTTACCATCAGAAGGTGGAGGACAATATCCTCGACCGGCTGATCGGTGAGCTGGAGGACAGCGCCGAGTACCGCAAGCGCCGGGAAGAGATCATCGCCTTCAACAAGCAGTCGAAGATCATCAAGAAGGGCATCGCGCTCACCCCGGTGAAATTCGGCATCTCCTTCACCGCGACCTGGTACAACCAGGCGGGGTCGCTGATTCATGTCTACAACGACGGTTCGATCCACCTGAACCACGGCGGCACCGAGATGGGGCAGGGCCTCAACACCAAGGTGGCGCAGGTGGTGGCCGATGCCTTCCAGGTGGATTTCGAACGCATCAAGATCACCAAGACCACGACCGAAAAGGTCCCGAACACCTCCGCTACCGCGGCGTCTTCGGGCTCCGATCTGAACGGCATGGCAGCGCTGGACGCGGCCGAGCAGATCAAGGCGCGGCTGGTCGCCTTCGCGGCGGAGAAATACGGCGTTGCCGAGGATGCGGTGGAGTTCCGCGCCAATACCGTCTGGGCGGGCGAAACCGCGGTGCCTTTCGACAGGCTGGTGAAAGAGGCCTACATGGCCCGCGTGCACCTGTCTGCGGCGGGCTTCTACAAGACGCCCAAGATCCACTGGGACCGCGCGGCCGGCAAGGGGCGCCCGTTCTTTTACTACGCCTATGGCGCCTCCTGCTCGGAAGTGTCCGTCGATACGCTGACCGGGGAATACCGGGTCGAGCGCACCGACATCCTGCATGACGTGGGCCGCTCGCTGAATCCGGTGCTGGACAAGGGCCAGGTCGAGGGCGCCTTCATCCAGGGCATGGGCTGGCTCACGACCGAGGAGCTGTGGTGGGACGGCGAAGGCCGCCTGCGCACCCATGCGCCTTCGACCTACAAGATCCCGCTGGCCTCCGACCGGCCGCGCGTCTTCAACGTCAATCTGGCGGAATGGTCGGTGAACAAGGAACGCACCATCAAACGCTCCAAGGCCGTCGGCGAGCCGCCCTTCATGCTCGGCATCTCAGTGTTCGAAGCGCTGTCGATGGCGGTGGCCAGCACCGCAGACTACAAGGTCTGCCCGCGGCTGGATGCGCCCGCGACGCCGGAGCGCGTGCTGCTGGCGATCGAAACCCTCAAAGGGCAGGGCTGAGCCATGGCCCGCCGCCCCTCCCTGCAGGACTTTCTGGGCCGCCACGAGCAAGTGGTGCAGGTCCGCCTCACCCGCGTGCGGGGGTCTTCCCCGCGCGAGGCCGGTACCTGCATGTTCGTTGCGGCGGACGGCCTGTGGGGCACCATTGGCGGCGGCCAGCTGGAATACATCGCCATTGACCACGCCCGGCGGATGCTGGTGCAGGGTTTGGCGGCGGATACTCTCGACGTGCCGCTGGGGCCGGAAATTGGCCAGTGCTGCGGCGGCCGGGTGGAAATGTCGCTGGTGCAGATGTGTCAGGCGGACCGCGACGAAGCGGCAGCCCAGGCCCGGACCGAGGATCAGGCGCTGCCGCATGTCTATGTGATGGGCGCCGGCCACGTCGGCCGGGCGCTGGCGGATCTGTTCCAGCACCTGCCGGTGCGCTGCATCCTGATCGACCAGCGCGCCGAAGAACTGGCCCTATGCCAGGCGGATGTGGAAATCCGCCAGAGCGCGATCCCCGAGATCGATATCGCCAATGCCCCTGCGGGCAGCGCCTTTATCGTGCTCACCCATGATCACGCGCTCGACTTCCTGCTGGCCTCCGCTGCGTTGCAGCGCGGTGATGCGGGTTACGTCGGCCTGATCGGTTCGGCCACCAAGCGGGAGAAATTCCGCCGCTGGTGCCGGGACCATTGCGGCGGTCTGGGAACGGACCGTCTGATATGCCCCATCGGGGCAAGCGGCAGCCGCGACAAGCGGCCCAGCGTCATCGCAGCCTTCGTGGCAGCGGAAGTGATTGCTGATTTGACCTCTGAAACTGCCGCGACCGCCTCCGAAGGAGGCAACGACCTGCCCGGAGAGGGCAATCAACCGGGTGCGGAGGGAGAGCCGGCGGAGAATTCCGGCCGGTAAGACCGCATCCTCACAGAGGAGGAGGCCGCCATGACTTCGGGGCGGAGCTACACTTACAAGCTGTTCGCGCGCAATGACTTCAGTGCGTTCTGGGCGCTTTTCACGGACAACCTGATTAATCTGATCGTGCTGGCGGGGATTTGCCAGTTCGTCTTCAACATGCCGGCGGACATCGTCTTTGGCCGCATCGTGCCGGGCGCCGCGGTGGCGATCCTCGCGGGCATCGCGGTCTATACCTGGCTTGCCAAACGCGTGGCCGAGAAGGAAGGCCGCGACGTGACCGCGCTGCCCTATGGCATCTCGACCCCGGTGATGTTCGTCTACCTGTTCGGCGTTATCGGGCCGATCTACTGGGCGACCAACGATCCGATGCTTGCCTGGCAGGTCGGGATCGGCGCGGGCTTCATGGGCGGCATCGTCGCCGGGATGGGCGCCATCGTCGGCCCCTGGCTGAAGCGCGTAACGCCGCGGGCCGGCATGCTCGGCACGCTCTGCGGCATCGCGCTGGTGTTCATCGGCACCGTGCCGCTGGCGACGATCTTTGAGGAGCCCTTCATCGGCTTCGCCTCGATGATCATCATTCTCTGGGGTCTGGTGGGCCGCCACCGGCTTCCGTTCAACATCCCCGCAGGCTTGCTGGCGCTGATCGTCGGCACCGTGGTGGCGCTCGGCATGGGCAAGGCATCGGTGTCCTTCGAGGGCGTGGGCGTCTATCTGCCGATCCCCTATTTCGGTGACCTCGCCGCAGGCATTCAGCACCTCTTTGCCAACCCGGAGCTGTTCCTGGTTCTGGTACCGGTGCAGATCTACAACTTCATCGAAACCATGAACAACGTCGAGAGCGCCGAGGCCGCTGGCGACCACTACCCGGTTGCACTCTGCCAGGTGACCGATGGTGCGGGCACGATGCTTGGCGCGCTGTTCGGCTCGCCCTTCCCGACCACCGCCTATATCGGCCATCCGGCCTATAAACGCATGGGCGCGCGTTCGGGCTATATCATCGGCGTTGGCCTGGTGATCCCCTTTGCCGCTTTCTTTGGCTTGCTGGCCTTCCTCAACAACCTGATCCCCGTGGCCGCCGCCGCGCCGGTGCTGGTGTTTGTGGCCCTGAGCCTCGTGACCAACACTGCGCATTCGGTGAAGACCGACCACATCGCCGCGGTGACCATTGCAATGATGCCGCATGTCTCGGCCTTCCTGATGGTGAAATGGGGTGCGCTTGCCGGTGCGCTGGGGGCGACCGGTGCAACCGCGATGCTGGCGCTGGGTGACGCGGAGCTGACAGCCGCGCTGCTGCAGCAGGGCGCGCATTTCACCGGCCACCAAGCGCTCAGCCAGGGTGCGATCCTGACCGGTCTGATCTGGGGCGCCATTGTGGCCAGCGTGATCGATGGCAACTTCCGCAATGCGGGTGGCTTTGCGCTGGCTGCTGCGGGCATGTCGCTGGTTGGGGTGATCCACTCCGCCAGCCTGCATTGGCCGGAGTTCACCGGCGTCGCCATGGGCTACCTGATCGCAGCGGCCTTCCTCTACATCTACCCGATCTTCCACAAGGCCGAGGAGCCGGAAGCACCTGAGGAAGAGGCTGCGCCTCCGGTGCCGCATCTGCCGGCGGGCGAATAACAATCCCGAAAGTCTGGCCAGGGGGCGCAAGCCCGTCCCCTGGCCGCAATCCAAGGATATCACGACAATGACTTCGAAACAGAAGCTGCTGCGCGGCCGGGTGCTTTCCTTCACCGCCGAGCCGCAAGGCGCCGAGGACACCGGCGCCTATGAGTTCATCGATGACGGCGCGCTGCTGGTGGCAGACGGCATGATCCTCGCTAAGGGCAGCTACGGCGATCTGGCCGCACAGGCCGCAGATGCGCAGGTGATCGACCACCGCCCGCATATCCTGATGGCGGGCTTCATCGACACGCATCTGCATTTCCCGCAGGTCCAGGTGGTCGCAAGCTGGGGCTCGCAGCTGCTGGAGTGGCTCAACAACTACACCTTCCCGGAAGAAACCCGCTTTGCCGACCCTAGCCACAGCGCCGAGATGGCGGGCCATTTCTTTGACCTGCTGACCAGCCATGGCACCACCACTGCGGTGGCCTATTGCTCGGTCCACAAGACCTCGGCCGAGGCCTATTTCACCGAAGCTGCGCGCCGCAACATGCGGATGATTGGCGGCAAGGTCATGATGGACCGCAACGCGCCCGAAGGGCTCACCGACACACCGCAGAGCGGCTATGACGACACCAAGGCGCTGATCGGGAAGTATCATGGCAAGGGCCGCGGGATGTATGCGGTGACACCGCGCTTTGCGATCACCTCGACGCCCGAGCAGATGGAGATGGCGGGCGCGCTGGTGCGGGAACACCCCGAGTGCTACGTGCAGACGCATCTGTCGGAAAACCACGACGAGATCGCCTTTACTGCCGAGCTTTACCCCGAAGCACGCGACTACCTCGACGTCTACCAGTCCTACGGGCTGCTGACCGAAAAGATGCTGCTCGGCCACTCGATCCACTTGCAGCCGCGCGAGATCGATGCGCTGGCGGAGACCGGGGCCAAGCCGGTGTTCTGCCCGACCTCCAACCTGTTCCTCGGCAGCGGGCTGTTCGATGATGCGGGCCTGCGAAGCCGCGGCATCACCAACGCGATTGCCACCGACATCGGTGCCGGCACCAGCTATTCCATGCTGCAAACGCTGAACGAGGGCTACAAGGTCCTGCAGCTGCAGAACCAGAAGCTGCATCCCCTGCGCGCCTTCCACTGGATCACCCGCGGCAACGCCGTGGCGCTGGGGCTGGAAGACAAGATCGGCACGCTGGAAGCCGGGACCGAGGCCGATATCGTGGTGCTCGATTCCCGCGCGACCCCGGCGATGGAGCTCAGGATGCGGCGGGCCGAGACCCTTTCGGAAGAGCTCTTCGTGCTGCAGACCCTGGGTGACGACCGCTCCGTTGCGCAGGTCTATGCCGCGGGCGAGGCAATGAAGCCCGCCCGCTGAACATTCAGGCGGCCCGGGCTGTCCCGGGCCGCATTTTTCACTTTTCCAGCCTGTTCGAGGCACCCCTGGCCTAGCCGCGGCATTTCGGCAGCGGCTAGGCCAATTTGCCTCGACGCTGCACGCAGAGACGGCAGAGCTCACCGCGCCCCGCTTTCTGATTTTTGCAAGCCTGCCAATGGCGTCCTGTTCCGTGCAAGGCAGGTCTTACGGCGTTGCGCGAGAGCGGAACTTTAGCCTCACTCCGGGCCAAATGCCTCTCAGGGTCTGGAACACCGGCGGCGTACTGCCAAATAACCGGCCATGCAGCGGACCTGAAAAGCGGCCGCAAATTCCTGTATCATAACGAGATTCCCCCGCGCCTGCCCGCGGCGGCGCCTCTCTGCGGCCCACGGTCAGAGGTGCGGTGCGCGCGTTTCGCCGCGCAGTGCCGTGATCCGGTTAAAGAACAGAGCGGGTATAGAGATCTCATTTTTCAGGGATGATGCTGCCTGGCGCTGCCGCCGGAGCATCGTGGAAGCCGCGGTACATAGCACCGGCTGGCCGATCCCCGTGGGAGCAGGGTGACGACGGCCGGTTCGGCGCCGGGGTTCCGCTTGAGATATTACATAAGTCTGATTACCGCGCAGCTTTCTGCGCAAAAAAAACCTGCCGGCCAGAGAGGCCGGCAGGTTTGGCTTGGCTGGAGGCCACGCGGGTTCAGTTCGACGCCAGGGCGAAGGGCAAGTCCTGTGCAGCGCTGCCGTACCAGCGGCGGATAAGAGCGCGCTCCTCGTCCTCCATGTGCGTGACATTTGCAGGCGGCATCGCGTCAGTTGCACCGGCCTGCAGGTAGATCTCCTTGGCGTATTTCGCCACATCCGCAGGAGTCTCGAGAAGCACATTCTTGGGCGCGCGGCGGATGCCGTCATAGTATGGCTCCCGCGCGTGGCACATGGCACAACGGCCCGGCACCACATTCATCACATCCTCGAAATGCTGGTTGCTGGCAAACACTTGCTCGGATTTGGTCAGCTCCCGCGCCTCGGACTCTTCGTAAGTGTCCTGCTGCAGCGGCGCCTGGCTCAGGATCATAATGCCGATGAACAGGATGGCGGTCACGGGCCAGGTCCAGGTCGGGTTGCTGGTGCCCGCGTGGTTGCTGTTGAAGTAATGGCGGATGGTCACCCCCATCAGGAACACCAGCGCTGCGATCAGCCAGTTGTACTCGGTGGCAAAGGCCAGCGGGTAGTGGTTGGACAGCATCAGGAACACAACCGGCAGCGTCAGATAGTTGTTGTGAGTCGAACGCAGCTTGGCGATCTTGCCATATTTCGCATCCGGCGTGCGGCCTTCCTGCAGGTCTTTCACCACGATGCGCTGGTTCGGCATGATGATGAAAAAGACGTTTGCCGTCATGATGGTCGCGGTAAATGCGCCCAGGTGCAGCATCACGGCGCGGCCAGTGAAGATCTGGTTGTAACCCCAGCCCATGGCGACCAGCAGGATGAACAGCAGAACCATCAGGAAGGTCGGCTTTTCCCCCAACGGCGACTTGCACAGGTAGTCATAGACCAGCCAGCCGATGCTGAGCGAGGCGCCGGAAATCAGGATGCCCTGCCACAGCGCCAGATCGGCCTTGCTGGAGTCGATCAGGTACAGCTCGCCGCCCGCCCAGTAGACGATCATCAGCAGACCCGCGCCCGACAGCCAGGTTGCGTAGCTTTCCCATTTGAACCAGACCAGATGGTCCGGCATGTTCTCCGGCGCCACCAGGTATTTCTGGATGTGATAGAAACCGCCGCCGTGGACCTGCCATTCCTCGCCATGCGCGCCGACCGGCAGATGCGGAACTTTCCGCAGGCCAAGGTCCAGCGCGACGAAGTAGAAGGACGACCCGATCCAGGCAATGGCGGTGATGACGTGAAGCCAGCGGACTGCAAAGCCCAGCCAGTCCCACATGATCACAAGCTCTTCCATGGTTCTCTCCTCATAAGCTTTGGCAAGGACACTAGAGCATGCCGCTATTTTCATGTATTAGGTAAAAAGCCCAAGCTGTTTCAAAATAACACAAAGAATACTTGAATGGCCTATCTCGACAATATCCGCACCTTTGTCCGTGTCTATGAACTTGGCAACATGTCCGCCGCGGCGCGCGACATGCGGATTTCCGCAGCCGTGGCGTCGTCCCGGATTTCCCAGCTGGAAGAACACCTTAACGTGCGGCTGTTCCAGCGGACCACCCGGTTGCTCAATCCGACCGAACAGGGCAACCTGTTCTACCGCGGCGCGGTAAAGATCCTGGAGGCCGTGGACGAGGCCGAGGCCGACATCAGCAATGTGACCCAAACCCCGCGCGGCACGCTGTACGTGGCCGCACCTTTGGGAGTCGGGCAGCGGCTGATTGCGCCGGCGGTGCCGAAGTTCAAGGAAGCCTATCCGCTGATCTCGATCCGGCTGCGGCTGTCGGACCGCAAGCTGGACCTGGCGGCGGAGGGGTTGGATGCGGCGTTCTTCCTCGGCGTGCCGGAGGATTCAAACCTGCGCATCCGCAAGATTGCCGACTGCCCGCGCGTGTTGTGTGCTGCGCCGGAGTACATCGCCCGCCGCGGCATGCCGGCCAGCAGCGAGGAACTGAAGACCGGCGCGCATGATTGCCTGAACCTGCGCTACCCCGGTGCGCCCGAGTTCCAATGGCCGCTGCGCAGCGGCGAGGGGGTGAAGCGGGTGACGGTCTCCGGGCCGTTCGAATCCGACCATGGCGATGTGCTGACCAGCTGGGCGCTCGACGGCCACGGCATCATCCTGAAGCCGGTGTTCGAGATTTCCGAGCACCTCGCCTCAGGCCGGCTGGTGCCAGTGCTGGAGCAGGAGCCGCCGGTGCCGATCCAGATGGCCTGTCTTTATGTCCACCGCCGCCACCAGGACCCGAAGGCGCGGCTGTTCATGGATTTTATGGTGGATCACATTCAGGCGTCGCTGCCGCAGGACTGAATGCGAAATCCTGCCTCTGCTCCGAACGGTGAGCCGCGCATCACCGGCGCGCGCGGGGGCGATCCATACGGCCGTGACTGGCAGTTTATCCCTGCTAAGTCCGTAAACCCTCTCGAGGGCACCCCAAGCTTCAGCCAAATCGCCGCCGCGTGGGGGCGCGCCGGCTATGCGCGGCGGCCTGCGGCCTTGTCCCGCGCGGGCTCCAAGACAAAAAAACCCGCCTCAAATTCTTGAGGCGGGAGCCGCCGGTAAAATAGCCCGGCGAGGAGAGAGGTAAGGGAGCCGCGGGCTCAGCTGCCGCGGTAGGTCGAGTAGCCGAAGGGCGACAGCAGCAGCGGCACGTGATAGTGGCTGTCCGCCTCGCTGATGCCGAAACGGAGCGGCACCTCGTCCAGGAACAGCGGATCGGCCCCCGCCTGCCCCGTCGCGCGCAAGTAGCCGCCCGCGTGGAACACCAGCTCGTAGGTGCCGGTGGCAAATTCGCCCGTCGGCAGGATCTGCTCGTCAGTGCGCCCGTCGTCATTGGTGGTCAGGCTGCGCAGGTGGCTGCGCTCGCCGCCCTCGATGCGGTAGAGATCGATCTTCAGCCCTTCGGCCGGGCAGCCGCGGGCCGTGTCCAGCACATGGGTGGTCAGAAATCCGGCCATGTCATGCCTCCTTTGTCCGTTTGCCTAGGTATGAGGCTTTGCCGGGCGCATATACACAAGCAAGAGTCAAAAAGTTCTTTCAAAAATTTACTGAAAGCTGCCGGAATTATTTTGGCCTATAGGTAACAAAACGACAGGAGATCCGACGTGACGCGCTATACCCGCGATATGCGAGGCTACGGAGCCCGGGCACCGCACCCGCAATGGCCCGGCGACGCCAAGACCGCCGTGCAATTTGTGCTCAACTACGAGGAAGGCGGGGAAAACTGCATCCTGCATGGCGATGCCGCTTCCGAGGCCTTTCTCTCCGACATTCCCGGCGCCGCGCAGTGGCCAGGCCAGCGCCATTGGAACATGGAATCGATTTATGAGTACGGCGCCCGCGCCGGCTTCTGGCGGCTGCACCGGCTGTTCACCGGCGCGGGCATTCCGCTGACCATCTACGGCGTCGCCACTGCACTGGCCCGCAACCCCGAGCAGGTGCAGGCAATGAAGGACGCCGATTGGGAAATCGCCAGCCACGGCCTCAAATGGGTCGAACACAAGGACATGCCTGAGGAGGAGGAGCGCGCGGCGATTGCCGAAGCAGTGCGCCTGCACACCGAGGTCGTGGGCGAGCCTCCGCGCGGCTGGTACACAGGCCGCTGCAGCGCCAACACCGTGCGGCTGGTCGCCGAGCAGGGCGGTTTCGACTATATTTCCGACACCTACGACGACGACCTGCCCTATTGGCTGGAAACTGGCGGACGCGATCAGCTGATCATCCCCTACACGCTCGAAGCAAACGACATGCGCTTTGCCACGGCCCCCGGCTACATCACCGGCGAGCAGTTCTTCCAGTACCTGAAGGACGCCTTCGACGTGCTTTATGCCGAAGGCGAGGCGGGCGCGCCCAAGATGATGACCATCGGGCTGCACTGCCGCCTGATCGGCCGTCCGGGCAAGATCGCGGGGCTGAAGCGCTTCATCGAATATATTCAGGGTTTCGAGGGCGTCTGGTGCCCGCGCCGGATCGACATTGCCGAGCATTGGGCCGAAACCCACCCGCCCCAGAAGCGCGAGCGCCCCAGCCAAATGGACCGGGAGACCTTCGTGGCCAAATACGGCTCGATCTTCGAGCATTCGCCCTGGATCGCCGACCGCGCCTTTGACCTCGAACTGGGCCCGGCGCATGACTGCGCCGCGGGCATTCACAATGCGCTGTGCCGGATCTTCCGCACGGCTTCGGAAGAGGAGCGCCTGGGCGTGCTCACCGCGCACCCGGATCTTGCCGGTAAGCTGGCCGCCGCCGGGCGGCTCACGGCCGAGAGCACCTCGGAGCAGGCCAGCGCCGGCCTTGATATGCTGACCGACGAGGAACGCGAGACTTTCACGCGGCTCAACAACGAGTACGTGGAGAAACACGGCTTCCCCTTCATCATCGCGGTGCGCGACCACGACAAGGCGTCGATCATGGCGGCCTTTCAGCGCCGGATCGGCAACGACCGCGCCACTGAGTTCGCCGAGGCCTGCCGCCAGGTGGAGCGCATCGCCCAGTTCCGCCTGCAGGACGTGCTGCCGTGAGCCGGTTGCTGACGGCACAGGCCCTGACCGCCGAAGGGTTCGCTCCCTTCGGCGAGGTGATCGAAGTGTCGGGCAAGCCGGACAAGATCATCAACCAAGGCATGTGCGGCCGCCATCACGATCTGGCGAAGCTCGACTTCGGCCCCGGCGGGCGCGCAGGCATCAGCCTGTTCGACGCCCAGGCCCGGCATCTGCCGCACACGCTTGACATGGTGGAACGCCACCCGGAGGGCAGCCAGGCCTTCGTGCCCGTCTCCGGCGTGCCGATGCTGGTGGTGGTGGCCGAGGACGGAGGCGGCACGCCGGTGAACGTCCAGGCCTTCATCAGCAAGCCGCACCAGTCGATCAACCTGCGCCGCGGCGTCTGGCACGGGGTGCTCTGCCCGCTGGGCGCGCCGGGCCAATACGTAGTGATCGACCGGATCGGCGAGACCCCGAACCTGCAGGAACACTGGTTCACCGAACCCTACACCATCGTCGCGGGCTAAGCCCGGGGCGAGCAGAACGGCAACACCAACCCGAAGCCGCCATCACAAAAAAGAAGCGGTAAGATCCCCATGACCAACAGGAGAAGACATGGCTGACACTTCCATTGGGACGCCAGAGCAGCTGCGCGACCCGAACTACACCCCTCCCCTGCACAAGGCGGTGCCGCTCGGCATTCAGCACGTGCTGGCGATGTTCGTCTCGAACGTGACACCCGCAATCATCGTTGCCGGCGCCGCCGGGTTCGGCTTCGGCTCGAACTCGCCGGACTTCCCGGAATTGCTCTACCTGATCCAGATGTCGATGCTGTTTGCGGGCATCGCCACGCTGCTGCAGACCATCACCCTCGGCCCCGTCGGCTCGGCCCTGCCGATTGTGCAGGGCACCTCCTTTGCTTTCCTGCCGATCATGATTCCGCTGGTTGCGGGCAAAGGTGTTGATGGGCTGGCGGCCCTGTTTACCGGCGTTATCGTGGGCGGTATGTTCCACGGAATGCTTGGCAGGGTGATTGGCAAGATTCGCTTTGCCCTGCCGCCGCTTGTCACTGGCCTTGTGGTCACCATGATCGGTCTGGCGCTGGTCAAGGTCGGCATCCAGTACGCTGCGGGCGGCGTGCCGGCCATCGGCACGCCGGAATACGGCTCCGCCCTGAACTGGTCCGCGGCGCTGGTAGTGATCGTGATCACCCTCGGGCTCAAGTTCTTCACAAGGGGCATGCTGTCGGTTTCCGCCGTGCTTCTGGGGCTGATCGCGGGCTACATCTACGCCCTGATGACCGGCATGCTGACGTTCGAGGCGATTTCCGGCTCCTGGTCCGGGGCGGCCGCCTTTGCCCTGCCGCAGCCCTTCAAGTACGGCTTCGAGTTTTCCGCCGCCGCCATCATCGGCTTCTGCCTGATGAGCTTTGTCTCCGCGGTGGAAACGGTGGGCGACGTCTCCGGCGTAACCAAGGGCGGCGCGGGCCGGGAAGCCACTGAGGAGGAGATCGCGGGCGCGACTTTTGCCGATGGTGCAGGCACTGCCCTTGCGGGCTTCTTCGGCGCCTTCCCCAACACCTCTTTCAGCCAGAATGTCGGCCTGATCGCAATGACCGGCGTGATGAGCCGCCACGTGGTCACCTGTGGTGCGATCTTCCTGATCGTCTGCGGCCTGGTGCCCAAGGTGGGCGCGGTGATCCGCACGGTGCCGATCGAGGTGCTGGGCGGCGGCGTCATCGTGATGTTCGGCATGGTGGTTGCGGCC
Organism: Cribrihabitans neustonicus; assembly: GCF_048820895.1. NCBI lineage: Bacteria > Pseudomonadati > Pseudomonadota > Alphaproteobacteria > Rhodobacterales > Paracoccaceae > Cribrihabitans > Cribrihabitans neustonicus. Next base: position 67,129 of record NZ_JBMERQ010000014.1, read on the forward strand.
GGCGTGTCGATGCTTTCGGACGTGGACTGGAACCGGCGCAACATGGTGATCTTCGCGATTGCCCTGTCCATCGGTCTCGGCCTGCAGCTGGAGCCCGGCGCGCTGCAGCACATGCCGGAAACCGCGCGTATCCTGCTGACCAGCGGTCTTCTCCCCGCGGCGCTGATCGCCATCGTGCTGAACCTCGCCCTGCCCGAGGAGCTGGCCGACGAGGCGACCGAGGAAGTCTCCGGCGGGCTGAGCGGCCATGGCCGCGGCTTGCTGGCTGAGGAAAACCGCGGCTAAGCACCGGCACGATATGTAGAGAGAAAGCCGCCCCCATCCAGGGGGCGGCTTTTACCGTGCAGGATCAGGCCAGGACCCCGTGCAGCACCAGAAGTCCGGGCAGCCAGCCGGTGGAAACCCCGCAGAGCAGCGTTGCGGTGGCGGTCATGCGCCGGCTGCCGGTCTTCAGGGCGAGATCAAGGAAATAGAGAAACCACAATCCAGCCCATGCCGCCCAGCAGAAGACCAGCCAGAAATCAAGCGGCGCTTCGGCCCCTGCCAGTGCGCGCCAGGCCATGGGCGCTGCCGACAGCGCGACCAGACCGCAGAACCAGCCCAGACCCTCACCCCCGGCTCCGGTGAGCCGGTTATACGCCACCCACAGGTAGGTGGTGCCGAACAGCAGGGTCATGGCGCTGCCCAGCAGGTCGGCCGCAGCAGTGGCGGCCACGGCATCGCGCAGTGCGATGGCAAAGAACACCAGCGCCGCGACCGCGTTGATCAGAATGATCTCCCGGTCCTGCACCCGGCCTAGCAGCCAAATGCCATTCAGGCACAATACGACCCCCACCACCAGGAGGCTCAACCCTAGAAACATCGCAGATATCCTTGTTGCGAAATGGAGAAGAAGAAGGGAGAGGCGGGCCATAGCCCCCTCTCCCGTCCAGACCGCTTGTTGCGGCAAACGCGGCCCGCCCGGGCCGGCTTCGGTCAGCCGTAGCTTGACACCGCGGAGCCCGCCAGAGCAGCGGTGTTCAACAAACCCCGCACAGTGACCGAAGGCGTCACGATATGCACCCGGTTGCCCATGCCCATCAGCACCGGTCCGACCTCCAGCCCGCCGCCGATGGATTTCAGCAGATGGCGCGCGGTGCCCGCTGCCTCGGCATTGGCATAA
>NZ_JBMERQ010000015.1:0-58975 GCF_048820895.1 Cribrihabitans neustonicus
CGACCCACCCTAAACACCCGTTCTGAAGCGGCTAACAGCACGCCAAGACACTGGGGCCGAAACCGGGGGCCTTTTCGGGGCTAACGGGTGCGGCGGGAGCTTGTTTTCTTGTGTGAGAGGCCGATGGCTGGGGTGGTAGGACGCCTTGCCTGCCCATCCGCTTCATCGCCTTAGCCGCCCCGTCAGCAAACCTGGGGCCATTCCTGGGGCGGTTCGGTGGCTAACGACCCGTCTCCGGGCCGCTCACCCAACATCCCAGCCGTCAACAACCCAGCCAAGAGTTGCTATCGACCCGCCAACATCCCAGCCTGCCGCTATCAACCCGCTGACGAGTGGTGACGGTGGAGACCCGGTGGTGGCGTTGGCCGGTGGTGTGGTGTGGGGTTAGGTGCGGCTTTTCCATCCTGGCAACTTGGGTACGCTGGGAAGCATGTCGAACTTTGGCATTTGAAACCACGGATCTTTCGGCAGAAATTCAGCCACATGCTGGATCATCAACTCCTCTAGTTCATGGATCTGCCCATCTGCTTCAGCAACCTCACGGAGCAACTGGATAATCTTCTCGCGAACCCTCTTATGGTTGCAGTCCCTACTCTCCAACGTGAACTTACGCAGTTCCTCCGTTAGGTCTCGGAGAGATAAATCGTCAAGTTTCGCGGAGAATATCTGGAGGGCGATCTCAACATACTCAGGGTTAAATCCCCAGCCCTCAACGAAATACGAGCGAATAACCTCTAGTTCTTCCTCAAGTATCTTCCCGTCAGCGGCGGCAACCTTCAGGGCTAGAGGAGCAATCAGGTCTAGGAGTGATGCACCAAGGACATCAAGAGGTGTGTTGATGAACTTTGGCACAACATCTATCCGATCATCATCCAGCCCCTTCATTAGCCGAACGATCCCGTAGTAGGCCCCTCCTGAGGCAAGGCCTGCAGCGATCACCCAGCCAATAGGCGTAAAGGCAGTAGTGGTGGCAAACAGACCTAAAAAACCGCCAGAAGTAGTCGAAAAGAATGCCGAGGCCACCGTGGCCGACTTGGCTACTTGCGCACCGGTCACGGCCACTCCCGCCATATCCCAGAACTCAAACGCCTTGTTTCTCAGAGTCAGCGTTTGGAAGGCTTTCTCCCCGATCTCTAACCGCGCCTTGAAACGGAACGGGTCAGAAACAACAACATCAACTTCACTCAGCCTATCGGCAAGTTCGCGGTCGTCACTCACTTTGCTCATGCCTTCAATGCGTTGAAAGGTTCAAGAGATGACTTGATCCTGGCTTCCATTGCTTTCTCGACGAAGTCCGTCTTAGCGCCAAGGGCGATGCCCAGAAGAAGCAAGATGGGGGAAACCAAGGGGCCGAGAACAAAGCCAATGATAGGGATACTGGAAATCAGTGTTCCAGCGATCGCGCCAAATACCACCCCAAATGTTGTGTTTGGATAGCTCGACGTGAACTTGAAGACGAGCTCGAGGACCTTCTGCCCAATCTTGACGACCGTCTCCCCGATCCTCACTACCTTGGTAGCCAACTGCAACAGGATGACCTTGGCATCTGCTGAAATATCCAGCGTCTCTATCCTGGCCTTTAGCTCAGAAGGTTTCAAACCCATCTGGCTAAGCCACTCAATGCTCTCTCTATTCTCATCGGAAATCTCAGTGGTCATTTGTTCACCTGTATCGGGTGCAACGCCTGTGATCCGCATATCTACTTCCCCAAGCCTAGTCACAAATTCAATATTTAGGCGAAACCAAACTCTCGGCTCTGCGTAAAATTGAAGCGGATGTCTGTTGAAATGCAAGCCCCCGCAGGAACTGCACCAGCGGGAGCCGCGGACCTGACCTTATGCATTAAGCCGTAGTACCTCCTCCATTGCCAAGTTATTGCTTCTCCCAGCGCACTCTTCCGAAGGCTCCCGGAGAATCCATTTTCCTTGTGCTCGGATCGTAAACGCATAGCCGGGACCGGTGCGAAGAGCCTTCCTTCCAGACGACCTCAACAACAATGTGCCCCTTTTTCTGCCAAGCGTCGTTTGCCCATGCAGGGTTGATCCGGTTGCTGCCATTCATTTCCTTGTTTAGCCAGGAGGCACACGTAGATCGAACCTGAGTGACTAGATGGGACAGATCGGCTTCGGCTCGTTCCGCTGACTTCATCATGCTCCAGCCAGCAAAGAGCGCCAAGATGACGACAGCAACTAGGCCCCAGTGCCATGGTTTGGCCTTTGTAAGCACCTCACTCTTCACCGACTTAGCCCTCGTTACGGCATTCTGAGCCGTTGCCTCTGCCACCTTGTTTGCCTTGCCAAGGTCAAATGCCTGCGGGATCCAGAAGTAGAGCAGACCCGCTGCGCCGATCAGCAGCAAGGTGCCTGCGGAGACGCCTGCCGCTTCGACTAGCACCGTCATCGGCTGAAACATCGTGTACCAAAACCAAGCAGCACATCCGGCCAACCCCGCCCAGAATATAATTCTAAATGTGCTTTCCATGAGCTTCCTCATTCGATGATGGATGGAGCTGAAAATCTGCCCAGTTTGCCGCCCTTTAGCGCCGCGTAGTTTTGAAGCGCCCGGCAAATGAGACTCATAGTCTGTAGATTGTAAGTCTACAAGACTGCTCTCTCCGAGCATGGAGATACGCAGGCTAGTTGGACGAAATCTGAAGCGTTTCAGGGAGGAAGCGGGATTCTCGCAGGAGGCTTTGGCCTTTGAATGCGGCCTGCACCGAACCTATGTTAGCGGTGTCGAACGCGGAGTAAGGAATCCAACTATCGTGGTTCTGGAGAAGCTGGCTGAGCCGCTTGGCATTCCCGCTTGGAGGCTGTTGGTGCCTGAGAAAGATCAAGTTTAATAGCATGGACAATCCGTAGTGGAATTCTATCCAGGCGAAACTGACCTTCACCACGGTCTGCGGTGTTGGTAATGGGTTCGAACAGACAAGGTAGGTGCTGATTTGGCTGACACGCATACGCTACCCGAACCAGAAATACCTGAAAATTACTCTTCTCGCTCCCGATACAAGGGATGCTTAGAGCAGTTCGACGCTGCCGTATGTGAGGCTTGCGCGGTTTCTCAAGCGGTTAGTGGCCAGAATGTTTTTCCAAGTCTTGGCTACGCAACCCATGTATTTGTGCGTATCCTAGCCCATGCGCGAAACCTATTGAGATCAGTTCCAAAAAATCGCTGGCGTTCCTCAGATCACGACGATTGGGACTTCGGGGCTAACGCAGGCGGCTTTCGTTCAATTCTAGAAGCTTCGCTGTTGTTCTACTACCTCTGCGACGCAGATCCCGGCAAAGAAAATCAACGAGCTATAGTGCAGTTGATGCACCTCTACGACCTGACCAAGCGGCTCAACGTTGTCCATGGTGGAATTGCAGATGAAGAAACCGAAAAAGCGCGCGCCGAAATAATCGGACGGCTAGAGCAGACACAGCGTTTCAAGGAACTCCCAGAAAAAGTTAAGAAAGACGCCCTCAAAGGTGGCAAGTTGATGTTTGAAACTAAGGAGGACATCATGGCTCGTAAGGGCTGGGACAAGTCTTACTTTTACCTCCTTTGGAACATCACATCTCAACATGCACACGTCCAGTCACTTGCCTTCTATCGCATGGAGCCAAACGGGCGTGGCACGGGTTTGGAGAACCCCTACGACAGAGGGTTTCTTGCACTAGGACTTGAAACATGTGCTGAGGTTCTCGTCGGGATCACGGATGCGCTGTGCCAGCACTTTCCTGATGCTACTGTGGTCCGAAAAGGTACCGATTCAAAGTTCTCGCCAGGGCCTGCTCGGAACCTGCCCAAAGAAACAAAGCGCGCTCAAAGGCGGAAAAGAAAACCAGCAAGAAGATGAGCCGTAAGAAAATCAAAGTGTAGGCCGTCTGGCTGCCGAGGCCAGGCTTACGCCCCAGACTAGAAAGGCCCACCGCCATCCAGAGGACAGAGGTGAGCCAAAGACTAGTTAGCCAGATTATGCGGCAAAGGGCTTCAGTTTCCCTTCAGCTATCAGCTTTGCAACCGAACGACAGTGTAGTGGCGGTTATCAGCCGGGACGAACACCGTTGTCTCTGTTCGATCTGCACGTTCGAGGTCAGCCAGACTCACGCCTGAGTGGGTCTCAAATTCCTCGAACTGGTCAGCCCCATCGTTGGTAGCGTCCAGAAAGTACGCTTGGCTACCGTCGACGGCGATGACTTCGAATTCTGCATCAAGTTGAGTGGTCATGAAATTTCCTCTCTTTGGCCCCCGTAGCGATTGCCTTGGTGAGTGGGTCACGAAGACAGACGGTGAAATCCAAGATCGGTACGGGCTCCTTGTTATTGTTATCGTTGATCCTCCAAGCAGGGAGGGAGGCCTTCCTACAGTTAGCGCTATCTGTTTGCAAGGGGTTTATGGTTAATCTCTGGCTCTGAAGAAAAAAGCAAAGTGCTCCCCGGCCAGCACGAAGCCAGCCGGGGTGTCTCTATGGTATCTTTCGGGTCAGCACGTATTCCGCCAGCCATCTCCAGTAGTCTTCAGCGTCAGCGAAGCCCTGGGACCGAGCCGCCAGATCTTCGGCAGCCCTACGAGAAAGACCGCCATCGTATTCAGCGATAGCGGCCCTCTCTTCAAACTCCTCGATGTTGGGAATACTCATCCCGGCACCGGAAGCCGTATCTGGTCGATGATGGACCGCTTCTGCTCGTCACTGATCCCTGCGGAGTAGATGCCGTAGGTGATCCCGTTCTCTGACCGAGCCGACTTATGCCCCACCAGAGATGCCGTGAAATGCTCCGGGACACCAGTACGCTCGCACTGGGTGATGAACCACTTCCGGGTCGAATGAAACACCAGCCCTGGACGCTCCAGCTTCAACCGTCGCCGGGCCGTTGCAAACGCCTTGGTGATCTGGTTGACATTCAGGTCAGGGAAAAGCGGGCCGAAGTTAGGCAGGTCCGCGAACAGTTCCTCCAGCACCGGGTGAACTGGAACCAACCGCTCCGCAGCGTCGGTCTTGAGCAGTCTCAGCTCGTTTGGTCGTACCCAAGCAAAGGTTCCAAGGTTCCCCTTCGACACCAGATCGTCCCGAAGCAAGCCAGCCGCTTCACCGGCTCGCATCCCCGACAACAAGCAGGTCAGAAACACTGGATGCAGATCGCCACTCCGGTCAGCCAGCAACCGCCGCACTTCCTCGTCCGTCGGCACCGCATAGGGCTTGGGTCGAACCTTCTGGTCAAACAGCACTGATTTAAACGGATTGGCTTCTAGAGCGCCTTCATAGACGCACCAGTCGAGGAAATGATTCACTTGTGACCAGACACGCTTCTGGGTCCGCACGGTTATCTTGGCGGCGCAGTTCTCCGAGAAAGACAGCAGACCGTCCAGGCCCAACCCTCTCGTCGACGCCGACTTGCCAACCAGCGGGGACAACTTGGCGATTGCCCCAAGAAACTCCCGACCGTCATCTCGTCCAAGGCTGCAGAGCGACCGTTGACCATACCGGCTAGCGAACAGCTCCACCGAATAGCGAACCGATTTGAACCCGCCATGGCGAAGCTGGCTGCTCCGGTGCCTCAAGTACAGGTCAGCGCGGTCACCAATCAGGATCTTCTGCTTCGCCGCCAACCGGTTGAAGTCAGGCCGGTCAAGGACTGCTCCGGAGTCTGCCAGAGAGGCCCGCAGGCGGTCGAGAGCGCCTTCCGGGTTAGCTGCCCATGCGGGGGCGGTTCCGCTGCTCCTTGGAGCACTAAGCGCTTCCTCTGCGAGTGACCGAACCTCTGCCACCTGCGTTTCATAGCGGGCGTTCAATTCAGCTGCCCGGACGCGGGCGGTAGCGGCATCTCTCGCCTTCAGCGATTGTTTCAGGGCTTGCTGGCCAAGAGCCAGAGCCACGTCTTTCGGGTAATGGCGTCGATAGAGCCACGTGTGTCCTTTCAAGTACGCATACTTGATCTGAGCAGACATTGCGTCTCCTCCTTCTGGTTTTGAGATTGGGAAAAGGGCGTCAGTCGCCCTCGTAGACCCTCAGGATCAGGTCGAAGTCCGGCTCGCCGTATTCGCCTTCCAATGGTCCGTTCAATGAGTAGCCGCCCACGCAGTCGTCAAAGACTTCGGTGATCCGGAACAGATGCTCCGGCCAGTCTTCAGACGCGCGGATGACCACGATGGTGCCTTCCGCCAGCTCGTCCATCAGTCGATCCTGGCAAACAGGACGATGATGATTTTGCCTATGACGATTTCGCCGCTGCTGGACCGTCTGGCCTTTATCGGCTTGGCTGCTAGCAGGTACTTCGTAAGCATTTGAGACAACATGATTAACCTCCGTAGTTGCTATCGATTTAGATACGGAGGGGTGCTCAGTTTGCTCTTGGCCTGTTGATGGCTCTCGGGTGACTTGATCTGGATGTCAGATTTCCCGTAAAAGGTGATTGCAGGGAATAGCTAGAAACAGTTTTTTATGCCGGATATTCAACTCGCGACAGTGTTGCTCGGTGCCGTTGGCTTCAACGAAGGCAATGTGAATGACACTTATAGAGGTCAGGTTCTGACGTCCGATGGGGCGACAAGGTTAAGCATTATTAAAGACTTGGATATAACTCAGCTCTGCAATGAGTTGCTTGCGTATACCCTGGCGCGTGAAGTTAAGCTCCCTGTACCCGATTGCTATATCGGGCTAGTGCGACCAGGGGACCTCAGCTTGAGGCATAGCCCAGTTCTCAGTGATGGGAGCCGACTCGTGTTCGTGAGCGCCGATGTTAAAGTTCCCAACCTAACATTTCGTCTGCAGACCGCGAACCTGCCAGAGCGACTGTCTCTTATCAACCAAGTGATGAATTGGGATGATCTTGGCCGTTTGTATGCGTACGATGCTTGGATCGCCAACACCGACCGACATCCTGGTAATATCCTGTTTGGGAATAAGAATGAATGCTGGATGATTGACCACGGGCACAGCTTCACTGGTCCGTCGTGGAAGCCTGAGCACCTTAATCCAGATGCAAGCTACCGTCACCGCTTGTCCGAATGGCTTACCAGCCTACTTTCCGTGGATCAAAAGAAGGAACGTGCAGTAGAAGCCAGGAAGTTTGGCGAGACGATTGGGGCCTGCGACATTGCTGCAGCTTCATCCAAAAGCCGCATCGTGGAATTGCTGCCTAAAGAATACCTGGATGCTCTGAAAGACTTTCTTGAGAGTAGAGCTGCTATGGTCCCTCAACACTCCAGTAGAGCGCTCGGCGTGCCGGTGATGGTTTGATGGAAATTAACCTAGACTCCAGCCAGTTCCCAGCTTGGAGCACTAAGCTTCAAGCGACGTGGGCCCCCATAATGTTGTCACCCATCATGGGCGGCTACGAGCGCCTTGTGGTCGGTGTTGCTGTCGTGAACAGTGAGGGCTTTCATGTCGAGCCAGCCAATGCCGTTGGCCGCTTGCATTGCTTTTATGGGGATGACGCTTTTGCGACCATCAGTGCTATTGAGATAGCCATTGATCATTTGAGGAACGAACTCGCTCTGCGTTCGGTAGAAGCGCTGACGGATCCCAATCACGTTATCAGTGGTGTCCATGTTGGTGAGTTGCGAACAGCTGAAGGTGATAGCCTCCAAGCCATAGGTAAGAGCTGGATGGCCGTTCTATCATCCCTTTATCAAGAGCAGGTAGAGGCGTCCAAGATAGTTGCTTCCAATGCAAATGTAGCGGACCCCCAAGAAAGTAGTGGAGATCGACTGCCGTTTTTAGTTTGCGACTACGTCAAAGCGCAAAGAGCCGGCTACGCTGGTTTTTTTAGCAGCGACCTTAGAGAAGGGAAGCAGAGGCGTAATAAGGGTAGCAGTCACAAGGTTATTATTGATTTCTCAGGATCAAAACTTGTTGCGAATTTCGGGACGTTGAAAGCAGGTGCCCTTACGGCCTCCGTAAACATCGTAAAACGGCGCCTCTGGGACCTGAAAGTTGAACGCGACCGAGACCCGAATAGCGTACTAGATCGAAAACATGAGATGATACTGCAGCGTCCTCACGCGGATGATCCTCAACTTTCAGAGAAGCAACAGGAAAACTTGAACGAGGCCTTCGAGGAGCTTGAACACCAGGCTGACCAAGAAGAATTGCGCTTGAGAGCTTTGAATACCGTGGTCGAGATCGGAGACCATGTGTTGAAGCTTGAAGCAGCCTGAAGAGTTTTTTTCGATACCTAACCACCCCACCCAAACCACCGGCCAACGCCACCACCGGGTCTCCACCGCCACCACACGTCAGCGGGTGGCTGGGAAGTTGGTAGCGGCTCGGCAGCGGTTCTAGGCTGGGATGTTTTGGCTGGGATGTTGGGTGAGCGGCCCGGAGACGGGTCGTTAGCCACCGAACCGCCCCAGGAATGGCCCCAGGTTTGCTGACGGGGCGGCTAAGGCGATGAAGCGGATGGGCAGGCAAGGCGTCCTGCCACCCCAGCCATCGGCCTCTCACACAAGAAAACAAGCACCTGGCGCACCCGTTAGCCCCAAAAAGGCCCCCGGTTTCGGCCCCAGTGTCTTGGCGTGCTGTTAGCCGCTTCAGAACGGGTGTTTAGGGTGGGTCGGGAGGCCCCCAGTATACCGCTGGAGGCCATCGCCACGGGTTAGAGCAAGCTGAAGTCCACACCGTTTGCCCAGTGATCCCAGTCGTCGCGCTTGTTATCCGCCGCTGACCCCTCCACTAGATGCTCTGGCCGACAGCACAGTTCATTACCGCACCGATGCCGAACCATCGTCGTCGTCCCGATGACCGCCCGGTTGAGCACGCAGTAGACGAACCTCGCCGCCGCCACTTGCCGCCCCCGGAACCGCATCTTGGGTCGCCGCACCGTTGCCGTTATCTGATCAGGAGTGCGCCGCGGGGGCGGGTGCATCTCTCCAGGCGCGGTGCCGCCGCCAGCCGGACCGGGTCTGCATCGCGCAAGACAGTTGACCCAGCGACAATAAAGGCCGTATCAATTTGTAAAACTTTAAAAAAACCAACAGGAGTGAATTAAAATGAACAAAAAAAACATTTCCGCCTCCCCCTCGCGCCGCGCATTTCTGAAGGCCGGTGCCGCCGGCGGTGTCATGCTCAGCGCGATGTCCGGCATGGCCCTCGCGCAAGAGGATAAGGTCCTCAAGGTGGCAGGCATTTACACCGTTCCAGTCGAGCAGCAATGGGTCAGCCGGATCCATCTTGCCGCGATCGCGGCCCAGGAACGCGGCGAAATCGAATATGATTACTCGGAGAATACGGCAAACACCGACTACCCGCGGGTGATGCGGGAATATGCCGAGCAGGGCTATGACATGATCGTCGGAGAGATTTTCGGTGTGGAGCAGGAAGCCCGGGAAGTGGCCGCGGATTATCCGGAGGTGGCCTTCCTGCTCGGCTCCTCGTTCAAGGAGGATCCCGCGCTCGCCAATCTGTCCGTATTTGACAACTACATCCAGGACGCGTCCTACCTGTCCGGCATTATTGCAGGCGCAATGTCCGAGAGCGGCAACATCGGCATGGTCGGCGGCTTTCCGATCCCAGAGGTGAACCGCCTCATGCACGCCTTCATGGCAGGCGCGAGGGAAATGAATCCCGATATGCAGTTTCAGGTATCCTTCATCGGCAGCTGGTTCGATCCGCCCAAGGCGAAAGAGACCGCATATGCGATGATAGAAAACGGCGCGGACGTGCTTTATGCAGAGCGCTTCGGCGTATCGGACGCGGCCAAGGAAAAGGGCATTCTCACCATCGGCAACGTGATCGATACGCAGGCTGATTACCCCGAAACTGTCGTGGCTTCCGCGGTCTGGCACTTCGAGCCGACCCTCGACGCGGCGATTGCCAAGGTCAAGGCCGGAAGTTTCACGGCCGAGGACTACGGGACCTACTCCTTTATGAAGGCAGGAGGGTGTTCTCTTGCGCCGTTCGGCACATTCGAAGGCAAGATCCCCCAGAAAGCGCTGGATCTGGTTGGCAAGCGGGCGGCTGCGATCAAGGCGGGGGAATTTACCGTCGAGATCAATGACGAAGAGCCGAAATCCTCCTGAAATGAAACACGCTGAAGTTGACGCAGGACAGGCTTCGCCTGTCCTGCGTATGCACGGCATTACCAAGTCGTTCGGCTCGGTCATTGCCAATGAAAATGTCAGCTTCGCCCTGAACAAAGGCGAGGTCATCGCGCTTCTGGGCGAGAACGGCGCGGGCAAGACCACGCTGATGAACATCCTTTTCGGCCAATACACGGCGGATGAAGGCACGGTAGAGGTTTTCGGGCGGCGGCTTCCGGCCGGCAATCCGCGCGCCGCGCTGGATGCCGGCGTCGGCATGGTCCATCAGCATTTTACCCTCGCCCCCAACCTGACGGTCTGGGAAAACATCGTGCTGGGCACGCAGCCGCTCGGGGGGCTGTCACTGGCTCCGGCCCGGGCGAAAGAAAAAATCCGCGCCCTGTCGGATAAGTTTCACTTGAGCGTCGATCCCAATGCCAAGGTGGCGCGCCTCACCGTGGGTGAACGCCAGAGAGTCGAGATCCTGAAAGCACTCTACCGGGATGCCCGCGTTCTGATCCTCGATGAACCAACCGCGGTCCTCACGCCGCAGGAAACCAGCGCCCTGTTCGCGACGCTGCGCGAGGCCATCGCGCTTGGGCTGTCGATCGTGTTCATTTCCCACAAACTGCATGAGGTGATGGCGATTTCGCACCGCGTCATGGTCCTGCGGCACGGCCGCCTGGTGGCGGAGCGGGCCACAAGCGATACCAGCCGCGAGGAGCTTGCCGCGCTGATGGTCGGGGGCGAGGTCCATGCGCCCGACATTCCGGCCATGCCCGCAGGCCCGGCGCTGCTTTCGCTCAGGTCGGTGGCAGCGGAGGGCCTGCACAGTATCGACCTGGATCTCTTTGGGGGCCAGATCACGGGTCTTGCGGGGGTCTCGGGGAACGGGCAGGGCGCTCTGTCCGATCTGATCTGCGGCATGCTCGCGCCCCGGTCCGGAGAGATGGCGGTCGCGGGCAGGACACCCGCACGCTGGTCGCCGCGCGCGGCGCTCGCAGCCGGGATCGGGCGCATTCCCGAAGACCGCCACAAGACCGGCACAATCCCGGACTTCAGCCTGACCGAAAACGCCATTCTCGAAACATATGCAGGGGCGTTTTCCAGCAGGGGCTGGATGAATTGGGGAAAGGCGCGCGCCCATGCCGAAAAACTGATCCAGACCTACGATGTGCGCTGCCCCGGCCCGAACACGCGTATCCGGCTCTTGTCAGGCGGCAACATGCAAAAGCTCATTCTGGGCCGGGTTCTCGAAGAACGGCCGGCCATCATTGTCGCCAACCAGCCTGTGCGCGGGCTCGATATCGGCGCCGTCAACTATGTGCACGGCCGCCTGGCCAAGGCGCGCGAGGCGGGGGCTGCAGTGCTTCTCATTTCCGAGGATCTCGACGAAATCATGAAACTGTCCGATCGCATCCACGTCATATCCGAAGGCCGGCTCAGCCCCGCCTTCGGGCGGGGAGAGCTCTCTGCCGCCGAAATCGGCAAATGGATGGCAGGCCACGGAGGTGATCATGCGCCTTGAACCTGTCACCTCTCCTACGCCGGTCCGCAGGCTGGTGCCGCCAGCGCTTGCGATCTTGGCCTCCTTTCTGGCAGCGGCGCTGTTGGCGCTAATCGCTGGCGGTGACCCGCTGGCGGTGTTCGGCCTGATCTTCACGGGGGCGTTCGGGTCGAAGTTCGCCTTGCTCGAAACCCTCAACCGCGCAACCCCCCTTATTTTCACCGGGCTTGCGGTGGCAGTGGCCTTTCGTGCCAAGCTGTGGAACATCGGCGCGGAGGCGCAGTTCTACGCCGGTGCGGTCATGACCGTAGTGCTGGGCACCGGCGCGCTGACCCTGCCTGCGCCTCTGATGCTGCCAACCCTGGCCATTGCGGCGGCGCTTGCGGGCGCGGTGGTCCTGCTGGTGCCCGCGCTGCTGAAAACGCGGTTCGGTGTGGATGAAGTTGTCACCACACTCCTGTTCAACTTCATCTTTCTGCTGTTCGTCTCCTACCTGCTCGAAGGCCCGCTGAAGGATCCGATGGGGATGGGCTGGCCGAAGTCCGCCCGTCTCGCCGATGAAGCCCGTCTGCCGCGCATCGTCGAAGGCCTGCGGCTGCACTGGGGCTTTGGTCTCGCGCTGATCTGCGCTGCGGCGCTCTATGTTGTCGACCGCAAGACCACGCTGGGCTTCGAGATGCGGGCGGTCGGCCAGAACGCCGAGGCAGCCCGGTTTGCCGGAATCCCGGTCACCAGGGTGATACTCAAGACCGCGCTCTTGTCCGGCGGGCTTGCGGCGCTCGGCGGGTTTTCCGAGGTCGCGGGCCTGAAGGGCGCGCTTACTCTCGATATTAGCCCTGGGTTTGGCTACACCGGCATCGTTGTCGCCATGCTTGCGCTTCTTAACCCTCTTGGCGTCGTGCTTGCGGCCTTGTTCGTGGCGGCCATTTTCGTTGGTGCCGACAGCATGAGCCGGGCGATCGGGGTGCCGACCTACCTCGCCGACATCATGCTCGCGAGCGCCCTTCTGCTGATGGTCCTCGCAATCCTTTTCACCAAATTCCGGGTCAGGAGGGACTGATGGATATTCTCGATATTCTCCTGTCCGTCTCGTTCTGGGCGGCGGCGGTCCGCATCGCTTCGCCGCTGATCTTTGCCACCATGGGGGAGCTGATCTGCGAGCGGGCAGGCGTATTGAACCTCGGGATCGAGGGCATCATGGTTGCGGGGGCCTTTGCGGGCTGGATCTCGGTCTGGGCGGGGCTGCCGCTGTGGGGCGGCGTCGCTGCGGCGCTGTTCGCCGGCATGATTTTCGGCCTGCTGCATTCGGTCCTGTCGGTCCCCTTCGGGCTGTCACAGCATGTCGTTGGCGTGGGGATCACGCTGCTGGCAACCTCCGCCACTTTCTTCACCTACCGCGTGGTGTTGCCCGAGGTTTCCTCACCGCCGAAGATCACCGCGTTCCAGCCCGTGGAAATTCCGATTCTGTCGGATATCCCGGTCATTGGCCAGGCCCTCTTCCACCAGACGCCGCTGACCTACGCGGCCTTCATCCTCGTGGCGCTCACGGCCCTGGTGCTTTACCGCACGCCGCTGGGGCTGGCTGTGCGCGCGGCCGGGGAAAGCCCCGGTGCAGTGACCGCGCAGGGCCTCTCGGTCACCGCCATCCGCATGGGGGCGGTGATTGTGGGAAGCGGTTTCATGGCTGTCGGAGGGGCATTCCTGACCATGTCTGCCTTTGACAGTTTCTTCTTCGACATGGTTGGCGGCCGCGGCTGGATCTGCATTGCGCTGGTAGTGTTCGGAGCCTGGAAACCGGGCAAGGCGCTGCTGGGCGCCATCCTGTTTGCCGCCTTCGACGCGCTTCAGATCCGGCTTCAGCAGACCGGCATCGGCGCGGTTGTGCCGTATCAGGTGTTCCTGATGCTGCCCTATATCCTGTCCATCCTGGCGCTTGTCCTGATGTCGCGCCGCGCCGAAGTGCCCGCGGCCCTGATGGTGCCGTTCAGCAAGGGAGAAAGATGATGCTGGACCTTCTGGTAAAAGGGGGCACGCTGCCCGACGGGACCGTCGCAGATATCGCGGTCGCGGATGGCCGCATCGCGGAGATTGCGCCGAATATCAGCGCCACCGCGCTCGAGGTGATCGACGCCACCGGGGACCTGGTCTCGCCGCCCTTCGTGGACCCGCATTTCCACATGGACGCGACCCTGTCCTACGGTTTGCCGCGCAGGAACGCGTCCGGAACGCTGCTGGAGGGGATTTCGCTCTGGGGCGAGCTGCGGGAAGTTGCCTCGGTCGAGGATATGGTCGAGCGGGCCCTGGCCTATTGCGACTGGGCGGCCTCGATGGGGCTGCTCGCGATCCGCAGCCACGTCGACACTACGCCCGATCATCTCAATACCGTCACCGCGATGCTGGAGGTGAAGGAGAAGGTCAAGGCGTACATCGACCTGCAGCTGGTGGCCTTTCCCCAGGACGGGCTTTATCGGGCCCGGAACGGGCGCGAAAATCTGATCCGCGCGCTGGATATGGGGGTCGAGGTGGTGGGGGGCATACCGCATTTTGAACGCACGATGCAGGGCGGCGCGGACAGCCTGCGGGACCTGTGCGAGATCGCTGCGGACCGCGGCCTGATGGTCGACATCCACTGCGACGAGACCGACGACCCGATGAGCCGCCACATCGAGACCCTCGCCGCCGAAACGATCCGAACCGGATTGCAGGGGAGGGTGGCCGGCAGCCATCTCACCTCGATGCATTCGATGGACAATTACTATGTCTCGAAACTTCTGCCGCTGATTGCGGAAGCCCGGATATCCGCCATTCCGAACCCGCTCATCAATATCGTGCTCCAGGGGCGCCACGACACGTTTCCCAAACGCCGCGGCCTGACGCGGGTCAAAGAAATGCAGGCGATGGGCATTGCCGTCGGATGGGGGCAGGATTGCGTGCTCGATCCATGGTACTCCCTTGGAACGGCGGACATGCTGGATGTGGCCTTCATGGGGCTGCACGTCGCGCAGATGACCCACCCTGAGGAAATGGCGCGCTGCTTTACCATGGTAACGGAGACCAATGCATCGATCATCGGCTTGCAGGACTACGGGCTGAGGAAAGGCGCCAGCGCTTCTCTTGTGGTTCTGGATGCGGCCTCCCCGGTAGATGCGATCCGGCTGCGCCCTGCGCGGCTGGCTGTTGTCTCTAAGGGAAAGGTGATTGCGCGCACCCCGCGGGCCGATGCGTCGCTGACTCTTGACGGCCGCCCCCAGTCGGTGCGCCGCCGTGCTCCCAGGCGCATGTGATGCCGGTCGCCTGAAGAAGCTCCCCGGTTGTCGGGGCGTTCTGCAGATTTTCCGCCGGGGGAGGGGGCGGCCGGTCCGCCGCGGACTGCCCGGGCAGATTCAAGCCTTCGGATGGGCGCGGTTGTAGACTTCCATCAGATGGGTGGTGCCCACTGCGGTGTAGGCCTGGGTGGTTGACAGCGAGGCATGGCCCAGGAGTTCCTGGATCGCGCGCAAGTCGCCGCCCGCCTCCAGAAGGTGGGTGGCGAAGCTGTGCCTCAGCGCATGCGGCGTGGCCGACGCGGGCAGGCCCAGTTGGGCGCGGGCATGGGCCATGGCGCCCTGGATCTGCCGCGGGTTCAGCGCGCCGCCGCGCAGGCCCCGGAACAGCGGGCCGTCTGCCTCTTTCGGGAAGGGGCAGAGCGCCAGGTAGCAGTCCACCGCGGTGCGCGCCACCGGCAGCACCGGCACCAGCCGCTCCTTGCGCCCCTTGCCGAGGATGCGCAGCGAGGCGGGCAGCGGCGCGTCGCCGCCCTTGAGCCCCAATGCCTCGGAAATCCTCAGCCCGCAGCCGTAAAGCAGCGTGACCACCGCGGCATCGCGGGCCGCGGTCCAGTCTTCGCGGGCCTGCTGCGGCACCGTTTCCAGCACCGCGCGGGCGGCCTCGGGGTCGAGCGGGCGGGGCAGCTTCTTTTGGAACTTCGGCGCCCGCGTCATCAGCACTGCGGCCGGATCGAAGCCTTCGCGCGCGGCCAGCCAGCGGTAGAAGCTCTTCACCGCGGACAGCTTGCGCGCCAGCGACCGCGCACCAGCGCCGCCCGCCCGGGTGGCCGCCATCCAGGCGCGCATGTCGGCTGTGGCAATGCGGGCCAGTGCGCGCAGCCCCTGCGGCTCGCCCGAGTGCAGCGTCATGAAGGCGAGGAAATCGGCGACATCGCCGCGGTAGGCCGCAATGGTGTGCGGCGAGGCCCCCTCGAGCCCGGAAAGCCGCTCCAGCCACTCTTGCAGCGCCGCGCGGCAGGCAGGTGAGATCAGCACCGGCCCGGCAGCGCTCACGACAGCCAGCCGCGCATTGTACGTTCGAAGACACCGGCAAGGAAGGCGAGGAGGTCAGTGCCCTGCTGGGCCGAGAACTGGCCCGGATCCTCCGAACCCAGCACCAGCATGCCGGGCAGGCGGCCCTCCCCCAGATTCAGGGTCAGGCAGGCTTCGGAGCGTATCTGCTCTGCCGCGTCGCCGTAAAGGCGCAGGCTGCCGCCGGCGGCGAGGCTGCGCAGCGTGACCGGCCGGTCCCCGGCCCTGCCGGGGCCATCGGCCGGCTGCCTGGTATGGGCGGCGCAGAACCCCGGCCCGGTCATCTTCAGCACCCCCGCCTTGCGCTCCACCGCGGCGGCGCTGCCGGGTTCCGCGGTTTCCAGCACCAGCACCATCGCCCTGAGGCGCAGGATTTCGGGAAGGTCGCGGGCGAGGCAGTCGAGGAAGCCTGCAAAATCCTGCGGCTCGATCAGCCGCAGCACCGCGCGGTGGATCAGGCTGGTGCCTGCGAGGTTGTCATAGGCCGCGGCCACCACCGAGCGGTGGGTGTCCTCCAGCCGGTCCAGCCGCGCCGCCATCCGTTCCATCGCGATGCCGCGCAGATCGACGATATTTTCGCCCATCGCGCGCTCGTTGGCGGCGACCAGGGCGTTCATGATGCTTTCGTCTTCCAGCACCGCGTCGGGCCGGGCCAGAATCGCCGCGCGCAGCTGGTCTTCGAGTGTTGCAGAACTGCTCATGCGTGAACCTCTTGCGGGTTTGGCCCCGTGTATAACATGAGATTCGAAGCGCGCCGCCGAAAAATGGGCAGGCAAAGGCATTTGCCGCGATGCCGTTGCGGCGGGACTATGGGCCGGCGGGGGAGCTCCCGCCCGTCGCCGGGGCACGGCCCCGCTCCCGTTGGGCCGGGCGCCGGGCTGGCGCCCGGCGCGGCGCGGGCCGGAAGGGAAGCGTCAATGTGCCAGCGATCCGGTGAGGCCCGCACGCAGGCGCGCTGCGCGGCCCAAGGCGGCTCCGCTGTCCGGCGCAGCCGGGGGGCGGACCTGCGCGGAGGGGGGCCTCGCCGGGCGGGGCAGGAGCGGCAGGGCGGAGCCAGTGTGCAGGCGGGCCGTGGAAAGCGGTGCGGGACTATTCTGGTGCTCCCAGTGCGGAACAAGGCCGCAAGGCCGCCGCGCATCGCCGGCGCGCCCCCACGCGGCGGCGATTGGGCTGCCTCTGGGTGGTCCCTCGGCAGGGCGTACGGACTTGGCCTGAATAAATTGCCAGCCATTTCCGTCCGGATCGCCGCCGCGCGCGCCGCCGATGCACGGCTGGGATCCTGGCCCGCTCCAGACCGTCAGGCCAAAAAAGAAAAGGCGCCCAAAAAGGGGCGCCTTCCGTGTCGTCTGCTTCGGCGCGAGCCTCAGAGGATCTTGATGCCCGCCGCCTTGATGTCGCTCAGGAAGGCATCCAGGCCCTTATCGGTCAGCGGGTGGTTCACCATTGCCTTGATCACCGCGGGCGGGGCGGTGATCACGTCGGCGCCAATGCGGGCCGAATCGGCCACGTGGTTCACCGAGCGGATCGAGGCTGCGAGGATTTGGGTTTCGAAACCGTAGTTGTCATAGATGGTGCGGATGTCCTCGATCAGCTCCATGCCGTCGAGGTGGATGTCATCGAGCCGCCCGATGAAGGGGGAGATGAAGGTCGCGCCCGCCTTCGCCGCCAGCAGCGCCTGGTTGGCGGAGAAGCACAGCGTCACATTCACCATGTGGCCGTCGTCGCTCAGCGTCTTGCAGGCCTTCAGACCGTCCCAGGTCAGCGGCACCTTCACGGCGATGTTCTCGGCGATCTCCACCAGCTTGCGGCCTTCGGCGATCATGGTTTCGGCATCGGTTGCGGTCACTTCCGCCGACACCGGCCCGTCGACCATATCGCAGATCTCCTTGGTGACCTCGATGATGTCGCGGCCGGATTTCTTGATCAGCGACGGGTTGGTGGTCACGCCGTCCACCATGCCCAGATCGTTCAGCTCGGCAATGGCGCCGATATCGGCGGTATCTACAAAGAATTTCATGGGGCAGTCCTTCGGATGGGTTGGCCTCGGTCGCTTCTGCCTTTACCTCATGCGCGTGCGGGCGGCAACAAGGCGGGCAGCGTGAGCGGGCAGGAGTTCTTTCAGGAAGGCGAACGGGTCGGGGTTTTGACTACCCAGCCGCTGGACCGGCTTCTGGATTACCGCGCGCCCGCTGGCGGCTGCTTTGTCGGCGCCTACGTCGAGGTGCCGCTGGGCCCGCGCAAGGTGCTGGGCGTGGTCTGGGGGCCGGGCGCCGGGAATTTCGATTCGGCCAAGCTGCGCAGCGTGAACCGGGTGCTGGACGTGGCCCCGATGCGCGGCGAGATGCGCCAGTTCCTCGGCAAGGCGGCCGACTACACCCTGACCCCGATGCCCGCGATGCTCAGGCTTGCGACCCGCGCGCCGGGGCTCTCCGATCCGCTCTCGATGCGCAAGATCCTGCGCCGCGGCGACGGCGAGCCCGAGCGGATGACCGACGCCCGCGCCCGGGTGCTCGACGTGCTGGACGAGTTCGGCAGCCTCGCCTTCACGCCCAAGGAACTGGCGGACATGTCGGGCGTCACGCCTTCGGTGGTGAAGGGGCTGGTGAAACAGGGCGTGCTGCGCGAGGAGGAAGCCCCGCGCGATCTGCCCTATCCGCGGCTCGACCCGGACCTGCCGGGCAAGACCCTGACCGAGGATCAGGCTGCCGCCGCCGCCACGCTGGCCGAGGCGGTGCAGTCCGGGCGCTATGGCACCACGCTCCTGAAAGGCGTCACTGGCTCCGGCAAGACCGAGGTCTACCTCGAAGCCGTCGCCGCAGCCCTGCGCGCCGGGCGCCAGGCGCTGGTGCTGCTGCCGGAAATCGCCCTGACCGCGGAGTTCCTGAAACGGGTCGAGGCCCGCTTTGGCGCGACCCCCGCCGAGTGGCACTCCGGCGCCACCATGACCGAGCGCCGCCGGGTCTGGAAAATGGTCGGGCAGGGCGCCGCGCAGCTGGTGATCGGCGCGCGCTCGGCGCTGTTCCTGCCGTTCCGCGATCTCGGGCTGATCATCGTGGATGAAGAACACGATACCTCCTACAAGCAGGAGGACGGCGTGCTTTACAATGCCCGCGACATGGCGGTCCTGCGCGCCGCCATGTGCTCGGCCCAGGTGGTGCTGGCCTCCGCGACACCGTCCTTGGAAACCTGGGTCAACGCCGAGGCGGGCAAGTACAGCCGCCTCGACCTCACCTCCCGTTTCGGCGCCTCGGTGCTGCCGGAAATGCGCGCGATCGACATGCGCAGCGAGGATCTGCTGCCCTCCACCTGGATCTCGCCCACGCTGAAGGCTGCGATGAAGACCCGGCTGGAGCGCGGCGAGCAGTCGCTCCTGTTCCTGAACCGCCGCGGCTTTGCCCCGCTCACCCTGTGCCGCGCTTGCGGGGCGCAGGTGGCCTGCGACCATTGCGACGCCCGCATGGTGGAGCACCGCTTCCAGAAGCGCCTGATGTGCCACCAGTGCGGCGAGACCAAGCCGGTGCCCGAGGTCTGCCCCTCCTGCGAGGTGGAGGGCAAGATGGCCCCGGTCGGCCCCGGCATCGAGCGGCTGGCGGAGGAAGCCGCGGCGCTCTTCCCCGAGGCCCGCATCGCGGTGCTGAGCTCGGACCTCTTCGGCTCCGCCCGCGCCCTGAAACAGCGGATCGAGGAGATCGCAGCAGGCGAGGCCGACATCATCCTCGGCACCCAGCTGGTGGCCAAGGGCCACAACTTCCCTTTGCTCACGCTGGTGGGGGTGATCGACGCCGACCTCGGCCTGCAAGGATCGGACCTGCGCGCGGCAGAGCGCACCTTCCAGCTGATGCGCCAGGTCGCGGGCCGGGCAGGCCGCGCGGAGAGGGCGGGCGAAGCTCTGCTGCAGACCTTCCAGCCCGAACACCCGGTAATCCGCGCGATCCTGTCTGGCGACGAGGAGAATTTCTGGCGTGCCGAGGCGGCCGAGCGGCAGGCCGCAGGCGTGCCGCCCTACGGACGGATGGCGGGGATCATACTCTCGGGGCCGGACCTTGCGCAGGTCTTCGACCTCGGCAACGCAATGGCGCGCAACGACGGTCCGCTGCGCCAGATCGGCGCACAGCTTTACGGGCCAGCGCCGGCGCCCATCGCCCGTGTGCGCGGACGCCACCGGGTGCGCCTGCTGGTGAAGGCCGCCAAGGGGGCGGCGCTGCAGGAAGCGCTGGCCCGCTGGACCGCGCCCCTGCGGCTCAAGGGCGACCTGCGCCTCAGCATCGACATCGACCCGCAAAGCTTCCTCTGAGCGGCAGCCCGTGCCTTCGGGCAGGCCGCCGGAAAAAATCACGGGCCCCTTCCCCCGACTTCTTTGCGAAAAATACTCAATTCCAGGGACCGCGGCAGGCACCGCCCTCAAAACGGCCAGCGCGCCATGCCCCATTCATCTTTCCAAAAATACTCAAATCCAACGCCTGCGGCCGACGGTGCCAGCAGCAGATGGTGCGCCCTCCGCCGCTCTGCGCAGATGCAGACCTGAGTGTGCAGGCCGCAAATCCCTCTCGCCATGGCAGAAGAACCGGCGTAGACCAGCGGCATGTTTAAACCGCTCCCTCTCGACGAGGCCCGCCACCTGCCGCTGTGGCGCCGCCCGGTCACGCTTCTGTTCGTGATGGCGCTGTGCATGCCGATTGCCTTCAACGCCTGGACCGCGCTGCTCAACAACTTCGTGATCGAGGCGGCGCAGTTCGACGGTGCCGACATCGGCCTTCTGCACACGGTTCGGGAAATCCCCGGCTTCCTCGCCGTCGGCGTGATCGCGGTGATCATGATCATGCGCGAGCAGGTGCTGGGCATGGTCTCTCTGATGCTTCTCGGCGCGGCGACGGCGGTCACGGCCTGGTACCCGAGCCTCGGCGGCATCCTCACCATCACCATGCTCAGCTCGATCGGGTTTCACTACTACGAGACGGTGAACCAGTCGCTGCAGCTGCAATGGCTGCCCAAGGAACGCGCGCCGCAGACCCTCGGCTGGCTGGTCGCAGCCGGATCGGCCGCGACGCTGGTGGTCTACGGGCTGATCGTGCTGTTGTGGGAGCCGCTCGATCTCTCCTTCAACGCGGTCTTCATGACGGCGGGCGGGGTCACCACGCTGATCGCGGCCTACTGCCTCTTCGCCTACCCGCAGTTCGAGGCGCCGCATCCCCAGGTTAAAAAGCTGATCCTGCGCCGCCGCTACTGGCTTTACTATGCGCTGCAGTTCATGGCGGGCGCCCGGCGGCAGATCTTTGTGGTCTTCGCGGGCTTCATGATGGTGGAGAAATTCGGCTTCGACGTGCATGAGGTGACGGCGCTGTTCCTGATCAATCTGGTGATCAACATGCTGGCCGCGCCGATGCTCGGCCGCTTTGTCGCCCGCTTCGGCGAGCGCCGGACCCTGGTGTTCGAATACGCCGGGCTCGCCATCGTCTTTGCGGCCTATGGCGGCATCTACTGGTTCGGCTGGGGCGTGGTGCTGGCTGCCGTGCTCTATGTGGTGGACCACGTGCTGTTTGCGCTGGCGCTGGCGCTCAAAACCTATTTCCAGAAAATCGCCGCCCCCGGCGACATTGCTCCGACGGCCGCTGTGGCCTTCACCATCAACCACATCGCGGCGGTGTTCCTGCCGGTGCTGCTGGGGCTTCTCTGGGTGGTCTCGCCGGGCGCGGTGTTTGCGCTGGCGGCGGGGATGGCGCTGATTTCACTGACCTTGGCGCTGCTCATCCCGCGCCACCCGGAACCGGGGAATGAAACCATCTTCTCGAAGTTCGCGGCCCCAGCTCCCGCCGAATAGGCGCGCTTACGCCCGCTTGTACCCGGCCGTGCAGCCGGGCGCCGGCGCGTGCGCACCCTTGACCTGCCGCCCGCCGCGGCCTAGGCGCAGGGCGACATTGACCGGAGAGCCGCCATGCCCACATTCACCGCCCTCACCACCCTGACCGGCAAAGCCCAAGCCGAAGCGCTGGGCGAGGCGATGGAGCGCCTCACCCCCGAGCCCACCGGCATCGGCGTCTTCGAGATGGAGGACGGCTCGGGCCTGTGGGAGGTCGGCGCCTATTTCACCGAAAGCCCGGACGAGGCGGGCCTCGCGCTTCTGGCGGCAATGCATGATGCCAAGCCCTTTGCCGTCTCTGAACTGCCGGAGACCGATTGGGTCGCCCATGTGCGCCGCGAACTGGCGCCGGTGGAGGCCGGGCGCTTCTTCGTCTACGGCAGCCACGATGCCGACAAGCTGCCGGACGGCCGGATCCCGCTGCTGATCGAAGCGGCAATGGCCTTCGGCACCGGCCACCACGGCACCACGCTCGGCTGCCTCAAGGCGCTCGACCACCTGCTGGACCGCGGCTTCAGCGCCGCCAAGGTGGCCGACATCGGTTGCGGCACCGCGGTGCTGGCGATGGCGGCAGCGCGGGTCTGGAACGGCACTTTCCTGGCCAGCGACATCGACCAGGTCGCGGTCGAAGTGGCCGAGGCCAACCTCAAGGCCAACGGCATGGAGGGAGAGGTCACATGCCTCGAGGCTGCGGGCTTCGATCATCCGCGGCTGCAGGGCGAGGCACCTTTCGATCTGATCTTCGCGAACATCCTTAAAGGCCCGCTGGTGGCACTGGCGCCCGAGGTGGCAGCGCATCTGCGGCCCGGCGGCTATGCGATTCTTTCGGGTATATTGAACGAGCAGGCGGATAATGTGATCGCCGTTTATGCACAAAACGGCATCAATTTGGACCGCCGGGAAGAGATTGGCGAATGGACCACCCTTTTGCTCCGCCGGGCCGAGTGAAATAGCTGGGTTTTAGTCGAATTTTCACTATTTGCCTCGAAAGCGCCCCATTCCGGGCCGAGCATGAAGAGACCCGCTGGTGGGGGCCAGTTTGGAGGCTCGGAATGGGCGAAGACCGTCATCAGTTTCAGGCGCGTTTGGCGCAACTCAACCGTAAACATGCCGCGATGGCCCAGGGCTGCAGCACGCAGATGCGTGCTGACGGGCTGATCGTGGTGAAACCCGAGCCGCCGCGGCGCAGGGGCCCTGGCGTCCTGCGCCTGCTGGTGTTCGCCGCTGGGGGCGTTGTGCTGTTCAAGGGCTTGCTGATGGCTGTGCTGGGGCAGGCCACCTATGCCGAGCGCGTCGCTGGCCTGACCAAAGGCAACCTGCTGGAGCAGGCAGGCGCCGTTGTGATGCGGCGCGACCCGCTCTCCGACTATCTCGCAGGAAAAATAATGCCGGTCCTGCGCTGACAGCAATCCTCTGGAGGACCTGGAAGACTTGCTGCAACGTCCTGGAAAATTAGCCTGACGGCCGGATATCCGGGGGGAGAGTCCGGCGGAGCTTCGGGCGGAGCTCCGGGAGGCCATGGGGACAGCAGACCGCAGCAGGGATCAGGAACGGCAGGGCCGCGGACCTTCGGGACCGCGGCCTTTTTCATGTGCAGGTGCACAGCCCTCCCACAAACGTTCTTAGCGCGGAACTGGGCCGAGAAGCCGCCGCGCATCGGGAACTCCCCCATCGCGGCAGCGATTTGCTGAGGATGGGTGCCCTCCTGAAGGAATATACGGGTTTTGCCGGGGATGGGCAGTCCAGCTCTGCCCTGCCGCCTTCGCGCGCGGCAGGCGAGGTGTGGCCTGGTTTCAGGGGGCTGGACGGATCACATGCCCGCCCGCATGGCCTGCGTCCCTGCCAACGGGAAACGTCGCGGACCATACCTGGCCCGCGGCGCTCTCATGCTCGCCCCGAGGGAGGAGGCGGGGCAGAGACGGAACTCTCAGAATACCGGACGGCCCTCGGCCACGGCTTCGATATCGGCGCGCGAGAGGCCGATGTCGGACAGCTCGCGGTCGCTCAGCCCGGACAGCGCCTTGCGGGTCGCGCGGGCGTCGTTCCAAGCGATGAAACCCGTGTAGGCGGACTCGATCAGGGCGCCTGCGCGGCCCAGAAGGCCGGTGGACCCATAGGTGGGGCGGGTGGTGTCAAATGCGGCCATGTCCTGGTCCTCTCGGCTGATGTGGGGGCGCTTTCGTGCGCCGCGATGGCCGGCATTTAGTTGGGCGTATTTCGGCGGGCAAGGGATGAATTTGCATGTGTCCCATGCGAAAAATGCATAGCTCGAACCCTTGTAAATAAGGGCGTTCAGCTCCCCGGACGAAAGGCGCGGAAAATGTCGTTTCCGCCCTGGCCAAGCGTCGGTTTCAGACCGTTCCGGCCGGGTTTTGCTGGCATCGGCGCCGGGGAAAAGCAATTGGACATGTTCGCCTTTTGTGCTATCCGTGGAAAAAATAATTCCCGAACACGGGCAGGGGCCGGGCACATCATGCGGATACTGGGCATTGACCCGGGGTTGCGGAACCTCGGATGGGGGGTGATCGAATCGCAGGGCACCCGGCTGCGCCATGTCGCCAACGGGGTCTGCACCTCGGATGGCGACGATCTGGGCGAACGGCTTTTGTCGCTGCACAACCAGGTGAGCGAGATCATCGAGGCCTTCGCCCCCGATCAGGCCGCGATCGAGCAGACCTTCGTCAACAAGGACGGCGCCGGCACGCTGAAGCTGGGCCAGGCCCGCGGCGTGGCGCTCTTGACGCTGGCCAAGGCCGGGCTGCCGGTGGGCGAATACGCCCCCAACCGAGTGAAGAAGACGGTGGTGGGCGTCGGCCACGCCGAAAAGCAGCAGGTGATGCATATGGTGAAGCTGCAGCTGCCCGGCTGTCTGCCGCAGAATGCCGATGCCGCGGACGCGCTGGCCATCGCGATCTGCCACGCCTATTACGGCGGCACGCAGCAAAGGCAGCTTAAGGAGGCGCGCGCATGATCGGCAAGCTGACCGGACGGATCGACTACCGCACGGCGGACCACGTGATGATTGACGTGCGCGGCGTCGGCTATATCGTCTATTGCTCCGACCGCACCATGGCCGCGCTGCCGGGCGTGGGCGAGGCGGTGGCGCTTTACACCGAAATGGTGGTGCGCGAGGACCTGATGCAGCTCTATGGCTTCACCTCGCTGGTGGAGAAGGAATGGCACCGGCTGCTGACGTCAGTGCAAGGCGTCGGCGCCAAGGTCTCGCTCGCCATCCTCGGCGCGCTAGGGCCGGACGGGGTCAGCCGGGCGATTGCGCTCGGCGACTGGGCCGCGGTGAAGGCGGCTAAGGGGGTCGGCGCCAAGACCGCGCAGCGCATCGTGCTTGACCTCAAGGACAAGGCGCCCGGCGTGATGGCGATGGGCGGCACTGTTGCTGACGCGATGGAAGGGCCGGGGCTCGAGCTGATCGAGGACGCCGAACCCGCGCCCGCCGCCAAGCCCGCCCGCAAGACGCCGCCGAAACAGCCCTCCGGTGCGGCCGCGGCCTCTGCCGGGGCGCTGTCAGCGCTTGGCAACCTCGGCTACGGCCCCTCGGATGCAGCTGCTGCGGTGGCGGAGGCAGCGGCCACTTATCCGGATGCAGACGAGCCGGAACTGATCCGCGCCGCGCTGCGCCTGCTGGCACCGAAGGGATGAGGGGATGGCGCTGACCTTCTGCGACGTACTGAGTGCGGCAGACATGCAATTGGAAAATACAGCGGTCCTGCTGCACAATACGACGCTTCAGCCGCTCAGGCGCAAGCTGCCGTGGCTGGCGGATCGCAAGCCGGATCTGTTCGCCGCTTATCAAAGCGTGCATTCGCCGCAAGCCGAGGCCACCCTGTCCAGCCGGGGCTGGGTGGCCAGTTTCGTCGCGCTTGAGGGAGGGAACATGTTATTTGTGGGCTTCTACCGCAAAGCATCCTCCCGGCGACTGCCTGTTGCGGAGATCTACCAGGACCCAAGGTTTCAGCGGCTGGCCAGTGACTACGGGGCCAGCGATATCGCGCCCGACGTCAATATTGCACGGGGCGGTAATCAGCTTCTCTTCGAATTCGAATTGGCTGACCAGCTTCGTGACCTCAGGGGGCGCATGCAGATCCGCCCCGTTCCAGGACGGCGGTATGTAAGGCTCGCGGAAAACCTCAATGCACCTATTGCCGCCATCAGCCCGGCGCCCCTGTTTGCTCCACCTTGCCCAGGGTGGCGCAATATGATTCTGACAGGCAGCGAGGTGCGGGATTTGCCAGAGGATTGGGCCCGGAAACTGTCTGAGTGGCGCGGGATCTATCTCATCGTCGATCAGACCGACGGAGCACGCTACGTCGGCTCCGCCTACGGCCGAAAGAACTTGCTTGGCCGGTGGCGGGAGCACGCTGCAAGAGAGGCTGGCGTGACGCGTGAATTGGCACTGCGGGATCCCAGGCAATTCCGTTTCTCCATTCTGGAACGGGTGTCGCCTGACATGCCGCTTGATGAAATCGTAACCATTGAGCGGAACTGGATGCACCGGCTGGACACGATCGAGCGAGGTTTGAACACATGATCGACGCCGACCCCGCCCTGCGCCCCGAGCCATTGCCGGAAGACAGCGCTGCGGAGAATGACCGCGCCCTGCGCCCGCAGGGGCTGTCGGAGTTTATTGGCCAAGCGGAGGCCCGCGCCAACCTTAGCGTCTTCATCGAAAGCGCCCGCCGCCGCGGCGAGGCGATGGACCACACGCTGTTCCACGGCCCTCCCGGTCTCGGCAAGACGACGCTGGCGCAGATCGTCGCGCGCGAGCTGGGGGTGAACTTCCGCATGACCTCCGGCCCGGTGCTGGCGAAAGCGGGCGATCTCGCCGCGATCCTCACCAACCTCGAAGCCCGCGACGTGCTGTTCATCGACGAGATCCACCGGCTGAACCCGGCGGTGGAGGAGGTGCTCTACCCGGCGATGGAGGATTTCGAGCTCGACCTGGTGATCGGCGAGGGCCCGGCCGCGCGCACCGTTCGGATCGAGCTGCAGCCCTTCACACTGGTCGGTGCGACCACCCGCATGGGCCTCCTGACAACGCCGCTCAGGGACCGTTTCGGTATTCCGACCCGGCTGCAGTTCTACACCGAGGACGAGCTGTTCGAGATCGTCAGCCGCAATGCCCGCAAGCTCGGCGCCCCAGCCGAGAATGACGGCGCCCGCGAGATCGCGCGGCGCGCACGCGGTACCCCCAGGATCGCCGGGCGGCTCCTGCGTCGCGTGGTGGACTTCGCGGTGGTCGAGGGCGACGGCAGGATCACCCGCGCCCTGGCTGACGGCGCGCTGACACGGCTGGGGGTGGACCAGCTGGGACTCGACGGCGCTGACCGGCGCTACCTGAAATTGATTGCCGAGAATTACGGCGGCGGCCCGGTGGGGATCGAGACGATTTCGGCCGCACTCAGCGAGAGCCGCGATGCGCTGGAGGAGGTGATCGAGCCATATCTCCTGCAGCAGGGTCTGATCCAGCGCACGCCGCGGGGCCGGATGCTGGCACAGAAGGCCTGGACGCACCTGGGTCTGCCGGTGCCGCGCAGCCAGACGGACTTGTTTGGCTGACGCGGGGCGGCAGGCGGCGGGTGGTAGACCTGCAAATACCGTAGAACGTGCGCCCTTACTTAGCGCTGAGTTCCTCAAGTGAACGGTCAATGGGACTGTCGGAAAGCCGCTGTTCCCACAAAAGCCGCCGCCTTCTGATCGCGCCCGCGCGGGACAAGGCCGAAGGCCGCCGCGCATCGCCGGCGCGCGCCCACGCGGCGGCGATTTGGCTGCCGGTTGGCGCTCCCTCTAGAGGGTCTACGGACTTTGCGAACATAAACTCCCAGTTACCACCCTTCGGATCGCCTCCGCGCGCGCCGCCGATGCGCGGCTTGTCTTCTTGGGCGCAGCAGTCCTGACAATGGATCGCAACCACACAATGGATCGCAACCACGGCTCCGTGGCAGATCTGCTGACCACCTAAAGCCGGGTGATGCTGCTCCCGCCCGCCGCGGCGGTATCGCAGATGCCAAGCGCCGGTTGGGCCGCGCCGCGCGCGCGGCGCGGCGGCCGTGCGGCCGCCGGAAGCCGTCTGCGGCGTATCTCGGCGGTTTCGAGCGTCACGCCGGTCTACGCGTGGCGGGGCAGGGCAACTGCGATTCCGGTCCTGTACGGGCTGTCCGGCCCGCAACTGCAGAGCATCCGCCGCCGCCACCGCCCGCGCCGCGCAAGCGGCGCGCGGCCCAAGGCCGCCAGAGGTGCTGGCGCAGCTAGGCACCCGCGGGCGCGGGAGCGCTTCCTCTGCCTTTGCGCCGCGCCCGCGCTCCTGCCGCCCCCTTGCCGCCGCGGCCCTCAGGCGGCATAGGAGGGGCAGCAGCAAGGAGACCCCGCATGACCGCCCGCAAACCGGACCCTTCCGCCGCCGCCGCCATCCCTGGGGCCCAAGCCGCGCCAGACCCCGCGTCCCCCGCGCTCAGCCCGGAACAGATCGAGGCGCTGTTCACACGCGCCGACGGCTCTTATGCCTTTGCCCGCTGGGGCCGCCCCATCGCGCCGATCGTCTTCGGGGTCGAGGACGCCACCCTCACCATCGTCAAGGGCGCGCTGGAGGCGGTGGCCACGCTGGCGGGCCACCAGATGGCCGAGACCGACCCGCAGCTGGGCGCAAACCTGATGTTCTTCTTCTTCCGCGAGTGGGACGAGCTGCTCGAGGTGCCGGACCTCGGCCGGATGATCCCAGGGCTCGAGCCGCTGGTGGCAAAGCTCACGGCGGCGGATGCGAGCCAGTACCGCGCCTTCCGCTTCGATGATGACGGCGCGATCCAGGCCGCCTTCGTGTTCCTGCGGATGAAGGGCGCAATGGCCGAGGTGCCGGCAGAGACGCTGGCGCTCACCCAGGCGGTGCAGGTGTTACTGATGTGGGGCGACCGCGCCTTTGCCGAGACCTCTCCGCTCGCCGTGCTGCCCGAGAGCGGCGCCACCATCCTGCGGCCCGAGATCGCGGGCGTGATCGCCGCCGCCTATGACCGGATGATGCCGGTGGCGGCCAATGACAAGTCCCACGCCCTGCGCCTGTTTGCCCGCCTGCAGGCGCCGCCCCCGCAAGGCTGATGCGCGCCTTTGCCGCCCTCAAGCTGCCGGATGCGGCCCTCGACGCGCTGGAGCGCGCGCAGGAGGGGCTGACCGTGGGGAGGCTGATGCCTGCGGAGAACCTGCACCTGACGCTGGCCTTCCTGGACGACCAGCCCGAGGCTGTGCTGGAAGCGCTGCACCAGGAACTTTCGGAGATCCGCGCCGCGCCGGTCGACCTCAGCTTCCAGGGGCTCGACACCTTCGGCGGCCGCCACCCGCGCGTTCTGCTCGCCAAGGCCGCGCCGACGCCGGAGCTGACCGCGCTGCGCGCCCGGGTCCTCTCGGCCTGCCGCGCGGCGGAGATCCTGCCCGACCGCGCCCGCTTCCGCCCGCATGTGACGCTCGCCCGCTTCCCGGGCCACCTGGAGGCGGGGCAGGTGGAGAAGATCGGCCGCTTTCTCGAACGCGGCGCGGGCTTCCGCCATGACTGCCGGGTCGAGAGCTTTGCCCTGTTCCGCTCCACGCTTTCCCCCGAAGGCGCGCGCCATGATGTGCTGGCGGAGTATGAGCTGAGCGGCTAAGGGGAGGGCAGGCGCCCGCGCCCCATCGGGTGCCCGGCATGCAGGCAGGGAGGAAGCAGATGAGCCACGAATTCCCCATCCGGGTCTACTACGAGGACACCGACATGGGCGGCATCGTCTACCACGCCAACTACCTGCGCTTCATCGAGCGCGCCCGCAGCGACTGGGTGCGCGGCATCGGCGCCGATCAGAACGCGATGCGCGAGGCCGGGCTGGTCTACGTGGTGCATCGGATCGAGGCCGACTACCTCGCCCCCGCCCGGTTCGACGAGGAGCTCACCGTCGCCACGCAAATTGCTCAGGTCACGCCCGCGCGGATGCTGCTGGACCAGGAGGTGCGCCGCGCGGGCCAGCCCCTGTTCCGCGCCAAGGTCACCATCGTCTGCATGACGCTGGAGGGCCGGCCCGCCCGCCTGCCGGCAGAGATTCGCGCATTGCGGTGACATTCGGCGCCGCTCCGCCTGTTTTGTTGGCCTTGCCCGTTGAAACGCGCTAGCCTCTGGCCAAATAACGCCGGACAACCGGCCGGGAAATGATAGAGCAGGCGAATGGAAGCAGAAACTCTGGCGCTGGCACAGGAGATTGATTTCTCCATGTGGGGGCTTTTCGCGCGGGCCACCATTACCGTGAAACTGGTGATGCTGATGCTGATCGGGGCCTCTATCTGGTCCTGGGCCATCATCCTCCAGAAGATCATCAACTACCGCAAAGCGCGCCGCGAGGCCGACAGTTTCGACCGCGCCTTCTGGTCCGGCGAGCCGCTGGACGGGCTTTACGAGAAGCTCGGGCCCCAGCCCGGCGGCCACGCGGCGCGGGTCTTTGCCGCGGGCATGACCGAGTGGCGGCGCAGCCACCGCAGCGACGGCGGGCTGATCCCCGGCGCGCAGGCGCGCATCGACCGCTCGATGGACGTGGCGATTGCCAAGGAAAGCGAAGGGCTGCAAAGCGGCCTCTCGGTGCTGGCAACCGTCGGCTCAACCGCGCCCTTCGTGGGCCTCTTCGGCACCGTCTGGGGCATCATGACCGCCTTCATCGAGATCGCCGAGCAGCAGAACACCAACCTCGCCGTGGTGGCGCCGGGCATCGCCGAGGCGCTCTTGGCCACCGGCCTGGGCCTGCTGGCGGCGATCCCCGCGGTGATTTTCTACAACAAGCTGAGCGCGGACAGCGACCGCATCATCGGCGGCTACGAGGCCTTCGCCGACGAGTTTGCCACCATCCTCAGCCGCCAGCTGGATTCCTGAGCGATGGGCGCCTCCGTCCAGCAACCCGCAGCAGGCGGCAACCGCCGCCGGGGCCGCCGCCGCAGCCGCGTGCGGGCGATGTCGGAGATCAACGTGACGCCTTTCGTGGACGTCATGCTGGTGCTTCTGATCATCTTCATGGTGGCGGCGCCGCTGATGACCGTGGGCGTGCCGGTGGAGCTGCCGAAGACCGCCGCGGGCGCGCTGCCGGGCGATGACGAGGAGCCGCTCACCGTGACCATGACCGCGGGCGGCGGGGTCGAGATCCAGACCACGCCGGTTGCCCGCGAGGAGCTGGTGACCCGGCTGCGCGCCATTGCGGCCGAGCGCGAGTCGAACCGCGTCTACCTGCGCGCCGATGGCAATATCGCCTATGCCGACGTGATGCAGGTGATGGGCGCGCTCAATGCCGGCGGTTTCTCCAACGTGGGTCTGGTGACGGACACCGGCGGCCCGGCGCTAGACGGTACACCTGCCGCCGCCCTGGGGCAGTAGGCGGGGGCCGGGCGGTTGCAGACCGGAACCAAGATCTCTGTAGCCGGCCACGCGGTGCTGGTGGGCTGGGCCGTGTTCGGCGCCTGGTTCCCCTCCGAGCCGCTGCCGTTCAAGGTGCAGGAAGTGGCGCTGATCTCCGCGCAGGAGTTCGAGCGGCTGAGCCAGCAGCGCCAGGCGCCGCAGATCACCGACGCGCCAGCAGCCCTCGCGGAACCGGATAGCAGCGGGCAGGCGCCCGCGCCCGCGGCGCAGGCCGACACCAGCCCCGAGACTGTGACGCCGAAGCCTGTCGCCCCTTCCGAGCCCGATCCGCAGGTCTCCGCCCGTCCGCAGCAGCGCCCCGAACCGCAGGTGCCGCAAACGCCGCCCGCGGTGCCGGACGCGCCCGAATCCACCGCTCTGGTACCGGATGTAGCACCCGAGGCGCAGCAGCGCCCGGTCGACCGGGTCGCGCCGCAGCCGGTGGCACCGCCGGAACCCGACACCGAAGTGGCGGATGCTGTGCGCGAGGAAGTCGCCCCGGAGGAGGGCGCCGAGACCGAGCGCGAGGTGCAGGAGGCCGCCGCACCCGAGGCCGCCGCCGACCGCATCGTGACCGAAGAGAACGAGGGTGAGGCCGAGGTCGCGCTTGCCGCCCCCGAGGTCTCCAAGCGTCCGCGCACGCGCCCCTCCCGCCCCCGGGAGGTGGAGCCCGAGCCGGAAGCCGCTGCCGCCGCCGTACCGCAGGCGGAGGATAAGCCCGTGCCTGAGCCGGAACCCGCGCCCAAACCGGCCGCCAAGCCCGAGCCGGAGAAAAAACCCGCAGCGCCCGAGCAGGTCGAATCCGCCGCCGTCGAGGACGCGCTGGCCGAGGCGCTGGCGGGCGGGCAGGAGGCGGATGTGACCGCGCCGGAACCCTCCGGCCCGCCGCTCACCCACGGAGAGAAGGACGCTTTGAGGGTCGAGGTCTCGCGCTGCTGGAACGTCGGCTCGCTTTCGACCGACGCGCTGAAGACTACCGTGGTCGTTACCGTCTCGCTGGCGCAGAACGGCACGCCGGACGTTGGCTCGATCCGGATGCTGTCGAGCAGCGGCGGCTCCGCTGCGGCGGCGAAACAGGCCTATGAGGCAGCGCGCCGGGCCATCATCCGCTGCGGCGCCCAGGGCTTCAGCCTGCCGCCCGAGAAATACGCGCAATGGCGCGACATCGAAATGACATTCAACCCCGAAAGGATGCGAATCAAATGAGGCACTTTCTCTCCGCTCTCCTGATCGGCGCTTCGGCCCTTGCCGCCACCGGCCCCGCTCTCGCGCAGGACGGCCCGCTTCGCATCGAGATCGATCAGGGCGTGATCGAACCCTTGCCCTATGCGGTGCCGGACTTCCTGCCGGAAACCCCCGCCGCCGCGCAATACGCCGCCGATATCGCCCGCGTGGTCGCCTCCGACCTCAGCGGCACCGGCCTGTTCCGCGAGGTGCCCAAGAGCGCGCATATTTCCGAGGTCACCTCCTTTGATGCGCCGGTAAAATACGCCGATTGGAAGGCGGTGAACGCGCAGGCGCTGATCACCGGCGCAGTCAGCGTGAACGGCAGCCAGCTCACCGTGCGCTTCCGCGGCTATGACGTCTTTTCCGAGAAGGAGCTCGGCACCGGGCTGCAGTTCACCGGCACCACCGAGGGCTGGCGCCGCATGGCGCACAAAGTGGCCGATGCGATCTACAGCCGGATCACCGGCGAGGGCGGCTATTTCGACAGCCGCGTGGTCTATGTCTCGGAAACCGGCCCCAAGAACGACCGCCGCAAACGCTTGGCGATCATGGATTACGATGGCGCTAATGTGCAGTACCTGACCAACAGCGCCTCCATCGTGCTGGCGCCGCGCTTCTCGCCCCAGGGTGACCGGGTGCTCTACACAAGCTACGAAAGCGGCTTCCCGCAGATCCACGTGCTCGACGTGGGCAGCGTGCAGCGCCGGGTGCTGTCCAGCGGCGAGGGGACGATGAGCTTTGCCCCGCGCTTTGCACCGGACGGGCGCACCGTGGTCTATTCGCAGACCCAGGGCGGCAATACCGACCTCTTCACAATGGATCTCTCCACCGGCCAGCGCACCCGGCTGACCTCCGCGCCCTCAATCGAGACTGCGCCCTCTTTCTCGCCCGATGGCAGCCAGATCGTCTTTGAAAGCGACCGCTCCGGCAATCAGCAGCTTTACGTGATGCCCGCAAGCGGCGGCGAGGCGCAGCGGATCAGCTTTGGCAAGGGCCGCTACGGTACCCCGGTCTGGTCGCCGCGCGGCGACATGATCGCCTTCACCAAGCAGAATCAGGGCCGCTTCCACATCGGCGTGATGCGCACCGACGGCAGCGAGGAACGCCTGCTCACCGCCTCCTTTCTTGACGAGGGCCCGACCTGGGCGCCCAACGGCCGGGTGATCATGTTCACCCGCGAAAGCCAGGGTAGCAGCGGCCGTGCAATGCTCTATTCGGTGGACATCACCGGGCGCAACCTGAAGCCGGTGCGCACCCCGGACGGGGCCTCCGACCCGGCGTGGTCGCCGCTGCAGCCCTGAAGGGCAGGCGGCGGCCTCATCCGCCATAGCACCGGGCCCGGGGGTATGTTAGCGTCGGGCCAATAAACGCAAAGGAATAGGCTGAAAACATGAGCGGTTTGAAGACAGCAACGGCGGTTGCCCTGATGCTGGGCCTCGCGGCCTGCAGCAACTCGCCCTGGAACGACACTTTGAACGGTGCCGGTGCCGGTGCGGGAGCCGGGGGCGGCGCGGGAGCCGGGATCGGCACCGGGGCGCTGGACCCGGCAAGTCCGGCCTACTTCCGCGAAACTGTCGGCGACCGGGTACTGTTTGCGGTGGACCAGTCCACGCTCTCTCCCGCTGCCGAAGGAACCCTGCGGGGTCAGGCCCGCTGGCTCAGCGCCAATCCCGATTACGCGGTCACCATCGAAGGCCACGCTGACGAGCAGGGCACGCGTGAGTACAACCTCGCCCTTGGAGCGCGCCGCGCCAACTCCGCGCGCGAGTTCCTGATTTCGCAGGGCATTGCCGCGAGCCGCATACAGGTGGTGAGCTACGGCAAGGAACGCCCGATCGAGATCTGCTCGGAAGAAGCCTGCTATGCCAAGAACCGCCGCGCGGTCACCGTGCTGGCCGGCGGGCTGACGGGGTAAGACGATGCGGAGACTGCGCGCCGCGCTCCTGGCCTCCTGCACGCTGGTGCCCCTGGCACTGCCGCTGGCGGCGCAGGAGCAGCCCAATCCGCAGACCTTGGCCGACGTCCGCCAGGAGCTGACGGTCCTGCATGTGGAAATCCAGCGTTTGAAGCGGGAGCTGTCGACCACCGGCGCGCCTTCGGCTGCAGTAACCGGCGATTCGGTGCTGGACCGGGTTGCCGCGATCGAGGCCGAGCTGCAGCGGCTCACCGCGCAGACCGAGCAGCTCACCCACCGCATTGACCGCATTGTAACCGACGGCACCAACCGGATTGGCGACCTCGAGTTCCGCCTGGTGGAGCTGGAAGGCGGCGACCTCGGCGCACTGGGGGAAACCACCACGCTGGGCGGCGGTGCGCTGCCGCCCGCCGCAGGCGCGGCTGGCGCCGGTACCGGAGCAGAAACCGCAGCGGAGGCCGCTGGCACTCTGGGCCTCGGCGCTGATGCCGGCAGCGAGCCTGCGCCCTCCGGCGAGCTGGCGATTGGCGAGAAAGCCGATTTCGACGCTGCCGAGCAGCTCTTGCAGGCGGGCAGCTACCAGGAAGCAGCGGAGAAGTTCGCCGCCTTCAATCAGGCCTATCCTGGCAGCCCTCTGGCCGCCGCCGCCGACTTTAACCGCGGCAAGGCGCTTGATGGGCTGGGCGACACCAAGGAAGCGGCGCGGGCCTATCTCGCGGCCTTCTCGGCCAATCCTGGCGGGCCGGACGCAGCCAAGGCGCTTTTCGAGCTCGGGGCGGCGCTGGGACGGCTGGGACAGACCGAACAGGCCTGCGTCACGCTCGCCGAGGTTGGCGCCCGCTTCCCCGGCAGCGCCCCGCAAGGCCCCGCCGAAGCCGAGATGGCCAAGCTGGGATGTACCTGAGCGGCGGAGATAGCAGCCTCCACGCAGCGGTGCGGGACCAGTTCCGCTCCGCCCTGCCGCCCCGCCTCGGCATCGCGCTCTCCGGCGGCGGCGATTCGATGGCGCTGATGCACCTTCTGCATGAGTGTTTCGCGGATGCGGGCGTCAGCTTGCATGCCGCCACCGTCGACCACGGTCTGAGGCCCGGCTCCGCGGCTGAAGCGCAAGCGGCCGCCGCCGCCGCCGCCGCGCTCGGCATTCCCCATCAGACATTGCACTGGCAGGAGGGCCCCGGCCCGGGCAACCTGCAGGACCAGGCGCGGGAGGCGCGCTACCGGCTGCTCACGGCCTGGGCGCGCGAGAACGCGATCCCTGTTCTGACACTTGGCCATACCGCCGACGACCAGGCCGAAACCGTGCTGATGCGGCTGAGCCGCGCCGCCGGTGTCAGTGGCCTTTCCGGCATGCCGGTACGGCGCACCCAGGACGGGGTCACTCTCCTGCGCCCGCTTCTCGGCATCAGCCGCGCGCAGCTGCGCAGCTACCTTGAGGTGCGCGGCCTCTCCTGGAGCGACGACCCCTCGAACGAGGATCCCAGGTTCGAGCGGGTTCGGATGCGCCAGGCGCTGGCGGCGCTGGACACTCTGGGGCTGACTGTCAAGGCGCTGGCGGCGGTGGCGCAGAACATGGCCAAAGCGCGCGATGCGCTGGACTGGTACGTCTTCCTCGCTGCCCGCGACCTTGCCTGCATCGAAGCGGGCGCCGTGGCGATGAGCCAGCGCAAGTTCCGCACCCTGCCGGACGAAATCGGCCACCGGCTGCTGGTGCGCTCGCTGCAATGGGTCTCGGGCAACCGTTACCCGCCGCGGCGGGGGCCGATGCTTGCTGCCGCAGCCACCGCGCGCAAGGGCGGCTCTGCGACGCTGGCGGGCTGCCGGGTGATTGCAGGCGCACGCCAGGTCTGGGTGTGCCGCGAATACAACGCCGTCAGCCGCACGGTTGCGCAGCCGGGCGGGCTTTGGGACGGGCGCTGGCAGGTTTATGGAGGCGATGCAAAGGGTTGCGAGCTGCGCGCCCTGGGCCCGGAAGGGCTGAAGCTGTGCCCCGGCTGGCGCGGCACCGGCGTGCCGGGCCCGGTTCTGGAGGCAACTCCGGCGGTCTGGCGCGGTGCCGAATTGGTGGCGGCCCCGGTGGCCGGGCTGGCCGATGGCTGGACCGCGGCAGCGGCGGGCAGCGAAGAAGACTTCTTCGCATCCCTTTTATCGCATTGAACCTGCCCGAATGATCCTTATTTTAGGCGTAACGCAGGCGGCCTCCGCGGTGCGCCTAAATGATTGGGAGAACTTTCCTTGGGCAATGCACGTAATATCGCCTTCTGGGTCGTTCTGTTTCTGCTGATTCTGGCGCTGTTCAATTTGTTCAGCGGTTCCGGCAGCACGATGCAGAGCCGCGAACGCACTTTCTCGGATTTTGTCGCTTCGGTGGAAACCGGCAACGTCAAGACCGTGACCCTGGACGGCGAACAGGTCCGCTACACGACCTCGGACGGACAGAACTATGTCACCATCAAACCCGGCGACGCCGAGGTCACCTCGCTGCTGATCGAGAACAACATCCCGGTCCGGGCTGAGAAGCAGCAGCAGTCGGGCTTCCAGTCCTTCCTGATCACCCTGCTGCCCTTCCTCCTGCTGATCGGTGTCTGGATCTACTTCATGAACCGGATGCAGGGCGGCGGCAAAGGCGGCGCAATGGGGTTCGGCAAGTCCAAGGCTAAGATGCTGACCGAGAAGCACGGCCGCGTCACATTTGACGATGTTGCCGGCATCGACGAGGCCAAGGAAGAGCTCGAGGAAATCGTCGAGTTCCTGCGCAACCCGCAGAAATTCTCCCGTCTCGGGGGCAAGATTCCCAAGGGGGCGCTGCTGGTGGGCCCGCCGGGCACCGGTAAGACGCTGCTTGCCCGCGCCATCGCGGGTGAAGCGGGCGTGCCGTTCTTCACCATCTCCGGCTCCGACTTTGTCGAAATGTTCGTCGGCGTCGGCGCAAGCCGGGTGCGCGACATGTTCGAACAGGCCAAGAAGAACGCGCCCTGCATCGTCTTCATCGACGAAATCGACGCCGTCGGCCGCCACCGCGGCGCCGGTTATGGCGGCGGCAACGACGAGCGCGAGCAGACCCTGAACCAGCTGCTGGTGGAAATGGACGGCTTCGAGGCCAACGAAGGCGTCATTATCCTCGCCGCCACCAACCGGAAGGACGTGCTGGACCCGGCTCTGCTGCGCCCCGGCCGCTTTGACCGCCAGGTCACCGTGGGCAATCCGGACATCAAGGGCCGCGAGAAGATCCTGGGCGTGCACGCCCGCAAGACCCCGCTGGGTCCGGACGTGGACCTGCGCATCATTGCCCGCGGCACCCCTGGTTTCTCGGGCGCGGATCTCGCCAACCTGGTCAACGAGGCCGCCTTGATGGCCGCCCGTGTCGGCCGCCGCTTCGTAACCATGGAGGATTTCGAGTCCGCCAAGGATAAGGTGATGATGGGGGCCGAGCGCCGCTCGATGGTGCTGACCCAGGATCAGAAGGAAAAGACCGCCTACCACGAAGCAGGCCATGCCGTTGTCGGTCTGGTGCTGCCGGAGTGCGACCCGGTCTACAAGGCCACCATCATCCCGCGCGGCGGCGCGCTGGGGATGGTGGTCAGCCTGCCGGAGATGGACCGGCTGAACTGGCACAAGGATGAGTGCGAGCAGAAGCTGGCGATGACCATGGCGGGCAAGGCCGCCGAAATCATCAAGTACGGCGAAGGCCACGTCTCCAACGGCCCGGCCGGCGATATCCAGCAGGCCAGCCAGCTGGCCCGCGCCATGGTGATGCGCTGGGGCATGTCCGAAAAGGTCGGCAACATAGACTATGCCGAAGCTCATGAGGGCTATTCCGGCAACACCGCAGGCTTTTCGGTCTCGGCCCACACCAAGGAGCTGATCGAGGGCGAGGTGAAGCGCCTGATCCAGGAAGGCTATGAGCGCGCCTATCAGATCCTGATGGAGCACAAGGAAGAGTGGGAACGCCTGGCCCAGGGCCTCTTGGAGTACGAAACCCTCACCGGCGACGAGATCAAGCGCGTGATGAACGGCGAGCCGCCGCAAGCGGGCGAGGACGACGACAACGATGAGGATGAAGGCACCGCCTCGGTGACTGCGATTCCCAAGGCAAAGCCGAAGAAAACCCCGCCCGGCGGAGGTCTGGAGCCCGAGCCTTCGGCCTGAACCGGGCGTGTTATGAACGATAGGGGAGCCGCAGGAAACTGCGGCTCTTTTTCTTATGGGACACACTGATGTGTCCCGGCCACCTGCAGGGAAAAAATCTCTCCGGGAGGATTGAAAGCCACAGGGTGGCGCGCCTATGTACCCCTCCTGTCACGAAGACGCAGGGGATTGCTGTGGCCGTTCACAAGACGAATATGTCCGGGTTGGACAGCCAAGCCCGCGCGGGCGCGTTCAACCAGCCATTGTTGCCCGCGCAAGCGGTTTTCGCGGCGCTTGCGGCGCTGATTGCAGCCGCCGCGCTCTGGGCGGCGGCAACTGGCTATGACACTCTCCCGGACGGACTGCATGAAGACGGCCCGGTGGAGAAAGCCTCTGCCGTGCTGTGGGGCGGCAGCGCCCTGATCGCACTCTATTTCCTGCCGCTGGATCGTCTGGGCGCCTGGTGGCAGGTCCCGGCGGCCTTTGCTTTCCTCGGCGCGCGGGAACTGGACTTCGACAAGCGCTTCCTGACCGAAGGCATTCTGCAGATGCGTCTTTACACAGGGGACGCGCCGGTCTGGGAGAAGGCCGTCGGCCTGGCCGTTATCGCCGCGATCCTGGTCACTTTCATCCGCCTCCTGCGCCTCGGCGGCCCTCAGTTCCTGCAGGCATTGAAGGCGGGCACGGCCTGGGCCTGGGCCACTG
The DNA here is from genome assembly GCF_048820895.1 of Cribrihabitans neustonicus. Taxonomy (NCBI): domain Bacteria; kingdom Pseudomonadati; phylum Pseudomonadota; class Alphaproteobacteria; order Rhodobacterales; family Paracoccaceae; genus Cribrihabitans; species Cribrihabitans neustonicus. Next base: position 39,085 of record NZ_JBMERQ010000015.1, read on the forward strand.
CTGGCGGACTGGTTCTGGCCGTTGCCTCGAAATCGCTGGACGGGATTGACCGGAAGCTCGACGATTTCGGCATCGAGGTCAGCGCCGCCGTGGTCGAATGGGCCTTCGTGAGTGAGGAGCTGATGGAGCTTATGTGCGCCGCGCTGCTGGTGTGGGCCATCTGCCTCGGCGCCGCGCGCTTGCGGGCTGCGGCGCACAACTGATCATTGCAGCAGGACAGGGATTGGGCGACTGTGCGGCCGGAACAGACTGCCGGAGGCCATATCCATGCCTGTATTGCGCCAAACCGATTACATTGCCAGGATCACCTGGCTGGGCCAGGCTCCGGCCGGGGAGGGGCTGCGCTCCAGACCGGCGGACCAGCTGGAGATCGGCTTTGACGGGCTGGCTGGCGCGCGCCACCAGGGCGGCACAGCGCCCTCCTGCAGCCGGGTAAAGAATCTGCACCCAAGGGGCACCGAGATCCGCAACAGCCGCCAGCTCAGCCTGCTGTCGGCGGAGGAGCTGGCGCAGATCGCAGCCCGGATGGAGCTTGGCGCGCTCGACCCTGCGCTGGTAGGCGCCAATATCGTGCTCGGCGGCATCCCGGATTTCTCCCGCGTGCCGCCCGGCGCCCGGTTGCAGGCCCCGGATGGCGCCACCCTCACCGTGAATCTGGAAAACCGTCCCTGCGTGCTGCCCGCGCGGGAGATCGAAGCGGAGCATCCGGGCTTCGGCGCCCGCTTCAAGCCGGCCGCGGAGCACCGCCGGGGAATCACTGCCTGGGTGGAGCGTCCGGGCTGCCTGAGGCTGGGGCAATCGCTGGGTCTCTTCGTGCCGGACCAGCCCGCCTGGGCCCCCTGAGTCTCCGCCTTGGGGGCTCTCGGGTTTCCGATGCGTCACCCAAGACACCGCCCGCCGCGTGCCTACGCCGCTTCGGGGCAGGATAATGTCGGAAATCACGCGCGCCAAATGCCGCATAATGGCTAAGTCTACGGCTAAACCGGCATCTGGGCCGGCGATCGTATGCTAACTCACAGGGATCAGGCCATGAGCTACAAGAGTGACATCGAGATTGCCCGCGAGGCAAACAAGAAGCCGATTCAGGAGATCGGCGCGAAGATCGGGATTTCCAGCGACGACCTGCTGCCCTATGGCCACGACAAAGCAAAAGTGTCGCAATCCTTCATCAACTCAGTGCAGGAGCGCGAGGACGGCAAGCTGATCCTGGTGACCGCGATCAACCCGACGCCCGCGGGCGAAGGCAAGACCACCACCACCGTGGGTCTTGGCGACGGCCTGAACCGGATCGGCAAGAACGCAATGATCTGTATCCGCGAGGCCTCGCTCGGGCCGAACTTCGGCATGAAGGGCGGCGCGGCTGGCGGCGGTTATGCCCAGATCGTGCCGATGGAGGAGATGAACCTCCACTTCACCGGCGACTTCCACGCCATCACCTCGGCGCATTCGCTCTTGTCGGCAATGATCGACAACCACATCTACTGGGGCAACGAGTGCGAAATCGACACCCGCCGCGTCGCCTGGCGCCGCGTCGTCGATATGAACGACCGCGCGCTGCGCCAGATCACTGCCTCCCTCGGCGGCGTTTCCAACGGCTTCCCGCGCGAAACCGGCTTTGACATCACCGTGGCCTCGGAAGTGATGGCGATCCTGTGCCTCGCGACCGACCTCAAGGATCTGGAAAAGCGCCTCGGCGACATCATCGTGGCCTACCGCCGCGACAAGACTCCGGTCTACTGCCGCGACATCAAGGCCGAAGGCGCGATGACCGTGCTGCTGAAAGACGCGATGCAGCCGAACCTGGTGCAGACGCTGGAAAACAACCCGGCCTTCGTGCACGGCGGCCCGTTTGCCAACATCGCGCACGGCTGCAACTCGGTGATCGCAACCAAGACCGCCCTGAAAGTCGCCGACTACGTGGTGACCGAGGCAGGCTTCGGCGCCGACCTCGGTGCCGAGAAGTTCATGAACATCAAGTGCCGCAAGGCGGGCATCGCGCCGTCGGCGGTGGTGCTGGTGGCCACCGTGCGCGCGATGAAGATGAACGGCGGCGTCGCCAAGGCCGACCTTGGGGCCGAAAACGTTGACGCCGTGCACAACGGCTGCGCCAACCTCGGCCGCCACATCGAGAACGTGAAGTCCTTCGGGGTTCCGGTGGTGGTCGCGATCAACCACTTCGTCACCGACACCGACGCCGAGGTGCAGGCGGTGAAGGACTACTGCGCCACCCACGGCGTCGAAGCGGTGCTGTCGCGGCACTGGGAACTGGGCTCGGAAGGCTCGGCGGAGCTGGCGCAGAAAGTGGTTGCCCTGGCCGACTCCGGCAGCGCCAACTTCTCGCCGATCTACCCCGACGAGATGCCGCTGTTCGAAAAGATCGAAACCATCGCCAAGCGCATCTACCGCGCCGACGAGGTGCTGGCCGATGCCAAGATCCGCAACCAGCTGAAGGAATGGGAAGCCGCGGGCTACGGCAGCCTGCCGGTCTGCATGGCGAAGACCCAGTACTCCTTCTCCACCGACCCGTCCCTGCGCGGCGCGCCCGTGGGCCACTCGGTGCCGGTGCGTGAAGTGCGGCTCTCGGCCGGTGCGGGCTTCATCGTGGTGGTCTGCGGCGAGATCATGACCATGCCCGGCCTGCCGCGCACCCCGGCGGCAGAGAACATCCGCCTCAACGCGGATGGCCAGATCGAAGGGCTGTTCTGAGCCGGAAGGCATTCACAACGCGGCGGCCCGGGGTATCCCCCCGGGCCGTTGCAGGTTAGGACGGGGCAGCGCCCGGATGGCGGCCGGATGGCGGCAAGACAGCGGAAGGAAAAGACAGCGATGGCGGCAGAACTGATTGACGGCAAGGCCTTTGCGGCCGAAGTGCGCGGCCAGGTGGCCGAACATGTGGCACGGCTGAAGGCGGAGCACGGGCTCACCCCCGGCCTCGCGGTGGTGCTGGTGGGCGAGGATCCCGCGTCCCAGGTCTACGTGCGCTCCAAGGGCAAGAGCACGGTTGAAGCGGGGATGAACTCCTTCGAGCACAAACTCGATGCGGACACCTCCGAGGCAGACCTGCTGGCGCTGATCGAAAAGCTGAACGCCGACCCGGCGGTTCACGGCATCCTGGTGCAGCTGCCGCTGCCCTCCCACATGGACGAGTCGCAGGTGATCAACACCATTGCGCCGGAAAAGGACGTCGACGGATTTCATATCTCCAACGTCGGGCTCCTGGGCACCGGGCAGAAGTCGATGGTGCCCTGCACGCCGCTCGGCTGCCTGATGATGCTGCGCGCTTATCACGGCTCGCTCTCGGGCAAGGAGGCGGTGGTGATCGGCCGTTCGAACATCGTCGGCAAGCCGATGGCGCAATTGCTGCTGGGCGACAGCTGCACCGTGACCATCGCGCACTCACGCACCAGGGACCTGCCCGAAGTTGTGCGCCGCGCCGATATCGTGGTCGCCGCGGTGGGCCGGCCCGAGATGGTGCCGGGCGACTGGATCAAGGAAGGCGCCACGGTGATCGACGTCGGTATCAACCGCATTCCGGCGCCCGAGAAGGGCGAGGGCAAGACCCGGCTGGCGGGCGACGTGGACTTCGCCTCCGTCTCCGAGCGCGCGGGCGCCATCACTCCGGTGCCGGGCGGCGTCGGCCCGATGACCATAGCCTGCCTGCTTGCCAATACGCTCACCGCCTGCTGCCGCGCCAACGGGCTGCCGGAGCCCGAGGGGCTGACGGCCTGAGGCCGCAGAACCGCTGACCGGTTGCAACTGCTCCCGCTGGATGCCTCCGGCGGGAGTATTTGCGGCAAGATGACAGGGCAGGGCCGGCGCCCGTATCCTCCGGGATCAGGCCGGAACGGGGACCATCGTACCCTGCAGGACGGCGATCAGCTTCTCCTCGCCCGCACTCAGCGCATGCACCTCGGCGGAGACCACCACCAGGCGGCGGCCCGGTTTCAGCACGCGTCCGGTGGCGCGCAGCCGCTCGCCCGCACCGGGGGCAAGCAGGTTGATCTTGATCTCGGCGGTCATCACCTCCTGATCCGCGGGCATCACCGTGAGCGCGGCATAGCCTGCGGCGGTGTCGCCTAGCGCAAAGCTCAGCGCCGCATGGGCCACGTCATGCTGCTGACGGCTGCCGGGCAGGATCGGCGCACCGATCACCACCTGGCCCTCGCTGACGCGCTCCAGCCCGGCGCCGAAGGTCTGCATCATGCTCTGGCGGGCAAAGCTTTCGCGGATACGGGTGTCGATGTCGGTGTGTGGGGCGGTCATGCGCGGCTCTCCTGATACTTGGCCTTACCATAGGACAGTTCCGCCCTGTCGCGCGCGTGACGCTGCGCCATTCAGCGCGGCATCGGCATCGCCAGGGGGCGCGGCCCGGTCAAGACCGCCAGCGCCCGCGGCCCCATCAGCCCCGCCAGCACCGGCGCGCTGGTATAGAGCCCGCCGGTATAGGTGCCGAAGGCGGGCAGGATCAGCCGCGCCTCATCCACGAGAAACGCCGGGCGCACGGTGCCGCGCAGCCGCGCCTTGGGGTGGTAATGGCCCGAGACCTCTCCCTGCGCATCCCGCGCGGCGATATGGCGGAAGGTGAGCGGGCCAAGCGCCAGTTCACCCGCGTGCTCACCGCCGAAACAGGGCGGCGCGGGATCATGATTCCCCTCGATCCAGATCCAGCGGCGGTCCTGCATCAGCGCCAGGAGCTGCTGCCGCTCTGCCTCGGGCAGGGCATGGGCGGCGGCGTCATCATCGAAACTGTCGCCGAGGCAGATCACGCAGGCGGCCCGGGTCTGCTCAAGGGCGGCCGCAAGCCGCATCAGCGTGTCGCGGGTCTCGTAGGGCGGCAGGGCGCTGCCGCCGCGCCGGGCGTGGCGCTCGGCCTTGCCGAGGTGCAGATCGGAAACGCAGAGCGTCTGCGCCTCGGCCCACCACAGAGCGCCGGAGCCCAGCGCAGTGAGCTGGGCGCCGCAGAAGGAAAACTCGTAACCTGTCATCCTGCGGTCTTTAGCCGAAGCGGCGGGCGGCGCAAGGGGCGCGCTGCGGCAGACGGCCTCCGGCCGGCGATCAGGCGAGCTGCGCAAGCCCCGATTCGCGCATCAGGGTTTCGGTCTCGCGCAGCAGGAGCTTCTCCTCGGCCGCGCCCTTAACCGGCACCCGGCCGGTTTCAAGAAGCATCGGCGCGGCCAGCGGCGGCACCCGCTCCAGCCGCCTGAGTGTGATGCGGCCGCCCACGCGCTCCATCATCTCCTCGATCCGGGCGAAATCCACCAGCCCGCGCAGGGCCTCCTGCCGGGTGATCTCCAGCAGCAGGTGGCCGGGGTCGTATTTCCGTAGCGTGTCATAGAGGATATCGGAGGAAAACGTGGCCTGCCGCCCGTTCTTGCGGGCGCCCGGCGTGTTCCTCTCGATCAGCCCGGCAATAGTGGCGGCGGCGCGGAAGGAGCGTTTCATCACCGCATTGCCCGCAAGCCAGCCTTCAAGCCCGTCCCGGAGCGCGCCGATCTCGAACAGCGGCGCCGGGTCGGTCCATTCCTCAAGTCCCCAGATCAGCGTTGCGTAGTCGGTCGCGACAAAACCCAGGGGATCGCGGCCAAGCGCCTCCATCCGCTTGGTCAGCAGCAGGCCCAGCGTCTGCTGCGCGTTGCGTCCGGCAAAGCCGTAGATGCAGCCGTGTTCGCGCCCCTCATGCGGGAAGCTTTCAATCAGCAGATGGCCTGCGCGGGGCAGTTCCGAAATCTCCCGCTGCAGCGCCAGCCAGTCCGCGGTATGGCGGGGCAGGTTCGGCCAGCTGTCCTGGCCAAGCAGGTCCAGCACGCGGGCGCTCAGCTGGGTGGAGGTGGCGAACTTAGTACCCGAGAACACCGCGATCTTGGGTTTGCGCGAGGCATTGCGGGAAACTTCCACCGTGGTTTCGCGCAGGCCTTCGTAACGCACCACACGGCCGCCGATGAGAAAGGTGTCGCCGGGGGTCAGGGTGGCGGCAAAGGCTTCCTCCACCTCGCCCAGGGGCTTGCCGCCGCGGCCGTGCTTGAGGCGGACCTTGAGGAGGTCGGAATCCTGGATCGTGCCGATGTTCATGCGGATGCGGGCGGCGGCGCGCGGGTCGCGCAGCTTCCAGCGGCCATCGGGACACTGCAGCAGCCGCTGCCAGCGGTCGTAGGCTTTCAGCGCGTAGCCGCCGGTGGCGCAGAAATCGAGGCAGGCGTCAAAGCCCGCGCGGCTGAGGTTTGCATAGGCGCCTGCTGTGGTGACCTCCGCATAAAGCGCGTCCGCGTCGAAGGGCCCGGCGCAGGCGGTAATGAGAATGTGCTGGCAGAGCACGTCGAGCGGGCCGGGTCCCCGGGGCTCGCCGTCCAGATCGCCCGCGCGCACCGCTTCCAGCGCGGCGCGGCATTCGACCACCTCGAAGCGGTTGGCCGGCACCAGGAGTGCATTGGAAGGCGCATTGTAACGGTGGTTGGCACGGCCGATGCGCTGCACCAGCCGTTTCACGTTCTTCGGGGCGCCGATCTGGATCACCAGGTCGACGTCGCCCCAGTCGATGCCGAGGTCGAGCGAGCCGGTGCAGACAATGGCGCGCAGCTCGCCGCGCACCATCGCCCCCTCGACCCGCTCTCGCTGGACCCGGTCGAGCGAGCCGTGGTGGATGCCAATGGGCAGCGCCTCGTCATTGGCCAGCCACAGGTTGTGGAAGAAGATCTCCGCCTGGGCGCGGGTGTTGTGGAAGATCAGCGTGGTCTTGTGGGCCTTCACTTGCTCCAGCACCGCGGGGATCGCATAGGCCGCGCCGCCTCCGGCCCAGGGCGGAGCCTCCTCGGTTTCCAGCATGCGGATGTCGGGGGCGGGGCCGGGGTCGGCTTCCAGAACCGAGCAGCGGTCCGGGTGGCGGGCGAGGGTGGCGGCGATGGTCTGCGGGTCCTCCACCGTGGCCGAGAGCCCGACCCTTCGCAGGCCGGGGCAGAGCGTCTGCAGCCGCGCGAGCGCCAGCATCAGCTGATCGCCCCGCTTGCTTTCCGCAAGCGCGTGGATCTCGTCCACGATCACGCGGCGAAGGCCCTTGAAGGTGCGTGCAGCGTCTTCGTAGGAGGTGAGAAGCGCGAGGCTTTCGGGCGTGGTCAGCAGGATATGCGGCGGGTCCGCGCGCTGGCGCTTCTTGCGGCTGGAAGGCGTGTCGCCGGTGCGGTCGTCGATGCGGATGGGCAGGCCCATTTCCTCCACCGGGGTGCGCAGGTTGCGCTTGATGTCGGCGGCCAGCGCCTTCAGCGGCGAGACATAGAGCGTGTGCAGCCCCTGGTGGCTGCCATCGGCCAGTTCGGCCAGCGTCGGCAGGAAGCCCGCCATCGTCTTGCCGCCGCCGGTGGGGGCGATCAGCAGGGTGGCAGGGTCCTTGGCGCGCGCCAGCATCTCCTGCTGGTGCGGGTGGATCGACCAGCCGCGGCGGGTGAACCAGGACTGGATGGCGTCGGGGAGTGTGCTCATCCGTCCCATGTAGGCACTGCTGCAAAACTTTTCCAAAAGTTTTGGCCGCGTTCCGGCAGGCCGCCGGGCCGAAGGAACCGTGGGGCCAACTGCCCCCTAGCGCGGGACAAGGCCAAAGGCCGCCGCGCATCGCCGGCGCGCCCCCACGCGGCGGCGATTTAGCTGAGGCTGGCGGTCCCTCGGGAAGGTCTACGGACTGGGCAGGGATAAACTGCCAGCCATGCCAGCTTGGATCGCCACCGCGCGCGCCGGCGATGCGCGGCGCGCAGCTTGGGGAGCGCCCGCGGCCCCTTACTTCACGATCACCTCGTCCTTCACGAACATATTGGCCCAGGCGCGGTCGATCAGCTCGGGGCTCATCTGGTAGGGAATGCCCTCGAACTCGCAGATCGCGATCATCTGGTCGATCAGGAACACCGGCTGGTAGTTGGCATAGGCATTGCCGATTTCCGGGTAGCGGTTCTTCAGGAGGTGCACCAGCGCCGCCTCGTCCAGGGGCATACCCTTCTTGCGCGCGACCATGGCAAAGATCTTCAGGAAGTTCTCCTGGCTCGGCCCGTCGATCTTGATCTTGAAGAAGATCCGGCGCAGCGCCGCCTGGTCGAAGATCTCGTTCGGGTGGAAGTTGGTGGAGAAGATCACCAGCGTATCAAACGGCACCTCGAACTTCTCGCCCGATTGCAGCGCGAGGATGTCCTTGCCTTCCTCCAAGGGCACGATCCAGCGGTTGATCAGCGCCTGCGGCGGCTCCGACTGGCGGCCGAGGTCGTCGACGATGAAGATGCCGCCCGCCGATTTCAGCTGCAGCGGCGCCTGATAGGTGCGGGCGGTGGGGTTGTAGACGAGGTCGAGCATCTCCAGCGTCAGCTCGCCGCCGGTGATCACCGTGGGGCGCTCGCAACAGACGTAACGGCTGTCGTAGCGGCGGCGGCGGCGCAGGGCATTGGGGTCGTCCGGCTCCTGCGCGACTGCGGTGTGCACGATCGGGTCGTAGACGGTGATGACCTGGCCCGCGTATTCGATCGCGCGCGGCACGTAGACGTGATCGCCAAGCGCATCGCGGATGCCGTTGGAGATCGAGGATTTGCCATTGCCGGGCGGGCCGTACATCAGGATCGAGCGGCCCGCGCTCACCGCCGGGCCCAGGTGGCCAAGCAGGCTGTCGGGCAGCACCAGGTGGCCCATCGCGCGGGTAAGCTGGTCGCGTGTCACCTGAATGTTGCGGATCGACTGGCGCTTGATCTGCTCGCGGTAGACGTCGAGCGGCACGGGCATGGCGCCGAAATATTCCGACTGGCTCAGCGCATCGAGCGCCCGCGCCTTGCCCGCATCGGTGAGCTGGTAGCCCATCTCGTTGCCGCTGTTGGCGTTGAGCGTGCCGGTCGCCTCCAGCAGTTTCTGCTCGCGCGCCATGTCGACCAGCTCCTGCGTGACCGAGCCAGGCAAGCAGATGGCGGCGGCGATCTCGCTCACCATGCTGGCGTTCTTGCGGAAGATCGTTTTCAGCAGGATGTCCCGCATCATCACCGGCGGCAGCTGCATCTCCGCCAGCCCCTTGGGAGCGGGCGGCGCGGTCACGGTGAGGGTCTGCATGTTCATGGCAAAGGCTGTCCCCGGGCTGTTGCGCATCGCGCCCGGCCCGCACGCAGGGGCCGGAGCCCGCTCAGCATATCCAGCACTGTGGCAGCAGCGGGGCAAAGCTGCATCTTTTCCGGGAAACGGGCCTTGGGTGAGGGGGCAGGGGGCCTAGCTGCCGAACACCGCGGCGAGGCTCAGGTAGATTGCGAGGCTGCCGCCGAGGCACAGGCCCATCGGGAAGCTCTTGCCCGCCTGCCAGCTCTCCCACTCGGGCGCCAGCTGCCGCAGGGCGGTGTGTTTCGCAAGCCGGTGGGTGGCAAAGCCCGCCAGCAGGTTGGCGGAGAAGATCATCGCCATCACCGGCAGGTCGCCAAAGGCCACGAAGGGCGCGGCGGCGCCAGCAAATTTGGCATCCCCCGCGCCCACGGCCCCGGCCGTGTAGAAAAGAAACCCCAGCCCAATGCCGAGGGGCAGATGCAGAAGCTGCCAGCCGTAGGCGGCCCAGCTTGGCATCACCAGCGCACCGACCACCACGTAAGTTGCCGCCAGCGTGTCCACTGCCCAGTTCGGTATGCGCATCCCCCGCAGGTCGGTCAGGCAGACCGCAAAGCACAAGGGCAGCACGAAGGGCAGAAACCACAGCGCGGCCTGTGCAGGGAGCGCCATGGCTCAGCCGTTCTCCAGCGCCGCCAGCGCGCGGGCGGCTTCCTCGAAGTGCTGCGGGTGGGTCTCCACCGCCTCGCGCAGAAGGTTTTCACCGGTGGTCACATCGCCCTGTTTCACCGCCGAGAGCCCCAGCGTGTGCAACAGCTGCGCGCGCTCGGTCTGGGTCACCGGGATTACCGGCATGGTGTAATTGCGCTGTGCGGCGCGCGACAGAATCAGGTTGTTCTTGGCGGTGAACAACGTCTGGTCCTGGCGGATCGCCTCGCCGAACAGCCGCTCGGCAGCAGCGAAATCGCCGCGGGTGAGCTTGGAGTAGCCCCAGTTGTTCATAACCTTGGCGGGCCGCGTGGTGAGCCCCGCGGCGATCTCGTAGAAGCTGTCGGCGCGCTTCCATTGCTTGCCGGCATCCGCCACCATCGCTTCCAGCCGGTAGCGTTCGTAGGTCTCATGGGTGGGCGGAACCGAATCGAGCGCGGCCTTCGCGCCTTCCCAGTCGCCGGTGCGCACCAGGGCGCCCGCAAGCTCCACCCGGTCGGCGCTGGTAGCGCCTTCCATCGCCACAACTTTCTTCCAAGCGGTGGCGCCCTCGGTCGCGCGCTTGGCCCGGATCAGCGAGGACGCAAGCCCGCGCTGCAGGTCGATCCGCGCCTCGTTGCCCTTGAGAGCGCGCTGGAAATAGGAAACCGCCTCGTTCGGGTCGGCCACGGTCAGCATCACGTCATTGAGGTTGCTCTCGTCGACGACGTTCACCTCCTGAAAGGCGCGTTCGACGGTTTCGTCCGCGTCCTTGGCGCAGGCGGCCAGCAGCAGGGCCGCGGCTGCCAGCCAAGCGGGTAGGGTAATCGGATGGCGCATGGATGCGTCCCTCTACTGCTCTGCCCCGGGCTGTTTTTGTCCCGGCTCTGCCTTGCTCCGGGGCTGTTCCGCCCCGTTCAGCCTATTGCCTGCCGCACCGCGGGTCCGCCGTTCCGACATGGCGGTCTCCGGTCACGGGGTCTGGCGAATCAGGTAACTGCCGCCGCCCTGGCGCACCAGACTGTAGGCGTGGTCTTGCGGCTCACTATGCGCAGGCTCATCCAGTTTGGCGAGGGCCAGGCGCAAATTATCCCGGATTGCGTCACTTTCGCCATTATCGAGCGCATAGGCGCGCTTCAGGACCTGCGCGGCCTCCGCCGTCTTGCCCTGCTCCAGCAGCACGACGCCAAGGTTGTTCGCTGCCTCGGGCCAGTCCGGCGCGGCCTCGACAGCCTTGCGCAAGAGCTCCTCCGACTGGCCCAGACGCCTCAATCCCAGCTTGGCCGAGCCCATGCCTGACATCACCTCGGCTGTCAGACCCTGTTCCAGCGCGGCGCGGGTGAAGGCGTCGAGCGCCAGTTCGTATTCGCCCGCCGCCATCAGCCGGTGACCTACAGCGAGCCCGTCCTCGGCCTCCTGGCTGAGGTCGGTGCCCGGCGCCCAAGGGCTGGTCTTGTCCTGCCTCAAGCCCTCCGGCGCGCAGGCCGCCGCCAGCGCAAGGAGGCTGGCGGCGGCGAGGCCTGCAGCGCGGCGGGGGGGCAGGGCCCGTCCCGGATATGTCATGTTCAGTTGCCTGCGTTGCCCATGTTCATGATGCCTTGGATCGAGGGGCCGACCAGGATGATCAGCAGAGGCGGCACCGTCAGCGTCATTGTGGCAAGGGTCATCTTCACGGGCAACTTGTTTGCGGCCTCCTCGGCGCGCATCACCCGCTTGTCGCGCATCTCTCCGGCGTAGACGCGCAGCGCTTCCGCGATCGAAGTGCCGAAGGTGGCGGACTGGATCATCACGGTCACGAAGGACGAGACATCCTGAACCCCGCAGCGGGTGCCCATGTCGCGAAGCACCCTGTCCTTGTCCTTGCCCGCCTTCATTTCGTAAGCGACGATTTCGAACTCCTCGGCCAGCGCCGGGTAGGAGGCGTGCAGCTCCTTGGCGACGCGCACGATGGACTGGTCCAGCGACTGGCCCGCCTCGACGCAGACCAGCATCATGTCGAGCGCATCGGGGAAGCCCGCGGTGATCGCCTGCTTGCGCTCCTCGACGCGGCGGCTGATCCAGTATTTCGGCAGCATGTAGCCTACCGCGCCGGGGCCGATGATGCGGATGACCATCTGCTGGCTGTCGTACTCAAACCCGGCCTTCAGCACGTACACGTAGAACAGGCCGGCCGCGAGCCCGATCAGGCCAAGCGCGAACTGGGCGAAGTGGAACAGGCGCACCGAGTCCTTGGACTGATAGCCCGCCTGACGCAGCTTGAGCTCCATTGCGGAAAGTTCATCTGCGTTCTGCGGCTCCAGGAAGGTTGCGAATTTCTGCAGCTGCTCGTTGCGGTTGGCCTGGCGCAGGCGTTCCTTCTTGGATTGCTTCTTGCCGCTCTCCGGCGCATTGTCGCGCTGCAGCTTCTTCAGCGGATCCTCGGGCTGGTTGAGCAGCAGAGGCACCGCCAGCAGGATCATGAACATCCCGCCAAGTCCCAGGGCAAGAAGCGGGCCGAACGCGCCGAACTGCGCGGTCAGCCAGGCGTTGATATCGGACAGAAACTCCATCTCCCGCTCCTTCAGACCTTAATGTTGGTGAGCATGCGCATCACGAAAAGATTCACTGTCAGCATCGCGCCCACCAGGAAGCAGGCGGGGATGAACCAGGGGTGGTCCAGCACGCTGTCGTAATAGTTCGGATCCTTGGCGAGGATGCCGCCCAGGCAGAACAGCGGGAAGCCGGACAGGAACTTGCCCGACCACTGCGCCTCGGCGGTGATTGCCTTTACCCGGCGGAACAGGCGGAAGCGGGCGCGGATCACCTTGGCAAGCCCCGCCAGCACCTCGGCCAGGTTGCCGCCCGACTGCTGCTGGATGGTGACCGCAACGGCGAGGAAGCGCAGGTCCTGGATGTCCAGCCGCTCGGCCATCTCTTTCAGCGCCTCGCCCACGTCGCGGCCGTAGGCGCATTCGTCGGAGATGATGCCGAATTCCGTGGCGAGCGGATCCTCGACCTCATTGGCGACGATCTGCACGGCGGAGGAGAACGGGTGCCCGACACGCAAGGACCGCACCATCAGCTCTACCGCGTCCGGCAGCTGCTCTTCCAGCAGCGCCATCCGCTTGGTCGCCTTCTTGTTGACCCAGAAGAACACTGCACCCACTCCGATCAGGACCGAGCCCAGGACCCGAACCGGCAGCGCCGCGGAGGTGCCGACGCTGAGGCCCACAAAGGCCACCGCGGCGAGCCCCGCCATGATCATGATCAGCTGCCGCGGCGTGAAGGCAATTGCCGCCTTCTGCGCGCGTTCCGACAAGAGCGAGTAGAGCGGGATGGATTGCGACTTGGCGTGCTGGCGCAGCTCTTTTCTCAGCTGTTCCAGAACTTGCTCGCGGTTGCCGCCTTTCTCCATCATCTCCAGGCGGCGGTTGACCCGGCTGTTTAGGCTGATCGATTTGCCGAAGGTGACAAGATACAGCCCCTCGACCAGCGCCAGCACGCCAAAGAAGATCAGCCCGTAGATCAGCGGCTCGGCACTCAGCTGCATCAGCGCTTCTCCATCACGGTGGGTTCATAGATCGTCGGCGGCAAATCGTAGCCCCAGAGGCGGAAGCGTTCCGAGAAATGGCTGCGCACGCCGGTGGCGGTGAAATGGCCGATGATCTTGTTGTCCGGCGTCAGGCCGACGCGCTGGAAGCGGAAGATCTCCTGCATGGAAATCACGTCGCCCTCCATGCCTGTAATCTCGGTGATCGAGGTCATCCGGCGCGAACCGTCCTGCAGGCGGGAGGCCTGCACAATCAGGTTCACCGCGCTTGCGATCTGGCTGCGCACGGCCTTGATCGGCATCTCGATCCCGGCCATCGCGATCATGTTTTCCAGGCGCGAGATGCCGTCGCGGGCGGAGTTCGCGTGGATCGTCGTCATCGAGCCGTCGTGGCCGGTGTTCATCGCCTGCAGCATGTCGATCACCTCCTCGCCGCGGGTCTCGCCCACGATGATGCGGTCGGGGCGCATCCGCAGGGCGTTTTTCAGGCAGTCGCGGGGCGAGACCTCGCCTTTTCCTTCCACGTTCGGCGGGCGGCTTTCCATCCGGCCCACATGGGTCTGCTGCAATTGCAGTTCTGCGGTGTCCTCAATGGTCAGGATGCGTTCGGAATTGTCGATGAAGGAGGAGAGTGCATTGAGCGTCGTGGTCTTGCCCGAACCGGTGCCGCCCGAGACGATGACGTTCAGCCGGGTCGAGACCGCGGCCTGCAGATAGGCGGCCATTTCCTCGGTGAAGGCGCCGAAACTCACCAGATCGTCGATGCCCAGCTTGTCCTTCTTGAACTTCCGGATCGACACCAGAGAGCCGTCCACCGCAATCGGCGGCACCATCGCGTTGAAGCGGGAGCCGTCGGCGAGGCGGGCGTCGACATAGGGGTTGCTCTCATCGACGCGCCGCCCCACGGCGGAGACGATCTTGTCGATGATCCGCATCAGGTGCTTCTCGTCCTTGAAGCCGATGTCGCTGAGTTCCAGCTTGCCGCTGCGCTCGACGAAGATTTGATGCGGGCCGTTCACCAGGATGTCGCTGACGGTCTCGTCTTGCAGCAGGGTTTCCAGCGGCCCGAGGCCCGTCACCTCGTCAAAAAGCTCCTTGTTCAGCTGCTGCCGGTCCTCCCGGTTCAGCACAATGCTCTTCTCTTCCAGAATCTCGGCGCTGATCGAGGCGATTTCCGCCCGCAGCTCGGCCTCGCCCGCCCGTTCCAGCGCCGCGAGGTTGAGGTTTTCCAGCAGGTCGCGGTGCAGCTGCACCTTGATCTCGTTCAGCCGTTCCTTGCGCTTGCGTTCCTTGTCGGCGGGCAGCGCTTCGGCCGCTTTGCGCGCAACCGGGCGGCGCAGGCTGACTGCAGGCTTTGCGGCCTCGTCCGCCGCAGGCAGCGCCGGAGCGGCGGGCGGCGGCGGCGGCGCGGTTTTCGGTGACTGCTTCTTGTATTTGGAAAACATCGGCTTACCCTCAGACGGGCTGCCGCTGGGGCAGCGCCGGCATTTCTGCGGCCCCGTGGCCGCGCAAACTCAACTCCCAGCCCTCAGGCCGCTTGGGCTTCGTTCTTTCCCAGCTCGTGCAGCGAGGCCGCGAGCTTCGCGATCTCTTTGCGCAGCGGGTTCTTGGCCACCGACAGCGCCAGCGGCGTGCCGTGATCGCAGCTCTGCGGCACTGGTTTGCCGCCATCCGGCAGTTGCAGGTCGACCGAGATGCCCAGCGACTCCGACAGCCGCTTCACCCGTGACTTGCCGCTAAGGTCGGTGAATTTCGGGGCCCGGTTCAGAGCGAAGCGCAGCTTCTCGAAAGGCAGGTCCTCGGACTGCAGCGCCCGCTTCATGCGCAGCGCATTCTGCGCCGAGCGCATGTCCAGCTCGATCAGCGCGAAATACACATGCGCCATGTTCAGCACCGTCTCGGACCACTGCACCAAAGTGTGCGGCAGGTCGATCACCACAAAGTCGAAGTGGCTCCGCGCCATCTCCACCACCCGCTCGATGTCATCCGGCGTCAGGATGTCGAGCGGGATCATCTCGGCGGGCGCAGTCAGCACCTGCAGTTTGTCCCGGAAGGTCAGAAGCGCCTGGCCGAACAGCTCCTCATCCATGCTCTCGGTCTCGCTGAGCATCTCCATCACCGCCTCTCGCCGGGGCAGGTCGAGATAGGTGGAGACCGAGCCGTGCTGCAGGTCGAAATCCAGAAGGCAGACCCGCGGCTCCTTGTGCTCGCTCAAGGCTGCCAGTTCCCAGGCCAGGTTCACCGCCAGCGTCGTTGAACCGGTGCCGCCCGCCAGCCCGTGGCAGGCAATCACCGCGCCCTCGCGCTGGCTGCCCGATTGCAGCTGGTGCCGAACCTGGGATTCCTCCGCGCCGCCCTCCGGCGCGCGCAGCCGCTCGATCGCGGCCTTCAGCTCCTGTTCGGGCAGCGGGTAGGGGATAAACTCATCGGCGCCTTGGCGCAGCAGGCTGTGCAGCGACGCGGGTGTCACGTCATCGGCGATCAGAATCACCTTGATGCCCTGCGCCTTGGCCTGGGCGATGATCTCGCCCATCAGCGCCAGATCGCCCTCGTCGTCGCTGTCGATGGCCAACGCCACAAATTGCAGCGGTTCCGACTCAGGCTGCGTGAAGAAGGTCAGCGCCTCCTGGAAGCCCAGATCGCCCCAGGCTTCGCCCATGGCGGCTTCCATGTCTTCTATCAAGAGGTCGAAATTCTGCACGTCGCGGCTGATCGTGCAGGCAATAATCGCAGAAGTGTCTGTTTGCGAAGGTTCGCTGCTCATCACCATCATCCTTGTTCCCTGAGGCCGGCTGCGCACAGGGCACAGTTTGCCTCTTGGAAACAATGTCGGTGACAAGTTGGGCGAGATTGGGGCCAAAAAGCCCCAAATCTTGGGTATTGTTCACCGCTTGCAAACCGCGGAACGCAGAGCCCGCCGCCATCGGGCAGGGGTTCTACTGAAGCTCGCGGCCGATCGAGCGCTGTTCGGTCAGCGTGGTTTCGGGCACCGCGCTTTCGACATATTCGCGGTAGATCACCTGGGCGTATTTGCCATCCAGCAGCATCGGGTGGCTCTTCAGGAACCCGCTCACTTCGGTCACCGTGCGGCGGTTGCGGCGCTCTCGGTCGGGGGTCGGGATCAGCGGCCGGGTCTCGCCGAAAGAGACCAGTGCCTCCAGCCGGTGGCGGCTGACGCCGCGTGCCACCAGGTAGTTCACCGCCGCCTGCGCCCGCCGCAGGCCAAGCGCCTTGTTGTAAGCCTGGCTGCCGACCGCGTCGGTATGGCCGTAGACCCGGAAGCGCACCTCGGGGAATTGGCGGATCCAATGTGCCTGCCGGTCCAGCACCGCGCGTGCCTCCGGCTCCAGCCGGGCGCTGTCGAAGGCGAAGGTGATGGTGGTGGGCACTTCCCGGGCAAAGCGGGTGGCAAGCTGGATGGTGAAGCTGCGGTCGCCGCTCATCACTGCGGCATTGCCCGCCGCGGCATCGCCGAAGCCGCCCTCGCGGTACAGCTCGCGCCCGGCCTCGCGCTCACAAGCCGCCACGGTCAGGGCGAGGGCAGCAATCGCGGCGTGTCTGATCATCCGTCCCATCCTTCCGCTCAATCCAGCACGTAGCCGTAGGAGCCGTTGAAATCCTGCTTTGCGACCTCCCCGGCCGCGCCGTGGCTGGTGCGCGAGGTGCGGCCGAACAGGAACAGGTCCTTCTCGCTCGGCGGTTTCACCCGGTCGGTGGGCAGGGTTAGCGCCTCGCCCCGCGTCGGGGTGACCAGATGCGCGCTGATGATGATCACCAGTTCAGTCTGCTCGCGCTGGTAGTCGGCGCTGCGGAACAGCGCGCCCAGCACCGGCACGTCGCCCAGCCAGGGCAGCTGGGAAGAGTTGTCGAGGAACTCGTCCCGGATCAGCCCGGCAATGGCAAAGCTCTCGCCATCGCGCATTTCCACCGTGGTCGAGGTCTCCCGGCGCGAGAACGCGTCGATGGTGAGCCCGCTCAGCTCAAGCGAGTTGGTCGGGTCGATGGCGGAGACCGCGGCATTGAGTTCCAGGTTGATGACATCGCTGTCCACCACCCGGGGAATGAAGTTCAGCTCGATGCCGAAGGGCTTGAACTCGATGGTGATGACGCCGTCTTCCTGCGCCACCGGCACCGGATATTCGCCGCCCGCCAGGAACTTGGCCTCCTGGCCCGACAGTGCCGAGAGGTTCGGCTCCGCCAGCGTGCGCACCACGCCCTTCTGTTCCAGCGCCTCCAGAAGCAGGCTCACCTGCACCGAACCGGCGTTGAAGCCGAACAGGAAGGCGCCGGTATTCTCGTTTGCGGCGGGGATGTTGCCCGCCAGAGAATTGGCCAGCGCGCCGGAGGTGTTGAGCGTATTGGTGCCGCCGGTGCGGCCGCTGCCGGTGCCGCCCTGGAAGCCGAGCGAAGCGCTCAGCGATTTCGACACCGAACGCTGCATCTCGGCAAAGCGCACTTTGAGCATGACCTGCTGCACGCCGCCCACCGACATCAGGTTGCTGACCCGCTCCGGCGCGTAGCGCTCCGCCAGGTCCAGCGCCCGCTGCAGCCGCGCGGCGCTCGATACGGTGCCCGACAGCACGATGCCGTCGTTGGCGGTGCGCACCTCGATCTTCTCGTTCGGGAGGATCTGGCGCAGCCGCTCCTTGAACTCGCTCACATCGGCGGACACGCGCACGTCGACATTGGTGATCAGCCGCCCCGAGCCATCAAGCAGGGTCAGTGTGGTCAGCCCCGGCGACTTGCCCAGCACATAGATGGTGCGGTCCGACAGCGAAGAGATGTCCGCAATCGACGGGTTGGCGATGCTGAGTTCGGCGAAGGGGGTCTGGCTTTCGACCACCACGGCGCGGTTCATCGGCACATCCAGGGTGGCCGCGGTGCCCTTCTTGACTACGCGCAGCGATTGCGCCTGCGCCCCGTCCGCCGCGGGCACAGCCAAAAGCGAGAGCCCAATAAGGGCCGCCGCCACGAACCTTCGAATTCCCATGTGACCTGCCTTTCCGATCACGCCTCTGCCCCCGGGTCTTGCCGCCCGGGGTTTTCGCCACTGTGGCCCGGCTCGGGAATTATTGCAAGAATCAAAGGCTTCCGCACCCGTGAGGGGCGAGAGGCGCTGTGGGGCAGGGGCAACAGAAAAGACCCGCACCGCCCGGGCGGGCGGCGGGGCTGAACCTGTTAACAGTCTGCGGTGCAAGGGTTTTCCTCAGTTGGTGCAGGGGATCGGGATCTCCACCACCTCGGCTCCGCGGCGGGTGCGGATGGTGCAGACCTGCTCCTTCTCGGCCTGCTGCGGCGCTTCCAGCGCGCCAAGCCCCAGGAGCTTGCGCTGGTCGACCTCAACCATCTGCGCGATGGTGTCGTCGCCCGCGCCGACCAGCGCCAGCGAAAGCCGCCCGGTGGTCTGCGCCTGCGCGAGCGCCGCTACCTGCTCGGGGCGCACGGCGACGGTCACGGTGCGGGCGATGATGGCGCCGTCGATGTCGCCGCCCGCGCTCTGGTCGACCGCGACCAGTTCCACGTTGGTGTCGATGAGCCGGGTCACCTCGCCGCGCCCCGCATCCGCATGCGGCATCAGGCCGGTCCAGTAGACGTCCACCTTGTCGCCTGGCCGCAGGAAGCCCGACACGCCCGAGGCCACGTCCACCTTGATCGCGAAGGCCCGCATGCCGCGCTGCAGCCGCGAGGTGATGCCCGCGTCTTCGCCCGGCGCCGTCACCTTTGCAGCCAGGATCGCCTCGTCCTTCTCCATCGCCCGCAGCACGACGCGGGGTTTGCCCGCAGCCTCCGGCGGGAACAGCGCCTCCAGCGACTGGAACGCGCCGCCGGGAATGGCATTTTCCGGCCAGCGCACCGCGCGCACCGTTTCCTCTGTCAGCCGCTCGCCATACTTCAACGGGGCGGTGGCGACATAGACGTCCACCGTCGGAACCATCTCGGCGCGGGCCGCGCGTTCGCGCGCCAGTTCGTTCTGATAGGCGGTGATATAGTTCTTCGCCATCATCACCGCGCCGCCCGCAAGGGCGACCCCGATGATCAGCACCAAACCGAAAACAGCACGCATACCGTGACCTCTCAAGAACTAGGGGCCGGCTCCGCGCGGGCGGGACCGGCTGCTGGATTAATCAAAGCGCTGCGGGGCGGACCCATTCTTCCGCCGGGGCAGGCGGGCTCAGCTGAACGACCAGTTCGTCATATAGGCGGCCATTGCCTCGGCAAGCCCCATGGCGCCGTCTTCCATGGCGCTGGAGATCAGCACCGCGAGCCCGATGATTGCAGCGCTCAGAACAACCCAGTCGACAGTGATGGCACCGTCATCGCTCGCCAGAAAGGACCAAAGCCGTTTCATATCGCGCACCTCGCTGCGTCAGCCCCTGCGGGGCAAGGCGGCGCCCCGGGACATTTCCCGGGCCGCCGCAAAACCCTGTGCGATGCGCTTAGGTCGGCTTCTTGGTCGACAGGTAGGAGCCGGTGCCGCTGGTCAGATCGGAAGCGCCGTTCTCGATGGCGGTGTAGACCACGCCGGCCAGGGCGGCGACGGCGGCGGTCAGCACGACCCAGTCCACGGTCACGGCGCCGGAGTCGTCTTTGCGGAAGTTTTTGATGAACTTGATCATGGTGTCGTCCCTCCAA
>NZ_JBMERQ010000016.1:0-55490 GCF_048820895.1 Cribrihabitans neustonicus
GATGGTGATGCCGGGCGACAACCTGAAGTTCGCCGTCGAGCTGATCGCGCCGATCGCGATGGAAGACGGCCTGCGCTTCGCCATCCGTGAAGGCGGCCGCACCGTCGGCGCCGGCGTTGTGTCGAAGATCATCGAGTAATCAGGTCTCCTGATTGCGAGTTTGAAGGGGCGCCCCAGCGGCGCCCTTTCTCATTTTGCCGCGACCGGAAACCGGCGCGGTTCTTGTCAGGCCAGTTCCCTCGAAGGAAAACGGCGGGAACCTCTTGCCGGCAAAGCCAAACCCGCGTATAGGGCGCGGGTTCACCATTGGTGGATTGAGGCGGGATGATTCCCGCCTTTTGGGTTCGATGAGGGGTTGCGGTGAGCGCAGACCCTCCTCTCAACCCCAACGCCTGGATAAAAAGGCATATCTATGCAAAGCCAAAACATCCGTATCCGGCTGAAGGCATTTGACTACCGCGTGCTGGACGCCAGCACGCAGGAAATCGTCAACACTGCCAAGCGGACCGGCGCGCAGGTGCGCGGGCCCATCCCGCTGCCGAACAAGATCGAGAAGTTCACCGTTCTGCGCGGCCCGCACGTCGACAAGAAATCCCGCGACCAGTTCGAGATCCGCACCCACAAGCGGCTCCTGGACATCGTTGATCCGACCCCGCAGACCGTGGACGCGCTTATGAAGCTCGACCTCGCGGCCGGCGTGGACGTCGAAATCAAGCTGCAGTCGTAAGATCGGAGGGTAGTTGAACATGCGCTCTGGTATTATCGCAAAGAAAGTCGGCATGACCCGGCTGTTCATGGAAGACGGCAAGCAGATCCCTGTGACCGTGCTTTCGCTGGACGGGCTGCAGGTTGTTGCGCAGCGCACCGCGGACAAGGACGGCTACACCGCCGTTCAGCTGGGTGCAGGCGCCGCCAAGGCCAAACGCACCTCGCAAGCCATGCGCGGCCACTTCGCCGCCGCCAAGGTTGAGCCGAAGCGGAAGCTCGCGGAATTCCGCGTCTCCGAAGACGGCCTGATCGACGTCGGCGCCGAGATCTCGGCCGAGCACTTCCTGGCAGGCCAGAAAGTGGACGTGACCGGCACCTCGATCGGTAAGGGTTTCGCCGGTGCCATGAAGCGGCACAACTTTGGCGGCCTGCGCGCCTCGCACGGCGTGTCGATCTCGCACCGTTCGCACGGCTCCACCGGCCAGTGTCAGGACCCGGGCAAGGTCTTCAAAGGCAAGAAGATGGCCGGCCACATGGGCGCTGCCCGCGTGACCACCCAGAACCTGGAAGTGGTGAAAACCGACGCCGACCGCGGCCTGGTCTTCATCAAGGGCGCCGTTCCGGGCCCGAAATCCGGCTGGGTCACCGTCAAGGACGCCGTCAAGAAGAAGGCGCCCGAGGGCCTGCCGTTCCCGGCTGCTCTGAAAACTGCTGCTGAGGCACCCGCTGCCGAAGCGCCCGCGGAAGGGGGTGAAGCATGAAACTTGACGTGATCAAACTGGACGGCGGCAAGGCTGGCGACATCGAACTGTCGGAAGACCTGTTCGGCCTGGAGCCGCGTGCGGACATCCTGCACCGTGTGGTCCGCTGGCAGCGCAACAATGCGCAGCAGGGCACCCACAAGGTGAAGACCCGCTCCGAGACCTCCTACTCGACCAAGAAGATCTACCGCCAGAAGGGCACCGGCGGCGCACGCCACGGTGACCGTAACGCGCCGATCTTCCGCAAGGGCGGCATCTACAAGGGCCCCGTTGTCCGGTCGCACGGCCACGAGCTGACCAAGAAGTTCCGCAAGCTGGGCCTGCGCCACGCGCTGTCCGCCAAAGCGAAAGCGGGCGAGCTGGTCATCATCGAGGACGCAGCCGCAGAGGGCAAGACCGCCGCTCTGGCCAAGCAGGTGAAAAACCTGGGCTGGAAGCGCGCTCTGGTCATCGACGGCGCGTCGGTGAACGAGGGCTTTGCCCGCGCCGCCAAGAACATCGAAGGTCTGGATGTGCTGCCGACCATCGGTGCCAACGTCTATGACATCCTGAAACGTGACACCCTGGTGATCACCAAGGCAGGTGTCGAAGCTCTGGAGGCCCGTCTGAAATGAGCGTGAAGGCAGAACACTACGACGTGATCCGCAAGCCGGTCATCACCGAGAAATCCACCATGGCGTCCGAAAACGGCGCAGTGGTCTTCGAAGTGGCAATCGACTCCAACAAGCCGATGATCAAGGAAGCCGTCGAGGCGCTCTTTGGTGTGAAGGTGAAAGCGGTCAACACCACCGTGACCAAGGGCAAGGTCAAGCGTTTCCGCGGCCAGATGGGCCGCCGCAAGGACGTGAAGAAGGCCTATGTGACCCTGGAAGAAGGCAACACCATCGACGTGTCCACCGGACTCTGAGATTTGCCTTGATCTGGTCATGGATCAGAAAGCTTGCAGCCTCGGCGGGGAAACCTGCCGGGGCTGTTTCCGTTCCGGCCACCGCGGAGCAGGCGGCAGATCTGGCCGCGCGTCTGCAGGAGCTGAACCGGACGCCTTATATCTGCGTGGCGGATGCCGGGCTGCGCCTCATCTCGGTATTCGACGATGTCTGCTACGACCGCGCCGACATGGACAGCCTGAGCGGCGCGATGCGGGAGCATGCGGCGCAGAAATTGGGGCCGCTGGGCTTTGCCCAGACCTCCGGCAGCAGCTTCGTGCACGAGGAAAGCGGAATCCGGGTTCTGATGCCCAAGTCCCATGCCCTTGGCGCCTCGCCCTTCGACATCGCCCGCTACACGCCCCGGGGCACGTATGACTATTACCTTCTGACCCCGACCCAGAGTGCGGCGATGATGATCGACGGCTACGCCACCGAGGACGCTTTCGAGCGCATCGCCGCACTGATCCGCAGGCAGCCGATCAACATCCTGCGGCTGGCGGACTACCTGGAACGCAAGCCGGAACACGATGCCTTCCGCGAGGAGATGGGCAAGCTGCGCTACCTCCAGCGCGAGGCCGTCGCCGCCGAGCCCCTCCGTCGCCGCCGGGCGCTGGGGACCATGGGGATCTGAGGGTAGGGGGGCTGCGGCAGGCCCCAGCGCGCAATCAAGGCCGCAGGCCGCCGCGCCAGCGTCATGCTGAGAGCATGCCTCCGGCATGACCCGCCCCTATGGGGCGGCGCTGGCGACTAAGCTGGCGCTTGTGAGCTCTTGCTGTGGCTAAAAGAAAAAACCCCGCAAAATTGCGGGGCTTTCGGTCGATGAGGCCAGAATGAAGGTAGCATCAATCCGTCGAGTGCACAACTATGGGGCGAGCCTCGGTGCTTCTGTGGCGTTCAAAAGGGGAAGCCAGGTCGTAAGTTTTGCCTTCGATGCCTTTCGCTCTCAGTCTTTTGATGACTGACAGAGCCTCTTCCATCGTGTGAATGTCTCGTTGGACCTTTGGGTTGGCAGCGATAACCGATTGGATGTTGAGGTTTGCCATTATGATCTCCCTATAACAGAGTTATAGTGTGTTTGTTCTGGAACACAATATCTTTGCCGCGCCTTTGCATATAGTCTTGGAGAAGTCTATGGTATTTTCCGATCGCGTCGTTTTTTGTCTCATCGGCGCCATAGTCTTCCACAACTAGGTTAAGATCGCGTTGAAGTACTGCCATTGAGATGCCGCGCGAGTGCGTTTTCCAGCGTTCCGTAGAGTTCAACTTTGTGCCGATCTCCTTCGCGCGGTCAGCCTTCATTTGCTCCGTCACCGGGATTCCACGTGTTTCTGTATGGGTCCAATCTTTGAACTTGTACTGTGTAAGCCAGTCTACCAGCAGCGCAGTAGACAAATCGCGTGCCTTCTCAAAAGAGTCGAGTTCAGCCGGATCGAACTTCTCGATCATAAAGGCCATCTCCGCGGCTGAAAGGGAGCCTTCCTGCGACTTGGCTATGAGCTCCTCGTACTTGTTGAGGTAACCAAGTGCCGGTACAAAATAACCACTTGTTTGGCTCTGAACTTGTGGATCGACTGGTCCTAGGATTGAGTAGTAGTCCATAAAGATCTTATCGCCGCACATAACTAGAACTGTACCAGCTGACATTGCTCTGTTCGGCACGATGAAGTTGATCTCACCAGTGGGATAGTGGTGCCGCAGAACGTTGGCGATGCGTTCAACGACTTCGATAGATCCGCCATTCGTCTCGAGAATCACACTGAGGTCATCCTGCCGCTCTTCCTGCGTGTCGGCTATGTCTTCGACATACCCTCGAACAATGTCGTCGATGCCCGGAGCCATCGGTGATACGATTGTGATAACATCGCTTTCCATGGCGCTGGCCAACTGTTTGAGCCGTTGATCCAGCTCGTGTTCGATGTAGAGGTTTGAAGTTGTGATGTCCAAAATTCTATCCAGTCAAATAGTCTTACTCCTTAAAAGCATACCAGCATGAGGGTTACAACCCAAGGGTGTTGGCTCTATTTCATCATTGCCTGACTCCCCATTGCCACCCCCTCCGACCTCTGCTACACGCCATCCATCCCGCAGGCCCCGGATTCGTTCCGGGGCCGTTACGTTTGCCGGGATCTACGAGCGGGGACCTTCGGGGCCCTATACCTTGGCCACCTTCGGGGGGCTTTCACATAGCGGTGCCACACACACTTACCCGCGGCACCGCACGCTAAACGGAAGACAGAAAGCATGGCACTCAAGTCGTATAAGCCGACGACGCCGGGCCAGCGTGGGCTGGTTCTGATCGACCGTTCGGAGCTTTGGAAAGGGCGTCCGGTCAAATCCCTCACTGAGGGCCTGACCAAATCGGGCGGCCGGAACAACACCGGACGGATCACTGCACGCCGCCGTGGCGGCGGCGCAAAGCGCCTCTACCGGATCGTTGACTTCAAACGGAACAAATTTGATGTTGCGGCCACCGTCGAGCGGATCGAATACGACCCGAACCGGACCGCATTCATCGCGCTGGTGAAATACGAAGACGGCGAGCAGGCCTACATCCTGGCGCCGCAGCGTCTGGCTGTCGGCGACAAGGTCATCGCCTCCGCGAAGGCCGACATCAAGCCGGGCAACGCAATGCCGTTCTCGGGCATGCCGATCGGTACCATCGTCCACAACATCGAAATGAAGCCCGGCAAAGGCGGCCAGATCGCCCGCGCAGCCGGTACCTACGCTCAGTTCGTTGGCCGTGACGGCGGTTACGCTCAGATCCGCCTGTCCTCGGGCGAACTGCGCCTGGTCCGTCAGGAATGCATGGCCACCGTCGGTGCCGTGTCGAACCCCGACAACTCGAACCAGAACTTCGGTAAAGCCGGCCGCATGCGCCACAGGGGCAAGCGCCCGTCGGTCCGCGGTGTCGTGATGAACCCGATCGACCACCCGCACGGCGGTGGTGAAGGCCGCACCTCCGGTGGCCGCCACCCGGTGACCCCGTGGGGCAAGCCGACCAAAGGCAAGCGCACCCGCAACAAAAACAAGGCGTCGCAGAAGCTCATCGTCCGCTCGCGCCACGCCAAGAAGAAAGGCCGCTAATCCATGGCACGTTCCGTATGGAAGGGCCCCTTCGTTGATGCTTACGTCCTGAAAAAGGCCGAAGCAGCGCGTGAGTCGGGCCGCAATGAAGTGATCAAGATCTGGTCGCGCCGTTCCACCATCCTGCCGCAGTTCGTCGGCCTGACCTTTGGTGTGTACAACGGCCAGAAGCACATCCCAGTCAACGTCTCGGAAGACATGATCGGTCAGAAGTTCGGTGAATACTCGCCGACCCGCACCTATTATGGCCATGCCGCAGACAAAAAAGCGAAGCGGAAGTAAGTCATGGGCAAGGAAAAGAACCCCCGCCGCGTGGCAGACAACGAAGCAATGGCAAAACTGCGCATGCTCCGTACCTCCCCGCAGAAACTGAACCTGGTGGCTCAGATGATCCGCGGCAAGAAAGTCGAGAAGGCGCTGACCGACCTGACTTTCTCCAACAAGCGGGTCGCGCAGGACGTGAAAAAATGCCTTCAGTCCGCCATCGCGAATGCCGAAAACAACCATAACCTGGACGTCGATGAGCTGATCGTCGCCGAGGCCTGGGTTGGCAAAAACCTGACCATGAAGCGCGGCCGCCCGCGTGCCCGTGGCCGGTTCGGCAAAATCCTGAAGCCGTTCGCGGAGATCACCATCAAGGTGCGTCAAGTTGAGGAGCAAGCCTAATGGGTCAGAAAGTCAATCCGATCGGCATGCGCCTTCAGGTGAACCGCACCTGGGACAGCCGCTGGTACGCCGACACCAAGGACTATGGTGATCTGCTGCTCGAGGACATCAAGATCCGCGAGTTCATCAAGGAAGAGTGCAAGCAGGCAGGCATTGCGCGGGTGATCATCGAGCGCCCGCACAAGAAATGCCGCGTCACCATCCACACTGCGCGTCCGGGCGTCATCATCGGCAAGAAAGGCGCGGACATCGAAGTCCTGCGCAAGAAGCTGGCCAAGATGACCGACTCCGAGCTGCACCTCAACATCGTCGAAGTGCGCAAGCCGGAACTGGACGCTCAGCTGGTCGGCGAGTCGATCGCGCAGCAGCTGGAGCGCCGTGTGTCCTTCCGCCGCGCAATGAAGCGGGCCGTGCAGAACGCCATGCGCATGGGCGCCCTGGGTATCCGGGTGAACGTGGCCGGCCGTCTGGGCGGTGCGGAAATCGCGCGTACCGAATGGTACCGTGAAGGCCGTGTGCCGCTGCACACCCTGCGTGCTGACATCGATTACGCTCACTCCGAAGCGATGACCCCCTACGGGATCATCGGGATCAAGGTCTGGATCTTCAAAGGCGAGATCATGGAGCACGATCCTTCGGCGCGTGACCGCAAGGCGCAAGAACTCCAGGACGGCCCTGCACCGCGTGGTGCTGGTGGCGGTCGCCGCGACCGTTAAGGAGACAGAAAGATGCTTCAACCAAAGCGTACTAAATTCCGCAAGATGCACAAAGGCCGGATCTCCGGTCTGGCAAAAGGCGGCTCCGACCTGAACTTCGGCACCTACGGTCTGAAGGCAACCCAGCCCGAGCGCGTCACCGCGCGCCAGATCGAAGCCGCACGCCGTGCCATGACGCGCCACATGAAGCGTCAGGGCCGCGTCTGGATCCGGATCTTCCCGGACACCCCGGTGACCTCGAAGCCGACCGAAGTCCGTATGGGTAAAGGTAAGGGCTCTGTGGATTACTGGGCAGCCAAAGTTAAGCCCGGCCGCGTGATGTTCGAAATCGATGGCGTGAATGACGACATCGCCCGCGAGGCCCTGCGCCTGGCTGCGATGAAGCTGCCGATCAAGACCCGCATCGTGGTCCGCGAAGACTGGTAAGCCCAGTCGTTCTCAAAAGTTAAAAGGCCCCCGCCGGAATTCCGGCGGGGGCTTTTTTTGTCCCTCAACGTCCCTTCGCAGGACGTTGAGCGGCCGGCTGTTACAGTGGCTTGCCAGTAAGAGGGCGGTTCCCGGCCGGCCTTCCGGGCAACTTGCGGACTGTGCCTGGGGGGGGCGGGAAGCGCTGAGCAGTCTTCCGGCCAGGGGCGAACCCCGGGCCGGGGGGTAGAAGGGCGAGGGTCAGGCCGCCCAGGAGCTGCTGCCTGGAGCCCGAGCCGGGGGCGCGCTGCCCTCTTCTTCGATCTTAAAGCCGGCGATGGCGCGGGCCAGCCGGGCGGCTTCCTCCCGCAGCATCTGGCCCGAGGCGGCCGTTTCCTCCAGCATTGCGGCGCTGTGCTGGGAGTCCTTGTCGAGCGAGTCCAGCGCGGTATTCACTTCCGCGATGCTGTTGGACTGGTCGACGGTATTCTCGGCGATTTCGTTCACCTTCTCGACCGCGCGGCTCACGGTTTCCAGGATGGCGGCGAGCGAATTGCCGGCCTCGTCCACCAGCTGCACGCCTGAGGTCACCTCGGCCTGGCTGCTGTTGATCAGCGCGCTGATCTCCTTGGCCGCGTCCGAGGACCGCTGCGCCAGGGCGCGGACTTCGGAGGCGACAACCGCGAAGCCGCGGCCGGCCTCGCCGGCGCGCGCCGCCTCGACGCCGGCGTTTAGCGCCAGCAAGTTGGTCTGGAAGGCAACGTCGTCGATCAGCCCGGTGATCTTGGAGATCGCATCGGAGGAGTCCTTGATCCGCTGCATCGCCGCGACGGTCTGCTCTGCCACCTCGCGGGTGGATTCGGCCTTGGTGTGGGCGTCGTTGACGAACGCCCGGGCCTCCTGCGCGCTGCCCGCGGTGTCACGCACGGTGTCGCTCACGGTCTGCAGCGCGGCGGAGGTTTCTTCCAGCGAGGCGG
Organism: Cribrihabitans neustonicus; assembly: GCF_048820895.1. Taxonomy (NCBI): domain Bacteria; kingdom Pseudomonadati; phylum Pseudomonadota; class Alphaproteobacteria; order Rhodobacterales; family Paracoccaceae; genus Cribrihabitans; species Cribrihabitans neustonicus. The sequence goes on from NZ_JBMERQ010000016.1 coordinate 8,247, forward strand.
CCGAGGATTCGCCCCGGCGGGAGGCATCCGCCACGGCAGAGGAGATCTCGGTCGAGGTGTTGTTCAGCATCGCGCTGCTGCCGGCCAGCTGCCGAATGATGCCTTCGAGGTTGTCCGCGAAGTTGTCGATCGCTTCGGAAATTTCCTTGAAGATGCCCTTCTGGCCCGTAGGCATGCGTCGGGTGAGGTCGCCCTTGGCCAGCGCGCCGACAACGTCCAGAACGTCGCCCAGGCCCTTCTCGGCCACGTCGCCGATCGTGTTCACGCCCTGGCTCAGCCCGCCGAACTGGCGATCGGCGCCCCTGTCGGCAATCCGGCGGGAGAAGTCGCCCTCGCCGCAGGCCTCGATCACGCTGGTAATTTCCGCGGTCAGCTGATGCTTGGAGTCCTCGGCCTTGCGGAACTCACCGACCGCGGTGGCGATCGCGGAGATTTCGCGGATGCGGCTTTTCGGAAGTTCGGGCGTGAAATCCTGCTGCATCATCTTCTTCAGCACGAGGTCGGTGCGTTGCAGCGGCCGCGCGATGCTGCGCGCCAGGAGCAGGGCCAGCGCGATGAACAGAATGGCTCCGGCGATCCCGGCATTCAGCGCGTTGCTCTGGGCAGCCGCGCTGAGTTCCTTGCTGTGGGCCTGTTCGAAGGCAAGTTCCTCGCGGACCTTTTGGTGTACCTTGGCCAGCAGCGGCTCGGCGGTGTCATAGTGGCTGGCCACTTCTCCCCGCAACGCTTCCTCGCGCAGGGTTTCCGCGACATAGGCGGCAAAAGACTTCTGGTAAGTATCCATCAGGCCGAGGATCTCCTTCTGCTGGGCGGGGCTTTCATAGTAGCTCGCCGGGAAGGCGCGGAATTCCTCGATTCGGGCGTTCAGCCGGTCGAGGTATTTTGGCGCCCGGCGCATGATGAAGTCCTTCTCGTGCCGGCGCATCATCAGCATCTTCACCTGCATCACGGGCTGGTCCAGCTCCTTGAGCGTGGCTTCGGCGTTCTTCACCGCGGCGCGCAGTTCGCCTTCAAGTCCGCTGTTCTCGTCAAGGCCCAGCCGCGTCTTGCTGGCCGTAAGGGCGTGGAAGGCAGTTTCGTAGCTGGTGATCGCCTTGCCGATTGCGGCAAGTTCCGCCTCGTTGCCGGACAGCGCCGCGACGGTGGAGATTTCTTCTACTACCTCGTCAAAGGTCGCCTTGAGGTCCGCCATGGTTTCGGCATGGCGCGCGGCCTGTTCCGGGTCGCGGTGCAGCAGGAAGTCCTTCTCTGCCCGCCGGGCCATCAGGAACTTCAGTTCGGTTTCGTCGAGGTGGATATAGATCTTCTCAACCATGGTGACCTGGGCCTGCATGCGGTCACGCACCCCGTGGGAGTAGAGGGCGAGGCTGACCTGGGCGAACATAAGCCCGCCCGCAAGCACAATGATGGAGAGAATGGCAGTGCGGATCGTCAGGATTGATTTCATGGGAGAAAAACCACTTTACTGAGAAGCTGGGGAGCTTGGTGACTGTCAGGACGTACGTGTCCCAAACTGACACTGAACGGTTAAAACAGCGTGAGTCAGCGACCGGTTACTAAAATGATGCCGTGAATTTGCTGCGATCTGGCTCGTTCAACCCACTGAAACCCGCCTCTCGCCCCGGCCTTCGGACTGGGGTAAGAGGGGGCATGGCACAGATTGAATCGCTCTTCGTTACGCGCCTCTACCGCGCGCCCCTGTCCGAGTTCGCCCCCAAGATTGACGGGGGCGAGCTGGAGAACTCCTGCCTCGTGATCGCCGGCGATGATGATGCTGGCCAGGACTGGTGCGAGGAGAACGGCTATCCCGGATACACGTCGTATGCCTCGCTCACCGATCTGCCCTGGCGCTTTCCGATCTTTGCGGATCTGGTGAAGGTGCTGGACCAGCATGTGGCGGCTTTTGCCAAGGACCTTGAGTTCGACCTCGACGGGCGCGAGCTGAAGCTGGAGGACATCTGGATCAACATCCTGCCCGAAGGCGGCACCCATTCCTCGCACCTGCATCCGCATTCGGTGATCTCCGGCACCACTTATGTGTCGATGCCGGACGGCGCGAGTGCGCTGAAGCTCGAAGACCCGCGCTCGGCCCGGATGATGGCGGCCCCCGCACGGCTGAAGGGCGCGCGGCGCGAGCTGCAGCCCTTCATCTACGTGAAGCCCGAGGTCGGCGACGTGCTGTTGTGGGAAAGCTGGCTGCGCCACGAGGTGCCGATGAACATGGCCGAGGACGAGCGCATCTCGGTCAGCTTCAACTACAGCTGGGGGTGAGGATTGGGTCTGCTGGCGGCGAACACTGAAGCTCACGGTATTCCCGGCCTGCTACTTGGCGATGGCGAGCAGGTGGTCCTTGCCGTACCCGCACGGACGCTTCCCACGCTGAATGAAATGGCGCTGATCCTGCTGTTCGCGCCGGCTGCGCTAATCCTCTATTTCCTGATCCATCGCACATTCCGCCGTGTGGCCTATGTGATCACCACCAAGCGTGTGCTCGTCCTTGAGCCGGAAGGCACCGCAAGAGAGATCGCGATCGCGGATATCCGGCGCACAAGGACGCTGCGCGGGGCCATGATGGTTCACGGGGCGGGCGGCGCAGTGCTGTGGCTGCCGCGGCTGCGCGACGGCTGGCAGTTTGACACCGTGCTCACACGCGTCCGGCAGCTGCAATAGCGTGCCGGGCCGCCTCCCCGGACCGCCTCTCCCGGCAATCGCCGGGACGGCCCTTGCCCCCACCCTCCATCTCCTCTATAGGGACCCATCGCTTGTCCCCAATCCGCCTCGGATCCGGGCCAAGTGATTCTTTTTTGCCGCATCCTTCGGTTGCGGGTGACATAACCCACCAGGCGACAAGGTGACCCACGCGGGGCCTTCTGGTGCTTAGGACAAGGAACAAAGGCGATGAACGCCAATGATCTGCGCGACAAGACCGTGGACGAGCTCCGCGATCTCCTCGCATCCCTGAAAAAAGAGAGCTTCAACCTGCGCTTTCAGCAGGCGACCGGTCAGCTGGAAAACACTGCAGGCATCAAGGCGGCACGCCGCAATGCTGCCCGCGTGAAGACCATCCTGAACGAAAAAGCCGCAGCTGCGGCTGAATAAGGAGCGACACAATGCCCAAACGTATCCTGCAAGGCGTTGTGACCAGCGACGCGAACGCCCAAACCGTGACCGTCCTGGTGGAGCGCCGCTTCACGCATCCGGTTCTTAAGAAAACCATCCGAAAGTCCAAGAAGTACCGGGCTCACGATGAACAGAACGCTTTCAAGGTCGGCGACACTGTCCGCATCATCGAATGCGCGCCGAAATCGAAAACGAAACGCTGGGAAGTTCTGACCGCCTGAGTCTCTGACCGAGACTCCTGGCGGCTAGACTTAACAGTCAGTCGAAACCCTGGGGGATCACGCCACGCATCGGCGCCCCAAAGGTCGGGAGAAACCACATGATCCAGATGCAAACAAATCTGGATGTAGCTGACAACTCCGGCGCACGCCGGGTGCAGTGCATCAAGGTTCTGGGTGGTTCCAAGCGTAAATACGCATCCGTTGGCGACATCATCGTCGTCTCGGTAAAGGAAGCCATCCCGCGCGGCCGCGTGAAGAAAGGTGACGTCCGCAAGGCCGTCGTCGTGCGCACCGCCAAAGAAGTCCGCCGCGAAGACGGCACCGCGATCCGTTTTGATCGCAATGCCGCCGTCATCCTGAACAACAACAACGAGCCGGTCGGTACACGTATCTTCGGCCCGGTTGTCCGTGAACTGCGCGCGAAGAACTTCATGAAGATCATCTCGCTGGCTCCGGAGGTGCTGTAATCATGGCTGCTAAACTCCGCAAAGGCGACAAGGTCGTCGTGCTGGCCGGCAAGGACAAGGGCAAGGAAGGCACCATCGCTTCCGTCGACCCGAAGGCCGGCAAAGCCGTTGTCGAAGGCGTGAACATGGCGATCCGCCACACCCGCCAGACACAGAACAGCCAGGGCGGCCGCCTGCCGAAGGCCCTGCCGATCGACCTGTCGAACCTGGCTCTGCTGGACGCAAACGGAAAAGCTACCCGCGTTGGCTTCCGCATGGAAGACGGCAAGAAGGTGCGTTTTGCCAAAACCACGGGGGACGTGATCGATGCTTGATGCTGCAACCTACACCCCGCGTCTGAAAGCCCTCTACAAGGACACCATCCGCGCGTCCCTGAAAGAGGAGTTCGGCTACAAGAACGACATGATGCTCCCCAAGCTGGAGAAGATCGTTCTGAACATCGGCTGCGGCCGTGCTGCCGTCAAAGACAGCAAGAAAGCCAAGTCCGCTCAGGCCGACCTGACCGCAATCGCGGGCCAGAAGGCGCTGACCACCGTGGCCAAGAACTCCATCGCCGGCTTCCGCGTTCGCGAAGGCATGCCGATGGGCGCCAAGGTGACTCTGCGCGGTGACCGGATGTACGAATTCCTGGATCGCCTCATCACCATTGCAATGCCCCGCATCCGCGACTTCCGCGGCGTTTCGGGCACGTCCTTCGACGGCCGCGGCAACTACGCCATGGGCCTGAAGGAGCACATGGTGTTCCCGGAGATCGACTTCGACAAGATCGATGAGCCCTGGGGCATGGATATCGTGATCGCCACCACCGCGAAAACCGACGCGGAAGCAAAGGCGCTGTTGAAAGCTTTCAACATGCCCTTCAACAGCTAAGCGCGGGAAGGAACAGACATGGCTAAGAAAAGCATGATCGAACGCGAGAAGAAGCGCGAGCGCCTGGTGGCAAAATACGCCGCGAAGCGTGCCGAGCTGAAAGAGATCGCGAATGACGAAAACCGCCCGATGGAGGAGCGCTTCAAGGCGCGCCTCGAGCTGGCGAAACTGCCGCGCAACTCGTCGCCCACGCGGCTTCACAACCGCTGCCAGCTGACCGGCCGTCCGCACGCTTACTACCGTAAGCTGAAGATGAGCCGTATCGCGCTGCGCGAGCTGGGCTCCGCCGGCCAGATTCCTGGCCTGGTGAAATCGAGCTGGTAAGGGAGAGAGTGATATGAACGATCCTATCGGCGATATGCTCACCCGTATCCGCAACTCCCAGATGCGCGGCAAATCCACCGTCATGACCCCGGCTTCCAAGCTGCGGGCGTGGGTGCTGGACGTGCTGGCGGACGAGGGCTACATCCGCGGCTACGAAAAGACGACTGGTGAAAATGGCCACCCGGCCATTGAAATCAGCCTGAAGTACTTCGACGGCGAACCTGTCATTCGCGAGCTCAAGCGGGTCTCCAAGCCCGGCCGCCGCGTTTACATGGGCGTCAATGACATCCCGTCGGTCCGTCAGGGCCTGGGCGTGTCGATTGTCTCCACCCCCAAGGGTGTGATGTCGGACGCGAACGCACGCGCAGCCAACGTCGGCGGCGAAGTGCTTTGCACCGTCTTCTAAGGAGGCCACACGATGTCCCGTATTGGTAAGAAACCGGTCGAACTGCCCAGCGGTGTGTCCGCGAGCGTGTCCGGCCAGACCATCGAGGTGAAGGGCCCGAAAGGCGCCCGTACCTTCACTGCCACCGATGACGTGACCCTCACTGTTGAGGACAACGTCGTCACCATCGAGCCGCGCGGCAAGTCCAAGCGCGCCCGTCAGCAGTGGGGCATGTCGCGCACCCAGGTGCAGAACCTCGTCACCGGCGTGACCCAGGGCTTCAAGAAAGAACTGGAGATCCAGGGTGTGGGTTACCGGGCACAGGTTCAGGGCAACACCCTGAAGCTGAACCTGGGCTACAGCCACGACGTCGATTTCGTTGCTCCGGAAGGTGTCACCATCACCGCGCCGAAGCAGACTGAAATCGTTGTGGAAGGGAACGACCAGCAGCAGGTGGGCGAAGTGGCGGCGAAAATCCGCGACTGGCGCCGCCCCGAGCCCTACAAGGGCAAGGGCATCCGCTACAAGGGTGAGTTCATCTTCCGCAAGGAAGGCAAGAAGAAGTAAGGACCAGCAAGATGGCAAACAGCAAACGTACCCTGTTTCTGAAGCGCCGGCTGCGCGTCCGGAACAAGCTTCGCAAAGTGAACGCAGGCCGTCCGCGCCTGTCCGTGCACCGCTCGAACAAGAACATCTCCGTCCAGCTGATCGACGATCTGCGCGGCGTGACCCTGGCCTCCGCCTCCACCCTGGAGAAGGACCTGGGCTATGTCGGCAAGAACAACGTCGAAGCGGCAACCAAGGTCGGCCAGGTGATCGCAGAGCGGGCCAAGGCAGCCGGTGTCGAAGAAGCATATTTCGACCGCGGCGGCTTCCTGTTCCACGGCAAGGTGAAGGCCCTGGCCGACGCCGCGCGTGAAGGCGGCCTGAAGATCTAAGAACCTGCGGGCAGCCTTTCGGGGCTGCCCCGATGATCCGGGAGCCCGGGCCGCGGGGCGCGGACTCACCTGGATTGAAGCAACAGGCGCCAAGCGCCAGGAAGAAAGGGATGCCTTATGGCAGAACGTGACAACCGCCGGGGCGGCCGCCGCGAACGCGAGGAAGCACCGGAATTCGCAGATCGCCTGGTCGCGATCAACCGCGTGTCGAAAACCGTCAAGGGCGGTAAGCGCTTTGGCTTTGCAGCTCTCGTCGTCGTCGGCGACCAGAAGGGCCGCGTCGGCTTCGGCAAGGGCAAGGCGAAAGAAGTGCCCGAGGCGATCCGCAAGGCAACCGAGCAGGCCAAGCGACAGATGATCCGCGTGCCGCTGAAAGAGGGCCGCACCCTGCACCACGACATGAGCGGCCGCCACGGCGCCGGCAAGGTCGTGATGCGCACCGCGCCGGAAGGTACCGGGATCATCGCGGGCGGCCCGATGCGTGCCGTCTTCGAAATGCTCGGCATCAAGGACGTGGTGTCCAAGTCGATCGGTTCGCAGAACCCCTACAACATGATCCGCGCCACCATCAACGGCCTGACCAAAGAGCAGAGCCCGCGGTCGGTTGCACAGCGCCGCGGCAAGAAGGTCGCCGACATCCTGCCCAAGCGGGACGATGCACCGGCTGCCGAAGCCGCTGAAGCGTAAGGAGACGGACATATGGCTAAAACCATCGTTGTGAAGCAGATCGGCTCGCCGATCCGCCGCCCGGCCAAGCAGCGCCAGACCCTGATCGGCCTGGGCCTGAACAAGATGCACAAGACCCGCGAGCTGGAGGATACTCCCTCGGTGCGCGGCATGGTCGCAAAGATCCCGCATCTGGTCGAGATCGTCGAAGAGCGCGGCTAAGCCTCTTTCGGCTGACGATTGTAAATGAAGACGCCTCCGGGAAACCGGGGGCGTTTTGCGTTTTGCGGCCCCTCAGTCCGCATTGGCGGCCCATGCCCGGACGGCGGCCGGGCCGTTCGCTGGATCAGCGCCTCTTCCCATGCGCCTGCTGCATAGCCGGTTGTCCGTTGTGTCTATTGTTAGCGCCACCGCAAAGGCCTATCTCAGCCTCACCAAACGATGGAAACACTAGGCACCGGGAATAGGCCCGGATGCAGAGAAAGGACGAAACGATGGCACATGTTATCAGCACCCCGAACACCGGCCTTGGCCTCTCCGCCCGCGTCAGCCGCTACGTCGACGACGTGAAGCGCGCCTGGGCGCTGAACCGCGAATACAAGCGCACCTACGCCGAGCTGGACGGGCTGTCGAACCATGAGCTGGCCGATATCGGCGTGCGCCGCTGCGATATTGCGGACATCGCCCGCCAGCACGTCTACGGCCAGTAAGGCTGCACAGGTTTTCGCCCGGGGCGGCTCTTTCCTCCTCCCTGGCCCTCCGGGCGCAAAGCGCCCCCGCCGCACTGGCGGGGGCGTTATCTCCCAGACCCGCATGAGCGCGCAGGACGCGTGAGCCATGCAGCCGCTGCATGGCGGCCAGACCAAAGCGGGCGTTGCAGGGGCAGGGGCCTCTGACTATCTCCCGCGCATCACACCATGACCACGACATGCCTTGCTCCGGGAACCCGTCCCAGGGCTGCTGAAAAGGAACTGACCAATGGCATATTCGACCGTCTCCGCCCCCGCCGCCTCCGGCTTCTCTCTGCGTGCCGCGCTGTCGACCCTGGCGGACGCCTGGCGTCAGCGCCGCGAGTACAAGCGCACCGTGAACGAGCTGCGCGCGCTGTCCAACCGTGAGCTGGCCGACATCGGCCTGCACCGCTCCGGCATCCGCGGAGTGGCCCGCGAGCAGGTCTACGGCCGCCTCTGAGATCAAGAGGTCTCCTCCCCGGATCCGTCTCCTCCCTCCTCTCCGGATCCGGACCAGAAACGCCCCTGCCTGCCCGGCAGGGGCGTTTTCTTTGGGGAGGGGGAAATTCGTGCGCGGAAGCGCCTGCGCCCAGCAGAACGCTGCGCCGCATCGTTACCGGTAGGTCTCCAGCGCGGAACAACGCCGAGACTCCGCCGGGCACTGCCGGCGCGCTCCCATACGGCAGCGATGCGCGGCGTATGGAACCTACGTTTGTTTTGCCCCGGTTCCGCGGGGACGCGCATTTCCGCGCCGCGGGCTTGAACCGGACGCGCATCGGGTCTATACGCCCCCGGTGGCCTTGCGGGCCACGGAATCATCTATTGCAAAACGCCGCGTTTGGCCCATTCCGCTTCGGGGGCCACATCCGGCAAGGAGAAGCGACATGAAACTGCACCAACTGCGCGACAATCCCGGCGCCGCCAAGAAACGCACCCGCGTGGCCCGTGGCCCGGGTTCCGGCAAGGGCAAGATGGGTGGCCGCGGTATCAAAGGCCAGAAATCCCGTTCGGGTGTCTCGATCAACGGCTACGAAGGCGGCCAGATGCCGCTGTACCAGCGTCTGCCCAAGCGCGGCTTCAATAAGCCGAACCGCAAGTCCTACGCCGTTGTGAACCTGGGCCTGATCCAGAAGTTCATCGACGCCGGCAAGCTGGACGCGGCCAACGTCACCGAAGACGCGCTGATCGAATCCGGCCTGGTGCGCCGCAAGCTGGACGGTGTCCGCGTGCTGGCGAAGGGCGACATCACAGTCAAGGCGACCATTACGGTAACCGGCGCTTCCAAGGCGGCCATCGAGGCCGTTGAAAAGGCTGGCGGCGCTCTGACCGTGGCTCAGGCAGCCGCCGCGGAGTAACGGCTTGTTCGCGGCGCCAATGCCGCTTACATAGTCCCAAGTTTTCCTTGAACGCCGCCCGAGCCGGAAAACGGTTCCGGGCGGCGTTTCCGCTAAAGAAGAGACCTTTTCATGGTATCAGCAGCAGAACAAATGGCGGCGAACACCAGCTGGGCTGCCCTGGGCAAGGCCACGGATCTGCGCAACCGGATCCTGTTCACCCTCGGCCTCCTGATCGTCTACCGGCTTGGCACCTTTATTCCGGTTCCCGGCATCGATGCCGTGGCCCTGCGCCAGTTCATGGAGCAGGCAGGCCAGGGCATCGGCGGCATGGTGTCGATGTTCACCGGCGGCGCGCTTGGCCGGATGGGGATTTTTGCCCTTGGCATCATGCCCTATATTTCAGCCTCCATTATCGTTCAGCTTCTGGCCTCCATGGTGCCCGCGCTTGAGCAAATCAAGAAAGAGGGCGAGCAGGGCCGCAAGAAGATCAACCAGTACACCCGCTACGGCACTGTGGTGCTGGCGACCGCGCAGGCCTACGGGCTGGCGGTGTCGCTGGAATCCGGTGATCTGGCGACCGATCCGGGCATGTATTTCCGCATGGCCTGCATGATCACCCTGGTTGGCGGCACCATGTTCCTGATGTGGCTGGGCGAGCAGATCACCCAGCGCGGCATCGGCAATGGCATTTCGCTGATCATCTTTGTCGGCATCATCGCCGAGGTTCCGGCCGCTATCGCCCAGTTCTTCGCCTCCGGCCGTTCCGGTGCGATCAGCCCTGCGGTGATCATCGGCGTGATCCTGATGGTGATCGCGGTGATCATGTTCGTGGTGTTCATGGAGCGCGCGCTGCGCAAGATCCACATCCAGTACCCGCGCCGCCAGGTCGGCATGAAGGTCTATGACGGCGGCTCCTCGCATCTGCCGGTCAAGGTGAACCCGGCGGGCGTGATCCCGGCGATCTTCGCCTCCTCGCTGCTGTTGCTGCCGACCACGATCTCCGCCTTCTCCTCGGGCGCGGCGACCGGTCCGGTGATGTCCTGGCTGCTCGCCAACTTCGGCCCTGGCCAGCCGCTGTACCTGCTGTTTTTCGTCGCGATGATTGTGTTCTTCGCTTACTTCTACACCTTCAACGTCTCCTTCAAGCCGGAGGATGTGGCGAACAACCTGAAGAACCAGAACGGCTTTGTCCCCGGTGTCCGCCCGGGCAAGAAGACCGCCGAATACATTGAATATGTCGTGAACCGCATCCTGGTGCTGGGCTCGGCCTATCTGGCGCTGGTCTGCCTGCTGCCCGAGGTGCTGCGCGGCCAGTTCGCGATCCCGGTCTACTTCGGCGGCACCTCGGTGCTGATCGTGGTCTCGGTCACGATGGACACCATTCAGCAGGTGCAAAGCCACCTCCTCGCGCATCAGTATGAAGGCCTCATCGAGAAGAGCCAGCTGCGCGGGCGCAACAAGAAACGCACGAAACGGGGACCCTCTCGCCGATGACCAATATTATTCTTCTTGGACCGCCGGGCGCCGGCAAGGGCACCCAGGCGCGTCACCTGGTGGAAACCCGCGGCATGATCCAGCTGTCGACCGGCGACATGCTGCGCGAGGCCAAAACCAGCGGCACTGAAATGGGCCGCCGCGTGGCAGAGATCATGGATGCGGGCAAGCTGGTCACCGATGAGATTGTAATCGGGCTGATCGAGGAGAAGCTGACCTCCCAGACCGGCGGCGGCTTCATCTTCGACGGTTTCCCGCGCACTCTCGCACAGGCTGATGCGCTGGCCGCGCTGCTGGCGAAACTGGGTCAGTCCCTGCACACGGTGATCGAGATCCGGGTCGACGATGACGCGCTGGTCGAGCGCATCACCGGCCGTTTCACCTGCGGCAATTGCGGCGAGGTCTACCACGACAAGACCAAGCCGACGAAGGAGCCGGGCGTCTGCGACCAATGCGGCAGCACAGAAATGGTGCGCCGGGCCGACGACAACGAGGAAAGCCTGCGCACCCGGCTGATGGAATATTACAAGAAGACCTCGCCGCTGATCGGCTACTACTATGCGAAGGGCGACCTGCGCCCGGTCAACGGCCTGGCCGACATCTCCGAGGTGAAGGCCTCGATCCAGGCCGTTCTCGGCTGATCCCGCTGGGTTCGGGCAAGAGTTTGGAGGCCGGGAAGGATTCCCGGCCTTTCCTATTTCCGGCGGGGTTGACGCCCCCGGGTTTTCCACATACCCAACCGCATCCCTCCTGGGAATGATTCCCGGCGGGCAGATTCGTTTGCCTGCTGACACACCTCATTAAATGCTGGACCCGCTGGCCACACTGCCACGGTCAAGCGTTGTGAAAAAAGGTTCTGGTACTACGGAACCGCAACGAAAAGGAAAGTGACACGTGGCACGTATTGCCGGCGTTAACATCCCGACTGCAAAGCGGGTACCCATCGCCCTCACCTACATCACCGGTATCGGCAACACCTCGGCGAAAGCAATCTGCGAAGCCGTGGGCATCGACGCGACCCGTCGTGTGAACGAGCTGTCCGACGCGGAAGTCCTCGCGGTCCGCGAGCACATCGACGCCAACTACACCGTGGAAGGCGACCTGCGCCGCGAAGTTCAGATGAACATCAAGCGCCTGATGGACCTCGGCTGCTACCGCGGCCTGCGCCACCGCCGCAACCTGCCGGTTCGCGGTCAGCGCACCCACACCAACGCCCGTACCCGCAAGGGCCCGGCGAAGCCGATTGCCGGCAAGAAGAAGTAAGGGAGGGTTCGATCAATGGCACGCGATAAATCCCGCGTTAAGCGTAAAGAGCGCAAGAACATCGCAACCGGCGTTGCGCATGTGAACTCGTCGTTCAACAACACCAAGATCCTGATCTCCGACGTGCAGGGCAACGCGATCTCCTGGTCGTCGGCCGGCACCATGGGCTTCAAGGGCTCGCGGAAGTCGACCCCCTATGCCGCTCAGATGGCTGCAGAGGATGCAGGAAAGAAGGCACAGGAACACGGTGTGAAGACCCTGGAAGTCGAAGTTCAGGGCCCCGGCTCTGGCCGTGAATCGGCGCTGCGCGCGCTGGCCGCGGTGGGCTTCAACATCACTTCGATCCGTGACGTGACCCCGATTGCGCACAACGGCTGCCGCCCGCCGAAGCGCCGCCGCGTCTGATCGCAGGAAATTCTGCTGGGGCCCCGCTTGATTCGCAGGGCCCCAGTCCGTCATTTAAACCTCGGGAGTTTTCGCCTTAGGACATGGGGCGAAGACAGGAATGGAGGGACCGCATGATCCACAAGAACTGGGCAGAGCTGATCAAGCCGACACAGCTTGACGTGAAGCCGGGCAACGACCCTGCGCGCCAGGCGACTGTCGTCGCCGAACCGCTGGAGCGCGGCTTTGGCCTGACGCTGGGCAACGCTGTGCGCCGTGTGCTGATGAGCTCGCTGCAAGGTGCCGCGATCACCAGCGTGCAGATCGACAACGTGCTGCATGAGTTCTCCAGCGTTGCCGGTGTGCGCGAAGACGTCACCGACATTATCCTGAACCTCAAGGGCGTTTCCCTGCGTATGGAAGTCGAAGGCCCCAAGCGCCTGTCGATCAACGCGAAGGGCCCGGCTGTAGTCACCGCAGGCGACATCGCCGAGACCGCAGGCATCGAGGTTCTGAACCGCGACCACGTGATCTGCCACCTGGACGACGGCGCCGACCTGTTCATGGAGCTGACCGTGAATACCGGCAAGGGCTATGTCTCCGCCGACAAGAACAAGCCGGAAGACGCGCCCATTGGCCTGATCCCGATCGACGCGATTTACTCGCCGGTCAAAAAGGTCTCCTATGACGTGCAGCCCACCCGCGAGGGCCAGGTTCTGGACTATGACAAGCTGACCATGAAGGTGGAAACCGACGGCTCCATCACCCCCGATGATGCCGTTGCTTTTGCCGCCCGCATCCTGCAGGACCAGCTGTCGATCTTCGTCAACTTCGACGAGCCGGAATCTGCTGGCCGCGAAACCGAGGACGACGGGCTCGAGTTCAACCCGCTTCTGCTGAAGAAGGTGGACGAACTGGAACTTTCGGTGCGTTCGGCGAACTGCCTGAAGAACGACAATATCGTCTACATCGGCGACCTGATCCAGAAGACCGAAGCGGAGATGCTGCGCACCCCGAACTTCGGCCGCAAGTCGCTGAACGAGATCAAGGAAGTGCTGTCGGGCATGGGCCTGCACCTCGGCATGGATGTTGAGGACTGGCCGCCGGACAACATCGAGGATCTGGCGAAGAAGTTCGAAGACAGCTTCTGATCCGATTGAAGGGGGCCACGGCCCCCTTCGAAAATTCCCGGGCTTGCCGGGGACATCTGGGCACTCCCGCCCCAAGGAGAACGGCTGACACGCATCAGCCGGCAGACAAAGCAAAACCTGAAGAAGGAAGACGACAATGCGTCATAAACGTGGCTACCGCCGCCTGAACCGGACCCACGAGCACCGGAAGGCCCTGTTTGCCAACATGGCAGGCTCGCTGATCGAGCACGAGCAGATCAAAACTACCCTGCCCAAGGCCAAGGAACTGCGTCCGATCATCGAAAAGATGATCACCCTTGCAAAGCGCGGCGACCTGCACGCCCGCCGTCAGGCCGCGTCCAAGCTGAAAGAGGACAAGGACGTCGCCAAGCTGTTCGAGGTTCTGGGCCCGCGTTACAAGGACCGTCAGGGCGGCTACGTCCGGATCCTGAAGGCCGGCTTCCGCTATGGCGACATGGCACCGATGGCCATCATCGAATTCGTCGACCGTGACACCTCTGCCAAAGGTGCCGCCGACAAGGCCCGCCTGGCAGAGCTCGAGGCCGCCGAAGAAGAATAAGGCGCAGCAGGTCCCTCGCGGACCGCAGCCTCAACCCCCGCTCCGCCCGGAGCGGGGGTTTTCTTATTTGTCCGGCAACATGCCTTCCGCCTTGCCGGTTTCCCGCGCTGGCAATGGAATCGTAATTTTATTCTGCTTTGACGGTTCCGAATAGCGAAGCATGGGACCGATGAAATGGCAGTTTCAAAGTTAAAACCACGCCGGCGCTGGTCGCTCGGCAACTTGCGGACCAAATCGAAGATCGTCCTCACGGCGCTTCTGCCGCTGATCCTGGTTATGGGCGTGGGCGTCCTTGCGGTGGTCGACCTCGGCCGCATGGCCGAAACGGCCGGGCGGGTGGAGCAGACTCAGAAATCGCTGGACGCCGCCCAGGAATACGCCATCGCGGCGGCGGACATGGAAACCGGGCTGCGCGGCTATTTGCTGGCGGGGCGGGAGGAGTACCTGGCGCCCTACGAGGCCGGACAGGCCCGTGCCGCGACCGCTCTTGCCGCGCTCCGGTCCATGGCAGAAGGCCGGCCCGACCAGTTGGCGCGCCTCGACGAGGCGGCGGAGGCGCTGAAAGGCTGGCAGGAGGACGTCGCGGTTGAGGCCATTTCCCTGCGGCAGGAGATCGGCGATGCGCTCAACATGAATGACATGGCCGATGAGGTGAAGAAGTCCCAAGGCAAAGTCTACTTCGAGGAATTGAGGGCCGAGATCGAGAGCTTCACCAGCGAGGAGGAGGTGTCGCTCGAAGACAAGCGCCGCAGCTTCTCCTCGCTTGTGAAGCTGGGGATCGCGAGTTCCGACTACCTCACCGAGTCGCTGCAAGCGGTAGAGGCCGGCTACGGTGTCATCAACACTGCCAAAGATCTGCTGGCGGCCTCGGTCGACATGGAAACCCGGATGCGCGGCTTCCTTCTGGCGGGAGATCCCGAGTTCCTGCGCGCATACGTGGACAGCAGCATCAAGTTCGACGGCCTCCTGGCAAAGCTGAAATCGGCGCTGGGGGATAATCTGCTGCAAGTGAACCGGCTCAACAACATGACCTCCATTGTCGGCAAGTGGCGCAACGAGGTTGCGGCGCCCGCGATGCAGATGCGCCGCAGGATCGGCGATGCCGCCACTATGGACGACATGGCCGATTTCGTCGCCGAAGGCCGCGGCAAGCAGTATTTCGACGCCTTCCGCGCCGCGCTTGGGAAATTCCGCAGCGCCGAGGCGGATCTGATGGCTGATCGGCGGGCCGAGGCGCAGAAGATTTCGTCCGAAACCCGCATGATGATTCCCGCTGCCACCGGCACTGCGATCCTGATCGGCGCGGTAATGGCGCTGGTTCTTGGCTCCAGCATCGCCTCCGGCGTGCGCAGCATTGCGGGTGCGATGCGCGCCCTGGCCGAAGGCGACAACAGCGTCGAGATCAAGGGCCAGAACCGCCGCGACGAGGTGGGGGAGATGGCTTCGGCGCTGCACACTTTCCGCAGCGAGCTGATCAAGATGCAGGAGGCCGAGAAGAAGAAGGCCGAGGGCAAGGACGCCGAGCAGACCGCCGTGGTGCGCGAGCTGAGCGAACGCCTGTCGCTGCTGGCGCAGGGTGACCTGACGGTGGAAATCGCCGAGGCCTTCCCGGAGGACTACGAAAAGCTGCGCCAGGACTTCAACACCACCGCGCGCAACCTGCATTCCATCGTGGACCAGGTCGCAGCGCTGTCGGCCAGCATCCGCAATGGCGCCGCGGAGATCAGCCAGTCGTCCGACGACCTGTCGCGCCGTACCGAAAGCCAGGCCGCGACACTGGAGGAAACCGCCGCGGCGCTGGATGAGCTGACAGCAAGCGTCAAATCCGCGGCTGAAGGCGCCCGTTCGGTCGAGACCACCATGGGTGAAGCCAAGGCCGAGGCCGAGGCGAGCGGAGAAGTGGTGCAGAGCGCCGTCTCGGCTATGACAGAAATTGAGCAGAGCTCGAAGCATATCTCCCAGATAATCAGCGTGATCGACGACATCGCCTTCCAAACCAACCTTCTCGCGCTCAATGCAGGTGTCGAGGCGGCACGCGCTGGCGAAGCGGGCAAGGGTTTTGCAGTCGTTGCAAGCGAAGTGAGGGCACTGGCGCAGCGGTCGTCCGGCGCGGCGATGGAAATCAAGACCTTGATCGGCGACAGTTCCAAGCAGGTGGAGCGCGGCGTGGATCTCGTCGGAAAGACCGGAAAGGCGCTGCAAAGCATCGTGGCGCAGGTGAGCCACATCTCTCAGCTGGTGTCCGGGATCGCCGAGGGCGCGGCCGAGCAATCCATCGGCCTGAACGAGATCAATATGGGCATGTCGCAGCTCGACCAGGTCACCCAGCAGAATGCCGCGATGGTGGAGGAAGCCACCGCCGCAGGCCACATGCTGAACAGCGACGCCACCAAGCTGGCGGAGCTGATGGGGCACTTTAATACCGGCGGCACGGTCCAGACCGCGCAGCGGGAACAGGCGGCTGCCGCCTGACGCGCCGCTCCCGCGAGGCGCCGTTACGCTTGCCCCCGCCCGGTTTCCGGGCGGGGGCATTTTAAGGGGTGACAGGGCGGATTTCCCCAGCTAACGTCCCGGGCATGACCCGTACCTATACCGCATTCTGGTATTTTTACTATCCGCGCCAGCAGGCGGACGGAGGGGTCTAGGCGTTCTGAGATTTTTGGAACCCGCATGATACCAAACCAGCCGCCCGCGTCCCGCAGGCGGTTTTTTTGTATCCGCCGCCGGGCTTGGGCCTCCAGCAAGGACCCGCAGAACCATGACAGCCGAAACCCAAAACCTGCGCATCACCGGCATGCAGGAACTGGTCTCTCCCGACGCGCTGGCCGCACGCCTGCCGGCGCCCAGGGCCGCGCTTGATACCGTGCGCGCGAGCCGTGCCGCGATCCAGGACATCCTGCACGGCCGGGACGGCCGCCTGATCGTCGTGACCGGCCCGTGCTCGCTGCATGACCCGGAAGCGGCGCTCGACTACGCCCGCCGCTTGAAGCCGCTGCGCGACCGGCTGGCAGGGGAACTGGAGATCGTGATGCGGGTCTACTTTGAGAAGCCGCGCACCATCAGCGGCTGGAAGGGGCTGATCAACGATCCCGGCCTCGACGGCTCGTTCCGGATCAATGACGGCCTGGAGCTCGCGCGCCGGCTGTGCCTGGAGATCAACGCGGCTGGCGTGCCCGCGGGAACCGAGTTCCTCGACACCGCGGTGCCGCAGTACATCTCGGACCTGGTGGCCTGGGCCGCAATTGGCGCCCGCACGACCGAGAGCCAGATCCACCGCGAAATGGCCTCGGGCCTCAGCTGCCCGGTGGGGTTCAAGAACGGCACCAAAGGCGATGTGCAGATTGCGGTGGATGCGGTGCGCGCGGCAGCGCACCCGCATCATTTCATGGCGCTTGCCGGCAATGGCCGCGCCGCCATCGCGGCGACCAGCGGCAATCCGGACTGCCATATCATCCTGCGCGGGGGCGGCGGCACCAACTATGATGCGGGCTCGGTCGAAGCGGCCTGCAAGCTGGCGGCGCGCGACGGCATCCGCCCGCAGGTGATGATCGATGCGAGCCACGCGAACAGCGGCAAGGATCCGCTGCGCCAGCCCCAGGTCTTGGCGGATGTCGCCGGTCAGATCGCGGGCGGCGATGCCCGCATCACTGGCGTGATGATCGAAAGCCACGTGGTGGCCGGGCGCCAGGACCTGGGGCAGAAACCGCTCACCTACGGGCAGTCGGTCACCGATGGCTGTCTTGGCTGGGAGGACACGGCCGCGGAGCTGGAGAAACTGGCGCAGGCCGTCAAGGCACGGCGGCAGCGGGCGGAGCGCCGCGAACTGGCGGATGCATGATGCAGCCGCCGGGGGGACGCGCCTGTTCGGCGCGTGCCTCCGGCGGGAGTATTTGCGGGAAAGATGACAGGCAGCCGCGCCCCGGCATCGGGGCGGCTTGCAATCCTTGCGCAGGCTCCGCATATCCATCGGGCAGCCACCATGGGAGCTTTCATGATCCGTGCCGCCCTCACCATCCTGGCCCTCGCGCTGGCCCTGCCTTCCGCCATCACCGCCGAGACCCGCGTGCCGCAAAGCCAGTCCGAGATCTCGCTGGGATTTGCGCCCCTGGTGAAGGAAGCCGCGCCCGCGGTGGTCAACATCTACGCCAAGATCGTCACCCGGGTGCAGCGGCGTTCGCCCTTCGCCAGCGATCCGTTCTTCGACGATTTCTTCCGCGGCTTTGCCGAGCCGCGCCCGCGGGTAGAGAATTCGCTGGGCTCCGGCGTGATCCTGTCGGCGGATGGCATCGTGGTATCGAACTACCACGTGGTGGGCTCGGCCACCGAGATCCGCGTGGTGACGGCGGACCGGCGCGAATATGACGCCGAGGTGATTCTGGGCGACAAGGCCAGCGACCTCGCCATCCTGCGGCTGAAAGGCGCGGAGGGCCTGCCGCATCTGGAACTGCGCAACAGCGACCGGGTCCAGGTTGGGGAGCTGGCGCTGGCGATCGGCAACCCTTTTGGCGTGGGGCAAACGGTGAGCAGCGGCATCATCTCGGGTCTGGCGCGCACCGGCATGGGGGCGGGCGACGGCTTTGGCTACTACATCCAGACCGATGCGCCGATCAACCCGGGCAATTCGGGCGGCGCGCTAATCGGCGTGGATGGCAGGCTGATCGGCATCAATACGCGTATTCTGTCGCGCTCGGGCGGCTCCAACGGGATCGGCTTTGCGATCCCGGCCAACCTGGTGCGGGAATTCGTGGCGCAGGCCCGCGCGGGCGCGGAGGAGTTCCAGCGCCCCTGGGCGGGCATGGCCGGGCAGCCGGTGGACGCTGATCTTGCGGCTTCCCTCGGGATGGCGCTGCCGGAGGGGATGGTGGTCTCCGACCTGCACCCGGAAAGCCCCTTTGCCGTGGCGGGCTTCCGGGTGGGCGACGTGATTACCCATGTTGATGGCGAGGTGGTGAACTCTCCATCCGAGATGGTGTTCCGGATGAGCGTGGCCGGCATGGACAGCAGCGCCCGCATCACGCGGCTGCGGGATGGCCGCGCAGAAGAGGTCGAAGTGCGTATGGCGGCCGCACCGGACCAGCCGCCGTCAGAGCCGGTGCAGCTTGGCCGCCGAACGGCGCTGCCGGGACTCACGGTGGCGCGGGTGAATCCGCAAGTGATCGCGCGTCTGGGGCTGCCCCTGGCGGCCACGGGTGTGGCCGTGGTCGACCCCGGCCCTTATGCCGCCCGCGGCGGGGTGCAGCAGGGCGACCTGCTGATGGCGGTGAATGGCCGTGCAGTGCGCAGCCCGGAGGACGTGGCAAAGGTACTGTCTCGCAGCGGCCGCTGGGTGCAGATCGACCTGCAGCGCCGCGGCCGCAGCCTGTCTTTGCGGTTCCGGATCTGATGGCGGACTTGTTTGCATCCCCTCCGCCCGGCGGCGATGATGCGCCGCGGCCCGAGCCGAACCGGCCGCTGGCCGACCGTCTGCGCCCGCAAAGCCTGTCCGACGTGATCGGTCAGAGGCGGGTCCTGGGCCCGGACGCGCCGCTGGGGGTGATGCTGGCCTCGAACTCGCTGTCTTCGCTGATCTTCTGGGGCCCGCCGGGGGTTGGCAAGACCACCATCGCGCGGCTTCTGGCCAAGGAGACGGATCTGCATTTCGTGCAGATTTCGGCGATCTTCACGGGCGTGCCGGATCTGAAGAAAGTGTTCGAGGCGGCCAAGATCCGGCGCCAGAACGGGCAGGGGACGCTGTTGTTCGTGGACGAGATCCACCGTTTCAACAAGGCCCAGCAGGACAGCTTCCTGCCGCATATGGAGGATGGCACCATCCTCCTGGTGGGGGCGACGACCGAGAACCCCTCGTTCGAGCTGAACGCCGCCGTCCTGTCGCGCGCGCAAGTGCTGGTGCTGGAGCGGCTGCCGCTTTCCGACCTTGAGCGGCTCACCCAGCGGGCCGAGAAGGAGCTGGGCCGCCCGCTGCCGCTCGCCGGCGATGCCCGCGATGCGCTGCAGGAGATGGCCGACGGCGATGGCCGCGCGCTGTTGAACCTGATCGAGCAGGTCGCGGCCTGGCAGGTGGACGCGCCCCTGGGCCGCGAGGCGCTGGCCACCAGGCTGATGCGGCGGGCGGCGAAATACGACAAGTCGGGCGACGAGCATTACAACCTGATCTCGGCGCTGCACAAATCGGTGCGCGGCTCGGACCCGGATGCGGCGCTCTACTGGTTTGCCCGGATGCTCGAGGGCGGCGAGGACCCGCGCTATCTGGCCCGGCGCCTGACCCGGATGGCAGTGGAGGACATCGCGCTGGCCGATCCGCAGGCGCAGGCAGTCTGCCTGCAGGCCTGGGACACCTATGAACGGCTCGGCTCGCCCGAGGGGGAGCTGGCGCTGGCGCAGGCGGTGATCTACCTCGCGCTCGCGCCCAAGACCAACGCGGGCTACATGGCCTACAAGGCGGCGCGCAGGCTTGCCAGGCAGACCGGCAGCGAGCCGCCGCCCAAGCATATCCTGAACGCGCCGACCAAGCTGATGAAGGAGCAGGGGTATGGCTCGGGCTACGACTACGACCACAACGCCGAGGACGGGTTTTCGGGGCAGAACTACTTCCCCGAGGGCGTGAAGCGGCCGGTGCTCTACCAGCCTGTAGAGCGCGGGTTCGAGCGCGAGCTGAAGCGCCGCACGGAGTATTTCGCGAAGCTCAGGGTGCAGCGGAACTCGTGAACCGGCTTTCCGCCGGAAAGCCGGTGCCTCCGGCGGGAGTATTTGGGCCGAGGTGAAAGAGCGGGCGCGCGCAGCACGGCGGCCTGAGCGGCGGCCGCAAGGCGGGTTTGCGCCACGGAAACTTGACATCTCCGCCTGCGCGCGCGACAGGACGGGGATGATTTCAACGGTTTCCATGGTGGCGCTCGGCGGTGCGATCGGCGCCTCTTGCCGCTATCTGGCCGGGCTGGCGGTGATCCGTCTGGCAGGCCACCACGCGTTCCCGGTGGCGGTGCTGTCGGTAAACGTACTCGGATCTTTCCTGATGGGGATCTTTGTGGTGGCGGCGGCGATGCGCGGGCTGACCTGGCTCAGCCCCTTTGTGATGACCGGGCTTCTGGGCGGCTTCACTACCTTTTCGGCGTTCTCACTGGAGGCCGCCAATCTGATCGAACGCGGCGCTCTCGGGCAGGCCGCTATTTATGTCGGGCTGTCGGCGGGGGGATCCATCGGCGGCCTGTTCCTGGGCCTGATGGCCGGAAGAGGAGTGTTCGCATGAGCGGCGTGCAGATGATCACCGTAAGCGAGGACGACGGCGGCCAGCGCATCGACCGCTGGCTGCGCGGGCTGTTTCCGCACCTGAGCCAGGGGCGGATCGAGAAGATGTGCCGCAAGGGCGAACTGCGGCTTGAGGGCGGCCGGGTCAAGGCCAGCACGCGGATTGAGGCGGGGCAGACCGTGCGGGTGCCGCCGCTGCCCGACAGCGACCACAAGCCGGCCGAGGCGCGGCCTGCGCGGATCTCGCCCGCGGACGAGAAGATGATCCAGGCCTGCGTGATCTACCGCGACGACGACGTGATCGTGCTGAACAAGCCCGCGGGTCTTGCGGTACAGGGCGGCTCCGGTACCTCGAAACATGTGGACGGGCTGTCCGAAGCGCTGAAGTTCGGGCTGGAGGAAAAGCCGCGGCTGGTGCACCGGCTCGACAAGGACACCTCGGGGGTTCTGGTGCTCGCGCGCAACCGAAAGGCGGCGCAGGCGCTGACCGCGGCCTTCCGTCACAAGAACACCCGCAAGATCTACTGGGCGCTGGTGGCGGGCGTGCCGACGCCTTATCTCGGCGAGATCAAGACCGGGCTGGTGAAAGCGCCGGGCCACGGCAAGGGCGGTGAAGGCGAAAAGATGATCAACGTGGATCCGCGCGACATTGCCGGCACGCCGGGTGCCAAGCGTGCGCACACCGTTTATGCGACGCTGTTCCGGGTCGCGAGCCGCGCTGCCTGGGTGGCGATGGAACCGGTCACCGGCCGCACCCACCAGCTGCGCGCGCATATGGCCGGTATCGGCCATCCGATTGCGGGTGATGGCAAATATGGCGGGTCGGGTCAGGAGAATCTTGGTGACGGCTGGGGCGCGCAGATCGGCGGGGTGATCTCCAAGAAGCTGCACCTGCATGCGCGCCGCATGGTGTTTGAACATCCCGTGAACCGGAAGAATGTGACCGTGGTGGCACCTCTGCCTGCGCATATGAAGGAAAGCTGGGAGACCTTCGGCTGGAACGAGGATCTGGCCGCCGACGATCCCTTCGAGGATCTGCAGTGACCGCGCCGCTGCGGCTCATATTGTTCGACGTCGACGGCACGCTGGCGGACAGCCAGGCGGCGATCACCGGCGCGATGGCAGCGGCCTTCGGCGGCGCCGGACTCCCGGCACCTTCGCGCGAGGCGGTCCTGTCGATCGTCGGCCTGTCGCTGCCGCTGGCAATGCGGGAGCTGGCGCCGGAGCAGGAAGCGCCGGTTCTGGACACGCTGGTGGGGGGATATAAGCGGGCCTACATGCAGGCACGCGAGGCGGCGGGTGCCGGCCATACGCCGCTGTTCCCCGGTGCCCGCGAGATGCTGACGGAGCTGCACGCGGTGCCGGAGTACCTGCTCGGCGTCGCCACTGGCAAATCCCAGCGCGGGCTGGAGGCGCTGATTGCTTCGCATGGGCTCGATTGTTTCGTGACCCGGCAGGTGGCGGACCACCACCCCTCGAAGCCGCATCCGGCGATGATCGAGGCGGCGATGGCGGAAACCGGGGTCGGACGCGCAAGCACGGTGATGATCGGCGATACGCGGTTTGACATTGAAATGGGCAGGGCAGCAGGGGTGACAACTATCGCCGTGCCCTGGGGCTATCATCCGGCAGAAACTTTGGGCGCCGATTTCCTGATCCGCAGCTTCGCGGAACTGCGCCCGCTGCTGGCACAGATCTGGAAGGCATGAGCGATGAGCGAGTGGAAGCAAAAGCGGTTCTGGAAACAAGTGACGGTTGCCGAGGCAGACGGCAGCTTTGCGGTGGAACTGGACGGCCGCCGGGTGAAGACCCCGGCCAAGGCGCCGCTGGCGGTGCCGACCCGCGCCCTGGCGGAGGCCATTGCGGCAGAATGGGATGCGCAGGGCGAATCAATTGATCCGCGCGCGATGCCTTGCACCCGTTCGGCCAATGCCGCGATTGACAAGGTGACACATCAGCACGGCGAAGTGGCCGACATGCTGAGCGAGTATGGCGACACCGATCTTCTTTGTTACCGTGCCACCACGCCGGAGGAACTGGCCCGGCGCCAGGCCGCGGAATGGGACCCGGCGCTGGACTGGGCCGAGACGGCGCTGGGTGCCCGGCTGCGGCCGCGCGAGGGCGTATTGCACGCCCCCCAGGATCCCGCGGCTCTGGATGTGTTGCGGGGCCGGGTGCATGCGCTGAACCCTTTCCAGCTGGCCGCCTTCCACGATTTGGTTGGGATTTCCGGCTCTTTGGTGCTGGCATTTGCCGCCGCCGGGGGCTGGCGCAGTGCCGGGGAAATCTGGCAGCTTTCCCGCCTGGACGAACGCTGGCAGGAAGAACAATGGGGCGTGGACGAGGAAGCCGCCGCTGCCGCCGAGGTGAAGCGGCAGGAATTTCTGCACGCGGAGCGCTTCTTCCGCCTGTCCTGAAAAGACCAGAAATTTCAAAGCTTCGGGGCCGGGGGCAAGATTGCTGCCGGAGGAGTGACTGAGCGTTATCCGGCCATCGAATTTCCTGATACCATACTTGACGTTTGCTGATGAATGCGCCCAAACTTGGCCACGGATCAGGGGAAAGCTCCTGTTCAGTCTGAGTTCCGGCGGGCAAGCGCCGGCAAATAAGAACCGCCGGACAGGCGGGCCATCAGGAAGAGGTAAATATGAAAAAATCCGTATTTTTGGGCGCTGTGACCGTAGCCGGTCTGGCGGCTGGAGCTGCAGCTGCGGGCACGCTGGACGATGTGAAGGCGCGCGGCAAGCTGAACTGCGGCGTCACCACCGGTCTGGTCGGATTTGCGGCCCCGAATGCGAGTGGCGAATGGGAGGGCTTTGACGTTGCGGTTTGCCGCGCCGTGGCCGCGGCCGTGCTGGGCGACTCCACCGCGGTGGAATTCGTCCCGACCACCGGCAAGACCCGCTTCACCGCGCTGTCCTCGGGTGAGATCGACATGCTGGCGCGCAACACCACCTGGACGTTCTCCCGCGACGTCGATCTGAAGTTCGAGTTCACCGGCATCAACTACTACGATGGCCAGGGCTTCATGGTGCCGAAGGAATTGGGCGTGTCCTCGGCCAAGGAACTGGACGGCGCCACCGTCTGCATCCAGACCGGCACCACCACGGAACTGAACCTGGCTGACTTCTTCCGCTCCAACAACATCAGCTACGAGCCGGTTCCGATCGAGACCAACGCCGAAGCGCAGCAGCAGTATCTGGCGGGCGCTTGTGACGTCTACACCACCGACGCCTCCGGTCTGGCCGCAACCCGCGCGACCTTCGACGACCCGTCCGCGCATGTGATCCTGCCGGAAATCATCTCGAAAGAGCCGCTTGGCCCGCTGGTCCGCCATGGCGACCACGAGTGGGGCGATGTGGTCCGCTGGACCCTGAACGCGCTGATCGCGGCTGAAGAGCTTGGCGTCACCTCGACCAACATCAACGAGATGGGGGCCGGCTCCGACAACCCGGAAATCAGCCGTCTGCTCGGTACCGAAGGCAACCTGGGAGAGATGCTGGGCCTGTCCAACGACTGGGCCAAGAACGCCATCTCGGCCGCAGGCAACTACGGTGAGATCTTCGCTAAGAACATCGGCGAGGACACTCCGATCGGCCTGGCCCGCGGTCTCAACGCCCAGTGGACCGACGGCGGCCTGCTGTACGCTCCGCCGTTCCGCTAAGCCAACCACGGGAGGGGCGCAGGGAATTCCTGCGCCCTTTTCCTATCCGTAATAATAAACTCCGGAATGCTGCGGAGCGGTGGCCAACACCGCCAGGACAGACCTCCGGAGCCAGGGGATCACACCTATGTCAACGTTAACCGACCCGCCGGCCCAAAGCTTCCGGCTGTCCATGCTTCTCAACGATACCCGTTACAGGTCCCTGACGTTTCAGGTGATAGCGGCGATCGTTCTGGCCCTCTTTATCTGGTATCTGGGCAACAACCTGATCCAGAACCTGCGTGCGGCCGGGCTCAATATTTCCTACGCTTTCCTGGGCGATTCAGCGGGTTACGACATCAACCAGACCCTGGTTGAATACAACAGCCAGTCCAGCCACGCGCGCGCAGCGCTGGTCGGGTTGCTGAACACGCTGCTCGTCGCCTTCCTCGCCTGCGTGACCGCCACCATCTTCGGTGTCATTGCCGGCGTGCTGCGGCTCTCCAACAACTGGCTCGTCTCCAAGCTGATGGCGGTCTACGTGGAGATCTTCCGCAATATTCCGGTGCTGATCTGGATCATTATCATCTTCACCATCATGACGGCGGTGCTGCCGGGCCCGCGGGCGTTCCGCGGCGACGATGCCACCTCCAGCATGCTGTTTGATGCCTTTGCCTTCACCAACCGCGGCATCTACACGCCGCTGCCCTGGTTCCAGAACGGCATCTTTGCCAGCACAGCGCTGAATTGGCTCTTGGTGCTGGCGGGCTTTGGCCTCTCCTGGGTTGTGGCGCACCAGATCAATGTCTGGGCCAACCACAAGCAGGAAGCGACAGGCGTGCGCCCCAAGACCCTGCTGCCGGTACTCGCCGCATGGCTGGTGCCTTTCCTGGCGCTGATGACGATCATGGGGCTGACCTGGGAATACCCCGAACTCAGAGGCTTTAATTTCAGCGGCGGCATCAAAATCGGCGGCCCGCTGATCGCGCTGTGGTTCGCGCTGTCGATCTATACCGGCGCCTTCATCGCGGAGAACGTCCGGGCCGGCATCCAGGCGGTGTCCAAGGGCCAGACCGAGGCCGCCGCCGCGCTGGGTCTGCGCCCGCGCCGCGTGATGAACCTGGTGGTTCTGCCGCAGGCGATGCGGGTGATCATCCCGCCGCTGATTTCGCAGTTCCTCAACATCACCAAGAACTCCTCGCTCGCCATCGCCGTGGGCTATGCGGATATCACCGCAACCCTTGGCGGCATCACCCTCAACCAAACCGGCCGCGCCATCGAATGCGTGCTGCTTTTGATGCTGTTCTACCTGACCGCTTCGCTGGTGATTTCGATGGTGATGAACGTCTACAACGCATCTGTGAAGCTGAAGGAGCGCTGAGACATGAGCGATACACACGCACAAACTGTCGCCTTTGTCCGCGAAACTCAGATCCCGCCGGCGCCCCCGCCGGCCTCGGAAACCGGCGTGGTGAAATGGCTGCGCGAAAATCTGTTCTCCAATGCCGCGAACTCCGCGCTCACCATCGTTGCGCTCGCTGCAATCTTCATGGTGCTGGCGAACATCCTCCCCTGGATGCTGAACGGGGTCTGGACCACCAATTCTCTGGCCGAATGCCGCGAGGTGCTGCAGGGCAGGACCGGGGCCTGTTTCTCGGTTCTGACCGAACGCTGGAACCAGCTGCTCTACGGCTTCAAGTACCCCACCGACGAATACTGGCGGCCGAACCTGGCGCTGGTGCTGTTCGTGCTGGCCGCGGCCCCGGTGCTTTTCTTTGACCTGCCGCGCAAGCTGCTGGTCTTCACCGCTGTCTATCCGTTCCTGGCCTTCTGGCTGATCTGGGGCGGCACGCTGATGGTGCCGGTTGTGGCGCTCCTTGGCGTGGTTGCCGGCTTTGCAGTGTTCCAGACCTTCAGCAAGGGCAGCTTCGCCATCGGGTTCTTCGGCGCCATCGCCGCCGCGTTTGCGGTCTGGATCCTCGGCGGCATGCTGATCCCGGAGGGCGCGTCGGAGAACGCCTGGCTGAGCCCGGTGCCATCGCGCGATCTGGGCGGCTTCATGCTGAACCTGATGCTGGGAGTGACCTGCGTATCGCTGTCGCTGCCCTTGGGCATCGCGCTTGCGCTGGGGCGCCAGTCGGACATGCCGCTGATCAAGTGGATCTGCGTCATCTTCATCGAGTTTGTCCGCGGCGTGCCGTTGATCACACTCTTGTTCGTGGCCTCGGTGATGCTGGCTTACTTCTTCCCGCCGGAAAGCACGGTGGACCTGTTCCTGCGCGTGGTTATCATGATCACCATGTTCTCCGCGGCGTATATCGCCGAGGTGATCCGGGGCGGTCTCGCCGCCTTGCCGAAGGGGCAGTATGAAGCCGCCGACAGCCTTGGCCTGGATTACCCGCAGGCGATGCGCCTGATCATCCTGCCGCAGGCGCTGAAGATCTCGATCCCGGGCATCGTCAACGTCGCTGTCGGCCTGTTCAAGGACACCACCCTGGTCTCGGTCATCTCGATGTTCGACCTGGTGGGCATGATCCGCGGCCCGATCCTCGCTTCGACCGAATGGAATGGCGTCTACTGGGAACTCCTTGGCTTTGCCGCCTTCCTGTTCTTCGTCGTCTGCTACGGCATCTCTCAATACTCACAGTGGCTCGAGCGCCGTCTCGCCACCGACCACCGCTAAGGAGTTCAACTTATGTCTGAACTGGCAATCGACCGCGAAATCGACCGCTCCAAGATGCAGGTGAGCGACAAGGTCGCCATCGAAATCACCAATATGAACAAGTGGTACGGGTCTTTCCACGTGCTGCGCGATATCAACCTCACGGTGAACCAGGGCGAGCGCATCGTGATCGCGGGCCCTTCCGGGTCCGGCAAATCCACCCTGATCCGCTGCCTCAACGCGCTGGAGGAACACCAGCAGGGCAAGATCGTTGTGGATGGCACCGAGCTGTCCAACGACCTCAAGAACATCGACAAGATCCGTTCCGAAGTCGGGATGGTGTTCCAGCACTTCAACCTGTTCCCGCATCTGACCATCCTGGAGAACTGCACGCTGGCGCCGATCTGGGTACGCAAGACGCCCAAAAAAGAAGCCGTCGACCGTGCGATGCACTTCCTCGAGAAGGTGAAGATCCCCGACCAGGCGCACAAGTATCCGGGCCAGCTTTCGGGCGGGCAGCAGCAGCGGGTGGCCATTGCACGCAGCTTGTGCATGATGCCGCGCATCATGCTGTTCGATGAGCCGACCTCGGCGCTCGACCCGGAGATGATCAAGGAGGTGCTCGACACCATGATCGAACTGGCGGAAGAAGGCATGACCATGCTCTGCGTGACCCACGAGATGGGCTTTGCCCGACAGGTCGCCAACCGCGTGATCTTCATGGATGCGGGCCAGATCGTGGAACAGAACGAGCCGGAAGAGTTCTTCAACAACCCCAAGAGCGAACGCACCAAACTGTTCCTCAGCCAGATCCTGGGCCACTGAGCCCACGGCTGCGGCCGGTACCGTTGCAGGACCCCCGGGAGCGATTCCGGGGGCCTTTTCATATCAGCTCTTGCCCGCCGGGTCGTAGCGCATCCGGATCTCCGAATGACCGAAGAGGGCGTTCATGCGCTCCTCCACCTTGGCGAAGCCGTAGTGGCAGTAAAACTGCAGGGCACGCTGATTTTCGGTGAACACGTCGAGCTCGAGCCGCGACCGCCGCGTGAGCGCATGGTCCAGAAGGGCCCGTCCTAGCCCTAATCCCTGAAAACCGGGCAGCACAAACAGTCCGCCAGCCTCCTCGCCGATAAGGGCGATGAAGCCGGCAGGCGTGCCGCCGGGACAGGCAAGCCAGGTTTCCGCCATCGGCAGGAAGGTCTCGCGGATCATGGTTTCGGCCTGCGCTGTCTGCTCCGCGGAGAGAAAGGGGTGCGCCTGGGCGCTGGCGCTGCGCCAAATGTGAAGAACCCGCTCCTCGTCGGAGGGCGTATAGGGTCTGATCATTGTCGGTGTTTTCCCGAATGGAGGCCGCACTCTCTGAAGCTTTCGGTGCAGCAGATGTCATGTGAAAGAAGACCGCAGCCCGCAAGCCGCCCGCAGAATACGGCGGGCGTTTCGCGTTTCAGGCTTGCGTAGCGGCGCCAAAGGCGCCCCGGTCAGCGGGACATCAAATCTCCTGTGTTGCGGGGCCAGCCTAGCCGCGTGGTCCTCGCGGCGCAAGCGCGGGGCTTACTCTCCCAGGAGCTCACGCGGCACGGCGAAGTCCACCGCGGTACCGCTGCTCCAATTGAGATCCGCCCAGCTGTCTATCGCAAACTCCGCGATCAGCGTGGCTCCGGTCGGGAAATCGTCGAACCGCGCATGGCCGGGCGGGTGGGAGACGATGGTGTGCGCAAAGGCCGCGATGCCGGGGTTGTGGCCGATCACCATGACGCGCGGATGCTCCGCTTGGCGCAGCTCCTTCAGAATCATCTCGGAGCTGGCCATATAGAGCCGCTCGGTGAAGGCCGCGTGCGCCTGCAGTCCCATCAGCTTCCAGGTCTCCCGAGCCCTGAGCGCCGAGGAGGCAATCACCTGGTCCGGCACCTGGCCGGCTTCGCGCAGCCAGGCACCGATCGCAGGGGCGGAGCGGCGCCCGCGTTTATTCAGGGGACGGGCGTGGTCGCTGGGCGGATTTGTGTCCCAAGCGGACTTGGCGTGGCGGGAGAGGATCAGGGTGCAGGTCATCGCGGGTGAAAATACCTCATGTGATGCGCGGTTTGCGCAGAATCACGGCCGGAAGCCCGGCTGAGCGGGCAGGCCCGGCGCGCCAGGCATCCCTCTTCCATGCATGCTTGGCCCAGGGCGCTGGCCAGATGCGCGTGGCAGGCGGCCAGGTCGTATGGTTCGCCCTCGGTAAGGGCCCCGGCCGGGCAGGAGTTCAAGCAGGGGCGGTCGGCACAGCTTGCGCAAGGAGAGTCTGCCAAAGGCGGAGACGGTATGTCAAATTCGGCTCCGAAATGCAGCGCCGCCCTGTAGGATAGCATCATCCCGGCCGCGTCATGCACAAGCATCCGGGCCGGGGAAACAAAGGCGCGCCCGGACGCCAGCGCCCAGGTGACGAAGGGGGCATATGGCGGTCCGCCAAAGGGGAAATACGCGGTTGCGCCCAGCTGCGCGGCCAGGGTCTGCCCAATGCGCAGGGACCATCGGTCGATGGGATCGGGCTCCCCGTCGCGGTACTCCGGCGCCGCGGTCATCAGCGCCCAGAACGCCGATCCCGTGCCGAGCAGGATGAGCGTGCCCGCGTCCGGATCCGCCAGCCCGTGCCGCGCCGGGTGCAGCGCGCCCAGGACGATAAGGCCGGCCTCTGCCACGGCGGCCTCCGCCTCGGCAAAAGGACCGGCAGGGGAACGGGAGTGGATGGTATCGGGCATGCTGGAAGTCCTGCCGCAGCGCTGATGCGGCCAGCCTAGCCGGCAGGCAGGCGATGGAACCTGCACAAAAACGTCCGCAGCTTGCCTCTCCGCGCCTTCTCCGCTCAAAAGCGGCGGAATGGCAACAGCAGGCTCCATCCCAGCCGCGCAGGGCGTCCGTCCTGCCACGCAAGACCTATGGTCATTCCGTCGTGGCCCTTGCCGGGCCGGGCACGGTAGGTGCCGAACAGCCGGTCCCATAGTGACAGGGCAAAGCCATAGTTGCTGTCATGCTCGGCGCGCAGCACCGAATGGTGGACCCGGTGCATGTCGGGCGTTACCAGCACCAGCCGCAGCCAGCCGTCCGCCCGCGCGGGCAGCCGCAGGTTGGCATGGGTGAACAGCGCGGTGCCGCTCAGCAGGATCTCGAACAGAACAACCGCCACCAGAGAGGCGCCCAGCAGGTAGACCAGCCCGATCTTCACCAGCATGGACAGCGCAATCTCAACAGGGTGAAAGCGCACTGCTGTGGTCACATCCATGTCGCGGTCGGCGTGATGCACCCGGTGCAGCCGCCACAGGAGCGGCACCTTGTGGGTGATCAAATGCTGCAGCCAGATCGCAAAATCCAGAACCAGCACCGCAAGCAGCACCTCCAGCCAGCCTGGCCAGTCCACACGGTTGAAAAGCCCGGCCCCGCGCGCCGCCGCATCCAGCGCTGCCCCCGCTGCCAGAAGCGGCAAGCCGAAGGCCAGCAGCCGCAGCACCGCCGTGTTCAGCACCGAAATCGAGAGGTTGGTTACCCAGCGCCGCCCTCTCGGCAGGCAGCGCCGCCGCCGTGGCGCCCATGCTTCGGCCGCGGCCAAAAGGCCAAACAGCACCAGAAAGACGGCAAGGCGGATCAGGTTTTCATGTTCCATACATTCAGAAACACGCATTTGACCCCGGAAAGCAAGCTTTCCGCCACGCTGGGCTACTTTTTGACCCGAAATACCGCGGGGTGAATTGGCCGGAGGCCAAGAGGGGCAGCGCCGCTCCCGCCAGCCTTTCAATTCAGGCGCGGATCATCGAGCCGGCGCCATGGTCGGTGAACAGTTCCAGCAGCACCGCATTCTGGACCCGTCCGTCCACAATGGTGCAGGCGCGCACGCCGTTGCGCACCGCGTCCAGCGCGGTTTCGGTCTTGGGGATCATGCCGCCCGCAATCACGCCGCTTGCGGTCATTTCCTCGACATCGGCCGCTTTGAGCTCGGTCACCACGTCGCCGTCGCCGTTCTTCACCCCCGCCACGTCGGTCAGCAGCAGCAGCCGGTCCGCGGTCAGCGCCTTGGCAATCGCACCCGCCGCGGTGTCGCCGTTGATGTTGAAGGTCTCGCCATCCCGGCCCGCACCAATCGGGGCGATCACCGGGATCATGTCCTTCTCGAACAGCCCGTAAAGCACCTTCGGGTCCATTTCCGCCGGCGCGCCAACAAAGCCGAGATCGGGGTCGGCCCGGTCGCAGACGATAAGATTGGCATCCTTTCCGGAAAGCCCCACCGCGCGCCCGCCCTGGCGGTTGATCGCCTGCACGATGCGTTTGTTCACGAGACCCGAGAGCACCATCTCCACCACTTCCATGGTGGCGGCGTCGGTCACCCGCTTGCCGTTCACGAAGTCCGACTTGATCTCCAGCCTCTTGAGCATTTCGTTGATCATCGGCCCGCCCCCGTGGACGATCACGGGGTTCACCCCGACCTGGCGCATCAGCACAATGTCGCGCGCGAAGGTTTCCATCGCCTCATCGCTGCCCATGGCGTGGCCGCCCAGCTTGATGACGACAATCGCCCCGGAGAAGCGCTGCAGGTAGGGCAGGGCGCTCGACAGGGTTTCAGCTGTAGCAATCCAGTCGCGGTTCATGTTCTGTTTCTTCATCGCTTGGGTCCCTTTGGCAGGCTGTGTTACGCCTTTCCAGCCGTTCTGCCAAGGGATGTGCCGCTTGCGCCGTTGCAGCTGCCGGCATGGCTGCTAGGCTGTGGCGCGAATGTCATCCTCCCGGGAGTTTGCGCCATGCGCCAGAAAACCCTGCTGCTGACCGGCGCCAGCCGCGGCATCGGCCACGCCACCGTGCGCCGTTTCAATGCGGAGGGCTGGCGGGTCATCACCTGTTCGCGCCAGCCGTTTCCCAAGGAATGCCCCTGGGGCGGCGGTGCGGAGAACCACGTGCAGCTCGACCTTTCAGACCCGGCGGGCACGATCAACGTGGTGGGAGAGATCCAGGAACGTCTGGACGGCAAGCTCGATGCGCTGGTGAACAATGCAGGCATTTCGCCCAAGGGGCCGGAGGGCGAACGGCTCAACACGCTTAACACCGACCTTCTGGACTGGGGCAAAGTGTTTCACGTGAATTTCTTCGCCTCGGTGGTTCTGGCCCGCGGGCTGAAGGACGAGCTGGCCGCGGCCAAAGGCTCGGTAGTCAATGTGACCTCAATCGCGGGCAGCCGGGTCCATCCGTTTGCAGGCGCGGCCTACGCCACCTCCAAGGCGGCACTGGCGGCGCTGACACGGGAGATGGCGCATGACTTCGGCCCGCTGGGCGTGCGTGTGAACGCCATTGCACCGGGTGAGGTGGAGACCTCGATCCTCAGCCCCGGGACCGAGAAGATCGTCGAGAAGCTGCCGCTGCAGCGGCTGGGTCAGCCAGAGGAAGTGGCGGCGGCAATCTACTTCCTGTGTTCCCCTGACAGCTCATATATTTCCGGCGCCGAAATCGAGGTGAACGGCGCCCAGCACGTCTGAAGCCGCTGGCCGCAGATGGATACCCCGGCCTGGAGCGAAGCCTTCAGGCCTCCGGAAGCAGGATCAGAGGTTTGCGATGATCGCGCGCAGAGTCGCGATGCCGTCACCTTTTTCCGAGGAGGTCAGCACGACTTCCGGATAGGCAGCCGGGTGTTTGGCCAGCGCGCCGCGGACCTGATCGAGCACCTTGGCGCGGTCCTTCTCCTTCACCTTGTCGGATTTCGTCAGAACGCATTGGAACGTGACGGCTGCACCGTCAAGAAGCTTCATGATCTCCTCATCGACCTTCTTCACGCCGTGGCGGCTGTCGATCAGAACGAAAGCGCGGCGCAGGGAGGCCCGGCCCGAGAGATACTGCTTCAGGAGCTTCTGCCACTTTTCAACCACCGCAAGCGGCGCGTTGGCGTAGCCATAACCTGGCAGGTCGACAAGGTAGAGGTCCGGGCCTTGGGTAAAATAGTTGATCTCTTGCGTGCGGCCCGGCGTGTTGGAGGCGCGCGCGATCGCCTTGGTGCCGGTAAGTGCGTTGATCAGGCTCGACTTGCCGACGTTGGAGCGGCCAGCAAAGCAGATCTCCACCCGGTCGGCGGGCGGCAGGCCGTTCATCGCGACCACGCCCTTGAGGAATTCGGTCTGCCCCGCAAACAGCTTGCGGCCCTTTTCGGCCGAGAGTTCATCCGGCGCTTCGGCCAGGGGAAATTGCATATGCATCACAGCACCTCCACCGCATTGCCGAGACGGATCTCACCGCTCCGGACTACTTCGCCATAGACCGAAAAATCCTGATGGCCCCAAGTGTCCTGCAGGGTTTTCAGCGTGTCCGCATCGCGCTCGCCTGTCTCCGGGTTGGCGGTAGTTGCGAGGCAGCGGCGCACCCGCTCGCGCACCGCAAAGACCGCCGTTCCGATTTGGACCTCGCGGCCCAGCAGCTCATTTTCGGCCCAGGCCTCGCCCAGGTCGAACCAAATGTTGCCGCGCCAGCGCTTGGGCGACAGATCATGACCGATTGCCTGCTCTACCGCACGGTGCGTCGCCCAGTTGCAGAGCGACACCGAAGGGAAGGGAGTGTCGGTCATGCCTCGGCCCGGCACCCGCACGATCCGGACCGAAGCTGCGCGGTCCGCGGGCGTCAGCGGTTTCTGCCACTCCAGGAAGCGGGGCAGGTCGGCCGGGTCCTCGGGGTAAAAACGCAGGTCGGGACGGTCCGGGTGCGACAGCGTTAGCTCTCCGGTTGCATCTTCGAGCCGGGCGCGGATTGCCATCAGCGCTGGCGCCTTGCTGCCGCGGGTGAAATTG
The DNA here is from genome assembly GCF_048820895.1 of Cribrihabitans neustonicus. NCBI lineage: Bacteria > Pseudomonadati > Pseudomonadota > Alphaproteobacteria > Rhodobacterales > Paracoccaceae > Cribrihabitans > Cribrihabitans neustonicus. The sequence goes on from NZ_JBMERQ010000016.1 coordinate 42,495, forward strand.
GCGCATGGCATCCATTCGCATCCATCGGCATTGGACGCCTCATGGGCCACCGCCCAAACGCGATCGCCGGGCATAGTCTGCCCGGCGGTCAGGGTTACTTTCTCCAGCGCTTCCTGCCCGTGCGATTTGAGCGGGTGGCGCCAGATGTCCGTAACGGTGTGCGTCATTTTGTGTCCGCCTTGGGCTTCCTTTTGAAACCCGATTTGATGTTGCCGAACACGTCCGGCTTGTAGCCGTGGCTGCGCATGATCAGGTACTGCTGGGTGAAGGTGATCGTGTTGTTGGCGATCCAGTAGACCACCAGGCCGGAGGCAAAGCCGCCGAGCATGAACATGAACACCCAGGGCATCCAGGCAAAGATCATTTGCTGAGTCGGATCGGTCGGCGCCGGGTTCAGCTTCTGCTGCAGCCACATGGAGATGCCGAGCAGCAGCGGCAGGATGCCGATGAAGACCAGCCCAAGGATGCTTTCCGGCGCCGGCGCGGCCCAGGGCAGCAGGCCGAACAGGTTGAAGATCGACGTCGGGTCCGGGGCGCTCAGGTCCTGGAAAGGGCCGAAGAAGGGCGCGTGGCGCAGTTCCAGGGTGACGAAGATCACCTTATAGAGCGAGAAGAAGATCGGGATCTGGATCAGGATCGGCAGACAGCCTGCGGCGGGGTTCACCTTCTCCCGCTTGTAGAGCTCCATCATCTCCTTCTGCATCCGCTGGCGGTCATCGCCGGCGCGCTCCTTGAGCTTCTCCATTTCCGGCTGCAGTTCCTTCATCTTCGCCATCGAGGCGTAGGATTTGAAAGCCAGCGGGAAGACCAGGATCTTGATCAGTACGGTGAGGCCGATGATCGCCCAGCCCATGTTGCCGATCAGCTGGTTCAGCCAATGGAGCACCGCAAACATCGGCTTGGTAAGGAAAAAGAACCAGCCCCAGTCGATCGAATCGAGGAAGCCTTCGATGCCGGATTTCTCGTAAGCCCGGATGGTCGCCCATTCCTTGGCGCCGGAGAACAGCATGGTGGTGACCTCGGCGGTTTCGCCCGAAGCGACGCTCATCGTCGGCAGCACCACGTCGGTTTGGAAGATCTCGCGGCGCGGGTCGAATTTCACTAGCGACCGGAAGCTCTGGCCCGGCGCGGGGACCAGGGTCGACATCCAGTAATGATCAGTGAACCCGATCCAGCCGTTATTCTCGACCTGGCGCACCTTCGACAGCGAGCCGTCGCGCGGGTCGGGGTCGAAATCGGCAATGTCGTCATAGTCGATCTCGGCCAGTTCGCCATCGGCCATGCCGACGACGCCTTCGTGCAGGATGAAGAAGTTCTTCAGGTTCTCCGGTTCGCCGTGGCGCGCAAGCGTGCCGTAGGGCGCCAGCGCAACGCTGTTGCCGGACCCGTTGGTGACCGCCTGGGTGACGGTGAACATGTAGTCCTTGTCCACCGAGACAGTGCGGGTGAAGGTCAGCCCCTTGCCGTTGTCCCAGGTCAGCGTCACCGGGCTGCCGGGCGTGAGGGCCGCGCCTTCCTCGGCCTGCCACAGGGTGTTCGCCCCCGGCACGTCGCCTGCCGCCAGCCCGGCCCCGGCCGCCCAGCCATACAGCGCGTAATAGGCGTGCGGTTCGCCCGCGGGCTTCAGCAGCTTGACGATCTCGGCATTCTCTTCAATCGAAACCCGGTAGTCCTTCAGCGACAGATCATCGATCCGGCCGCCGCGCAGCGAAATGCTGCCTTTGATCCGCGGGGTTTCGATGGCAACGCGCCCAGCCTCCCCGCCAGCCTCCGATTCGGCTGCGGGGACGGAATCCGCTTCAGCCTCGGCGGCGCTAGGCGCGGCGGCGCGGCTTTCCGGTGCGGTTTCGCTGATCGCGGTCTCAGGCGCCCGCTCCGGCTCCGGCGGCGGGAAGACGACGTACCAGCCGAGGATCACCAGAAAGCTGAGTGCGGTTGCGAGAATGAGATTTTTGTTCTGATCGTCCATTGGGGACTGCCACCTCGTGCATAGTATGACAGGTGGGGTTCAACAGACGTGGGCCGCAAAGGTCAAGCAGAATCGGGGAGCAAGGCCAGGCGCGGCGGCCGGGGCGGGGCGGCACATCGTCCCGGAGCCGGGGATGGCCGGCGTTGCGCCGCAGGCTTCCGCAGCGGGGGCGGGCCGATTCGGCGCGGCCTAATACGCGCCGCGGCCGATGGCGGGGGCGTCCTGCAGCCGGGCCTGATGCGCGGCAATCCAATCCAGGGTTTGATCGAAGGGCATCGGGCGGCCGATGCCGAAGCCCTGCACATGGCCGCACCCCAGCTGCGACAGGAGCGCGTGTTCGCCGGCCGTCTCCACCCCTTCGGCCAATGTGTCCAGGTCGAGCTGTTCGGCCATGGTGAGGATGGCAGCGATCAGCTTCTGCTGGCCGGGATCCTGATCCGCCTTCATCACGAAGGAACGGTCGATCTTGATGCGGGAGATGTTGAAACGGCGCACCGCGGCGATGGAGGCATGGCCGGTGCCGAAATCGTCGAGGTCGATCTGGCAGCCCAGCTCGCCCAGGGCGAGGATGTTGCGGGTAACGGCATCGTCGGGCTGGTCGGTCATCACGGTTTCGAGGATCTCCACCGTCAGCCGCCCCGGCGGCAGCTCGAAGCGTTCCAGCTCCCAGCGGATCCGGTCGGCCAGCGCCGGGTTTCGCAGCTCCTGGGTGGCGAAGTTCACGCCCACCCGCGGCACCGAAACCCCGGCGGCATCCCAGGATTTGAGCGCCACCAGCGAGTGGTAGAGCATCACCTGGCTCAGGCGTTCCATCAGCCCGCCCGCCTCCAATGCGGGCAGAAAGGTGGAGGGCGGGATCAGGCCCTGGACGGGATGCGACCATCGCGCCAGCGCCTCAAACCCGGAGACCCGGCCGGTATCGGTGCAGATCTGGGGCTGAAACCAGGGCTGGATCTGGCCGCTCTCAAGTGCGGCCGCCGCCTCTTCGCGCAGGTTGCTGCGCGCGGTGACGCGTTCGGACATGTCGGCGGAATAGGCACGGATGCTGGACGGGCCGTTGCTCTGGGCCTCGCCGAGCGCGGCGTGGGCGGCGGCGATCCACTCGCTCGCGGCGGTTCCCGGCGCCCGGCTGCGCAGACAGAAGCCGATCGAGCAGGAGACATAGAGCGTGCTGCCATCCAGTGCCAGCGGCTCCTCTACCGCGGCCTGCATGCGGCCGGCCATCTGGATACAAAGCTCGAGGTCCAGCTGCATTACCGGGCCGATGCAGACGGCAAAGCGGCTGTCGCCGATCCGCGCGACCACATCGTTGTTGCGCAAAATTGCGGCGATCTGGGTGCCGCAATGGCGCATCACGCGGTCGCCCGCTTCCTGCCCGTGGCGGTCCGCGACGTGCTTGTAGTCGTCAACGTCCAGGATATAGAGCGCCGAGCGCAGGCCGGAGGCCGCGCTGTCCGCGTGAATACGGCTTGCTGCCGCCTCGAACCCTTCACGCAGAATCATGCCGGTAACCCCATCCCTGGGCTGCGCGGCAGGTGCGCGGCGCGTCAGCCCGCTGGCCGCCGCAATCACCAGCGGCGCGCCAAGCGCCACGATCAGCAGCGCGACCTCCCCGCCCAGCCAGTAGGTGGCGAGGGTGAGGGCCGGCAGGAACGCCAGGCCGGGCGGCCCGAACAGGACCGGGGCAGCGGATTTCCGGATGCGTGCCAGGAGACCTGGACCCCTGTTTGTCATATTCAGACCTTTCGCCTGCAGCCTTCGTGCAATCCGCAGATTAGGTCTGGGTTCTGACCCGGGAGTTAACGCAGCTTCGGGATTTCCGGATTTTCTTCGCTGCTTGCGGTTTTTTTGAGCTCCAGCCCGGAAAAATCGAACAGGGCGGGGTCCAGCAGATGCGAGGGGCGCGCATTCATCAGGGCGCGGAACATCACCTGGCGGCGGCCCGGGCTGTTTGATTCCCACTGGTCGAGAATCTGCTTCACCTGCTGCCGCTGCAGCCCGTCCTGGCTGCCGCAGAGATCACAGGGAATGATCGGATAGTTCATCGCGCGGGCAAATTTCTCACAGTCCGCCTCGGCGACGTGGGCGAGGGGGCGGAAAACGAAGAGATCGCCCTCTTCATTGACCAGCTTGGGCGGCATGGTTGCCAGGCGGCCGCCGTGGAACAGGTTCATGAAGAAGGTTTCCAGGATGTCGTCCCGATGATGCCCCAGCACCACCGCCGAGCAGCCTTCCTCGCGGGCGATCCGGTAAAGGTTGCCGCGCCGCAGCCGCGAACAGAGGGCACAATATGTGCGTCCCTGGGGGACTTTGTCCACCACGATGGAGTAGGTGTCCTGGTATTCGATCCGGTGCGGCACACCCATCTTCTCGAGGAACTCGGGCAGTACCGTGGCCGGGAAACCGGGCTGTCCCTGGTCAAGATTGCAGGCCAGCAGGTCCACCGGCAGCAGGCCGCGCCACTTCAGCTCGTAGAGCACCGCGAGCAGCGTGTAGCTGTCCTTGCCGCCGGAAAGGCAGACCAGCCATTTCGGCGTGCTGCCGTCGGAGCGCCGTTCCACCATGCCGTATTGCTCGATCGCCTCGCGCGTGTAGCGCACGATTCGCTTCCGGAGCTTCTTGAACTCGGTGGTGGCGGGGGCCCCGGCAAACAGCGGGTGGATTTCGTCCAGATCATCATCAAGCATGCCGGCCCCGTAGCCGAGGACGGGGATTTTGCCAAGGAAAATATGCGGCGGCCCGGTCTTGGCGCGGCAAATGGCAAGTCATCCAAACCGGCGGGGCCTGCGTAGTCGGTACGGAATGCAAGGCGTGATCGTTGAGAGTCGCGAGCGATGACAGCCGCGAGAGAATCCGCAAGCCGGCGCCGTTGGGCCGGGTGGGCCGCCCTGGGGCTTGGGGAGGCAGGGATTGCCGCGCTGGCCTCCTGCGGGCGGCCCAGCCTGTCCGATGACAAACTGAGCGGCAAGGAGCTAAATCTCGAAGAGTATCTCGACGGGAGCGCAGTGGCTTACGGGCAGTTCGCGGACCGTTTCGGCACCGTGCGGCGGCGCTTCGTGGTGGATATCGCCGGGGAATGGGATGGCGAGCGGCTGACCCTGACAGAGGACTTCCGCTATTCCGATGGCAGCACCGAGCAGCGGATCTGGACGCTGACCAAGACCGGTGAAGACACCTGGGAAGGCACGGCGGACGGCGTTCAAGGCATCGCCCGCGGGGAAGAGCGCGGCGCTACGTTCAACTGGACCTTTACCATCGACCTGCAGATGCCGGGGGAGACACCATGCGGGTGTCCTTCGATGACTGGATGTGGCTGATGGAGGACGGGTGCCTGCTGAACAAAGCCTACATGAGCCGCTACGGCGTGACGCTGGGCGAGCTCACGATCTTCTTCGAGAAGAAATAGCGGTTTCAGCTCCGCGATCGGTCCTGCGTGCTGTCTCCGCGGGTGGGGCCGCCACGGTCATGGGAGGGATCGCTGCCCGGCACCGGGTCATAGCCGTCGCCGCCGAAGGGGTGGCAGCGGCCGATGCGGCGGATGGTGAGCCAGGCGCCCTTGAGGGCCCCGTGCCTCTCCAGTGCGTCCAGCGCATAGGCCGAGCAGGTGGGCTGGTAGCGGCAGTTGAAGCCGACCCAGGGGCTGAACAAGAGCCGGTAGGCGCGCACGGGCAGCGCAAGGATGTGGGCCAGCGGAGTCATGAGGGGTAGATAGGCCCGTCCGGGCCGCGAGGCAATGCGGCCAGGGGGCGGGCAGGGGCCAGAGCCGCTGTTACTGGCCGTGGATCTTCTTCAAGGCGTAGATCAGGTCGCACTTCAGCTCCTCGAAGGGGCGCTGGGCGGTCTCGGCCGCGCGGCCGATCAGCACGTAGTCCCAGCCCGGGCGGCCATGCGCGGGCAGAATCATCCGCGCGGCCTCGCGCAGGCGGCGCTTGGCACGGTTGCGGGCAACTGCGTTGCCGACCTTCTTGGAGCAGGTGAAGCCCACGCGGATGCCGGTGCCTTCACCGGCATCCTGCCGGTTTCGGCCCTGGACCATCATCCCCTTGGTGCCCTGCTTGCGGGCAGGCGGGCGGGCGCAGGCGAGGAAGTCACGGCGCTTTGCCAGGACCTCGATCTTTGGTGCATCGGATGCACAAACGGACACCGCCGGAGGCGTGTCCCCGCGGGCAGCGTTGCCGTCCTTGGGGGCCTCCGGCGGTGTCATGTCCGTCGACGCGGGAACTGAGCTTATGCGCTCAGTTCTTTGCGGCCGCGGGCGCGGCGTGCGTTCAGGATCTTGCGGCCTGCCTTGGTGGCCATGCGCGCACGGAAGCCGTGGCGGCGTTTGCGAACCAGGTTCGAAGGCTGATAGGTGCGTTTCATCGCTCCGGTCTCCAACTTGAATGCGGGTGCGGCGCGGAATCGGCCCCCCGGGGTCTATCTCGAAGCCCGGTCTCTAGAAGGGAATGGCGGGCAAGTCAAACCCATTGGGGCAGGTTTTCCGCCCGATCTGCAACATTTCTGCCCGAACAGGCGCCGGAATGCCCCGGTTCCGGGGCTGCCTGTAACATCGGCCGCGCGAATCCGCAAAGAGGCTCACGATTGCACCCTTGCTGATCAAGCAGCTGTGAGCCGGGGCTGCGCGGCCTCGCAGGCGGGCCAATTAACTCGTAGCAAGCTTAAGGATGACACCCGGGGCACGCGCCGGGCATCTGCCTTAGAGACCGGAAAGGACGAATGACTGATTCTCCCAAATCCCGCGCCAAGGGCGGGCCAGGACTGATCCGCTATCTGCCGCTGCTCGCGCTGTTGGCGGCGGCGCTGGCCGGCGCGGTACTGCTGCGCGACTATCTGACCTTCGAGACCCTGCGGGAGCATCGGGAGGCGCTGGAGGCATTCCGGGACCGCAACTACCTCGGCATGGCTGCGCTGTTTATGGCGGCCTACATCCTGATCGTGGTTTTCTCTCTGCCGGGAGCCACGGTGGCCTCCGTCACCGGGGGATTCCTTTTTGGACTGGCAGCGGGGACCGCTATCAATGTGGTCTCGGCCACCATCGGGGCGGCGGGTATCTTCCTTGCGGCGCGCTGGGGGCTGGGGCGGATGCTGACGGCCAAGCTGGAGGCCGCCGAGGGGCGGATCGAGACCCTGAAGCGCGGCCTGCGCGAGAATGAGGCGGAAGTGCTGCTTCTGCTGCGGCTGGTGCCTGCGGTGCCTTTTTTTGCCGCCAACCTCCTGCCCGCGCTGGTCGGGGTGAAGTTCCGCACCTTCCTGTGGACCACTGCGGTGGGCATCATTCCCGGTGCTCTGGTCTTCACTTGGATCGGCGTCGGGCTGGGCGAGGTTTTCGGCCGTGGCGGCGCGCCGGATCTGAGCCTGCTGTGGGAGCCTTACGTAATCGGCCCGATTTTGGGGCTCTGCGGGCTGGCGGTGCTGCCGATCATCGTGAAAACTGTACGGGGCAAGCTGCGGGCGGCGGCCAAGGCGAAGGACCAGCAGAGGGGACAGTGACGATGAGCCGTATCAAATGTGATCTCCTTGTCATCGGAGCAGGGTCAGGCGGGCTTTCAGTGGCGGCCGGTGCGAGCCAGATGGGCGCTGAAGTGGTGCTGCTGGAAGGCGGGAAAATGGGCGGCGACTGCCTGAACTACGGCTGCGTGCCCTCCAAGGCGCTGCTGGCCAGCGCCAAGGCCGCACATGGACAATCGCATGCGTCCGCCTTTGGGGTTCCGGATCATGCGCCGCAGCCCGACTATGCGGCTGCCAAGGATCACGTGCATCAAATCATCGAAACCATCGCGCCGGCCGACAGCCAGGAGCGATTTGAAGGGCTGGGGGTCCGGGTGATCCGGGAGTACGGTGCCTTTGCCGGCCCGGACGAGGTTGAGGCGGGTCCCCACCGCATCACCGCGCGGCGGATCGTGATCGCTGCGGGCTCGTCGCCGCTGGTTCCGCCGGTGCCGGGGCTGGACAAGGTGCCTTATGAGACCAACGAGACGCTGTTTGACCTGCGCGAGAAGCCGGATCACCTGCTCATCATCGGCGGCGGGCCGATCGGAGTCGAAATGGCGCAGGCGCATGTGCGGCTTGGCTGCAAGGTCACCGTGATCGAAGGCGCCCGGGCGCTGGGCGCCGAAGACCCGGACGCGGCGGCGCTGGTTCTGGAGCGGCTGCGCGAAGAGGGCGTGGAGGTCGCCGAGGGTGCGCATGCCGCGGAGGTGCGCGGCAGCGCGGGCGCGGTGGAGGTCGGATGCAAGGACGGCCGCCTGTTCAAGGGATCGCACCTCCTGGTGGCGGTGGGGCGCAAGTCTAATACTGCACGGTTGAACCTCAAGGCTGCTGGGATCGAGACTGCGGGCACGGGTATCAAGGTGGACGACAGCCTGCGCACCACTAACAAGAAGGTCTATGCCATTGGGGACGTGGCAGGCGGCATGCAATTCACCCATCTCGCGGGCTACCACGCCAATGTGGTGATCCGCTCGATCCTCTTCGGCTTGCCCTCCAAGGCAAAGACCAGCCACATTCCCCGCGTCACCTACACCGAGCCGGAACTGGCGCAGGTTGGGCTGACCGAGGCCGAGGCCCGCGATATATACGGTGCGCATCTGGACGTCGCGCGGTTCAGCTACGATCATAACGACCGCGCAATTGCCGAGCGCTGTTCCGAAGGTTTCATCAAGGTGATGGTGGTAAAGGGGCGTCCCGTGGGGGCAACCATTGCTGGCCGTCAGGCGGGGGAACTGATCGGCTTGTGGTCGCTGGTGCTCGTCAATAACCTCAAGATGAGCCATGTGGCGGCCATGGTGGCGCCTTACCCGACAATCGGTGAGGTCAACAAGCGGGCCGCGGGGGCCTATTTCTCGCCCCGGCTATTTGATAGTGAGTTGGTTAAACGCGCGGTGCGGCTGGTTCAGCGCTGGATTCCTTGAATATAGGGCTGGGGAATGCTCAACACGCTATCGGGGAGATTTCTGGTCCTGACCACGGTCTTCGTGATGCTGGCGGAAGTCCTGATCTTTGTCCCATCAATCGCGCGCTTCCGGCTGGACTACCTCTCCGACCGGCTGGAACGGGCGCAGATCGCATCGCTTGCGCTTTTGGCCGACGACATGCTGGACACCGACCTCGAGGCGGAGCTGCTGGAGAACGCGGGCGTCTATAACGTGGTTCTACGCCGCGACGAGATCCGCCAGCTGATGCTGGCCTCGCCCATCCCCCGCCCGATCGATGCAACTTATGACCTGCGCGATGCCAGCGCCTTTGTCCTGATCCGCGACGCGCTGCTGCGTCTGGTGACGCCCCGCAACGAGATTATCCGGGTGATCGGCGCGCCGGTGCGCGATGCGGGTCTGCTGATCGAGGTCACCATGGAGACCGCGCCGCTCAGGGCGGCGATGCTCGACTACGGTGTGCGCATCCTGATCCTGTCGGCAGTGATCTCGATTGTGACGGCGCTCCTGCTGTTTGCCGCGGTGCGGATCTTCCTGGTGAAGCCGATCAAGGGCGTGATCGGCTACATGCAGCGCTACGCCGCCGCGCCCGAGGACGCCCGCGGCATCATCCAGCCCAAAGCCGGTGTGGTGGAGCTGCGCGAGGCGGAAGAGGCGCTGATGAAGCTGCAGACCGAGCTTACCCATGCGCTGAAGCAGAAGGAACGGCTGGCGCAGCTGGGCGGAGCGGTGGCCAAGGTAAGCCACGATTTGCGGAATATCCTGACCTCGGCACAGCTCTTCACCGACCGGATCGAAGCCAGCCAGGACCCGCTCGTGCGGCGGCTGGCGCCGAAGCTGGTGAATTCCATCACCCGCGCGGTCTCCTTGTGCGAAGGCACCCTCGCTTTCGGCCGGGCAGAGGAGCCGGCCCCGGCCTTTGCCCATGTGAACCTGCACCAGGTCTGCGGCGACATTGCCAGCAGCGAAGCCCTGGCCGCGGATGAGGAGGGTATCGAAATCCTGAACGAGGTTCCGCCTGGCATGATGCTGCGCGCCGATCCCGAGCAGCTCTACCGCATTATCATGAACCTGGTGCGCAATGCCCGCCAGGCGATTGCAGGCACGGGAACCGCCGGCCGCGTCACCATCGCCGCACGGGAGGAGCGCGATGCCTGGTGGATCGAGGTCGCCGACACCGGCCCCGGTCTGCCGCAAAAGGCGCTCGACAACCTGTTCACCCCATTCCAGGGCGGCACCCGCAAGGGCGGCACCGGCCTGGGCCTTGCCATCGCGGGGGAATTGGCTCGCGGCCACGGCGGCACGGTCACGCTGAAACGGACCGGCCCCGAAGGCACCGTCTTCGAGATCTGCCTGCCGAAGGGCGACGGTACCGTCTGAGCCCGCAGGTTCCCCACCGGGCCTCCCGCAAGAATTTTCGTTTTTGGGGTTGCGGCTTCTCTCTGCTAAGATTAAACCCCGCCACCAGTGGACCGATAGCTCAGCTGGATAGAGTACTTGACTACGAATCAAGGGGTCGGGGGTTCGAATCCTCCTCGGTCCGCCACTAGCCTCCGCCCGGGTTTCCAGACCCCCGGGCAATAAAGCCAGTCATGGCTTTCGGGGCGTACAGGCAGCGGTGCCGGGCGGGAACCGGCGCGCAGTGGACCGATAGCTCAGCTGGATAGAGTACTTGACTACGAATCAAGGGGTCGGGGGTTCGAATCCTCCTCGGTCCGCCACTGCCTGCCCTTGCGCGGCAATTGCCGAAGCGGTGCGAAGCCTTATCTGTCTTCCCAGCTTCGAAACGTTTCCGAAGGTTTCCTAAGAGGTTTGCGGGCGGGCATCTGCCCGTCAGCCGCGGTTTTCATCAGTGTTTCAACGAAAAAACGGCCGCCCGGCAGCGGCTGGTAAAAGGAATCTTCACTTTCTGGGGGGCAGTTTGACGGTATTGGCCCAGATTTTTTGCAAGAGTGGAGACTTAACTGTGATCTTCAAAAAGAAACGCCGTGCCTCCGGACAGCAAGCCGATATGGACAAGGTGATTGCGGGTATGATCGACCGGACCCAGGCTACAATCCAGTTCAAGCCGGACGGCACCATCCTGACCGCCAACGAGAATTTTCTCAACGCTCTTGGCTACCGGCTGGACGAGATCCAGGGGCAGCACCACTCGATGTTTGTCGCGCCGGATCTTGCCAAAAGCAGCGCATACCGCAGTTTCTGGCAGGAACTGGCCGACGGACGGGTGTTCACCGATCAATTTCCCCGCGTGACCAAGGATGGCTCGACCATCTGGATCCAGGCGACCTACGCCCCGGTCGAGGGACCGGACGGCGAAGTGGAGCGCGTCGTGAAGGTTGCCACCGACGTTACCGCGCGCCGTCTCGGGCTGCAGGAAATCGCCCGCGGGCTTGATGCGATGAGCGCCGGTGACCTCGGCTACCGGGTGCAGATTTCGGATCAGGAAGACATCGGCGCCCTCGGCGAGGCCTTCAATCGCTCCGCCGAGCAGCTGGATTCTGCTGTCATCACCGTAAAACAGGTCTCCGCCGCGGTGGAGCGCACCGCCGATGAAATCGCGCAATCGGCAGGCGACCTTTCCCAGCGAACCGAAAGCCAGGCGGCGACGCTCGAGCAGACCGCCGCCGCCATCGAGGAGCTGGCTGCCACCGTCCGGTCGGCCGCGGAAGGCGCCCGCAAGGTCGAAGGCATTGTTGGCGAAGCGCAGACCACGGCCGAGCGCAGCGGCCAGGTGGTGAGCGACGCGATCGCCGCGATGTCGCAAATCGAAAGCTCGTCCGAGGAGATATCGAAGATCATCAGCGTCATCGATGATATCGCCTTTCAGACCAACCTGCTGGCCTTGAATGCCGGCGTCGAGGCTGCAAGGGCAGGGGAGGCCGGGCGCGGCTTTGCGGTCGTCGCATCCGAAGTGCGCGCCTTGGCGCAGCGGTCCTCCGACGCGGCGGGGGAGATCAAACAGCTGATCGGCCAGAGCAAGCAGCACGTTGTCAACGGGGTCGACTTGGTGGGTAAATCGGGGACCGAGCTGCAGGAGATCATTAAGTCCGTCGGAACCATCTCCTCGCACATCAGCGAAATCGCCGCCGGCGCCGCCGAGCAGTCGACCTCGCTCGGCGAGATCAACACCGGCGTGTCCCAGCTCGACCAGGTTACCCAGCAGAACGCCGCCATGGTGGAACAGACGTCCGCTGCCAGCCAGACGCTATCCAGTGATGCAGGTCAGCTGATGCATGAAGTCGGCAAGTTCAAAACAGGTGCCAAGGGATCCGGCGCGCCCGCCGTCCAGCTCTCCCGTCCCGCGCCGTCCGCTGGCAGCACCCGGGAGCGTGCCCCTGCGTGCCTTGCTGCCAATGGCTCCGGCCAGGCCGCGGCGTCCGAAGTGCAGGGTTGGGAAGACTTCTGATTGCAGTATCCGCGCCTGCTATAGGGCAGGGGCAGGGCGGCTTCCCGTTCCTATCGGCCGCCCGGTTGCCTTGGGCGGTGCGTGGCCGCGCAAGCCGCGGCGAGTTTGCCGAGGCTGTTTCACGGGACCTCTAGGGCTGAAGCGAGTCGCCTTAAAGGCTTTCCTCTTGTGCCCCTCGGTCCCCGAACCTCTAGATCTGGTCCCTGCCTGGGAGAAGGCCTTGTAGAGCTCCTGTTTGCCTCGGCTCATGAGGAAGCGGTGCCCTTAGCGAAGTCGCGGCGAGTTTAAGTATAAGTGTTTGACTTCAATGACAGTTCACTTGTCCCAGGCAGAAAGTGGAAGAAACTTCAAAAAAGCTCTTGCGACTCTCTGCGTCTATCCGTAGAACCCCCTTCACCGGCGGCGCTGAGGCGCCACGGGGACACACCGGACGGCACGGCGGCAACGCCAGCCAGGGACGGGAAACGCGGCGGAGAGGCGCCGGGGCAGCTCGGGGAGACGGGCGGACGGCTGGAGAGACAGCGGCATCTTGAGGATGAGCGAGGCGGGCGCGCCGGAAGATTGGCGCTTCGGTCTGGTTTTTGGCCTCCGGGGTTTGCGCCCTGACTTGAAGTTGGATGCCTGCTCTTTGACAATTTGGATGACTGAAGAGATATGCGGGCGGTCTGGCTCCATTCGATGGATCA
>NZ_JBMERQ010000017.1:0-46655 GCF_048820895.1 Cribrihabitans neustonicus
CCGCGCCATCCCTCGCCCGACAAGCACCTCAACCTGCCGCAGCTTCGTGACAATTTCTTCAGGTTTGTGCCGCTTCGTTCCCATTCTGATCCTCCGTTTTCCTAAACATAACGGCGGACCACTTCACTGGGGGAGGATCACACGCGGACAGCCAAGTCGAGCTTGAGCCTCAACCACCGCGGCGATGGGGGGGGAGGCAAAAACTCTACAATGTAGGCTTGGGGTACACCCGTGCCCCCGCTTCATTTTCACTGACACCATTTTGCCAATAGGGGTGGGGGTGCAACGTCTGGCTGGTAGCCCTGCATCAGGACTTTGCCCAGCAACGGCTTTTTCATAGCAGGCACCGCGCTTCTGCCTGGAACGGGTAACCGCGGATGCTTCCCAGACACTTACGGAGAACCTAGGTATCAAAACCAGTCAGTAGGGCGCTTAGTGGGGCCGACAGGCAGGCTTAGCGCCTAACGCACTGAAATTCTTTATAATTTTCCCGAAAAATGGTGCCCGGGGGCGGAATCGAACCACCGACACGAGGATTTTCAATCCACTGCTCTACCCCTGAGCTACCCGGGCACGGGTAAGGCTGTTTGCCTTGGGTGTGGGCCTTCTATGCGCTGCGCGCGGCGGTGTCCAGAGGCTTTTTCAATGAAATTCACGAATGCCGCGGTTTGCGGCCATTCTCCTCGCCCCGCAGAGCGCGCTCGGCTTCTTCCAGTGCGTTTTCAATGTCTTCCGGGTCCCGGCTCGGTACCGCGTAGGCGCCGTTCATCCATTTGGCCAAATCAATATCGGCGCAGCGGCGGGAGCAGAAGGGGCGGAAGGCGCGCACGGTTTCCGCGCCGCAGATCGGGCAGCTCATTTCAGCACCTCGCGCAGTTCCGGGCGGCCGCGTTTGCGCTGCAGCTCGTAGTGGCCGAGGTTGGTCCAGCCCGCCAGCACTGTTTCCTCCGAATCGGCGCGCAGGGCGGCGCGCAGGGAGGTTTCAAAAGTCCGGCGGTCCTTCTTCGGCATCGGCGCGAGATCCAGCACGATTTGCCCGCCAAGCCCGCGCACGCGGAGCACCCGGGGCAGCGCCTTGGCGCAGGCCATGTTCGCCTTCAGCCCGGCCGCCAGAGAGGCATCGGAACCGGTGTTCACATCTACCGCCACCAGGGCGCGGGTCGGTTCGATAAACAGAAAGCCGCCGCCCGGCAGCGTTTCGCGAATACCGCGGGCCGTATCCAATGCCTCCAGCACCCCGAGGCGCTCGAACCCGCCGGGCGCGCGCTCAACGTCTGCTGGCTCCACCCAGTCGCGCCAGGCAAGAACGTGCGGGCCGTCGCCCTCGGCCAGGACTTCCGGCTCGTTGCCGTCATCTTCCAGCACCTGCGCGGCCAGCGCAGTCATGGCAGCGATGTCCTCGGCAATATCCTCAGGCGCCGCCCCGGCGCAGGCCGAGCGCAGGATGAGCCCGTGGTCACCTTCGCCCATTTCCTCATGGGCGATTTCCAGCAGGCGGTCGCGCTCCTCCTCGTCGCGGATGCTGCGCGAGACGTTCAGGCCCGGCGCGCCGGGGGTAACGATGGCATAGCGGCTCTTGAAAAGGAGCTTCTGGGTCACTGGGATCGCCTTGCCCGGCTCGGCGTAGCCCGAGACCTGCACCAGGATCATCTGCCCCGGCGCCAGACCTTTGACCTGGCGCAGGAAGGCCGGCCCGTCCGGAGTGGTAAGGAACATGCCGCCCTGCCCTTTCACCGGGCGGTCGGCGCGGGCGCGGTAGACGGTGCCCGGCGCCGGCGCGTCGGAAGCGATGAGGAAATCCTCCAGCGTGCCGTTCACCATCAGCGCGGCGGCTTCGCGGCCCTGGATGTGGTCGAGGATGATACTGCGGCCCTTCATGCGGCGGCCTCCTGATAGAGCGGCAGGCCCGCGGCCCGCAGCAGGGTTGCGGTTTCCGAAAGCGGCAGGCCGACAATTCCGGTGAAAGAACCGCTGATCCAGGGGATCAGGGCCCCCGCCGGGCCCTGGATGGCATAGGCGCCTGCCTTGCCCTGCCAGTCGCCGGTGGCGAGGTAGCCGTTCAGCTCCTCGTCCGACAGGCGCTTCATCTTCACCTGGCTCACCACGTCCTTCTCCCAGATCCGGTCACCGCGGCGCAAGGCGACGGCGGTGATCACACGGTGGCGGCGGCCGGACAGCGCCAGCAGGAACTCCGCCGCCTCACCCGCATCGCGCGGCTTGCCGAGGATGCGGCGGCCCAGCGCCACCGTGGTATCTGCGCAGAGCACCAGATCATCCGCCTCCGCCTGCACCGCGGCCACTTTCTCACGCGTGACCCGGGCGCAATAGCCGCGCGGCAGCTCACCCTTCTGCGGGGTTTCGTCGATCTCCGGCGGGCGCACCGCGTCAGGACGCACGCCGAGCTGTGCCAGAAGCTCCAGCCGCCGCGGGCTGCCCGATCCCAGAATGAATGCCATGCTGTCACCCTTCGCCTTGTTTCGCGCCCCTCATAAAGCCTCCCGGCTGCCACCGGAACCCGGGAGCGAAGGAGGCGGGCGCTAATGTCATCTTGCCGGAAATACTCCCGCCGGAGGCACCGGCCGCGAGGCCGGTTCCTGCAAAACAAAAGCCCGGCGCAGTGCCGGGCTTTGCATGTCTTGGCGGATCAGCGGCTTACTTGAAGCGGTAGTTGATCCGGCCCTTGGTCAGGTCATAGGGGGTCATTTCCACCTGGACCCGGTCGCCAGCCAGAACACGGATGCGGTTCTTGCGCATCTTGCCTGCCGTATGAGCAATGATTTCATGGCCGTTTTCCAGCTCGACCCGAAACGTCGCATTAGGCAGGAGTTCCTTCACGACACCGGGAAATTCGAGCGTATCTTCCTTGGCCATGTTGTCTCCATCGTTGTGTTAGCCCGGCAAACTGCGGGCCGTGCGCTTAAATGGGCGCATTTCACCCGATTTTCAAGGGCGCAATGAGGTCGTGCCCGCATTTGTGATCGAATTGGCGCGGGGCAGCTGCTCCTCCCAGTGGCGCCGGTTCAGCACCACCCCGTCCGCACGTACCGCGGCGATGGCGGCAAGGTCCGCCTCGCCGTAGGTCCAGCCTGCTGCGTTCAGCTTGCCTTCGGCCAGCACGCCGGTGCCGGGGAAGCCGGTATCGGGGGGTCCGAAGATGCCGCCCATGCCGGTGCTCACATCCACCGCCTCGGACCAGGCAGCCTCGCCCACCAGTGAGGCCATGGCAGTCACGCACTGGTTTTCCAGGGCCCGCGCCATCGCGCCGATCCGCACCCGCCAGTAGCCCGCCAGCGCTTCGGTCGCGGAAGGCACCAGGATAACATCCGCCTCGCTGAGCGCGCGGCCCAGCAGCGGGAACTCGCTGTCATAGCAAATCAGCACGCCGATGCGGCCCAGCGCGGTGTCGAAGAGCTTCAGCGGGCCGCCGCCCGCGATGCCCCAGTCTTCGCGCTCGAAGCGGGTCATGATCTGCTTGTCCTGGTGATCGCGCTTGCCACAGGGCGCATAGAGCTGCGCCCGGTTCACCGGCAGCGGCCCGCCGCCTTCCACCGGAGCCGAGGCCCCGAGGATATGCACGCCATACTCGGCTGCGAGCCTCAGGTGCAGCTCTGCCGCATCCTCCATCTTCTCCGAGACCGCGCGGATCGAAGCCTGCAGATCCCCCGCCACCGCCGCGCCGTCCAGCGTTGCCAGTTCCATCGCGCCATACTCGGGGAAAACCAGCAGATCGGCGCCGTTGCCCGCAGCCTCTGCCACCCAGGAGCCGATCTTATCTTCATACTGCGCCCAGCTTTCCAGCGCGTCGAGCGGATAGGCAGCGGTTGCGATCTTCATGGCGTATCCTCCTAGGCGCGCGGCCCGCGGCCGGGCGCAATATTCTTGCAGGAATTTTGGCCGAAAAATTCACATTTTCCGGCACCCGCGCAAGTTACAAGTCGCGGATCCAGAATTGCAGCGGCTTTTCCGTCGCGGTCTCCCGGTCTACGTCCTTCCAGGAAAACCGGGCGACCGCCCCTTCGAGCGGCGCATAGCCGCGTTTCCTCCAGAACCCGTCCAGCGGCAGGTAG
This sequence comes from Cribrihabitans neustonicus, assembly GCF_048820895.1. NCBI lineage: Bacteria > Pseudomonadati > Pseudomonadota > Alphaproteobacteria > Rhodobacterales > Paracoccaceae > Cribrihabitans > Cribrihabitans neustonicus. Next base: position 4,068 of record NZ_JBMERQ010000017.1, read on the forward strand.
CGTTCGGGCCGCAGCGGATGATCCGCGGAGCGCTGCACACTGCAGAAGGCGGACTTGGCGAAGCCGTGGGCGCGCGCATGGGCCTCGCGCGCATCGAAGAACGCATGCCCCAGCCCCTGCCCGCGATATTCCGCCATCAGCACCGATTCGGCGCAGTAAAACACGTCCTCCAGCGCGATGCCGCTGCCCGCAAAGGCGGCGGCGAAGTCCTCCGCGTGATCCGCCAGCGGCGCCCCGGTCGAGGCCCCCACCAGGCGTCCGCTGTCAAAGGCTCCCACCACGATGGCGCGGGCACTGCCGCGATAGCTCTGCAGGTAGGCCTGTTCGTAAGCCAGGTCGCCATCGTAGAGGTAAGGCCAAGCGCGGAACACTTCGATGCGCAGCCGCGCCACCTGCTCCAGCGCGTCTTCCAGCGCCGTGCCAGTCAGGACCTCGACCCGCAAAGCCATCAGCGGGAGACCTGCGCAATCCAATCGGCGAGGTTGTAATAAGTGGTAACCCGGGTGATCTTGCCATCCGCAAGCTCGAAGAACGAACCGCCCGGCAGGCGGTAGCTCTGGCCGCGCGCCTCCGGCAGGCCCGCATCGGTCTGCAAGTAGCTGCCGTTCACGGTGAACTCAGCGGCGGCCCGGCGGCCTTCCTCGGCGGAGAAGATCACCAGATCGGTCAGCTCCTCCTTGTAGCAGCGGTTCATGTGGGCGCAGAATTCGGCGAATTTCTCCTTGCCCATCCGGATCTTGCCCTCGTTCACGTGATGCGCCACATCCTCAGAAAGGCACCCCAGCATGGCATCGGTATCGCCTGCGTTGAAGGCTGCGAAATAGCGCGCAATGGTATCGGTCATGGTCTCTCCGTCGGTTCGCCCCAGCGGGCTTTCAGGTGCTGGACAATCTGGTCCCGTGCTTGCCGGTACACCTGTAGCTTGGCATCGCGCGTCTCGCCGAGCCCGGTAGGGTCCATTATTGGCCAATATTCGACATCGAGGTGAAAATAACGGGTGAGTTCCAGCGCCCGGCGCTGGCTGGCAGGTGACAGCGCCACGACCAGATCGAAAGAGGAGAGATCATCGCCCCAGCGCTCCATCTCGTCAAAGGAGCGCGACCGGTGCCGGGACAGCTCCACTCCGATTTCCTGGCAGACTGTAATGGAGAAGCCGTCGATTTCCCTGTCATTCCGGACACCGGCGGATTGCACATAGGTGCCGGTGCCGTAGAATTTTTTCATAATGCCTTCCGCCATGGGCGAGCGGACGGAATTGTAGTCGCAGCAGAACAGAACGGACTGAGGCAGCTCCTCCACGCATCAGCCCCCGAAATGCAGCACGCAGATCAGGGTGAAAAGACGGCGGGCAGTATCATCATCGACCTCGGCCTTGCCGTCCAGCCGCTCCTGCAGCACCCGGCTGCCTTCGTTGTGGATGCCGCGCCGGGCCATGTCGATGGTTTCTATCTGGCTGGGCGGCAGGGTTTTCACTGCGGTGAAATAGCTCTCGCAGATCTGGTAGTAGTCCTTCACCACCTGGCGGAAGGGCGACAGCGACAGGTGGAACTCCGCTGCCTTGCCGCCGTCCTCGGTGTTCACGTCGAAGACCAGGCGCTTGTCGCGGATCGCCAGGCCCAGGCGGTAGGGCCCCTCCGGTGCACCGCGGCCGCCACGCTCCGGCAGCACAAAGGTGTTGTCTTCGATCAGGTCGTAGATCGCCACCTTGCGCTCCTGCTCGATTTCGGGCGTCGGGGGCGGCAGGTTGCGGTCGTCCAATTCAATATGGCTGATGCGGCTCATGTCTTCCGGTCTCATATGCGCAAAGGCGTTGGCAGAATCAGTACCGCACCGCCGTCGCCGGGGCAATGGAGCTGCGGGAGCCCGCGCCAGCCGCCCTTGCGGCAAGGCTTGACACGCTGCCTTGTGCTCCGCAGCCTGCCGGCAGCTAGGACGGAGCGCAAAATGACAGGCAATGAGCCCTTTTCGCTGGCAGGACAGCGCGCGCTGGTGACCGGCGCCACCAGCGGGCTGGGTTTCGCCACCGCCAGACTGCTGTCAGGCGCCGGGGCGGAGGTCTGGATCAACGGCCGCGATGCCGCACGCTGCCAGGACGCCGCCGCGCGGATCGGCGCAGACGCGCAGCCGCTGGCCTTCGACGTCGCGGATGAGGCCGCGGGGCAAGCGGCATTTGCGCAGATCGCGGATGCGGGCGGGCTCGATATCCTGGTCAACAACGTCGGCCAGCGCGACCGGCGCGGGCTGGCGGAATTCACCCGCAATGACCTGCAGGCCCTGTGGGAGGTCGATCTTGTCTCCCCCTTCCGCCTGGCTCAGATGGCCGCCGCGCAGATGATTCCCAAGGGCCGCGGCCGGATCATCAGCATCTCCTCCATCGCGGGCCTGATCGCGCAGAGCGGCGATGCCGCCTACACCACCGCCAAGGCGGGGATCAATGGCATGACCAGGGCGCTGGCAGCTGAACTCGGACCCCATGGCATCACCGTGAATGCGGTGGCGCCGGGGTTCTTCAAGACCGCGCCGAACCTGAAAGCCGCGGCTGACCCCGCCGTCGCCGCCCGGCTTCAGGCCGCCACTGCGCTTGGCCGCTGGGGCGAGCCGGAGGAGCTGGCCCCGGCCGTGCTCTTCCTTGCATCACCCGCGGCCTCCTACGTCACCGGCCAGGTGCTGGCAGTCGACGGCGGCTACACCAGCCATTACTGACCACATCGCTTTCTGACGGAAAACACCCCGGGGTGAAGGCGCCGAAAGGCGCAGAGGGGCCGCCCCCTTAGCGCCCCTTCTTGCACGCGCAGGCTCAGCCGTTCAGCGCGTCCAGCCGCACCGAAACCGACAGCCCGTGCGCCTCCAGGCTTTCGCTTTCCGCCAGCGCCGCCGCCGCCGGGCCGATAGCGCGGAGCGCGTCCGGGGTCATCTGGCTGAGCGTGGTGCGTTTGAGGAAGTCCAGTACCGACAGGCCGGAAGAGAACCGGGCCGAGCGTGCAGTCGGCAGCACGTGGTTGGGGCCGCCGCAGTAGTCGCCGATGGCCTCCGGCGTGTACTGGCCGAGGAAAATGGCGCCCGCGTGCACGGTCTTTCCGCTCAGGGCTACCGGGTCGGCGACGCAAAGCTCAAGGTGTTCCGGCGCGATCCGGTTCGACAGCGCCGCCGCCTCGTCCAGGTCGCGCACAGAGATCACCGCGCCATAATCGCGCCAGGAGGGCCCCGCAATGGAACGGCGCTCCAGGGTTTCCAGCCGCTTGTCCACCGCTTCCGCCACTGCGCGGCCGAATTCCGCGTCATCGGTGATCAGAATCGACTGAGCGCTTTCGTCATGTTCGGCCTGGCTCATCAGGTCGAGCGCGATCCAATCCGGGTTGTTGTTCCTGTCGGCAATCACCAGAATCTCGGAAGGCCCCGCAATCATGTCGATGCCCACCTTGCCGAACACCCGCCGCTTGGCGGCGGCGACAAAGGCGTTGCCAGGGCCGGTGATCTTGTCGACGGCGGCCACGGTTTCGGTGCCATAGGCCAGCGCCGCCACCGCCTGGGCGCCGCCGATGCGGTAGATCTCGTCGACGCCGGAGAGCTGTGCCGCCAAGAGAACCAGCGGGTTCACCTGCCCGTCCGGCGCCGGCACCGTGACCGCGAGCCGTTCGACGCCCGCGACCTTGGCCGGGATGGCGTTCATCAGCACCGAGGACGGGTAGGATGCGAGCCCCCCCGGCACGTAGAGCCCGGCCGCAGGCACCGCCGACCAGCGCCAGCCGAGGGTGGCGCCGGTCTCGTCGGTCCATTGCGCATCCTCGGGCAGCTGGCGCAGGTGATAAGCCCGGATGCGCGCTGCCGCCAGTTCCAGCGCCTTGCGCTCCTCCTCCGGCACCGCGGCAACGGCGGCAGCGATTTCGGCTTCGGAAAACCGCAGCTGATCTGCGGTCAGCTCCAGCCGGTCGAATTTCGCGGTGAGCTCCAGCAGCGCCGCATCACCGCGGGCGCGCACATCGGCGATGATCTCTCCGGCGACGGCGTCCACATCAGGGCTGTCCTCGCGCTTGGCGCCCAGAAGCGCGGTGAAGGCCTGTTCGAAATCGGCATCGGCGGTGTTGAGGAACTGCGGCATCGATGGGTCTCCTTTGCGCCCGCAATAGCGGCTTGGCCGGAGAGCCTCAAGCCCGCGGCGGCGGGACCGGACGCCGCGGGGAAAAGTGTGACGGCCATTGCAGGGGCGCTGCCCCTCTTGGCCTGCGGCCATCTCACCTCGGGGTATTCCGGGTCAGAAAGCGGCCAGCGGACGCATCAGGCGCCGTGGTGCGGAACGTGGCCCGAGGGAGCCTGGTAAGGGCGGGTCACATCGCGCAGGGAGACTTCCAGTGCCTCCGCCGAAAGGCGGATCGCGCCGTCGCCGGCCAGGGTCAGCAGCACATGGCCCGCGCCATCCTCGCCCGGCTCGAAGCCGATGGACAGGAGCGACAGCACAAGATCTTTGTCCTGCCGGTCGAATCCCTGCGAGGCCACCCCCAGCACGTTGTCGATCACCAGCAGCGACTGCACCCGCTCGTAGGGGCGGCCGCGCCGTTCGGCAGCCGGCAGATCCTCCCAGCGGAAGCGGTTGAGGAGGAGGGCAAAGCGGCGCTCAGCCGCCCGCCAGCACATCTCCGTCACTGGGAAGACCGCGTCCTGCGCGAGGGCGGAGATCACCTGCAGATCCTCCGCCTCCAGCGCGCCGAGGTTCAGCGGTGCCTCACCGCCCTCGTGGAAGCGTGCGTCGCTCATGTTTGCTCCCGGATGCGTTCGATTTTCGCGCCGACACCGGAGAGCTTGCGCACCACGTGCTCGTAGCCCCGGTCCAGGTGGTAGACCCGGCTCACCACGGTTTCGCCCTCTGCCGCGAGCCCTGCGAGAATCAGGGAAACCGACGCCCGCAGGTCGGTGGCCATCACCGGCGCGCCCTTCAGCTTCTCCACCCCCGCCACCTTGGCGGTGCCGCCGTGAACCTCGATCCGCGCGCCCATGCGCACCAGCTCCGGCGCATGCATAAAGCGGTTTTCGAAGATCCGCTCCTCCAGCACCGAACTGCCTTCGGCGGTGCACATCAGCGCCATCATCTGCGCCTGCAGGTCGGTGGGGAAGCCCGGGAATGGTTCGGTGACCACATCCACCGCCCGCACACGGCCGTTCTTGCGGCTGACCTTCAGGCCCTTCTCGGTTTCCTCGACGCTGATACCGGCCGCGTCGAGTTTCTCGCAGAAGGCGCCGACCAGACCAATGCGGCCGCCCAGCAGCTCCACCTCGCCGCCGCAGATGGCCGGCGCCAGCATATAGGTGCCGAGTTCGATCCGGTCCGTCACCACCTGGTGAGTGGCGCCATGCAAGCGGTCGACACCCTGGATGGTGATGTCAGGACTGCCGTCGCCCTCGATCTGGGCTCCCATCTTGCGCAGGCAGTCGGCGAGGTCGACGATCTCCGGCTCGCGCGCAGCGTTCCTGATCACCGTGGTGCCCTTGGCGAGCGTGGCCGCCATCATGATGTTCTCGGTGGCGCCGACCGAGGCAAAGCTCAGCTCCACCACAGCCCCCTTCAGCCCCTTGGGCGCCTTGGCGTGAAGGTAGCCGTCCTTCAGCTCTATCTCCGCGCCCAGCGCCTCCAGCCCGTGGATGTGCAGATCCATCGGCCGCGCCCCGATCGCGCAGCCGCCCGGCAGCGACACCACCGCTTGCCCCAGCCGGGCCAGCATCGGGCCCAGCACCAGGTTGGAGGCGCGCATTTTGCGCACGATATCGTAGTCGGCGACGTGGCTGGTGAGATCATGGCTCGACATCGCCAGCACTTGGCCGTCCTGCAGGCTGGAGACCTCGGCCCCCAGGGACTGCAGCAGCTGCGTCATCGTCTTGATGTCGCTGAGCCGCGGCGCGTTGGTCAGCGTCAGCGGCTCTTCGCTCAACAGCGTGGCGGGCATCAGCGTGAGGCAGGCGTTCTTGGCGCCCGCAATCGGGATCTGCCCGTTCAGCGGGCCGTTGCCCGTCACCAGAATCGAATCCATCTGCCTTACTCTCCGCTCTTTTTGATTTCTTGGTCCCGTTTTTCCGCACGCGCCTTGGCCTGGGCCTTGCGCCGCGCCATGTTTGCCTTCAGCGCGGCCTTCAGCCGGTCTTCGCGAGAGGCGGAAGAACTGCCGCTTTTGGGGGTTTTCTTCTCTGACATGCACCTTCTGTAACGGAGTGCAAAAAAACCGTCCAGAATGCTCTTGCGCCCCTCCGCGTTTATGCCTAAAAGCCCCCTCACCGGCGCTGCTGTAGCTCAGAGGTAGAGCACTCCCTTGGTAAGGGAGAGGTCGAGAGTTCAATTCTCTCCAGCAGCACCATTTCCCAAAACATACTGTTTTCAAAGCGTTGCCCCCAAGTGTAGCGAATTGCGCGGATTGACACCGGTTTGACCTTAGTGCGCACAGGTGCTGGTATGGGTCTATCGCGCATGGCCTCCGCAGGGGTCCTTTGCGGCCGCTACGACCGGAAGCTAGTCCTGGCATTGAACCATCGGCGGCGCCTTCGCTTCCGGATCAAGCCCATGCCGCCGAATCGCAGCCGGGACCGGAAGCTGTCATGTCTGCGGCGCCCCCCCGCCTCCAGGTGCCTGCTGATCACTGAGTCATTCCGGAACATGCGAGCCGCCCCCTGCGGGCAGACCACTGGAAGGGATACCGGGATCTACTGGCGCCGTGGCGGGACGGCAAGCACCTCTGCCTCCGGTGCCCCCAAAGCAAGATCGCAGTTCCTGCCCGGCGCGGCACCCGGAATGCGGCAAGTTTCAAAAAAGCCACATTCCGTGCGGATATTTTACACCCGTTAAGGAAAGCCGAAGGTTCATCGTGTTGTTTGGGGTTGTGATACTTTAAAGATTCGCCGGACTTCAGAGGTGCCACGATGGCCGCTCACCGAATATCCAAGACCGTGGCGCGGTCCTTATACAATCGAACCTACCTGCCCGCGCTGCTGGCTTTGGCGGTGGTTTGCATAGCCTCATTCTATGCCGATAAGCAGAATGCCACTATTCATTACCAGAACCAGCGGGCGCACGTTCAGCATGAGGCCGGCATAATACGCTCCCATCTGGAAGGGCGGATGAACGCGGATCACAAGCTCCTGCTGGGCCTTGCCGCAGTGATGAGCACCGAACCCGGCATGCAGCAGGAACGGTTTGCCGAGCTTGCCAGCCGGGTCGTAGTCGATATGAGCGAAATCAGGAACGTGGCGGCAGCACCGGATCTGGTTGTCTCGCTCGTCTATCCGGTGCAGGGAAACGAAGCTATTCTCGGCCTGGACTACAACCGGAATGCCGCCCAGCGGGAGGCCGCCTACCAAGTGCGTGACAGCGGCAACATGGTTCTGGCCGGTCCAGTGAACTTGATCCAAGGCGGCCGCGGTTTTATCTACAGGCTGCCCATTTTTTCCGGCACCGGCCCCGAACGGGAATTTTGGGGGATCCTGTCAGCCGTCATCGACGTCGAAGCGCTCTACGCCAATGCCCAGCTGTCGGCTCCTGATATAGGAATCGACGTGGCGCTTATGGGGAAGGACGGAAAGGGCGCGGCTGGCGAGTTGTTCTACGGCTCCCGGGGGGTGCTGAAAGACGATCCGGTACTGATGGATATCCATTTGCCCCAGGGCACCTGGCTGCTGGCCATGCGGCCCAGGGGCGGCTGGCCGGATGCGCCCCCCAACCTGTGGAAATTGCGGTTCGGGCTGCTGGCGGCCGGCGCGCTGATCGTCTTTCCGACCTTCCTGGCCGGCCGGCTGTCGGCGGCACGGCAGACCGCGATCGGCACGCTGCGCCGCCGCGAGCACGAGCTGGATGCGGTCACCCGGCGGCTTGAGGTTGCGGTGAAGACCTCCCGGATCGGAATTTGGGAATTTAACGTCAGCCGCGGCCAGCTGATCTGGGATGCCCGCATGCGGGAACTCTACGGCCTTCCCCGCGACGGCGGCCCAGTGGTCTTCACCGACTGGCAGAGCCGGGTTCACCCGGAGGACAAGGAGCGGGTCACCGCAGCTTTCCAGGCCGCCATGACGGACCGCACGCACTTCTCGGCCGATTTCCGCATCATCGCAGACAATGGCAACGAAAAGCATATCCGCGCCCTCGCCAGCCCCTTCACTGACGGTGCCGGGCAGCATTGGATGATCGGGGTCAACTGGAATGTCTCGGAGGACGTGCGCCTGCGCGAAGCGCTCATCCGCATCAACCAGACCTTGTCGCAGCGCAACGCGCAGCTGAACGAGGGCAAGCTGGCGCTGGAGAAGGCCCATGCCGAGCTGCAGGCGAACCAGGACGAGCTGCACCTGCTGTCTCTGGTGGCCAAACACGCTTCCGACAGCATCGTGCTCAGCGGTCCCGACCGCCGCATTGTCTGGGTGAACGACTCCTTCACGCGGCTCACCGGCTACAGCGCCGAAGAGGCGATTGGAGCGAAACCGGGGGACCTGCTGGACGGGCCCAAAACCGACCCTGCCATCATCCGCGAGATCGAGCGGCATAAAAGCCGGGGCCTGCCCTTCCACACGGAAATGATCACTTACACCAAATCCGGCGAGGAGCGCTGGTTCGACACCAATATCGTCCCGGTGATGGGCGAGGATGGATCTCTGGATCTGGTCATCGGCATCGAGCGTGACATTACGCAGGCCCGCGCCCGGGCCGAGGAACTCGCAGAGGCCAAGCTGGCCGCCGAACAGGCTGACCGGGCCAAGACTGAATTCCTCGCCAACATGAGCCACGAGATCCGCACCCCAATGAACGGCATCATCGGTATGGCGGACCTCTTGGCGGAGGCCCCGCTGGACGAGGACAACCGCCAGAATGTCGAGACCATCCGCAACTCTTCCCAAGCGCTACTGAAGATCATCAATGACATCCTGGACCTGTCGCGGCTGGAAGCGGGAAAGCTGGCTTTTGCACCGGCTGACTTCGACCTGCGAGACTGCATCGGCGGCACCGTTAACCTGCTGCAGCCGAAGGCCGGCGAAAAGGGGCTGGCACTGCGGGTGAGCTACGCCCCAGATCTGCCCGCGCATCTGCACGGCGACGACGGCCGCCTGCGCCAGATACTGGTGAACCTGATCGGTAATGCGGTGAAATTCACAAATGCCGGCACGGTCGGCGTTCGGGTAGGCTGCGCGGAGGACGACCCTTACCGGCTGCAGATCGAGGTGGAGGACACAGGCATCGGCATATCCGAGCAGCAGGCCCGCCATATCTTCGACCGCTTCACCCAAGCAGATACGGCCACCACCCGCGCATTCGGCGGCACCGGGCTGGGGCTGACGATCTCGCGCCTGCTGGCGGAACGCATGCAGGGCAGGATCTCGGTTCGATCCGCCCCGGGCGAAGGCGCCTGCTTCCGGCTGGAGGTGCAGATGGCCCCCCCGCTGCAGGGCGCCGGAGCTCCCGACTCCACTCCGTATTCGCACGCAGCACCCCTGGAAGATTGTTTGGTGCTGCTGGCCGAGGACAACCGCACCAACCGGCTCCTGATCCGAAAGTACCTGCGCGGCCAGCCAGTACAACTGGTAGAGGCCGAGAACGGCAGGCGGGCCGTTGAGCTTTGCCGCGAGCTCAAACCCGACATCATCCTGATGGACATGTCGATGCCCGAGCTGGACGGCATAGCTGCTACCAAGGAGATACGCCGCATGCCGATCCCCCAGCCGGCCATTGTGGCGCTGACAGCAAACGCCTTCACCAGCGACCGCGAGGCCTGCCTTGAAGCCGGAATGGATCACTTCCTCGCCAAACCCATCAACAAAACGGTCCTGCTTCAGACCCTGGCCAGCTTGCAGGCGGACTGGGCAAGGCCCCGTGCCATCGCCATGCGCGCCACTTGACAGAGCAGCGGGCGCCGGCACTTTCGTCATACTATCTTCTGCCCGCCGTTCCGGGCGCCGGAGCGGCCGACTCCGCCCCGCCAGCCGCTGCGGCGTCAGCGTGATGGGGCGGCCCGCCTGGGCGACCGTGCCGTAGCCCAGCGCCACGCTTTGGCGAAACAAACCCGCGCCGCCTTGCCAGGTTTCATTAGTCTCTTCGGGTCCGACAACCTCGGCCATTTCCGGTAGGGCAGCCAGCGAGGCAATAGTTGACGCAGCCGTGCGCCGCGATAAGAGGTCCCGCTTTCGTTTGTTCTTTGCGGCTGCGGTATTTGCCAGTCTGCTTCTTGGGTCTTTTGCGGGATGACCGCCGCCGCGCGGCAGACCAAGAGGAGCGGAGCTGCGCGTTTCGCACCCTGCCCGAAGTACGGGCAACCTGCCCATTGTTTCAGCAGACCCCCCAATGCTGGCCGCGGCTCCGGGTCTCTGCCCTTACGCTGCGCTGCAGAACCAGCGATGGTCTCCCCATGGCCGAGCCCCTCTCCATCATCGTCGTGGAAACCGACCCCGAGCGCGCCTTCATGATTGTGGACGGTCTGCGCGAGGCCGGCGACTTCGACATTCACATCATCGCCGAACCCTCAGGGCTGGCCCGCAAGATCCAAACCCGCAACCCTGATGTCGTACTGATCGACATCGAAAACCCGTCCCGCGATGTGCTGGAGGAACTGGCGCTGGCCTCCGGCCCGCAGGAGCGCCCGGTGGCGATGTTCGTGGACCGCAGCGCCGACGGGCTGACGGCTGCCGCAGTGGAGGCAGGGGTGTCGGCCTATGTGGTGGACGGGCTGCAGCCTGCACGGCTGAAGCCGGTGCTGGACGCCGCCATAGCGCGCTTCCGGCTGGTGCAGCGCATGCGCACCGAGCTCGCCGAAACCAAGCGCGCGCTGGAAGAGCGCAAGGTGATCGATCGCGCAAAGGGCATGATCATGAAGGCCCGCGGCATCACCGAGGACGAGGCCTACGCGCTCCTGCGCAAGGCCGCGATGGACCAGAACAAGCGGGTGGCCGAGGTGGCGCAGGCGCTGGTGACCGCGGCGGGGCTGTTGTCATGACCGTCACGACCGTGCCTGCGGGCTTTGTGCCGCTTGCGGATGCCGCGCCGCTGATCATCGCCCAGGAAATGGGTTTTGCCGCCGAGGAACGGCTGGCGCTCGACCTGCGCCGCGCGCCCTCCTGGTCGGCGCTGCGCGACATGCTGGCCTTCGGTCAGGTCGATGCCGCGCATATGCTGTCGCCGCTGCCGGTGGCCTCCGCACTGGGGCTTGGCGGCGCCAATGCGGCGTTCTCGGTGCTCTCCGTGCTCTCCGTCAACGGAACCGCCATCGGCATCGGCAACCGCCTGGCCGCACGGCTCGCCGATGCCGGTCACGCCTTCGGCTTTGACGACGCCGCCATCGCGGGCCGCGCCTTCCTCGCCGCCGCGGGCGGCGAATTGCGCATTGGCGTGCCCTTTCCCTTCTCAATGCATACCGAGCTGCTGCATTACTGGCTCAAGGGCGCCGCGCAGCGGCTCACCGTCCACACTGTGCCGCCCCCGCAAATGGCCCAGGCGGTCCGCGAAGAAGAGATCGATGCCTTCTGCGTCGGCGAACCCTGGGGCTCGCTCGCCGTTGAGCAAGGCGCCGCATCGCTGCTGCTGCCCGGCCGCGCAATCTGGTCCTGCGCGCCGGAAAAGGTGCTGGCGGTGCGCCGCAACTGGGCGAACGCCGAAAGCGCCCTCGCCTGCCGCCTGATCCGTGCTCTCTGGCGTGCTGCGCGCTGGCTCTCCGATCCCTCGAGCGCCGGTCTTGCCGCTGAAATCCTGGCCGCGCGCCGCTACCTCGACCTCCCGCCAGAGATCATTGAGCGCGGCCTCACCGGCAAGTTCACCGTCACTCCGCATGGGCTGCAGCGCCAGGCACCGGGCTTTGCCGAGTTCCACCGCGGCGCCGCTGGCTTTCCTTGGCAGAGCCAGGCGCAATGGATCGCGCTGCAGCTCGCCGGCCGAAATGGGCTCGCGCCGGGCCCCGCGCTGGCGAAGGCGGCGCAGATTTTCCGCAGCGATCTCTACCGCCGCGCGCTCGAAGGCACCGGGGCGGTTTTGCCCGGTGCCTCCTCCAAGCTGGAAGGTGCTTTGGCGGCCGAAACCCCGGCTGCGGGGGAATCGCAGGCGCTCACCCTGCTGGAAAACCAATTCTTCGATGGCCGGATTTTTGACCCCAGCACCGCCGGGTGATGAAAAAGCGGGCATCCCGCCGCCCCGCCTTGCCGCATCGCAGCAAAAAATGCCGCAAACGCGAAACAACCCTTTGGCCCAGGCCCCGCTTGCGGCAGTCTGGTCCCAGGCAGGCAATGGCGCCCGCCAGACAAATCTTCCCGAAGACCGGGTGTCATTGAGCAAAGCCGCTCGACCCGCCGCCACTCCTCCCGGCGGTGCGTGTCAGCGGCTTTTTTCTGTCCGGCCCTCCGCGCCCGGACGCAGCAACCAAGGGGAACCCTCCCGATGCAGAAACTGATCTTCGCCCTCGCAGCCTCCACCGCACTGACCGGCCCGGCGCTGGCCGCGCCGCTCGACCTGGAAAAGGACGTGCTGACCTTCGGCTTCATCAAGCTCACAGACATGGCACCGCTTGCCGTCGCCTATGAACAGGGGTTCTTCGACGATGAAGGCCTGTTCGTCACGCTGGAGGCGCAGGCCAACTGGAAGGTGCTGCTCGACGGGGTGATCGACGGTACTCTGGACGGCGCCCACATGCTCGCGGGCCAGCCCCTTGCCGCCACCATCGGCTACGGCACCGAGGCGCATATCGTCACCCCCTTCTCGATGGATCTCAACGGCAACGGCATCACCCTGTCAAACGAGGTGTGGGAGATGATGAAGCCGGGCCTGCCCACCGATGCCGACGGGAAGATCGCGCATCCGATCTCGGCCTCCCACCTGAAGCCGGTGATCGAAGAGTTCAACGCCCGCGGCAAGCCTTTCAACATGGGCATGGTCTTCCCGGTCTCCACCCACAACTACGAGCTGCGCTACTGGCTGGCGGCGGGCGGCATCAACCCGGGCTACTACAGCCCCGAGAACGTGACCGGCCAGATCGCCGCCGATGTCTTCCTGTCGGTGACCCCGCCGCCGCAGATGCCCGCGACGCTGGAGGCGGGCACCATCTCCGGCTACTGCGTGGGCGAGCCCTGGAACCAGCAGGCGGTGTTCAAGGGCGTCGGCGTGCCGGTGATCACTGACTACGAGATCTGGAAGAACAACCCGGAAAAGGTCTTCGGCATCACCGCGGAGTTTGCCGAGGAAAACCCAAACACCACGCTCGCCGTTGTGAAGGCGCTGATCCGCGCAGCGATGTGGCTGGACGAGAACGAAAACGCCAACCGCCCCGAGGCCGTCGAAATCCTCAGCCGCCCCGAATACGTCGGCGCCGACTACGAGGTGATCGCCAACTCGATGACCGGCACCTTCGAGTATGAGAAGGGCGACACCCGCGCGGTGCCGGACTTTAACGTCTTCTTCCGCCACCACGCGACCTATCCTTTCTACTCGGATGCGGTCTGGTACCTCACGCAGATGCGCCGCTGGGGCCAGATCGCCGAGCCCAAGCCGGACAGCTGGTTCGATGAGGTAGCCAAATCCGTCTACAAGCCGGACATCTACCTGGAAGCCGCCCGTTTGCTGGTCGAAGAAGGTCTGGCGGAAGAGGCCGACTTCCCCTGGGAGAGCGACGGCTACAAGGCGCACACACCGGCAGCCGACATCATCGACGCCATTCCCTACGACGGCCGCCAGCCCAACGCCTACCTCGACAGCCTGCCGATTGGCCTCAAGGGCAGCCAGACTGTCGTGGGCGAGGCCGTCCAGGGCTGAACCTGCGGGAGGGCGGGCGGGGCGAGGCTCCGCCAGGAGCGAGCGCCGCCCCCCTCCCAGCCCCTGCCGTCCCAGCACTTAGCCAAGGTAAAAGTTCCAATGACAACCGTTGACCCCGCATCCATCAGCAACGAGGCCCGCCGCGCCCGGCTGTTCGCCCGCATCGCCAAGGCTGACGCCTGGTTCCGGGTTCTGGGCCTCGCCTGGATCACCCCCATCCTGAAGGCCGCCGCAGGCGACAACCCGCGCGCCCAGGTCAAGGAGATCTGGCGCCTGCTCGCAGTGCCGCTGCTGGCGATCCTCGCTTTCCTCCTGCTCTGGGGCAGCCTGGCTCCGCGCGTGCAGACCTCGCTTGGCGCCATTCCCGGCCCGGTCCAGGTCTGGGAAGAGGCGGTGACCCTGCATCAGGACGCCCGCCAGAAGGCCGCGAAGGAAGCCGCATTCTACGAACGCGTGGAGAAGCGCAACGAGCGGCTGGTGGCCCAGGGCAAGGCCGACCGGGTGAAGGACATCCCCTATACCGGTGCCCCCAGTTACTACGATCAGATCTGGACCTCGATCCAGACCGTGTTCTTCGGCTTTCTAATTGCTGCGGCGGTGGCGATCCCGCTGGGCATCCTGGCCGGCCTCTCCCCCGTGGCCAATGCCGCGATCAACCCGCTGGTGCAGATCTTCAAGCCGGTCTCACCGCTGGCCTGGCTGCCGATCGTGACCATGGTGGTCTCGGCACTTTACGCCACCAATGACGGGCTGTTCGCCAAGTCCTTCCTGGTCTCCGCCATCACCGTGACGCTCTGCTCGCTCTGGCCGACGCTGATCAACACGGCGCTTGGTGTCGCCTCCATCGACAAGGACCTGGTGAACGTCTCCAAGGTCCTGAAGATGAGCACCCGCGCCAAGATCACCAAGCTGGTGCTGCCCGCCGCCCTGCCGCTGATCTTCACCGGGCTGCGGCTGTCGCTTGGCGTGGGCTGGATGGTGCTGATCGCCGCCGAAATGCTGGCGCAGAATCCAGGGCTCGGGAAATTCGTCTGGGACGAGTTCCAGAACGGCTCCTCCTCCTCGCTCGCCAAGATCATCGTCGCGGTGCTCACCATCGGCATCATCGGCTTCCTCCTGGACCGGGTGATGTACGCGCTGCAATCGCTCTTCACCTTCTCGAACAACCGGTGACCTGCCATGAGCATTCTTGAGTTTACCAATGTCAGCAAGGGCTTCGGCGAAGGCAAGGACCGCAGCGAAGTGCTGAAGGACATCAGCCTCAGCGTGGAGGAAGGCGAGTTTCTGGTGCTGCTTGGCTTCTCCGGCACCGGCAAGACGACGCTGATCAACCTGATTGCGGGGCTTGAAGCCCCCTCCTCCGGCAGCGTCACCTTCAAGGGCAAGAAGATCACTGGCCCGGGCCCCGAGCGCGGGGTGATCTTCCAGAACTATTCCCTGATGCCCTGGCTCACCGTGACCGGCAATGTCGAACTGGCGGTGGAGGCGGTGTTCCCCGCTCTCTCCAAGGCCGAGCGTACGGCAAAGGCCGGCCGCTATGTCCAGATGGTCGGCCTCTCCCACGCCGCCAGCCGCCGCCCGGCGGAGCTGTCGGGCGGGATGCGCCAGCGCGTGAACGTGGCGCGGGCGCTGGCGATGGACCCGGAGGTGCTCCTGCTGGACGAGCCGCTCTCGGCGCTCGACGCGCTCACCCGCGGCAACCTGGCCGAGGAGATCGAGGAGATCTGGCAGGCCGACAAGAAGACCTGCGTGCTGATCACCAATGACGTGGATGAAGCCATCCTGCTCGCCGACCGCATCATCGCGCTGAACCCCGATGGCACTCTGGGTGAGGAATTCAAGGTCACCCTACCCCGCCCCCGCGACCGCAGCGCGATGAACCACGACGAAGGCTTCAAGCGCCTGCGCGCCGCGGTCACCGGCTACCTGATGGACGCGGGCATCGAGGCCAGGGCGGAGGGCAGCCGACTGCTGCCCGATGTGACCCCGCTGCACGGGCTGCCCAGCGCCGTGGCAGAGGCCGGCAAGTCGATGGTGGACGAGCGCTACCTGGACTTTTCCCAATTGCACAAGATCTACCCCACCCCCAAGGGGCCGCTCACGGTGGTGGAGGATTTCAACCTCAAGATCGACAAGGGCGAGTTCATCTCGCTGATCGGCCATTCCGGGTGCGGCAAGTCCACGGTGCTGACCATGGCCGCAGGGCTGAACGCGATCTCCAAGGGCGCGATCAAGCTGGACCGCCGCCATGTGGAGGGCGCCGACCCGGAGCGCGCGGTGGTGTTCCAGTCGCCGAACCTCTTCCCCTGGCTTACCGCGCGGGAGAACTGCGCCATCGGCGTCGACAAGGTCTACCCCAAGGCGTCCCAGGCGGAGCGGCAGGACGTGGTGGAATACTACCTCGAACGTGTCGGCCTTGCAGACGCCATGGACAAGCCCGCAAACGCCATGTCGAACGGCATGCAGCAGCGGGTCGGCATCGCCCGCGCCTTTGCGCTGTCGCCCAAGCTGCTCTTGCTGGATGAACCTTTCGGCATGCTCGACAGCCTCACCCGATGGGAGCTGCAGGAAGTGCTGATGGAGGTCTGGAGCCGCACCAAGGTGACCGCGATCTGCGTCACCCATGATGTGGACGAGGCGATCCTGCTCGCCGACCGGGTGGTGATGATGACCAACGGCCCGCAGGCCACCCTCGGCAAGATCACCGAGGTGAAGCTGCCGCGCCCGCGCACCCGCAAGGCCCTGCTGGAGCACCCGAACTACTACGCCTACCGGCAGGAGGTGCTCGATTTCCTCGAGGAGTATGAGCACGGGGCAGCCCCCAAGCCGAAACCGGCTGAAGACAAGATTGCAGCGGAGTAAGGACATGACCCAGAAACTCGTCATCATCGGCGCCGGCATGGCCTCCGGCCGGGTGATCGAGCATCTGCTCGATGCGGACCCCAGCGCCTACGACATCACCCTTTTCAACGCCGAGCCGCGCGGCAACTACAACCGCATCATGCTGAGCCCGGTGCTGTCGGGCGAGAAAACCTACGAGGAAATCGTCACCCATTCGGACGCGTGGTATGCGGAACGCGGCATCACATGCCGGTTCGGAGAGCATGTGGTGAGGATCGACCCCGAGATGAAGGTGGTCGAAGGCGAAAACGGTCATGTGCCCTACGACAAGCTGGTGATCGCCACCGGCTCTGCCCCTTTTATCATCCCGGTGCCCGGCCACGACCTGCCGGGGGTGATCTCCTACCGCGACCTGGACGACACCAACGCGATGATCGAGGCCGCCGCCAAGGGCGGCAAGGCAGTGGTGATCGGCGGCGGGCTCTTGGGCCTGGAAGCCGCGGCGGGCCTCAAGGAGCGCGGCATGGAGGTGACCGTGCTGCACCTGATGGGCCACCTGATGGAGCGCCAGCTGGATGAGGCCGCGGGATACCTTCTGCGCAAGGATCTGGAGGCACGCGGTATCACGGTGAAGACCCAGGCATCAACCAAGGCAATCCTGGGCGCGGACCGCGCCGAAGCAGTGCTGTTGGAAAGCGGCGAAACGCTGGGCGCCGATCTGGTGGTGATGGCGGTGGGCATCCGCCCGGAAACCCGGCTCGCCACGGACGCGCATCTGGAGGTGGCGCGCGGCATCGAGGTGAACGCGCAAATGCAGACATCCGACCCGGACATCTATGCAGTCGGCGAATGCGTGGAGTTCGGCGGCCACCTCTTCGGACTTGTCGCGCCGCTCTACGATCAGGCGAAGGTGCTGGCGGACAGCCTCTTGGGCCAGCCCAACGCCTTCGTGGTCAAGGAACTGGCGACCAAGCTGAAGGTCACCGGCTGCGACCTGTTCAGCGCCGGGGATTTTGCCGAAGCCGAGGGGCGCGAAGACATCGTCTTCCGCGACCCTTCCCGCGGGGTTTACAAGCGGCTGGTGATCGAGGACGACCGGCTCGTCGGCGCTGTGATGTACGGCGACACTGCCGACGGCAGCTGGTTCTTCGGCCTGATCAAGGACGGCACCGGCATCGAAGAGATGCGCGAGACGCTGATTTTCGGCCCGGCCTTCCAGGGGGGCGCCTCCGCGGACCCTCTGTCAGCCGTTGCAGCCTTGCCGCCTGAGGCGGAGATCTGCGGCTGCAACGGCGTCTGCAAGGGACAGATCACCAGCGCCATCGACGGCGGCGCAACCGACCTCGGCGCGATCCGCTCTGAAACCAAGGCCAGCGCCTCCTGCGGCACCTGCACCGGGCTGGTGGAACAGCTGCTGCAAGTGACGCTGGGCGACGACTTCCAGATGCCGCAGGCGCAGCCGGTCTGCGGCTGCACCGATCTCACCCACGAGGACGTCCGACGCCTGATCAAATCTCAGGAGCTGAAGAGCCAGGCCGCGGTCTGGCAGGAG
Organism: Cribrihabitans neustonicus; assembly: GCF_048820895.1. Taxonomy (NCBI): domain Bacteria; kingdom Pseudomonadati; phylum Pseudomonadota; class Alphaproteobacteria; order Rhodobacterales; family Paracoccaceae; genus Cribrihabitans; species Cribrihabitans neustonicus. The sequence goes on from NZ_JBMERQ010000017.1 coordinate 22,208, forward strand.
CTCGGCTGGAACACCCCGAACGGCTGCCACGTCTGCCGCCCGGCGGTGAACTACTACCTCCTGGCCGACTGGCCGCTGGAATACCGCGACGACCCGCAAAGCCGCTTCGTGAACGAGCGCAAGCACGCCAACATCCAGAAGGACGGCACCTTCTCGGTGGTGCCGCGGATGTGGGGCGGCATCACCACACCCGACGAGCTGCGCGCCATCGCCGATGCTGCCGACAAATACGACGTGCCGACGGTCAAGGTCACCGGCGGCCAGCGCATCGACCTCTTGGGCGTGAAGGGCGCGGACCTGCCAGATATCTGGGCCGACCTGAACAAGGCGGGCCTCGTCTCGGGCCATGCCTATTCCAAGGGCCTGCGCACGGTGAAGACCTGCGTCGGCACCGACCATTGCCGCTTCGGCACCCAGGACTCGACCGGCCTTGGCATCAAACTGGAAAAGCACCTCTGGGGCTCCTGGACACCGCACAAGCTGAAGCTTGCGGTCTCCGGCTGCCCGCGCAACTGCGCCGAGGCCACCTGCAAGGACATCGGCGTGGTCTGCGTCGACAGCGGCTATGAGATCCACGTCGGCGGCGCGGCGGGCATGGAGATCAAGGGCACCGAACTCCTCTGCAAAGTCACGACCGAAGAAGAGGCGATCGAAGTGATCTCGGCCATGACCCAGATCTACCGCGAGAACGCCAAGTACCTGGACCGGATCTACAAATGGCTGGCCAAGGTGGGGCTCGACTGGGTCAAGGCGCAGATCGTCGATGACGTGGAAAACCGCAAGGCGCTCGCCGCCCGGTTCGAACTGTCGCAATCCGTCTACCGCAAGGACCCCTGGGCAGAGCACGCGCAGGACAGCACCACGCGCGCGCAATACGCGCCGCTTGCCAATCTCACACTGGAGGCTGCCGAATGAGCTGGATCGACATTGGCCACATCGACGACATCCCGCTGCACGGTGCGCGGGTGGTGAAGACGCCCGTGGGCTGCGTCGGCCTGTTCCGCACCGGCGCGGCGGAGGTCTTTGCCGCCTCCGACCGCTGCCCGCACAAGGGCGGCCCGCTGTCCGAAGGCATCGTCCACGGGCAAAGCGTGACCTGCCCGCTGCACAACTGGGTGTTCGATCTTAACACGGGCGAGGCGCAGGGGGCCGACGCGGGCCGGATCGAGACCTATCCGCTGCGCATCGAAGCCGGGCGCCTGCTGATCGACGGCGCGGCCATCGGCAAGCGGAGCGCGGCGTGATGACGGGCGGCACTCCGGCAGAGGTGCGCTCCGCCTGCCCCTATTGCGGGACCGGCTGCGGCGTGCTGCTGCGCCCCGACGGCAAGGGCGGGCTGAACGTGCGCGGCGACCCGGAGCATCCGGCCAACCGCGGGCGGCTGTGCTCCAAAGGGCTGGCGCTGGGGGAGACGCTGGGGCTGGAGGGCCGCCTGCTGGCACCGCGCGTGCACGGGCGGGACACCGATTGGGACAGCGCACTGGACCTCGTTGCCGTCAAGTTCCGCGAGGCGGTTGAGACCCACGGCCCGGACAGTGTCGCCTTCTACCTGTCGGGCCAGATGCTGACCGAGGACTACTACGTCGCCAACAAGCTGATGAAGGGCTTCCTCGGCACGGCCAACATCGACACCAATTCGCGGCTCTGCATGGCGTCCACGGTGGCGGGCCACAAGCGCGCCTTTGGCACCGACACCGTGCCCGGCACCTACAAGGATCTGGACGAGGCGGATCTGATCGTGCTGGTCGGCTCCAACCTCGCCTGGTGCCACCCGGTGCTGCACCAGCGCATTCTGGCGGCCCGCGCGGCGCGCGGCACCAGGCTGGTGGTGATCGACCCGCGCCGCACGGCAAGCTGCGATCAGGCCGACGTGCACCTGCGCTTACGCGCGGGCAGCGATGTGGCGCTGTTCAACCGCCTGCTGGCCGCGCTCTACGAGGGCGGCGCACTGGATGCGGAGTATCTGCGCCATGTGGAGGGGCTGGGCGAGACGCTGGAAGCGGCCTTTGCCTCCGACACTGCGGTGACGGGGCTGGGGGAGGCCGAAATCGCGGCGTTCTGCGACCTGTGGATGCGCACCGAAAAAGTGGTGACCGTGTTCAGCCAGGGCGTGAACCAGTCCACCTCCGGCACAGACAAGGTGAACGCGATCCTCAATTGCCACCTGGCAACCGGCCGCATTGGCAAGCCCGGTTGCGGGCCTTTTTCTGTCACCGGCCAGCCCAACGCGATGGGCGGGCGCGAAGTGGGGGGGCTCGCCAACATGCTGGCCTGCCACATGGATCTCGAGAATCCCGCCCACCGGACCGCGGTGCAGGGCTTCTGGGCAGCACCGCGGATGCCGGAACGGGCCGGGCTGAAGGCGGCCGACATGTTCCGCGCTGCGGGCGACGGCCGGATCAAGGCGCTGTGGATCATCCACACCAACCCCGCCGCCACCCTGCCCGAGGCCGACGCCGTGCGCGCCGCGATCGATGCCTGCGACTTCACCGTGGTGAGCGACATCACCGCCGCGACCGACACCGCGCGGCTCGCCGATGTGCTGCTGCCCGCCGCAGCCTGGGGCGAGAAGGACGGCACCGTCACCAACTCCGACCGCACCATCAGCCGCCAGCGCGCCTTGCTGCCCGCCCCCGGGCAGGCGCGGCCTGACTGGGCAATCCTGGCCGAAGCGGGCCGCCGCATGGGCTGGGTGAAGGCCTTCGGCTTCCACAGCCCGGCAGACATCTTCCGCGAACATGCCGCGCTGTCGGGGATCGCAGGCGGGTTCGGGTTGGACTTTGACATTTCCGGCCTGGCTGATCTCTCCGATGCGGACTACGCCGCGTTCGCGCCCCAGCGCTGGCCGGTCAGTGCCTCCCGTGAGGGCGGGCGGTTCTTTGCGGATGGGCGGTTCTTTCACGCCGATGGCAAGGCGCGGATGCTGCCCGTGCGCCACCGCCCCCCGGCCGCCGTACAGGGCCGCCGCTACCCGTTCCGCCTCAACACCGGGCGCATCCGCGACCAGTGGCACACGATGACCCGCACCGGGCTAGCGCCGCGCCTGTCGGGGCATCTGGCGGAACCCTTCGCCGACATCCACCCCGATGACGCCCGGCGCCTGGGAGTGAAACCTGCGGACCTCTTACGCCTTGAAAGCCCGCACGGCACCGCGATCCTGCGCGCCCGGGTCACCACGGATGTGCAGCCCGGAGACCTCTTCGCGCCGATCCACTGGACCGGCGAGACCGCGCCCAGCGCGCGCATCAGCGCGCTGGTTGCCGGGGCCACCGATCCGCTTTCGGGCCAGCCCGAAAGCAAGGCCAGCGTTGTGGCCGCGGCGCGGTTCGAGGCTGCCTGGTACGGGTTTGCCGTCTCCCGCACTCCGATTGCGCCGCAGGCCGACTACTGGGCCGTGGCGCGCAGCGCAGCGGGCTACCGGGCAGAACTTGCTGGTTTGTCCCTAGTCACCGATTTGGAGGCCGCCGCGCGAGAGATGTTCGGGCTGCCAGACGCCGAGGTGCAGACGGTGGCCGACAGCCGCGGCGGCGCCCGGCTGGCCCTGTTCGAAGACGGTACCCTTGCCGCGGCGCTGTTCACCGCGCCCGAGCCGGTGGCGGTGCGGCGGGAATACGTGGCCGGGCTGCCGGGCACCTTCGCCCCCGCGGCGCTTACCGGATTGCCCGCGGCGGATCAGCCCGACCCCGGCCCGGTGGTCTGCGCCTGCTTCAACGTCGGGGTGAACACGATCCTGCAGGCCATCGGAACAGGCGGCCTAAACAGCGTGGCGGAGATCGGCGCGGCGCTGCAGGCCGGGACCAACTGCGGCTCCTGCCGGCCGGAAATCGCCGCACTGGTGGACCGGCAGGGCCTGAAACAGGCGGCGGAATAGGAGACCTGCGCATGACCAACTGCGATACCCCCCGCGGCTCCCTCGCCCTTGTCGGTGCCGGGCCGGGCGCGAGCGACCTGCTTACCCTGCGCGCCATCCGCAAGCTGCAAGCCGCCGACACCGTCTATTATGACCGGCTGGTCGACCCGGAGGTGCTGGAGCTAGCGCCTGCAACAGCCAAGAAGGTCTTTGTCGGCAAGCATGTGGGCGCCCATGCGTGGCCGCAGGAGAAGATCAGCGCGGTGATCGTCGCGGAGGCCCTGAAGGGCCGCAGGGTGGTGCGGCTGAAGTCCGGCGATCCCGGCATCTTCGGCCGCCTGCCGGAGGAACTGGAGGCCGCCCGCGCGGCCGGGATCGAAGCCGAGATCGTGCCCGGCGTCACTGCCGCCTGCGCCGCCGCGGCGCAGACCGGCATTTCGCTGACCGAACGGGGGGTTGCGGACACGCTGGTGCTCACGACCGCGGTCTGCCGGGCGGGCGATCCGCTGCCCGACTGCACCCGGCACGTGCTGCCCGGCACGACCGCGGTCTTTTACATGTCCGCAGGCCAGGCATCCCGCCTGCGGGAGGGGCTGTTGCGCGCCGGCCTGCCGCCCTCCACGCCTGTGACCGTCGCCGCCGATGTTTCCAAACCTACGGCGCGTACGCTGGTCTGCCCCCTGGCAGAGCTGCCTGAGGCGATGGAACGGCAAGCCGTCGCGGGCTGCGCCGCCATCATCGTGACCTATCCGAAAACCGCCATCGGGCGAATGGCGGCAGCGGGTCACTGAGCGCGCGGCCCGCGCCGGCCCCTTCTGTCCCGGGGCTGGCACAACGGCTTGGGTGCAAGCAGGTGTGGCAAACTGCCATCGCTGAACATCTTGCAAAGCAGAACAGTTTGGTATACCGCCGCATACAAACGACGCATCCCGGGTTTTCAGGTGTCTTTGAGGCCCGGTGCGCCAGCCTTTTAACGCTTACTAGCCGGGACAGCCATGAGCCTTTACACAGACTACCTGACCGAAATCGAAGCGCGCAAAGCCGAGGGCCTGCACCCGAAACCGATCGACGATGGCGCGCTGGTTGCAGAGCTGATCGCGCAAATCGAGGATGAAGGCAACGCGCACCGCAAGGACTCGCTCGACTTCTTCATCTACAACACCCTGCCCGGCACCACCAGCGCCGCGGGCGTCAAGGCGGCGTTTCTGAAGAAGATCATTCTCGGCGATGCGGTTGTGCCGGAAATTACCCCCGGCTTCGCATTCGAGCTGCTCTCGCACATGAAGGGCGGCCCCTCCGTCAAGGTGCTGCTGGACCTGGCCCTGGGCGGCGACGCCGCGATCGCGGGACAGGCGGGCGACGTGCTGAAGACGCAGGTCTTCCTCTACGAGGCGGATATGGAACGGCTGGCCGAGGCGCACAAGTCCGGCAACGCAGTAGCCACCGGCATTCTGGAGAGCTACGCCGAGGCCGAGTTCTTCACCAAGCTGCCCGACCTTGACGAGGAGATCGAGGTGGTGACCTATATCGCCGCCGAAGGTGACATCTCCACCGACTTGCTGTCGCCCGGCAACCAGGCGCACTCGCGCGCGGACCGCGAACTGCACGGCAAGTGCATGATCTCTGAGCAGGCGCAGAAGGAAATCGAGGCGCTGAAGCTGCAGCACCCGGGCAAACGCGTCATGCTGATCGCCGAAAAGGGCACCATGGGCGTGGGCTCCTCGCGGATGTCGGGCGTGAACAACGTGGCATTGTGGACCGGCAAGAAGGCCAGCCCCTACGTGCCCTTCGTCAACTACGCGCCGATCGTCGCAGGCACCAACGGCATCTCGCCGATCTTCCTCACCACCGTGGGCGTGACCGGCGGCATCGGTCTCGACCTGAAGAACTGGGTGAAGAAGCTCGACGAGAACGGCAAGCCGATGCTCAACAACGAGGGCAACCCGATCCTCGAACAGAAGTACTCCGTTGAAACCGGCACAGTGCTGAAGATCGACACAAAGTCCAGGAAGCTGAAGTCCGCAGAGGGCGAAGAGCTGACCGATGTGTCGGCCTCCTTCACGCCTCAAAAAGTCGAATTCATGAAGGCCGGCAGCTCCTACGCCGTGGTCTTTGGCAAGAAGCTGCAAACGTTCGCAGCCGAGACGCTGGGCGTCGAACCGGCGCCGGTCTTTGCGCCCTCCAAGGAAGTCAGTCACGAGGGCCAGGGCCTGACTGCGGTGGAGAAGATCTTTAACGCCAACGCCGTCGGCACCACCCCCGGCAAGACCCTGCATGCGGGTTCGGACGTGCGCGTGAAGGTGAACATCGTTGGCAGCCAGGACACCACTGGCCTGATGACCAGCCAGGAGCTCGAGGCGATGGCAGCCACCGTGCTGTCACCCTCGCTGGACGGGGCCTACCAGTCGGGCTGCCACACCGCTTCCGTCTGGGATCTCAAGGCACAGGCCAACACCCCGCGCCTGATGAAGTTCATGAACGACTTCGGCCTGGTCACCGCGCGCGACCCGAAAGGCGTCTACCACGCGATGACCGACGTCATCCACAAGGTGCTGAACGACCTCACCGTCAGCGACTGGGACATCATCATCGGCGGCGACAGCCATACCCGCATGTCCAAAGGCGTGGCCTTCGGCGCCGATTCCGGCACCGTGGCGCTGGCGCTGGCGACCGGCGAGGCGACCATGCCGATCCCCGAGTCCGTCAAGGTGACGTTCAAGGGCAAGATGGCCGATCACATGGACTTCCGCGACGTGGTGCATGCCACCCAGGCACAGATGCTGCAGCAGCACGGCGACAACGTTTTCCAGGGCCGCGTGATCGAGGTGCATATCGGCACGCTGCTGGCCGACCAGGCCTTTACCTTCACCGACTGGACCGCCGAGATGAAGGCGAAGGCGTCAATCTGCATCTCCAACGACGAAACCCTGATCAGCTCGCTGGAGCTGGCAAAGGACCGCATCCAGGTGATGATCGACAAGGGCATGGAGCATGAGAACGGCATGCTCGCCAAGCTGATCGCCAAGGCCGACAAGCGCATCGCCGAGATCAGGTCGGGCGAGAAGCCCGCGCTGACCCCGGATGCGAACGCCAAATACGTGGCCGAAGTGGTGGTCGACCTGGACCAGATCGTCGAGCCGATGATCGCCGATCCGGACGTGAACAACGCCGATCCGTCGCGCCGCTACACCCACGACACCATCCGCCCCGTGTCCTACTACGGCGCGGAAAAGAAGGTGGACCTGGGCTTCGTCGGCTCCTGCATGGTGCACAAGGGCGACATCAAGATCGTCGCCCAGATGCTGAAGAACCTCGAGAAAGGCGCCGGCAAGGTGGAGTTCAAGGCCCCGCTCGTGGTTGCGGCGCCGACCTACAACATCATCGACGAGCTGAAGGCCGAGGGCGACTGGGAGATCCTGCAGAAGTACTCGGGCTTCGAGTTCGACGATCTGGCGCCGAAAGCCAAGGCGCGCACCGAGTATGAGAATATTCTCTACCTCGAGCGTCCGGGCTGCAACCTCTGCATGGGCAACCAGGAGAAGGCCGCCAAGGGTGACACGGTTCTCGCCACCTCGACCCGCCTTTTCCAGGGCCGCGTGGTGGAGGATTCGGCCGAGAAGAAGGGTGAATCGCTGCTCGCCTCGACCCCGGTGGTGGTTCTCTCCGCGATCCTGGGCCGGACGCCGAGCACGGAGGAGTATAAAACCGCCGTGGAAGGCATCGACCTGACCAAGTTCGCCCCGCCGGTGGAAAAACCCGCCGGAACCCGCACGGCGCACTTCTAAGGCCTGTTCAAGGCTCCGGTTTACGGCCGCGCTCCCTCTGCCAGCCTGCCTATTGCGCGGGCTGGCAGAGGGGCCGCGGCCGGTTCCATTTCGAGTTCCTGGCCGGCCAGCGCCAGCCAGATCGCTGCCGCGTCGGGGGCACGGCAGCAATGCGCGGCGGCTTTCGGCCTTGTTCCGCGCGGGGAACAATCACTCTGCCCCCACAGACCGTACAGTCGGCGCAATGCGCATCGCCCGCGGGCGGAAACGGCCGTACCGCCAGCCGCTTGGACGGCGAGCGTGACAGCCTTGGAACGGGTGCAGGCGGCAAGCCCTTTCAACTCCTTCCCGCGGCCGAATCCTGACTTCCTGCTGCCAGTGACGTACGCCGCGCTAGTCAAGACCCAACCGGCGTCGCCTCCGTGCCTGCGGCAGACGCCGCAGCAGCCATGTCCGGTCCAGGATCAAAGCTCGCCATCCGGTTGCTGCATTCAGATGCCACGAACCGGCCGCCGGCAAAGTGATCCCCGGCAGGTCCGGCAGGGCGCCTGCCTATAAATAGGAGAAATCCCGGCAGTCGGAGGTCATCAGGCCCCTTCACTGCATTTGTAGGCGGATTTAGCAAGCCATTCGGGGCTGATCTCGACGCCCCAGCCGGGGGCCTCGGTCACAACGGCCTGGCCGCCGGAAATGGTGTAAGGATCGTTCAGGAACAGCCCGCGCTGCCAGGGGTAGTAGCCGTCGCCCTCGATCGAGAACTCCAGGTAGCGGCCCGGGTTCGGCACGGCCCTCAGCATGTGCATGGTGAAGAGCGTGACCAGCGAGAGGTTCGCGCAGTGCGGCGTGCAGGGCAGGCCCGCGGCATCGCCCATGCGGGCCACCTCCATGCTGCGCGCCATGCCGCCGAGGTAGAGGATATCGGGCTGGATGATGTCGACCGCGCGCATCGCGATCATCCGCTTCCACTGCTGCAGGTCCCAGTCCTGCTCGCCGCCCGCCACGTCGATCTCGAGCGCCTGAGTGACCTCGGCGGTCTGCCCCAGCTCCCAGTAGGGGCACGGCTCCTCGAAATGCTCGTATCCGTTCGCCTCCAGCATCCGCCCGACCTTGATAGCGCGGGAAGGGCTGAAGCCGGAGTTGCCGTCGACAAGCAGCGCGGCCTCCGGGCCCAGCGCGTTGCGGATTTCCGGGATGATCGCCTCGGTCCGGCCGTCCCACTCGTCGCGGTCCTGGCCGCATTCGGCGCCGACGCGCACCTTGAAAGCGTCAAAGCCGTATTCATCGCGCAGGCGCTGCATCCGTGCAGCCTCCTCCCCGGGCGTGATGTCGCGCCGCATGGAGGACGCATAGGCCCGCACCGGCCCCGCCGAGCCGCCCAGGAGTGCCGCCACAGGCTTCTCCGCAACTCTGCCGCGCCAGTCCCAGACCGCGGTGTCGAGCCCGGCCATCGCCCGGCGCAGGTAGGTGCCAGGGAACTTGTGCTCGCGCAGCGGGATTTCGACGATCACGTCCTCCAGCGCGTCCATCCCGCGGCCCAGCGCCCAGGGCGCCACCTGACGGTGCAGGATCTCGCACGTCAGATCGCTATTGTAGGTCGAAACCTGCCCCCAGCCGGTGGAGCCGTCCTCCGCGGTGACCCGCACGAAGCCGATCAGCGGGGTGCAGAAGGTCTCGATCGCCCGGATGCGCGGCCCGGCATCGTCCTTGCCGCGGTCATGAGAAACCGGCACCGCGCCGGACATGGAATAAGGCGTGCTCATGCGTCCTCCAGAATGAGATCGGCGGCGCGGTGCGCCAGCATCATGGTGGGGGCGTTGGTGTTGCCCGAGGTGATGTTCGGAAAGACCGAGGCATCGGCCACCCGGATGCCCTCTACCCCGTGCACCTTCAGCCGGGAAGACACCACGGAGGCCGCCGGGTCCGAACCCATCCGGCAGGTTCCAGAGGGGTGGAAGACGGTGCCGCAGCGCACACGGAAGTCAGCAAGGATCGCGTCATCGTCCATCTGGCGCAGATCCGGGTCCATCGCCGACTCCACTAGCCCGTCCAGCGCCTTGGTGGTGATCAGGCGCTGGCACAGCCGTCCGCCGGCCACCACTTGCGCTTGGTCTTCCTCGGTCGCCAGGGAGTTCGGCCGGATGCGCGGCGGCGCCGCCGGGTCAGCGGCGCTGATGTCGATGCGGCCGCGGCTGGTTGGACGGGACGGCTGGAAGCCGATGATGAAGCCCGGGAAGGGATCGGGCTGCACCACGGTGCGCTTGCCATCGGGCGAAGTCGTGTAGGTGACCGGGTTGAAGTAGAGCTGCTGGTCCGGCCGGCCCAGATCCGGCGCCGAGCGGAAGTATCCGCCGCACTGGTTCACCGATAGCGCCAGCGGCCCGCGCCGGGTGAGCCCGTATTGCAGCGCCGCCCGCACCTTTCCCAGAAACGGCCGCAGCGCGTTGTTCAGTGTCGGCTCGGTAGCGCGGAAGTAGTAGTTTATTCCTAAGTGATCCTGAAGGTTGCCGCCCACATGCGGCGCATCCACGAGCGGCGTGATACCGTGGGATTTCAGCATTTCCGCCGGGCCGATGCCCGACAGCTGCAACAGCCGCGGAGAGGTCACGGCCCCGGCCGACAAGATAATCTCGCGGCCGGCCCGCAGTGTCAGCGTCCTGCCCCGGTGCACCAGTTGCACGGCGGCGGCCCGGCGGCCCTCGAATGCAATCCGCTCCACCAGCGCACCGGTCATCAGAGTGATGTTGGCCCGTTTCAGCGCCGGCGCAAGGAAGGCTCGCGCCGAATGCATCCGGCGCCCGCGGCTGGTGTTGATCCGGTAGACCGCCGCGCCCTCGCCCGTGCTGCCGTTCAGGTCATCGGTGCGCGGCAGGCCGAGCTGATCCGCGGCGGCGAAGAAGTGCCGGGTGGCCGGGTGGATCTGGTCGGAGACATCCTGCACCTGCAGCGGTCCGCTGCCCTCGCGCTCTCCGCGGGCGCTGACCCGGGTCTCCATGGCCTCAAAGGTCAGGCGCACCGTGTCCCACCCCCAGCCGGTGGCGCCGGATGCCGCCCAGTCCTCGAAATCATGCGGCAGCCCGCGGGCATAGACCAGCGCGTTGATCGCACCCGATCCGCCCACTACTTTGCCGCGCGGCCAGTAACCGCAGCGCCCGGCAAGAGTCTCTTCCGGCTCGGTCTGGTACTTCCAGTTCACCGCCGGGTCAAAGAAAGTCTTGCCGTAGCCCAGCGGCAGCGCGATCCACGGCGACCAGCCGCGCCCGCCCGCCTCCAGCACCAGCACCTTGTGCTGCCCCGAAGCGCTTAGCCGCTCCGCCAGCACACAGCCTGCGGATCCCGCGCCGATGATAATGTAGTCGTAGTCCGCCACGCTGACCTGCCTGTAGCTTCTGTTGCAGCGGGATCGTTACAAAGGCGGGATGCGAATCCAAAACGAAAAAGATCCGCTGCCGCCTTAAAAAATTCTGAGTTGAGTTAACCTGCCTGTATGCACATGAAACTTTCGCCGTACCCCCATCCAGCGGTTTTCCGGGATCTGCGCGCGGCCGGGTGAGGCCGCGCGGCATGATTGTCATCAGGCGGCCAGTTTCCCGATCAGAACGCCATTTCCCTGCAGATGCAGCCGGGTCCCATTCACTGCGGAGCGTTCTGACACCAGCGCCTCGACGCCCGACGGAAGCTCCAGTTCCGTATCAGCGGGGGAAAGATTGAACACGCAGAGCAGGCTCTTGCCGCGGCGGAAAGCCAGCACCGGCTCCGGTGTGTCGAGAAACTCTGTCCTGCCCTGGCGCAGCGCGGGTTCGTCGCGGCGCAAAGCGAGCATCCTCCTGTAGAACGCCCGCACGTCCTGCCCGTTTGCGGCGCGGGAAAGTTGCGGGTCTTTGACCGGCAGCCAAGTGCGGCCCGCGGTGGAGAAGCCGCCATTGGGCGCGTCCGCATCCCATACCATCGGTGTGCGGCAGCCGTCGCGGCCCTTGTCCTCCGGCCAGAACCGCAGCCCCTGGGGATCGGTCAACTCGCTGTACTCCAGCTCGGTCTCGGTCTGGCCCAGCTCCTCGCCCTGGTAGAGGCAAATGGAGCCTTCCAGCGACAAGAGCATGGCGGCGGACAGCTTGGCCAGCGCGTCCTGATCCGCGCCGTGATCCTGCCAGCGCGTCACGTGGCGGATCACATCGTGGTTGGAAAACGCCCAGCATGGCCATCCCGCGGGCGCGCCGCCGAAAAAGCCCTCAATCTGCTGGCGGAAATGCCTGGCGGTGAACTTCTTGTCCAGCATCTCAAAGGAATAAGCCATGTGCAGCCGGTTATCACTGGTGTACTGCCCCATGATCTCGATCGGGTGGTGGCTCTCGCCGATTTCGCCCACCAGGGTGCGGCCCTCGAACTCATCGAGCAACGCGCGCATCTTCTGCAGGAACACAAGGTTCTCCGGCTGATTCTTGGAAAACAGGTGATACTGGCGGCGGTAGGGAACCGGCTCGTTCCGATCTTCCGGGCGCGGGCTGGCGGCATCGTCGCGCAGGAGCTTGTCGTGGAAATAGAAATTGGCGGTGTCGAGGCGGAAACCGTCCACCCCGCGCTCGAGCCAGAAACGCATTGTCCCGAGCAGATACTCCTGCACCTCCGGGTTGTGGAAGTTCCAGTCCGGCTGTTCCTTCAGGAAGTTGTGCAGGTAATATTGCCCGCGCCGCGCTTCCCATTCCCAGGCGATGCCGCCGAATACGGCTTGCCAGTTGTTGGGGGCGGAGCCGTCGGGTTTCGGATCGGCCCAGACATACCAGTCGGCCTTGTCGTTGCCGCGGGACTGGCGCGACTGCTGGAAGATCGGGTGGCGGTCGGAAGAGTGCGAAAGCACCTGGTCGATCATCACCTTCAGGCCGAGCGCATGCGCCTTTGCGATCATCGCGTCGAAATCCGCAATCGTGCCGAAAACCGGGTCGATATCGGTATAGTTTTCAACGTCGTAGCCCATATCGGCCATGGGGGACGTGAAGACCGGGCTGAGCCAGATCGCGTCCACGCCAAGATCTGCGATCTGGCCGAGCCGCTCGGTGATGCCGGGAATGTCGCCGATCCCGTCGCCATTGCCATCCATGAAGGACCGCGGGTAGATCTGATAGATGACGGCGCCGCGCCACCAGTCCTGAGCCTGTGCCATGATGATCTCCTTTGGGGAAGTCTCGGCAGGGTGATTCCTGCCCCGAAACGTTTCGGTTCCCTTTACGGTTGCCCGAAACGTTTCGGGTTGGCAATATGATTTTTCTCAACCGCGGAACTGCAGACATCCTATGGCAACTCTGAAAGACCTCAGCCAGCACCTTGGCCTGTCCGTGACCCAGGTCAGCCGGGCGCTGAACGACCATGACGATGTCAGTGCGGAGACCAAGGCGCGGGTGCGGGAAGCTGCCAAAACACTGAATTATCAGCCAAATGTCATGGCGCGCAGGTTGAAGACCGGGCGTTCCGGCAGTGTCGGGCTGATCTGGCAAGGCGTACCGGAGCCGTCGGAGAGCTGGATATTCACCCAGTTCGTGAGCGGGCTGTCAGCGGAATTCAACCGTCTCGGACTGCAATTCATGCTCAACATGGCGGACAACGAGACGGCGGCACTGGATGTCTACGACCGGCTGATTACCAGCCGGTCGATCGACGGATTCGTGGTAATCCTGCCGCAAGCCAAGGATCCGCGAGTCGATTACCTGCGCAGACGCAAGGTGCCCTTCGTCCTGCACGGCCAGACCATGGATGACCCGGATTATGCCTATTACGACATCGACAATTACGCGGTGGCATACGATCTGACCACGCATCTGGCCCGGCGCGGCCATCGTGATATCGCCTTCATCAACGGGCAGCTGGATGCGTCGTTCGTACAGCGCAGGTATGAGGGCCACATCCAGGCGCTGCGGGAAAACGGCATTGTACAGCACCCGGAATTCCACGTCGGCGGGCGCATGACGCAGGAGCTTGGCCTGCTGGAGACGATCCGGCTGTTCCAGTCCGCCGGCCCAAAGCCGACCGCGATCATTGCCAGCCATATGCTGATTGCAAAAGGCGTCACGAAGGCGGCGCAGCTTCTGGGACTCCGGATTCCGCAGGACCTGTCGCTGGTCGTGCATGACGATTGCATCCCGCTGGTGGGCGCCGAAGACTTTCCGGTCGCGCTCACCTCGACTGTGGCGCCGCTGCATGAAGCCTGGGGCGAGCTTGCGGCCAGCCTGGATTCGGTGATCAAGGGCGGATCGCCGAAGAAGGCGCAGAAAGTCAGCCGCCACCGCTTCAGACAAGGCCAGTCGGTCGCCGGCATTTAGGCCCGTTTTCAAGAAGCTGGCCGCTTCGCCCCGAGCTGTGCATAATTTCATTGACGCAATTCCGCTGTTATCGCTAACCTACCGAAACGTTTCGGGCTGCGCAGCGTGCGGCGGGATGCGTTGATGTTCTACGCCTGGTTGCAGGCGCGGCACAATAACAGGGAGGATCACAAGACATGACAAAGACACTTAAGACGGCACTCATGGGCACTGCCGCCGCGGCGCTGATGGCAGCCGCCGGAGCCCACGCCGCCGAAGTCACCTATGTGTCCGGCGCGGTTGGCAACGCCGTGGAGGATTTCAAGGAAATCGTGAAGCCCTGGGAAGAGGCCACCGGCCACACCGTGACGCTGGTGCCGATGCCCGCCTCCACCACCGACCAGTTCGGCCAGTACCGGCTGTGGCTGGCGGCCGGCAACGGTGATATCGACCTTTACCAGACCGACGTCATCTGGGCGCCGCAGCTGGCCGATCACTTCGTCGACCTGAGCGAGTCCGCGGGGGATCTGGTCAAGGAACACTTCCCCTCGATCATCGAATCCCAGACCGTCGATGGCCGCCTTGTCGCGCTGCCGATCTTCACCGACGCTCCCGCGCTCTATTACCGCAAGGACCTTCTGGAAAAACACGGCGCTTCGGTGCCCGAAACCTGGGAGGAACTGACCGAAACCGCGCAGATGATCCAGGACGCTGAACGCGCCGAGGGCAATGACGACCTCTGGGGCTTTGTCTGGCAGGGCAACGCCTACGAAGGCCTGACCTGCGATGCGCTGGAATGGATCAAATCCTCCGGCGGCGGCCAGATCATCGAGCCCGACGGCACCATTTCCGTGAATAACGAAAAAGCCGCGGCGGCGCTGGAACTGGCCGCCACCTGGCCGGGCACAATTTCGCCGGAGGGAGTGCTGGCCTACCAGGAAGAGGAATCGCGCGGCGTCTGGCAGACCGGCAACGCTGTATTCATGCGCAACTGGCCCTATGCGTATACCCTCGGAAACAGTGAAGATTCCGCGGTGAAGGGCCTCTTCGACGTGACCACGCTGCCCACCGGGCAGGGCCATGACACTTCGGCGGCCACCCTGGGCGGATGGAACGTGGCGGTGTCGAAATATTCAGACAACCAGGAAGCCGCGATCAGCCTTGCGGCGTACCTCGCCGGAGCCGAGGCGCAGAAGACCCGGGCCCTGATTGCCTCAAGCCTGCCGACGATCATCAGCCTTTACGAGGACGAAGACATCGCCAGCGCGCAGCCGATCATCCCGCGGTGGAAGGACGTGTTCCTGCAGGCTGTGCCGCGCCCCTCGGCACCGGCGCGGGGCGATTACAACGAGGTCTCGACCCTGTTCTTCACCGCCGTGCACTCTGTGCTTTCGGGCGAGGAGAGTGCGGCGGTTGCTTTGGAAGAGCTTGAGCTCGAGCTCGAAGACGTCCTCGACAAGTAATCCCGCCCCCAAGTGCCGGGCAAATCCCTGCCCGGCATCTTCCGATCCGGCCGGGCGGGAGGCCTTTTCCTGCCCCGTTCCAAGGAGGCCCGGCATGCCGCATCCTAAGAACCCTACTAATCTTCCTGCCGCCGCTGTTGAGCCGTCCGCGTCGCCTCCCAGAGAACTGAACCTCCAGCAGCAGAGGGTCAGGGCGGCCTATATGTTCCTGGTGCCGATGCTGGTCATGCTGGCTGTGGTTGCGGCCTGGCCGCTGTTCCGCTCCATTGCCTTTTCCTTCACCGACGCCACCGCCAACACCATCTTCAACAGCCAGTCCGAATGGGTGGGCTTTGAAAACTACCTGGAACGCCGGGTGCGCTCCAACGGCGAGGTGCGCTGGCGCGGGGTGCTGGTGGATGGCGATTGGTGGAACGCGGTCTGGAATACGGTGCGCTTTTCCGTGATTTCGGTCACCTTGGAAACGTTTTTCGGCCTGCTGGTGGCGCTGGTGCTGAACGCCAACTTCAAGGGCCGCGGGCTGGTGCGCGCGGCGATCCTGATCCCCTGGGCAATTCCCACCGTGGTGTCGGCGCGGATGTGGGGCTGGATGCTGAACGATCAGTTCGGCATCATCAACTCGATCCTGCTGACCTTCGGACTGATCGACCGCCCCATTGCCTGGACCGCTTCCGCCGATACCGCAATGATCGCGGTGCTGATTGTCGATGTCTGGAAGACGACGCCCTTCATGGCGCTCTTGATCCTGGCCGGGCTTCAGATGATCCCGCGCGACATGTACGAGGCGGCGAAGATCGATGGCATCCACCCGGTCCGCGTCTTCTTCCGCGTGACGCTGCCGCTGCTGAAGCCGGCGGTTATGGTGGCGGTGATCTTCCGGGCCTTGGATGCGCTCCGGATCTTTGACCTGATTTACTTGCTGACCCCGCAGTCCGACGCCACCGTCACGATGTCGGTGCTCAGCTACCGCGAACTCCAGCAATTCGGCGATTACGGCGAAGGCTCGGCCATGTCGACGCTCTTGTTCCTCATCATCACGCTGTTCGTGCTGCTCTACATAAAGCTCGGCCGCGTCGACCTGTCCGGGGAGAAACACTGATGGAACGCTCACCCTTCTGGAATGTCATGTTCTACATCGGCGTGGCGCTGATCGTCTTGACAGCGGTCTTCCCGTTTTACTACGCGGTGATGTCGAGCTTCGAGACCGGCACCGCGATCTTCTCGCCCAACATCCTGCCCGAAGCCTTTTCGCTGGCGAACTACGAATACGTGCTGGGCCAGTCGAGCTTCCTGCGCTCGGTGCTGAACTCGGTGTTCATCGCCTCGGTCACGGTGGGGTTCGCACTGCTCCTTGCGGTCACCGCCTCCTATGCGCTGGCGCGTGTGCGCTTCCGGGGCCGGGGGCTGCTGCTTATGACTATCCTCGGGGTGTCGATGTTTCCGCAGATCGCGGTGCTTTCGGGACTCTACGAACTGGTCAACTGGCTGGGGCTTTACAACCGCCCCTGGGCGCTGGTGCTCAGCTACACGATCTTCACCCTGCCCTTCACCGTTTGGGTGCTGACGACCTTCATGCGCGACTTGCCGGTGGAGATCGAAGAGGCCGCAATCGTGGATGGGGCGAGCCCCTGGGTCATCATCACCAAGGTCTTCATGCCGCTGCTGTGGCCCGCGCTGGTCACCACCGGGCTTCTGGCCTTCATCGGCGCGTGGAACGAATTCCTCTTCGCGCTCACCTTCACCATTTCGGAAACCCAGCGCACCGTGCCCGTGGCCATTGCGCTTCTGTCCGGCGCCAGCGTCCAGGAAATCCCCTGGGGGCCGATCATGGCGGCCAGCGTCATCGTGACGGTGCCGCTTATCGTGCTGGTGCTCATCTTCCAACGCAAGATCGTCGCGGGCCTCACCGCGGGCGGTGTCAAAGGCTGATCGGAGAATACTCATGGCCCACATCGAACTGAAAGCCGTCCGCAAGTCCTATGGCGCGGTCGAGGTGATCAAGGGCATCGACCTGGAGATCCGCAAGGGCGAGTTCATGGTCTTCGTCGGCCCCTCGGGCTGCGGCAAGTCCACGCTTCTGCGGCTGATCTCGGGGCTGGAGCAGATCACCAGCGGGGATCTCAACTTCGACGGCGAGCGGGTGAACAACATCGTGCCGTCGAAACGCGGCATCGCCATGGTGTTCCAGAGCTACGCGCTTTACCCGCACATGAATGTCTACGACAACATGGCCTTCGGCATGAAGCTGTCGAAATCCTCCAAGGCGGAGATGGACCAGCGGGTGCGCAAGGCGGCCGAGCTGCTGCAGATTGAGCACCTGCTGGACCGCCTGCCCCGCCAGCTCTCCGGCGGCCAGCGCCAGCGCGTCGCGATCGGCCGCGCCATCGTGCGCGACCCGCGGGTGTTCCTGTTCGACGAGCCGCTGTCGAACCTCGACGCGGCGCTGCGGGTGGCGACCCGGCTGGAGATCGCCAAGCTGCACCACGACATGCAGGACGTGACGATGGTCTACGTCACCCATGACCAGGTCGAGGCGATGACGCTCGCCGACCGGATCTGCGTGCTGCGCGATGGAGCGGTGGAACAGGTCGGCACCCCGGCCGAGCTCTACGACAGCCCCAATTCGGTCTTCGTGGCGGGCTTCATCGGCTCGCCCAAGATGAACTTCCTCAACGGCGAGCGCGCCGCCGCCTTCGGCTGCACCACGCTGGGCATCCGCGCCGAGCACATGGAGATCGCTTCCGACGGCGAGGGCACCTGGCATGGCGAGATCGTTCATGCGGAGGACCTCGGGTCCGACCATTTCCTGTTTGTCGACATCGGCGCGGAGGAGCCGGTGCTGGTCCGTCAGCCCGGCAAGCTGCAGGACGCGCTCGGCCGCACGGTCGCTATCCGCCCGATGGATGCGCATCTGCACCGCTTTGGCCCCGACGGGAAACCATTGAAGCTATGATCCCCGGTTTCTTCCGCTCCGGTCCCGGCAACGCAGGGGTGACCGAACCTGACAGGCGCACGGCATGAGGCGATTGTCCGTCCAGCTGCGTCGGCATGCTCACGCGCAGGATGCGGCGCGCTTCGGCCCGTCCTGCGGCAGTGCGGCCGTTACAGCCTTTGACCTGCCACGGGCTTTTCCGCCGCCGCCGATTAGTGCCGTTTCTTCAGTCGCGATCACGTGAAGAATCTCTCCTTGATCCTGTGGCTGCTACAGGGTGCATAAGCGTTCCCATGGTATGTCCGCTCTTTGGCGAGAGGTGAATCCGTGAAGAAATCAATCTGGGCCAGCTATATTGGATCGCTCTCATCACTTGGTGTTGCGGCGTGCTGCGTCTTGCCGATGACACTGATTTTGTTCGGACTCGGTGGAAGCTGGCTTGCAATATTCGGGAAAATCGCCGCCGCAAGCTACTACGTCCTTGGTATTTCAACCGCAGTCTTACTTTCGGCATGGGCTGTTTCGTACCGAAGGGGCTCGATTTCCCACCTAAAGTGGTGGTTGACGGGCAGCACAGTATTAATCGCGATATCATGGATCATCGTTGTGAATGAAGCTCAGATCAACGACTTTCTCATAACCCTTATGTAATGAGGCTAATGACGCGAAACGCTGCCTGGTAAGAGGGAATGCCGGGATGCGGTCATTCAACCTGGAAGGAAGCTGCGAAATATCGCGGCTCCGGGTTGCGCTGCCTGCGGCCGCGATCATTCTGATGGCTTTCATCGCAGGTGGGGTAGTTCTTGGATGTTCGGGGTGGTTCCGGCATGCCCCATATTTTTTCGTAATACCGCGTGGTCTCCAAGTTGCATCCTGTCATTCGCGCCAAATCCCCGCGCCGTATGACCTTCACCATTCTGTGATGAGTTTCCGCGTCGCCCCCCCTTGAGCCTGTATGAGCTACAGACCTTAGGTTGAAGTCATCAACCAGGCAAGGACAACTCGAAACATGACTGAAACCACATCCGCAGGCCGGGCAACGGCACGCAAGGAAAAACCGGATGCCGACCGGAAGGTTTGGGCGACTACCGGATTGGGGGTACTCGGTGCATTGGCCATGACTTCATGCTGCATTCTGCCACTGGTGCTGGTCAGCTTCGGCGTCACCGGCGTTTTCATTGCCCAGTTGGGCGCGCTCTATCAGTACAAGTGGATAACCTTTGCGCTGAGCGCAGCGTTCATTGGCTACGGCTTTTACAAGGCCTACCGCC
The DNA here is from genome assembly GCF_048820895.1 of Cribrihabitans neustonicus. NCBI lineage: Bacteria > Pseudomonadati > Pseudomonadota > Alphaproteobacteria > Rhodobacterales > Paracoccaceae > Cribrihabitans > Cribrihabitans neustonicus. The sequence goes on from NZ_JBMERQ010000017.1 coordinate 41,775, forward strand.
CAATACCGGCAGAGGCCTGCGCCGATGGAACCTGCGCGCGCCCCATGAACCGGACGCTCATGCGATCCATTCTTTGGATTGCGGCGGTCATCATCGCCGTTGCGGTGATCTTTCCCTACCTCACCCCATACATCCTGTCTTACTGAAGGGCCCGCATCATGAAGAACATCTTTCTTACTCTTTCAGCTCTGGGAGTACTCGCGGCGGCTCCCGCCAGTGCCGGCGAACAGCGTATCAATGTCGGGGTCGGCAAACTGACTTGTCCCTCCTGTTCCTTCACCGTGGCGGCGGCCATGCGCGGCGTTCCCTCCGTCGAGATCGTCGACTTTCTTGAAGGTCAGTCCTGGGGCGAAGGAACTTATGTGGTGGCCTACGACGACGAGGCGGCGACCCCTGAGATGATCGTCAACGCGGTTCTGGCCAATGGCTACCCGGCTGAAATCCTTCAGCCCGGCGGTTCCTGAGGCTTGAAGGAAGGGGAAGGCCATGAGGGACAGGCACATGGGAGGTCTTCTGGCCTTCGTCATTGCCGCTCCGGTTATGGTGATCTGTTGCGGAGGCGGTGCCGTTGTCCTCTCTGGCTTACTGGGCGGGCTGACTGGCTGGCTGTCGGGGCTCGGCTGGATTGCAACTGTGATCGCTGCCGTCGGTGCCATGCTGGTCTTTCGAGAGTTCAAACGGAGACGCCCGGCACACGCCGGCAGCGCGCCAGAAGACACTTGCTGTCGGCATGACGCGAAAGCCAGCCTCGACTCTGCCGAAAACGCGAACCGGCAGCAAAGCGGACGGACTTCATAGGCCGTCGCTGCAGTGGCCGTGTCCATTTGATCAGGAAAACAGCCTCTTCGCCAGGCGGGTTTTCCGCAGGCTTGGAAACAGAAGATACATGAATACTGAAGAAAAATCCTCGAATGGCCTCCTGAAGGTCGGCCTCATCGGTACGGTCATCGCGGCGCTTTGCTGCTTCACACCTGTTCTTGTCGTCCTCTTCGGCGCCGTCGGTCTTGCCGCCGTCGCCGGATCCTTAGATTTAGTGCTGCTTCCTGCGCTCGGGATTTTCATCCTGCTGACGGTCTACGCCCTGAGCCGAAAGAAAGCTCGCAATACCCAATCGCAAAGGAACTAGGCGAGGGTGGCCCCCTTTAGGCGATATGATGCAGATGGCACCGCAAATGATGGGCTGTGGCTGGTTGAGGCGGCCAAAGACCCTGGCGCAGGTCTGCGCACACAAGCCAAGGTTTTGAAAGTCCCGCAGAAGAGCAACGAAATTGTTGTCACTGTGGAACGTCCCGCCAGCACCGGAACGGTCACCTGTGACCTGACAGTACATGCCACCGCGCACAGACGTGGCGGCTTCTTTTAGGAAAATAAGGAAGATGACGATGGAGCAAAAAGTCGAAACCCATGATTGTTGCGGCCCGGCAGGTACTGATGGCAGGACATTTGACCTGATCGTGGTGGGTGCGGGTTCGGCAGGTTTCTCCGCCTCGATCACCGCGGCCGAGGCCGGCAAGCGAGTGGCGCTTGTAGGATACGGTACGATCGGCGGCACCTGCGTGAACGTCGGCTGCGTGCCGTCGAAGGCGATGATCCGCGCCGCCGAAGCAGTACATGGCGGCACATCGGCGGCACGTTTCCCAGGCGTCGGGCCGTGCAGCCACGCAGTCGACTGGGGCGCGGTGGTGCAAGGCACGGCCGATCTGGTCGTCGAAATGCGGCAGAAGAAATACCTCGATCTGCTGCCAGCTTATGACAATGTGACTTACATAGAAGAAGGTGCCGCACGTCTCGTCGAGGGCGGGGTTCAAGCGGGCAGCCGTTTGCTTTCCGCTCCCCGCGTCCTGATCGCCACCGGGTCGCGCCCTCAACTGCCGGAAATCGAAGGCCTCGCCGAGGTGGACGTACTGGACTCCACCGGCCTTCTGACCCTGCCCGCGCGTCCTGCCAGCATCATGGTGCTGGGTGGGGGCTATATCGGCTGCGAACTGGCGCAGCTGGCGTCCAGGCTCGGGGTGAAGGTCACGCTTGTCACCCGTTCGCGTCTACTGCCCGGGGCGGAACCAGAGGTGGCCGAGGCGCTGACCGAGGCGCTGAAGGCGGAAGGCATCGCGGTCGAAACCAGCTTGGCTTACAAATCGGTCGCGCAAGGAACGGACGGTGTCACCCTGACCATCGAACGCGATGGCAAGACCGACACGCGGACAGCGGAACGTTTAGTTGTGACCACCGGCCGGGTGGCCAACGCCGACGGGCTTGGACTGGCAGACCTGGGCATCGAAACCGATGCGCGCGGGTCGATCAAGGTCGGCCCAGACATGGCCACCACACGGAAGGGCGTCTGGGCGGCAGGCGATGTCACTGACCGCGACCAATTCGTCTACATGGCGGCCTATGGCGCCAAGGTCGCGATCAGCAACGCTCTGGGGCTGGAGCCAATGCACTACGACAATGCCGCGATGCCCTGGGTGGTGTTCACCAATCCGCAAGTAGCTGGCGCCGGTCTCTCGGAGGCCGAGGCAAAAATGGCCGGGCACGAGGTTAAGACCAGCGTGCTTTCGCTCGGCAACGTTCCGCGTGCTGCGGCAGCGCGCGATACCCGCGGCGTGATCAAGCTGGTGGCGGATGCCAGGACCGACCGTCTGCTGGGTGGTCAGATCGCAGCACCGGAGGGTTCCGACACGATTCAGACGCTGGCCATGGCGCTCAAGTTCGGCATGACCACCAAGGCGCTCGGCGAGACGCTCTTTCCCTATCTGACCACGGTCGAGGGGCTGAAACTCGCGGCACAGACCTTCGACAAGGATGTGGCGAAACTGAGCTGCTGTGCCGGGTGACGAAGTGAGGCGCGGGAACACCACGGATCTTCTTTCCAGTTGCCATGATGCGCTGGCAGGTTGGAGGGCTCCGGAGGCAGCCATGTTGTTCGCCGTGTCCGGCAGAGCGCATCCGGTCAAGACATGGGTTTGGGCCGGGGCCCTCGCCTGGGTGGGGGCGGCCTGGCTTTGGAACTGCGGGCGGCGTCATTGCTTCCGGACCGGGCCAATCTTTCTGGCGATGGCGCTGGTTGTGCTGACACAGGGGTATGGGGTTGCGGACCTCGGAAGCCAGGGGTGGAAATGGCTTGGTGCAATGATCGGAATTGGCGCCTTGGGTGTCATCGCTGTCACGGAGCGCGGGGGCAAGTATCTCTGAGCAACCATAAGGAGCGATGATGGCGGACGATGGCAGAAAAGGCCCTCTAGCTGCGCTGGCCGCACTGAAACTCGCCTGCTGCGGCGGGCTCCTGCTGGCCACCAGCGAATTCCCGCTTGGCGGTTTCTTGTCACTGATGGCCCTCTCTGCGGTCAAACTGAGGTGGTCCCCAATCGTTGGACAGTTTCCGGCGTAATTTGAACTACTCTCTGCCTCTGCTGACCGGGTTGGGTTTCGTCTTTTCTCAGCCAATAGACCACGGCTGGCGGTCTGCCGCCAAGGGCGGAATGTGGGCGCTTCCGATTGTAGAATTCCACCCACTTTCCGACGCCTGCCCTTGCCTCCGATCCGGTTGCCCAAGCGTGCAGGTAGACGCATTCGTATTTCAGAGGCCGCCATAGCCGTTCCACGAAGATGTTATCAAGGAACCGGCCTTTGCCGTCCATCGAGATGCGCACGCCAGCTCGGCGCAGTCTGTCCGTCCAGGCGAAGGAGGTGAATTGCGAGCCCTGATCGGTGTTCATGATATCGGGCGGGCCGAAGCGGTGGATTGCCTCGTTCACCGCCTCGACGCAGAAGCCGGCTTCCAGCGGATTCGAGATGCGCCAGGCCAGCACCTTGCGCGTGTGCCAGTCAATGACCGCCACCAAATACAGGAACCCGTTGCGCATCGGCAGGTAGGTGATGTCGGCCGCCCAGACCTGGTTTGGGCGGGTCACGCGCAGACCGTGCAACAGATAAGGGTATGTCTCGTGTCCTTTTGCCGCCTTGCTGGTGTCGGGCTTCTGATAGATCGGCATCAGGCCCATGAGCCGCATCAAACGGCGGATGCGTTTCTTGTTCACCAGATGACCTTCATTGCGCAGGTGCCAGGTCATTTGGCGAACACCGGAGAACGGTGTTTCCAGGAACTGCTCATCGATCTGCCGCATCAGCATCAGGTTCAGAGCCGTTTCGCCCTTGGGCGTGTAATAGAACGACGACCGCGGGATCGACAGCAGCCTGCATTGCTTGCCGATAGACAGCTCAGAATTGGCAGGTTCGACCATCTTGCGCCTCACTTGCCGATCCACGGCTTGAGCTTTCGTGACAAAAAATCGTTGGCAACTGCCAGCTGCCCGATCTTGGCATGCAGTTCTTTGACCCGCTCTTCGCCGATCTCCGGGCCTTTCTTGCTGCCACGCTCGAACACACCGGATGCCCCCTCCAGCAGCGCCCGCTTCCAGCTGTGGATCATCGTCGGGTCAACACCAAACCGGCTCGCCAACTCGGCCGCCGTCTGTTCACCCATCAGCGCTTCCAGCGACACTTTAGCCTTGAACTCAGGCGAATGGTTCTTCCGTTTCGACATCTCTGATCTCCTCTTCGTCGAAGATCAGCAGACAGCAAATCGTAGCTTAGGTCAGTGTCCGAAATTCGGGGGGTAGCTCATAGCTCACGCTGCCGGAGCCAGCCAGGAGCGCCAGAAGGCGGTAGCCTCCCTGAAGAAGGTGGAGGGAAAGATCGCGGGCATTCTGACGGCCATTGAAGACGGAATGTACCATGCGTCATTGAAGACGGAATGTACCATGCGTCATTGAAGGCCAAGATGTCGGAACTGGAAGCGAAGAAAGCCGGATTGGAGGCCATCATCAAGGAAAGCCCGCAGCCCCCTGCCCTGCGGCTGCATCCCAGCCTTTCGCAGCGCTA
>NZ_JBMERQ010000018.1:0-31099 GCF_048820895.1 Cribrihabitans neustonicus
CACCGCCCACATACGAGCCTCGACGGGCTCACCCCGCGGGAGTATCACCAACGGTCAGTAGAGGGCCAAACCCTGAACAGAGCGAACTAATAACCGCGGACTCTGCGGGGAGCCCGTCAGCGATGATCGGCCTGGCCCGAAACGCAAAAAGCCCTTCCGGAGAAGGGCTTGACGGGAACATGCTTGAGTGTTCGGTAAAAGTGGTTGTGGGAGCAGGCAACCGCCGTATCCTACCTACCCTCTGCGCAATCATATAAATCCATGATAGCACACCGCTAACGGCACATTTGCGCAGGGGAACGGACTTTGCAAACTCAGAGTCGCCCGGCGCTCCAGGTGGACCTAGGCGGACCAGACCGGACCTTCGCCAGGGAGGTTATCGCTGCGTCGCAACCTACCCGAAGCTGCCATTCGTGTCGATGCTGTTGGCCCGACCTGGATTTGCTCTCATGGCTCGTCAAGGCATGGCGTGGACGTCCTCGGCAGCGAAGTCGATGAGGGTTCGTATCTTTCGAGGTAAGGTTCGACCTTCGAGATAGACGACGGTAACCGGTCCCCCATCCATGTCGAAATCCTCGAGCAGTGGGACGAGGCGGCCAGTGTCCAGCATGTCGGCGATCGCGAACCGCGGCGCATAGGCAATCCCCATGCCGGCCGAGGCCAACTCGATTGCCGCGCGGGCCGAGTTCACATGGAACCGGCCCCGCACCTGGGCGACGACCTCGGTGCCGTCCTTACTGAACGTCCACCTATGAGGTTGGCGCCGGTTGGTATCGACAATGCAGGCGTGCCGAGAGAGATCATCTGGTGCTCGCGGGTAGCCGTGCTCATTCACGTAGTCTGGATGTGCGACCAGTGAGCTATGAAACGTGCCGAGCTTGCGCGTCTTGAGTGACAGCGTCTCCGACACGCCTATTCGAAACGCCAGGTCGATGCCCTCGGCGGCCAGATCGACGTAGCGATCGTCCAGCCGCAGGTCGAATGTCAGATCCGGGTGCGCTTCGGCGAACCGGGCCAGCATGCCGGCCACGTAGATTTCGCCGAAGGTCACAGGCGCCGAGACCCGGATGATCCCGCTCAGGCCGCGCGACCCCTCCGAAACCGACCCAAGCAGAGCGTCGAGTTCATCAAGGACAGCTGGCGCCCGCGCGAGGAGATCCTCGCCGGCTGGCGTCAGCCCCACCTTCCGGGTCGTTCTCTGGAGCAACCGCGTGCCGAGGCGCGCCTCCAGTTCGGCCACGTATTTGGAGGTCAGGCGGTTCGAAACCCCCAGCTGCTCGGCCCCTGCGGTGAAGGAGCCGGTCCGTGCGGTGGCCACGAAAGCCTTGAGTTCATCAACGATATCCATGGGCGCCCTTTGAGAACAAAATCGCGATAGTCACTCAATAACATCGTCATTTTATGGAATATTGGGAAGCCTTACTTTCGCTTCAGAGATCAAAAGGCCGCCGCGAGGGTGGCGAAGCGAAGGAGAAATGGAATGCATATCGCAATCATCGGCAAAGGAAACGTCGGCTCCGGGCTCGCCCAGGTCTTTGGCCAGGCCGGCTACGAGGTGACAGCCATCGGCCGCAACGACGATCTCTCTGCTGCCGTCTCCCTGGCGGAGGTGGTGGTTCTTGCCACGCCCTACGGAGCCGTGGCGGATCTTGCCGGCAAGGCCGACTTCGGCGGAAAGACCGTTATCGATGTCTCGAACCCGGTGGCCGAGGACTTCTCGGGTCTCCAGGTCGGGCACAAGACCTCGGCGGCCGAAGAGATCGCCTCCCGGCTGTCCGGCGCGACGGTGGTGAAGGCGTTCAACACGGTCTTCGCCCAGCACTACGGCACGGGCCTCAAGGTCAATGGCGAGCCCATCCAGACCTTCGTCGCTGGCGATGACGAGGCCGCGCGCGAGACGGTCAAAGCGCTTGCCGCCGAGATCGGCCTCGAGCCGGTCGATGCCGGCCCGCTCGCCAACGCCCGCTATCTCGAGCCCATCGGCTTCCTCAACATCCAGTTCGGTTACGTCATCGGTCACGGCACCGGGATCGCGCCTCGCTGGCAGTTTTCCTGACATCCCCAACCCCACGGAGCATCTGACATGACCACGCAAACCCATACCGACTACGCCGCCGCCGCCCTTCGCATCTCGACCGGCGTCCTGTTCCTCGCCCATGGCTGGATGAAGGTCAGCGCCTTTACCATCCCGGGCACCGTCGCCTTCTTCGAAAGCCTCGGCCTGCCCGGCGTGCTCGCCTACTTCACGATCTTCGCAGAGCTGGCGGGCGGAATCGCCCTGATCCTCGGCCTCGGCACCCGCCTGGTCTCCATCGCACTGATCCCCGTCCTCCTGGGCGCGACATGGGCGCACTCCGGTTTCGGCTGGAGCTTCTCGAACGAAGGCGGCGGCTGGGAATACCCGCTGTTCTGGGCGGTGGTGCAAGGCGTCGTCGCCGTTCTGGGGCGCGGAGCCTTCGCGCTGCGCGTGCCGGAACTCGACCGTCGCCTCGGCCAGTTCGCCTGACCTCCCTTGCCGGCCGCGGGTCACCGCCCGCGGCCGCGCTCTTTCCCAAGGAGACCCCACATGACCATTGGCAACGACTTCTTCGACATGGATGCGGCCCCGCTGCGCATCGGGACTGTCCAGCTCAAGGTGCGTGATCTCGACGCTGTCTCCACCTTCTATCAGACAGTCTTGGGGCTCAGCCCGCTCGCGATCAGCGACCATCGCGTCACCCTGGGCGTCGGCAACACCCCACTTCTGGAACTCGCGGGCGACCCTTGTCTCTCCCCGCTCGATCCGCGGCAGGCCGGTCTCTTTCACACCGCCTTCCTGATGCCGACCCGATCCGACTTGGCCCGCTGGGTCGCTCATGTCGCCGAGGCGCGCGTGCCACTTCAGGGGGCCTCGGACCATATCGTCAGCGAGGCGCTCTATCTCGCCGATCCAGAGGGCAACGGCATCGAGGTCTATGCAGACCGCCCGGTCTCGGCCTGGTACGGCGAGGATGGCGAGATCCGGATGAGCACCGACCCGCTGGATCTGCAGGATCTGCTGCAAAGCGCCGAGGGCACCGAATGGTCGGGTTTCCCCGAGAACGGCAGCATCGGCCATGTCCATCTTCAGGTGGGCGACATGGGCCAGGCCGATGATTTCTACCGCGACGTGCTCGGCCTCGATATCGCGGCGCACTATCCGGGCGCCAGCTTCTACGGCAGCGGCGGCTATCACCACCAGCTTGCCGGCAATATCTGGAACGGCCGCCGGGCCGACAAGCGCCCAGAGGGCATGGCCGGTCTGGAGGCCGTCGAGATTGTTGCCCGGAGCCCGCAAGACCTCGCGGCCATTGCCGCGCGCGCCGTAAGCTCCGGCATTACCGGCATCACGAACAAGGACGGCCTGACCCTGCACGACCCCTGGGGCACCGCCATCACGCTTAGGACATCAGGAGACAAGACCATGCTTCGAGACGGAAAATGGGTTGCCGACTGGCAGCCGGTCCAGGCCAAAGACGACAAAGGCGGCTTCGTCCGTCAGACCTCCAGCTTCCGCAATTGGGTCACGCCTGACGGCAGCGCCGGGCCGACCGGCGAGGGGGGCTTCAAGGCCGAGCCGGGGCGCTACCACCTCTATGTCGCGCTGATCTGCCCATGGGCGTCCCGGACGCTGATCGCCCGTAAACTGAAGGGGCTGGAGGATGTGATCTCGGTCTCCGTCGTCGAGCCGGAACTGTCCGACCAGGGTTGGCGCTTCGGCGACCCGGTCGAGGCTGAGGGCGCTTCCTACATGCACGAGATCTACACCCGGGCTGATCCGACGATTTCAGGCCGAGCCACGGTGCCGGTGTTGTGGGACAAGAAGTGTGGGACCATCGTGAACAACGAGTCCGCCGACATCCTGCGAATGATGAACTCAGGCTTCGGAAAGCTGGCGGACGATAGCATCGACCTTTATCCGGCAGACTTCCGCGAAGACATCGACGCGCTCAACGATCGAATTTATCCGAGGTTGAACAACGGGGTCTACCGCACGGGATTCGCCACAACGCAGGTCGCCTACATAGAGGCCTTTCTCGACGTCTTCGCGATGCTAGATGAACTCGAGGAGCGCCTCGGCGACGGCCGCGAGTTTCTTTTGGGAAAACGCTTCACCGAGGCCGATGTGCTGCTCTTCGTGACGCTGGTGCGTTTCGATGTGGCCTACCACGGACTTTTCAAGTGCAACCTGCGCCGCATCGCAGACTATCCCGCTCTCAGCCGCTACCAGACCCGTATTCTCGCCATCCCCGGGGTGCGCGATACGGTCAGCATCGACCACATCAAGCGCGGCTACTACTCGATCAAGGCGCTGAACCCCACCGGCATCGTGCCTCTTGGGCCGGAATGTTCCCTGGGCTAAGGGCGTCCGTCAGCCATCCTGATCAGGTCCCTGCTCCGCGCGGGGCGCGCCAGCCCCGGCAGACACTGATCACGCGGAACCCGAAGGCTGCCACGACACCGGCGACGGCGGTCCAGGTCTCGGGGAGACCGAGCGCCGCGCCAGCCACCACGATTGTCGCGCCGACCATCGCCGCCAGCGCATAGACTTCTTCGCGCAGGACACGCGGTATCTCGACGACGAGCAGATCCCGCGTCGCGCCGCCGCCGACGGCCGACAGAACCCCGAGCAGGAACGCGAGCAACGAGTCGAGACCGAACAGGAGCGATTTCAGGCAACCGCTGACCGCGAAGACCCCGAGCGCCTCCAGCATCATCACGGGCTTGTTCAAGCGTTCCAGCAGCCGTTGCCCGAAGAAAACGCAGACACCCGCCGCGAGGGCCGTGAGCAGGTAGCACGGGTCCTCCAATGCTGTTGGCGGTGTCGCGCCCAGAAGCTTATCCCAGATCATACCACCCGCGAGGCCGACTGCGACCGAAAGGACCGCGATGCCGAATATGTCGAGGGCCCGGCGCACCGCCACCAGAGCCCCACTAATGCCGAAAACGAAGGTCCCGCGAAGGTCGAGCCAGAATGCGAGGGGAAGTTTTCGATGTGAATACCGTGATTTCAGACCCACACACGCGTCTTTGAGGCTGCCGACGATAAATGGCATGGGAAAGTGATACCCTCAATGGCTTGGTGTTGTTGGGGAATGTTGGAGGCTGCCCCGGGGGCGACACTAAAAGACGTCCCCTCCGTCGCGGCGCGCATCTCGTCTTCTGTCGGCGCATTCCAGGATCTTCAGCAGCCCTTGACCATCCGCGAAGCGCATTCGAACCAGAACAGCAGTCTGGACCCCGAATAGTCGCCCTGGAGAGCAAATGCCCCGGATGGTCGGGATGTCCACAAGCATCAGGTTCTGCCAATGGGGCCCGATTAGTTGACCTTGGCGCAGTTCGCGGCGTAGGTCAGCTCCCCGCCCTCACGTCCGGGGCTCAGAGTAGCACCGCGCCCTGGACGAAGGTCCGCGAAAGGCTGCGTACGGTCCTTGCCCTCTGCGACGGGAGCGACGGCTTTGTCCCGGTCACGCATTTTGCCCCGCCCGAGGAGCCACGGTTTTACAAAGGTCGCTGTCCTGCTCGTCATTGCCACTGGTGTGGAACGCAGCATAAGCCGGGTGAGCATCAACTGCCGAATACTACTTTCGGGAAAGTGACCCAATTGCTCTGCACTCGCAGCGAAGCAGTCATTGTACCTAGCAAAATGGCAAGTTTAGGCTGTTAGTCCCTGCCTGCCGCGAGATGGACGCGCCGCGGAGGTCCCCGCAGGCGCTACGCTGCCGCAAGGCCGGTTGGATCGAACAGAAACTTTTACTGAAGGATTCTCTGGGAAGAAACGCGAGAACAGGCTGCCTAATCAATAGCCAGAGCGGCCCGGTATCGTTCCGAGGAGATCCAATTGCCGAGCCGCTCAAGAATTCCGTCAAGCGTTGCAAGTTCCTGTTCCGATAACGGGTGGGTCAGTATGGTCTCCAAACGGTCAGACAACTGACGGGCGGTGCGGCGTATGTTTTGCCCTCTTGCAGTTGTTCTCAGCAGAAACACCCGCGCGTCTTCGATTGAATTCTCCCTTTCAATCAGACCGTTGCCCAAAAGGGTTCGAATAATCCTAGATGTCAGGCTGCGCTCCAGCCCCGTGGCCTTGGCGATCTCCGCAAACGTAGTGCCGGGCGTGTCGTCGATTAACCTCAAGACCCGCAACTCCCGAATGCGCAGACCCGTTTCGCGCAAGAATATCTCGTCGTTTGCACGGATCGCTTCCTGCGCCACGAGCTCGAGCCGGTAGGTCAACCTTTCGTTTTTGAAAACTTTTTTCATTTCCATCCAACTACATAATTTCTGAGCGGCGGTGCAAAAAAGGTATCGGTCGATACCCTGATTTTAAAGAGCAATATTCTTATGCTCCAATCAGTTTGCAGATTTAATCTCAAGCAACAACCATCTCATCATGAGATATAAAGGGGATCCGTCGCATGTTTTCAGAGTGGTACAGCATCCAGAAGCCCACTTCCGAGAGCTGGCTGCACCATCTCCACAGCCACCCCGAGACCGGTTTTGAAGAAACCAGAACCGCTGCCTTCGTAGCCAGCCGTCTAACGGAATTCGGCTATGAAGTTGCCACTGGCCTCGGCGGCACTGGTGTCATCGGAACCTTGCACGGTGCAGGCGCCAGTGATGCTGCACCGGGCCGCCGCATCGGCTTTCGCGCCGAACTGGATGCACTGCCGATGGCAGAAGAGGCCGACGTGCCCTACCGCTCAAGGGTGGAAGGGATGTTCCACGGCTGCGGCCATGACGGCCACACCGTTACCGCGCTCACTGCAGCCGCCTATCTGGCGCACAGCCCAAATTTCGACGGCACAGTACATTTCATCTTCCAGCCTGCCGAGGAATTGCTGACCGGTGCCCGCGCAATGCTGGCCGACGGACTGTTCGAACGCTTTCCCTGCGACGAGGTCTACGCCCTGCACAACCTGCCCGGCCTGCCTGCCGGCAAAGTCGGCATACCATCAGCTGCAGCAATGGCCTCAGCGGACAACATCGACGTCACCATTCGCGCCAATGGTGCTCACGGTTCGATGCCGCATACTGGGGAGGACGCCATCGCGGCGGCCTCGGCCTTCATCGGTTTGGTACAGCAAACGTCGACCCGGGTCATCGATGCGCGGGAAGCCGGTGTGATCTCCTTTGGCGTTCTCGCGGGAGGAACGGCTCGCAATGTATTGCCTGCAGAGGTCTGCATCGAAGGCACAATGCGCACCAACGCGCCCGAGGTCCGCGACAGGCTGGCCACCCTGCTTCAGGATGCCGCCACTGCAGCCGAGCGCCTCTACGGCGTCACGGTACAGCTGCAGGTCACCAAAGTTGCCCCTGTTACTCTCAACAATTGTGATGCCGTCGCTGCGGTGACGGCATCGGCCAGACGGGTCGCCGGTGCAGACAAGGTTATTACGGATGCCCGCAACCTGATGGCCTCCGTGGATTTCTCGGAATTTCTGAACCGGGTGCCGGGCAGCTACTTCTTCATCGGACAAGACGGCCGTGCGCCGCACCACCCCGAATTCGTCTTTGACCCGGCGGTCATTCCGGTGGGCGCTGCGATTTTTGCCGACCTGGCCAAAAGCCGGACCCGCTGGGTGCCTGCTCCGGATCCGCAAACCTGAATAACCACGATCATTCATCCAAGGGAGGAAACAGATGATCAACCCAGCCATCAAACTGCTCAAGGGCGCGGCTGCAGCTGCCGCAATCCTGACAGCTGCGGTTCCGGCCGCCAGCGCGGAAACTCTCACTATGTCGTCCTGGGTACCGCCAACCCATTTCGTGCATACCGACTTTCTCGTGCCCTTCACCGAAAAGGTCGCCGAAGTCACCCAAGGCCGTGTCACCGTAACCATCCTGCCCGCGCCGCTTGCCAGCCCGCCGCAGCACTGGGAACTGGCCCGCAATGGCATTGCCGACATCACCTGGGGCAATTTCACTTACGAGCCGGAGCGCTTCGTACCGCTGTGGTTCGCGGAATTCCCCAACGCCGGCACCAACGCCGAGGCACAAAGCCGGGCGCTGTGGCAAACCTACGAGAAGTTTCTGGCCGACAATCCTGCTTTTGATGGGGTCAAGATGCTGGCCGTAGGCATGTTTGGAGGCGGTCAGCTGCACCACGGCAGCGCCGCTGTGACCACACCCGAGGACGTGAGCGGCCAGAAGTTCCGCATGGGAGGCCCGATCCAGGAGCAGCTGCTCACCAAACTGGGAGCAGTTCCGGTCGCGGCGCCCGCGACCAAAGCCTACGAAATGCTGGAAAGCGGCGTCATCGATGGCTCGCTGCACACCATGGAATCTGTGGTCAACTTCAGGCTCGAGGACAGCCTCAAGCATCATACAATTTTTCCGAACGGATTCTATGACGCAACCTTCTTCGTGATCATGAATGGCGCCAAATGGGACCGTCTCAGCGATGCCGACAAATCGGCGATCGAAGCCATCACCGGTGAGGCCCTGTCGGCTGCATGGGGCAAGAACTTCGATCACCAAAACCCAGCTGCATCGGAGAAGCTGGCCGCTGAAGGCCACGAAATTGCCGAAGCCACTCCCGAGCTGATTACCGAGGTGAACGGTATCTACGACGAGATGGTGTCGGAGTGGACCGAAAAGGCAAAGGCTGCCGGCGTGGAAGACCCGGCTGCGATGCTTGGCTTCTACAGAGAGACCTACACCGAATTGGCTGCAGAATAACCCTCTCCGGGCAAACCACTCGGGGACGGTGTGACCGCCCCCTTTCTGCAAGAGGAGTCCGCAGGATGCGTGCTTTAGCTTTGAAAATCCGCCGGACAGTAGAAACGGCAATGGCACTGTTTCTGCTGGCCATGGTGGCTCTCACCTTCACCGATGTGATCGGACGGCGCCTGTTCGGCGAACCGGTTTACGGTGCAAATGACATCACCGAACACCTGATGGCGCTGGTAGTCTTTGCCGGCCTGCCCTTGGTGACCACCGCGGGGGGGCATCTGACAATCGATCTTCTCGACAAACTGTTGGACCGCCCTGGGTTGGCATGGTGGCGTGTGCTGACCGGGCTTCTGGTGGCAGCTGTGCTCGGTCTGATGGCCTGGTTGTTCGTCAAGCACGGCCTCAATGCCTCGCGCATTTCTGAGGTCAGCCAGGCGCTCCGGGTGCCGCGCGCACCGCTTTATTTCTTCATGGCGCTGAGCTGCACGCTGTCTGCACTGGCCGCCTTTGCCGTCGTTCTCGGCAACCCGCTGGCCGACGCCGAAAACACCCATAAGGAGGAAGTGTTGTGATTGCCGGTTCTTTGTCCATGGCGGCGGCCATCCTGCTTGCCTTCCTCAGGATCCCGTTGGCCTTTTCGCTGCTCGCTGTTTCGGTCATAGGTATCGGGTTGGCGATCAACTGGAACATTGCGCTGCAGCTGGTGCCACTGACGATCTCAGACGCGGTGCTATCTTATGACCTCGCCGTAGTGCCTATGTTCATCCTGATGGGCAACGTCATCTCCAAGACCGGCATCGCCCACGATCTGTTCCGCGCCGCATATGCCTTTGTGGGCAACGTGCGCGGCGGGCTGGCACTTTCCGCTATGGCCGCCTGCTCCGGCTTCTCCGCAGTCTGCGGCTCCAGTTATGCCACCGCCGCCACCATGGCCAAGGTGTCCTATCCCAGCATGAAGAAATACGGCTACTCCGACGAGCTGGCGGCCGGCACCATTGCCGCCGGCGGCACACTCGGCATCCTGATCCCACCCTCGATCATCATGGTGGTCTACGGAATTCTGACCCAGACCAACATCGGCGACTTGTTTATCGCCGGAGTGGTGCCGGGGCTGATCGGTCTGGCCGCTTACATGATGGCGATCCGCATCGTTGCGGCTCTTGACCCAAGCCATGCGCCGTGCGGGGAAAGCACCCCCTGGCCGGAAAAGCTCTGGGCGCTGTCCGGCGTCTGGCCTTTCCTGCTGCTGTTTGGGCTGATCATCGGCGGGCTGTATGCCAAGCTGTTCACCCCCACTGAGGCCGCTGGCATGGGAGCTGGTCTTGCCATCCTGATAGCGGCTTTTCACGGGCGGCTCGGATGGAGCGTGTTGCGCACCATTATCATTGATACCGCCTATACCTCGGTATCGCTTTACACTGTGCTTTTCGGCGCACTGATGCTGTCTAAGCTGCTCACTCTGTCTGGGCTTGCCGCGGGTGTTTTGGGGCTCGTCGAGTCGACCGGGCTCGAAGGCATCGCGCTGATTTTCGTGATCATGGCGGTGTTCCTTGTGCTGGGCTGCGTGATGGATTCTATGGCCATCATTCTGATCTTCGTGCCTCTGTTCGCACCGGTGGTGGTTTCCCAAGGCTTTGACCTGGTCTGGTTCGGCATCATTGTGATCGTGGTGACTGAAATTGCCCTTGTCACGCCACCCGTCGGTATGAACGTCTTTGTTCTCAAGGCCGTGCTGCCGGAAGTCCCGGTGGTAAAGATCTTCAGAGGGCTGGTGCCGTTCATCGTCGCCGATGTAGCCAGGCTGGCTCTGCTGATCGCCTTCCCTGCCCTGACCCTTTGGCTGGGAAGCACGGTAGGGTGAACTCCGAAACCCGTTCAGGTTTTCATTGCCTGAGCGGGACATTTACTGTGGAAACTGCCGCAGGCCGGCCGCCAGCTTGGCAGCAATGTCAGCTCGAGGCACCAAGGTCTCTGCACAGCGAGAACAGCCCCGCACGCGAATTGATCCCCAGCTTGGCATAGGCGCGCTTACGGTAGGTGATTACGGTATTGGGCGCGACCTCCAGAGCCGCTGCGATCTCCTCCGCCTTCTGCCCCACCAGAATACCCAGGCAGACCGCCCGCTCCCGCTCACTCAACGCGTCCAGAGCCGGTGGAGTGGCGCTGCCGGAGGTACTTTCGAAATGCATCAGCGCCAACCGGCCTGCAATTCGCGCTAAATCCGCGTCGCAGTCCGGCTGTGCCCCACCCGTCTGGTACAGGCTTACGAACAGCCTCAGCCGCACTCCGGCGGCCAGCACAGTGGTCTTGGCCCGCAGCCCCGGCGTGTCAAAGAATATCCGCCGGTAGTCGCTGCCCATCGTTTCGGCAATCGTCTCCAGCCGCCTCAGCCGGACTGTGCCAGGCTGCGCCTGAATCAGTTCAGGCAAAAGCGGATCCTGCAGATACCGGCCATCCAGATATTGCGCTGACAGTTCCTCGGCTAGCGCTGCACTTCGGTAATGGCGCGAGAACAGGCAGCGCGCATTCCCTTCAGTGATCGCAAATACCATGACCTGATCGGCCCCCAACGTTTCCATGAACTCTGAAAACGCCGGCGCAAAGCCGCCGCTGCCCAGCAGCGCAAGACAAGTATCGATATGCCGGAGACAGAATGCCATCGCCACAAGCTATCATGTCCCCCCTCAAGGAGGACAAACAGGACACCTGCCGGGCAGCTATGTTTTTCCCAATCAAAGAGGAGCTTACCTATGAGACCGGCAGGCCGCGGCGACACCGACTCACTCTACTTCACGTACCCGCATTTTGATCCGCCGGAATACCGCAGCAATCTATCAGATGATGTTCCGGTCGCAATCGTGGGCGCCGGTCCTGTGGGCATGACAACAGCGCTCGCACTGGCCCGCCACGGCGTGCCATCGGTGCTGTTTGACGCTAAGTCCACCTTCAACGACGGAAGCCGCGCCATCTGTGTCGCCCGCCACAGTTTTCGCATCTTCGAGCGCATCGGCGCAGTAACGCCCTTCCTGGAAAAAGCGCTGCCCTGGACCACAGGGCGCAGTTTCTACCGCGGCCGCCAGATCCTCGAGTTCGCAATGCCGGACAGCCCGGCCGAGAAGTACCGGCCGATGTACAACATCCAGCAGCAGTACATCGAGCAATATCTTTGGGACGCCATCGCCCGCGAGCCGCTGATCGAAACCCGCTGGCAAAGCCGGATCACCGGGGCCAGTGATACCCGCGATGGCGTCACCCTAACGGTCGAAGACCCGCACGGCATCCATACGTTCAACGCGGCTTGGGTGCTGGCCGCGGACGGCGCCCGCAGCGCCATCCGCAAACTGCGCGGCCTTCGCCTGAAAGGTGAGAACTACGAGGGCCGCTATGTCATTGCCGATGTGCAGATGAAGCACGATTACTCAACCATCCGCCGGGCACTGTTTGACCCTGACTGGGCTCTGTTGCACAAATTGGCTGATGGCCGGGGTTCCCCTTTCCCCGGACAGACTTATCCCACGGGCTCTGTGACAGGGATGCCGAGCGCGGTGTAGCCGTTCAGAACGGCGATACGGACCTGAAGCTCCGCGACCTGTCGGTCGAAGTCCCGTGCCATGAGGCGCTGCCCCAGCAGTTTCACACAGTGCATCTTCGTTTCGACGCGGCTTCGGCGGTGGTATCCGCTCCATCGTCGCCAGAGGGCACGACCGAGGTATTTCGATGCCCGCAGTGCTTCGTTTCGTGCGACCGCGCCGGCGGTGGCGGTCTTCCACGGTTTGGCGTTCTTGCGGGGCGGGAGTGAGGAAGGCCCGGAAAGGGTCCGGGGGACCCTTTCCCTGACGAACGGCGTGGGCGCCGCGGTCAGCGATTGCATCGTGGCATTTGCGGGTGTCGTAGGCACCGTCGGCAGTGACGCTGCTGATCTGCTCGTACGCCGGGATCTGGTTGAGCAGGTCGGGTAACACCGGCGCATCGCCGATATGGTTCCCTGTGATCTCAACAGCCCGAACCTCCAGCGTTTCCTCATCAATCCCCAAGTGGACCTTGCGCCAGACGCGCCGCTTGGGACCACCATGCTTGCGGGCCTGCCACTCGCCTTCGCCCTCCACCTTGATCCCGGTGCTATCGATTAACAGGTGCAGCGGGCCCTTCGCGCCACGGTAGGGGATGTTGACGGCCAGGGTCTTCTGGCGGCGGGACAGGGTGCTGAAGTCGGGCACCGCCCAGTCGAGGCCGACCAGCCGCAGCAGGCTTTCCACGAAGCCTGTCGTCTGCCGAAGCGCCATGCCGAACAGCACCTTCATCGAAAGGCATGTCTGGATGGCGGCATCGCTGTAGGTCTGCTGGCGGCCACGCCTGCCTGTCGGCGCGGCATCCCAGCTCATCTCGGGGTCAAACCAGATCGTCAGCGAGCCGCGGCGCTTGAGTGCTTCATTGTAGGCTGGCCAGTTCCTGGTCCTGTAGGTCAGGGGGGGGAGGTCTGCTCATGCATCCTAGCTACCAAGCTGGATTCATAAGATGAATCCCAAACGGGATTTGTGCAACAGAGCCGAAGCAGGGTGAAGACATATACACAATGCGCGGCATTGACCGCAAAAATGGTTTTATGATCGTCGTCCGGCCGGATCAATATGTGGCCCACATCCTGCCACTGGGGGACTTCGGCGAACTGTCAGCCTTCTTCGAAGGTGTGTTGCAGCCGAAAAATGAGCGCTAAAAAAGTTGCGGCCGCATTACGCAAAGCGCTCATTCAATTTCGGCGCTCACTCCTTAGTACCAGTTCCGCGTGCGCTTCCAGCGACACATGCAGATGCTCGTCTGCCAACTGTCAGAATGTTCAAGACGTTTGCGTTCAAGGTGCGCACACACCCGGTGAGGACTGGTGAGAGAAGGCGCGTGCGGCCCTGTTCAAGGACGCTCTTAGAAACCTGCCTGTGCAGATGTCCTTAGAGATTATTTCACACTCCTGCCCTGGCAGTGAACCAGCGGGTGATCTGCACCAGAAAGTGAAACGCGGTACCGGCCACAACACCCCAGAAAGCCGCACCGAGTCCGAAGAGCGACACGCCGGATGCGGTGAAAATGAAGGTGAGCAGCCCAGCCTGCGCATCTTCGGACGCCATCATTGCGGCGGTAAATTGCAGGATCGGTTGCAGCAACGCCAACCCCGCCAGCAGTGCGATGACGGAGGATGGCAGCATGATCAGGATGTCGACGATGCTCCCGGCAAAGAGCCCGCCGAGGCAGAAGAACAATCCGCAGGCAACACCCGCAATGTAGCGGCGCTCCGGGTTTTCGTGACTGTCTGGCCCTGCGCAGAAAGCAGCCGTGATTGACGCAAGCGCGGTGCTGATCCCGCCGAACACCGCGGCGCCCGCGGAGGCAAGTCCTCCAAAGATCATGATCGGATTGGCTGAGACCGCGTAGCCATTGGCTCTCAGAACCGCCATTCCTGGCAGATATTGCCCGCTGAGAGTCGTTATTAGCAACGGCACTGCAAGACTGAGCATCGCTGCCACCGAGAACTCTGGCGCTATTGCTTGTGGCTGCGCCATCGACAAGCTCACCGATGTGATCGATGTTTCATAAGCGATGGAGGTGAGAATAAGAGCCAGCCCCAGCAAGGCGAGCACTGCATAGCGCGGCACTGTGGCAGTGCAAATTGCGAAGGCCGCGATGAGAACGGAGACCACCACCGGATCTGTGGCCAGCCCGCCTGCAGCCTTGAGGCCGAAACCGAACAGGATACCCGCCATCATGCCGTTAGTTACGGCGGGAGGAAGGACTTTCACGAGCCAATCGAATAGGCCGGAAATACCAATGAGGACCAAAGCCGCCGCGACGGCAATGTACGCACCTGCCATCTCAGCAGCAGGCAAAGAAGGACCGAACCCGATAAGAAGCACGGTTCCAGGCGCGGACCAGGCCATGGCGACAGGGACACGGAAGCACAGGCTGAGGACGATGCTCGAAAGGCCTGCCGCGATCGAGATTGCGAAAACCCACGATGTGAATGCCGGCCGGGAAATTTCCATGGCCTCGGCAGCACTGAGATAGATCAGCAGAGGACCGGAATAAGATACAAGGACTGCAAGGAAACCGGCCCCGACAGCGGAGCCGGAAATGTCCCCCAGGCGCAGTCGCTGGTATCCAGCCGTATCAGACAATTGTGGCCGCCGCGGTTTTTTCGGTCTCGCCTCGGTTCATGCTGCCGGTGGGCTGGCGAAGCCCGAGGATGCGCCGCGCTTCCTGCCAGGTCACGACGGGGCGGTTGTTCTTTGCGCAAATTTCCGCGGTTCGGCGGACCAGAGCGGCATTGGAGGGGGCCAGCGTGTTCCGGTCAAGGCGGACATTGTCCTCAAGCCCTGTACGCGCGTGCCCGCCGGCGGCAATCGCCCATTCGTTCAGCGTGAGCTGATTGGCCCCGATGCCGGCCGCGCACCACGGTGCATCTTCGCCGAAAAGGCGGTGAACGGTGCGGATGTAATAGTCGAACACATCCCGATCGACCGGCATGGCGTTCTTCACACCCATTACGAATTGGATGTAGGGGGTTCCGGGCAGCAGGCCTTCATCGGCCATCTGCTTGGCCTTCAGGATGTGGCTCAGATCGAACGCTTCGATCTCGGGCTTAACGTCGTGGGCTGACATTTCCGAGGCCAGCCAAGCTACCAGATCCGGCGGGTTCTCGTAGACACGGGTTGGAAAATTGTTCGACCCGACCGAAAGCGACGCCATGTCGGGCCGCAAGGGCAGCATCCCGCCGCGCGTCTTGCCAGCACCCGACCGCCCGCCGGTCGAGAACTGGATGATCATGCCCGGGCAGTGCTTCTCGATACCTTCCTTCAGAACCGCGAATTTCTCCGGATCCGAGGAGGGCGTCTCATCCTCATTGCGCACATGGGCATGAACGATGGTGGCGCCAGCTTCAAAGGCTTCCTGGGTCGACTCCACCTGTTCTGATACGCTGATCGGAACAGCCGGATTGTTGGCTTTGGTCGGCAGGCTGCCGGTGATCGCCACGCAGATGATGCAGGGGTTTCTCATTGATATGTTCCGGTTTTGACGCGTTGCGGCGCGTCTGCTTTGTATCCGCTCAGGAGCGAGCCTTGGCCGGTGCGGAAGCTTTGCCTGCCTGCCGCATACTCTCGATGGCAGCACGTTCTTCCTCGGTGAAGAACATCCAGGCGGCATCGGGCTTCTTGTGCTTCTTGCACCCCGGACAGGGATTGTCGGCGTTCTTGCACATGGCTCCTCCTCCCGTGCAATTTCGGGTGTCAGGCCGCCTCGGCGGCCGGTTCCGGCATTTTCCTCAGCGCTTCGACAAAGAAGGGACGGAACCCCTCCGGGTGTTCGCTCATCGGGAAATGTCCCAGCTCGTCCATCACGGCGAGCGTGGCGCCGGGGATCGCCCGGGCGGTGCGTTCCGCATCCTCGGGCGTGCAGGTCAGGTCATAGGCGCCGACGATGATGTGAACCGGGGTCTTGCCAGTGTCGATCCCGGCCAGCCGCGGGATGAGGCTGTCGTCCCTGGTGTAAAAGCTCAGATCGCCGCGGAACACGCCAGGGCCGCTCTGCATGAACATCCAAAGCGTGTTCCAGCGTTCGGCATCCGGCGCGAATGGCGAGATATTGGCCGAAACCAGCGCCGCCCCCATTTCGCCGCCATGGGCATCCGGGCGGTGAAACCAGTCGATGTCATACCAGGCAGGCTGGAAATCAGAGGCTTCGATGGCAATGAAGCCGCTGAACTTTTCCGGATGCAGGGCGGCAAGCTGCAGCGCGATGCGCCCGCCCATCGAACAGCCCGCCAGCACCGGGCGGTCGAGTCCCAGCCCGTCGATGACCGCCAGAACCGTTTCGATATAGGCTTCGGTGGTCAGCAGGTATTCCTGGGTCTCAAAGCCTTCGGGCGGCAGCGACTTTCCATGCCAGGGCATGTCAAAGGCGATCAGCCGGTTCGAGGCCGTGATCTCCGCGTCGTTCATCAGATGCCGCCACTGGCGGGTGTCGGCCCCGGCGGTGTGCAGGCAGAGGACCGGACGGCCCTGCCCGGCTTCCTCGAAATAGATCCGGCGGGGCGTGCCGCCCACGGTGACCGTGACATAGCGGCCGGTAATCGGTTCGATACTCATGCGGCCAGCTCCTCTTTCGCGCGTGCCAGCGACAGCACCTCCTTGAAGAAACGCAAGTTCTTGACGAGGCTCAGGATGTCGCCGTCGATCCGGCCGCGGCCTGTCTTCACCAGCCCGAATATGTCGTGGAACCCCGGCTCGGGACGGGCCTGCCAGAACTTCTCCAGCGCCTCGGCGTCGGTGCGCAGGGCGAACCGCCAAGGCGTCTTGCGGCTCGGGCCTTCGGTGACGGACACGAGATGCCCTTTGTCGAACGACAGGTAATACTCGCTGCCGCCGATCTCGATCAGCACCGTTTCGGAAAACAGACGGCCAAGGCGCAGCAAGTGCGGCGCCGCCTCCAGGCTGGTCTGAATATGCTTGAACGTTTCGATCACCTGCACCTCCCGCAATCTCCTAAGCTGGGGACGTGTTGCCATGGTAAGATGCCCTGCGGCCATGCCAGCGCGGGTATCGGGCAATACTTGCGAGCCATGCACCAGAGGCACGTCCGGCGATCCGCGGTATCACCTGATACCGCCGCAGGCATTGGGATAACCGGCCGTATTGGCAAAGCTCCGTTGCATGCAAGGGACGGTGGAGCGTCCTGCAACCGACCCAGCCTGCCAGGAGGAGAAAGAACCCATGGGCATCGTCAACCAAGACAACATTACGGACGTCGTGATCAGCAGCCTTGGCCAGCATGGCACCATCACGGACCGCGAGCGCGAGATCGCCACCGGCATCATCAAGCACATGCACGCCTTCATCAAGGACGTGAAGCTGCAGCATCACGAGTTTCTGGCCGCCTGCGATTATCTCGCCCGCGCCGGCAAGCTGTGCGACGACAACCGCCAGGAGTTCATCCTGCTGGCTGACATCCTGGGCATCGAGGTCCTGGTCGACATGATGACCAACCCGGTCGAAGGCAACGAGAGCGAGTCGACTGTTCTTGGCCCGTTTTATCGTGAAAACCCGCCGGTCCTGCCCAAGGGGGCGTCGACCATCCAGAAGCATTTCGACAACGAGGAAACGGCCTATTTCGAAGGTTATATCAAGGACGAAAGCGGCAACGGCATCGCCGGTGTGACGATCGACGTCTGGGAAGACGCCCCGAACGGCGTCTATGAAAACCTCGACCCGGATCAGCCCGAATACAACCTGCGCGGCCGCTTCGAGACTGACGAAAACGGGCATTACGCCTTTGTCGCGGTCCGCCCCGTTCCCTATCCGATCCCCGATGATGAAACCGCAGGCGAGCTGCTGCGCTTCATGGGCCACCACCCGAACCGGCCGGGGCACATGCACTTCATTATTTCAAAGGACGGCTACCGCCCGCTGATCAGCCAGATCTACGACGCCGACAGCGAATGGCTGGAGAACGACAGCGTCTTCGCCGTCAAGAAAAGCCTGATCGGCAAGTTCAAGCCCGCCGCCAAGGAGCTGGGCACGGACCTGCACTTCGAGTTCAACTTCGTGCTCAAGGAAGGCGCCGCCGCGCAGGCCGTCGCCGCCGAGTGAGACCCCGATACCTCCCACCAGACTGGCCTCCGATATTCGGGGGCCTTTTTTCACTTGCCAGGATCTCCTAACGTAAAACGTGGGGGAGTACCGGAAAATGAACTTCAAACAGCTGTCCTACTTCATTGCGGTGGCAGAAGAGTTGCATTTCGGACGGGCCGCTGAGCGTCTCGACATGGCGCAGCCGCCGCTCAGCCGCCAGATCAAGCAGCTCGAGGAAGAGCTGGGCGCGGTCCTGTTCAACCGCGGCCGCAGCGCGATCACGATGACCCAAGCGGGGGAACGGCTGCTCGCGCGTGGAAAATCGATCCTGGCCCAGATCGAGGACACCCAACTGGAAGTGCGCCGTTTGGGCCAGGGTGCAGAGGGGCGGCTGCGCATCGGCTTTGTCGGTTCCGCGACCTTCGGCATTCTTCCGAACATCATCCGGTCCTACAGGGCGAATTATCCAGAGGTGAATCTCAGCCTCATCCCCATGAACAATGCGGATCTGCATCGGGCCTTGGTGTCCCGGGAACTTGACGTGGTGTTCGCGCGTCCGACGCTTCAGGATCCGGAGTTCCTGTCAAAACACCTGGTCGAAGAACGGCTGATCCTGGCCTTGCCCGATATCGTGGACACCGGCACACGCTCGGTTGCGAAGCTCGAGCGCCTGAAAACGCATCATCTGATCCTTTACCCCGAGAAGCCCCGGCCGAGCTATGCGGACATGGTCCTCAAGGCTGTTGAAGAAGCCGGTTTTGAGGCGCCCTTGCGCATCTGGTGCATGGATCTGCAAACCGCACTTGGCCTTGTCGCCGTCGGCGAGGGCGTTTGCATCGTGCCGGAGTCCGTTGCAAACGCCCCGCGGAAGGGTATGAAATTCCTCAAGATCGAACCGGAAGTCGCGCGCACCGAGCTGTCCTTGAACTATCGCCTGGACGAGCAGGGCTTGCACGTGAAGAACTTCGTCGGCATCGCGCAGAAGGTGGCCCGGAAGGTCTTTTGATGGAACGGCCCCTGTGAGAAGCCGCCCCGCTCACACGCCCAGCCAGGTATGCTGTGCGGCCTCGTCGGCGCGCATCTCTTCCGCGCTGCCGGTCCAGACGATCTGCCCCTTTCCGACCACCGCCACATCGTCCGCAAGCGAGGTAGCGAAGCCAAAGTTCTGCTCCACGATGATCATCGACAGCCCATGGGCCTTCAGATCCTGAAGCTTGTCGTGGATCAGTTTCACGATGATCGGCGCCAGGCCCTCGGTCGGTTCATCGAGGATCAGAAGGCGCGGGTTCATCAGCAGACCGCGGGCAATAGCCAGCATCTGCTGCTCGCCGCCCGAAAGCTGGGTGCCGCCGTTGTCCATGCGTTCGCCAAGACGGGGAAACAGGTCCAGCACCCGTTCCATCGTCCACGCCGGTTCGGCGCCGCCAAACCGCTTGGCCGCGATCTCGAGGTTTTCGCGCACTGACAGGGACGGGAAGATGTCCCGCGTTTCAGGCACATAGGCGATGCCGCTCCTGGCAATGTCAAAAGGCTGCCGCGAGATCGGCTTGCCCTCAAAGAGGATCTTGCCGGATTTCAGCGGCAGCAGGCCCATGACGGTTTTCAGCGTGGTGGATTTGCCCGCGCCATTGCGGCCCAGGATGGCGAGCACCCTGCCCTTTTGCGCTTCCAGCGACAGGCCATGCAGGACCTGCGTTTCGCCATAGCCGGACTCAATTCCGTTCAGTTCAAGCATCTTCCCAGCTCCCCAGATAGATTTCCTTGAGCAGGCTTGACCCGCGGGCCTCCTCCGGCAAGCCGTCAAAGACCACTTCGCCGTAGTTCAGCACGGTGATCGTGTCCGCCACATCAAAGGCGAGGTCCATGTCATGCTCGATGATGAGCAGGGTCAGATCCCGCGGCAGGTTGTTGAGCAGATCGTGAAACCCCTTGGCCATCTCCGGCCCGACGCCGCTGGTGGGTTCATCCATCAGCAGCACGAGCGGCCTTGTGGCAAGCGCGACACCGACTTCAAGCTGGCGGCGCACGCCGTAGCTCACTTCAGACACCCTGGCGTGAAGGAACGGCATCAGGTTGACCTGCTCCGCAACTTCCCGGACGATCTCACGGACCTCGGGCTTTGCCAGGCTGTCCGACCAAAGCTGCGTCGCGTTTCCGGTATGCACCGCGGCAGCCAGACCGAGGTTCTCCTCAACCGTCAGACCGTCGAACAGGGTGTTCTTCTGGTAGCTGCGCGACAGGCCGCGGCGGGCGCGTTTCGCAACCGGCAGGGCGGTTACATCCTCGCCCGCCAGATGAACCGACCCGCTGCTGGGCATCAGTTCCCCGACCAGCTGGTTGAACAGCGTCGTCTTGCCCGCCCCGTTCGGCCCCAGGATCACGCGGCGCTCTCCGCGCTCCAGTTTCAGTGAGACGTTGCGGGTGACGTGGACGGCGCCAAAGCTCTTGTCCAGATTGCGTGTCTCAAGCATCGCTCAGCACCTCCTTGGTCTTCTGCTTGCGCGCGGCCTTTACCGCCCGCCGTTCGGCGCGCCCGTCCGACCGGGTCTCAAACCAGCCGAAGATCCCATTTGCCCGGCTCATCACCACGGCGATCAGGAGGACACCGACAACAAGATGCCAATGGGGCGTGAGCGCACTCAGCTCATGCTTCAGCAGCACGAAAGCAGCGGCGCCCACCAGCGGGCCGACCAGCGTGCCCAGCCCGCCGAGGATGACGACCACCAGCGCCTCGCCGGACACCGTCCAGCTGAGAAGACCGGGCGAGATGTACATGATGTGCTGCGCCGCCAGCGCCCCGGCGAGGCCCGCAATCATGCCCGACAGCCCGAACACATCCGCCTTGACCCGCCAGACCGTCAGGCCAAGCGCGCGCATCCGCTGCTCGTTATGCATGACACCGGCCAGCGACCGGCCCAGGCCGGAGCGCAAGATCAGCACCGACGCGCCATAGACCGCGCCAAGGATGGCAAGGCAGAACAGCGCAAAGCTGCGGCTGTCATTCAGGTCAACGCCGATGAAGCTCAGATCCAGCCGGGAAATGCCGCCAAGCCCGTCATCTCCGCCGAAGACCGGTGCTTCAAAGACGTAGGAATAGGCCATCTGGCCGAAGGCGAGCGTTGCCATGATGAAATAGATGCCGTGGCTGCGCGAGCAGATTGCGCCGATGATCCAGGCGGCGGAGCCGGTCAGCACGATGGCAGCCGCCATGGCCACGGGCGGCGCAAGCCCCGCCTTGGCCGACAGGATGGCGTAGGCATATGCGCCGACGCCCATCAAGGCGCCGTGGCACAGCGACACCATGCCGCCAAAGCCTGCGGCGATGTCGAGCGCGAGCACAAGAATGGCGAGGATCAGGATCTCGGTCAGGATCTCCAGCCCGAAATACCCGGCGGTCAGGGCCTGGAACAGGGCAGCTGCGGCCAGCAGCACCAGCACCGTGCAGCGAAGCACGTTGTGACGAAACATCGGCTTATCCTTTCGCGGGAAACAGGCCCACGGGCTTGATCACAAGGACCGCCGCCAGCAGGGCATAGATGAGGACAGAGGCAAGCTGCGGCGCCAGCACCGCACCGAAGGTCTGAACGAAGCCATAGATCAGCGACCCGGCAATCGCGCCTTTGAGCGAACCCAACCCGCCGATGACGATCACGATCAGCGTCGGGATCAGGATCTGCAGCCCCATGTCCGGCGTCACACTGAGAAGCGGCGCCGCGACAACCCCGGCAAGCCCGGCCAGCGCACAGCCAACGCAGAATACGATGAAGAACAGCCGCTCGACGTTGATCCCGAGACACGACGCCATGGCATCATTGTCGACCCCGGCCCGGATCATCGCACCGATCTGGGTGCGGCCCAGCACAAACGCGAGCGCTGCAAAGATGGCCAGCCCGAGAACGATGATGAACAGCCGGTAGGCGGGATACTCGATGCCGAGCAGTTCCACACGGCCGGAAAGCAGCGCAGGCACGTCGATGGCCAGCGCCAGATCGCCCCAGAAAATCCGTGTCAGATCAAGCAGCACGAAGATCAGCCCGAAGGTCACAAGCACCTGCGCCATTGGACCGGACTTGCGCATCCGCTTGATGAGCCCGGAGTAGAGCAGAACGCCCACGCCGGCCACCGCCACGGGCGCCAGAAAGAACCCCATCCAGTAGCCGCCGATGGCAGCCAGCGAGGCGGCAAAGTAAGCGCCCAGCGCATAGAGCGATCCATGCGCAAGATTGACGAAGTGCATCAGCCCGAAGATGACCGTCAAACCGATAGAAAGCAGAAAGAGCAGCATGGACAGTTGCAGCGCATTCAGCGCCTGAAGCGTCCAGAAACCAAGATCATGTGCCATGAGAGGCCCTCCTCGGAGAGTGGGCCCGGCCGCACCGGGGGCGGCCGGGCGGCATTGTCAGTTGGAGACGGGGGCCATCTTGCAGCCGTTGGCCGGGTCGGCCTCGGCGGGCAGTTCGGCAAGCACCTTCTGGGTCAGCCCGTTTTCGCCCGCAACGGTCTCGTAGACATAGACCGGCTGGACGATGTTGTTGGTGGCCGGATCGATCGACAGCTTGCCGCGCGGCCCGTCAAAGCTGACCTGGCGCAGGGCGACGGCCAGCGATGCCCGGTCGTGAGCGCCGGTTTTTGCCGCCTCGACCAGTGCGCGGGCCGCGTCATAGCCATGCACGGCGAATTCCGACGGCAGGCGACCGGTCTTGGCCTGGAAGGCGGCGACAAAGGCGGCATTGGCCGCGTTTTCCAGCGTCGGCACGTAGTGCAGCGCGGTGATCACCCCCTCGGCCGCCGGGCCTTCGGCGTTGACATAGAGCGGCGAGGTCAGGAAGCCGGAGCCGTAGAGCGGCAGATCCGCCTTCAGCCCGAAACTGTCGTATTGTTTGACGAAGGAAATCGCCTCGCCGCCGGCATAGAACACATAGACCGCATCGGCGCCGCTGGCCTTGGCCTGCGCCAGGTAGGGGCCGAAATCCTGGGTTTTCTGAAACGGGGTGAAATCCTGCCCGGCGATCTCCCCGCCCGCGGCGGTGAAGGTCTCGACAAAGCCCCCGATCATCTGGCGGCCCGCCGCATAGTCCGGCGCCAGCGTATAGACCTTGCGGATGCCCTGATCATGCATCCACTGCCCCATCGGGCGGTTCACCTGACCGTTGGAAAAGGACATCCGGGTGATGAAGGGCGAGCAGCTGGTGCCGGTGGCTTCATCATTGCCCGCATTGGCCACGATCAGCGGCACGCCGGCGCCATGCACCATGTCGCGCACGGCCCCCAGAACACCCGAGCTGACGATGCCGGCCATCACGTCCACCTTGTCCTGCAAAATCAGCTTCTTGGCCTTGCCAAGCGCCACCGGCGGCTTCACTTCGGTGTCCTCGCGGACGATGTCAAAGCCGGTACCGGCTTCGCTGCCGAACTGTTCCAGGGCGACGGAAAAGCCCGCCTCGATGTCATTGCCGAGCGCGGCATAGACGCCCGAGAACGGCAGCAGCAGGCCGACCTTGATGTTCTCCTCGGCGGCTGCAGGCACAGCGAGGCTGGTGGCGAGCCCGAGGGCCGCCAGGATTGCGCGTTTCATTGTAGTTTCCTCCTGTTGGTTCTTCCGGCCCCTCCTCAGGGCCTGTCCAGCTCGGCGCTAACCGAGATCACCGCCCCCCACCGGCACCGTTACACCGGTAATGTAGGATGCGTCTTCCGACGCCAGGAACAGGATCGGGCCGGCCTGTTCATCTAGCGTGCCGTAGCGTTTCATCAGCGACGACTGGATCGTCTGATCGACGATGGTCTTGTACCAGTCCTCGCGCTGTTCCTCCTCGGCATTGGGGTTGCGCGGCACGACACGCGGCGGCGCCTCGGTGCCGCCGGGGGCGGCAGCAACGACGCGGATGCCGCGTTCGGCCACTTCCCAGGCGAGGCTCGCCGTGATCGCATTCACCCCGCCCTTGGCCGCCGCGTAAGGCACGCGGTTCAACCCGCGCGTGGCGATGGACGACACGTTGACGATCACGCCCGAGCCCTGGGGCAGCATATGCTCAATCGCGGCCCGGCAGCAGTACAGCGTCGGGAACAGCGACCGGCGCACCTCGGCGTCGATCTGCGCGGGCTCGTAATGCTCAAATGGCTTGGCCCAGATCGTGCCGCCGACATTGTTGACCAGAATGTCGATCCGGCCCCAGAGGTCCACAGCCGCCTGCATCGCCTCCGCGCAGCCCTCCCAGGTTTCCAGGTCAACCGCGACCGCCTGCGCTTCACCGCCCGCGCTACGGATCGCCTCCGCCGCCTCCTCGCGGGCGGGGGAGCGGTCCACGATCAGCACACAGGCGCCCTCGGCCGCGGCCCGTTCGGCAACCCGGCGGCCGATGCCCTGGGCCGCGCCGGTGACGACCATCACCTTGTCCTCGAACCGGCGGCTCATGCAGCTTCCGCCTCTGCTTCGGTCGGGTTGAACTTCTCGAAGTAGAAATTCGCGGGCTCGACCCCGAGCTTGCCGAAATGTCCCCGCACCGCATCGACCATCGGCGGCGGGCCGCAGAGATACACATCGCAGTCGCCGCCGTTCAGATCACCGGCAGTGACATGATCGGTGACAAAGCCCTTGCGCTCATGCGCGTCTTCCTCAGCGGCCAGAATGGTGATCACGGTGACATTGCCGATCTTTCCGGCCAGGTCCTGCACACGTTCCAGTTCCACCAGATCGGCGGCGCGGGTCACCGCGTAGTACAGCACGATGGGATGATCCGTCCCCTGCTTCGCCGCCTGCTCCAGCATCGACAGGAACGGCGCGAGGCCGGTGCCGCCGGCCAGCCACAGCTGCGCGCGCTCGATCGGGCGCAGGTAAAACGCGCCCATCGGCCCGGTCAGCGTGACGCTGTCGCCGGCCTTGGCCCGCTCGCCCAGATAGCTGCTCATCACGCCCCCGGGCAGATTGCGGATCAGGAAGGTGGCCTCCCCGGCACCGGGTGCGGAGGAGAAAGAATAGGAACGGTGCTTGCCGGTGCCCGGAACGGTGACGTTCACATACTGACCGGGCAGGAAGCCGATCGGCTTGGCCAGCTTCACCCGCAGGCCGAAGGAAGTCTCCGACAGGCTGTCCACACCCAGCACCTCGCCCTCAACGGCCTCCGGCGCGGTCTTGCAGGCGGCGGAGGGCACCGGGACGCGCACCACGCAGTCGCTTTCCGGCGTCATCTGGCAGGTCAGCGCATAGCCCTGCTCCGCCTCCTCGTCGCTCATGGACACGTCCATATAGAATTCCAGATCGTACTCGCCCTTCTCAACAAAGCACTTGCAGGTGCCGCAGACCCCGTCGCGGCAATCCATCGGCAGGTTGATCTTCTGGCGGAAGGCCGCGTCGGTCACCTTCTCGTCGTCATCGCACTGGATGACGCGGGTGACACCATCCTCGAAATTAAGGGCAACATTGTAGCTGGTCATGGCATGCTCCTCCCTTGGCCGCGCACCCTGCCGTGGGTGCGCGGAGGTCTTTGGTCTCCCGGAATGGCCCGGGTCAGATGTGGTAGACGTCGATCACGTGGTGGATGTGGTCGTTCTTCAGAACCACCTTCTTGTCGGTGATCAGCGGTCTCGCGCCGCTGGCGTCGATCGTGTAGAAGGACGTGCCCCAGTGCTGGTCGGTCTTGCCGTAGCGAAAGCTCAGCGTGTGCCAGTTGAAGCGCAGTTTGATCTGCGTGCCCTCGCGGCTCAGCACCTCGATCCCCGACAGGTAATGGCAGGTGCGCGGTTCCGGCAGCGAGGTCGCCGAAGACCGGTCGGTCTTGATGCGGAACACGCGGTCCTCGATGCCCTGCTTGTTGGGGTAGTACATCAGCGACATCTCGTTCTGCGGATCTTCCGTGAGCGTGTCGTAGTCATCCCAGGCCGGCATCCAGAACGGGCAGTCTGCATGATAGAACGTCAGCCAGGTGTCCCAGTCGCGGTCATCCAGCGCACGGGCCTCGGCAAAGAGAAAGGCCTGGATGGCTTCGTAATTCATCGCAGGGCTGGTGCCGGTGCGTTCAAGCGTTGCGGTATCCATGTCTTTTCCTCCTCACTCGGCCGCAGTGCGTGCCTCAGGTGCCGTGGCGCGTTCCTTGGCGATGGCTTCGCCCATGCGCTCGGACCAGTTGCTGTGCTGGATGACGAAGAGCCCCTCGTCTTCGGTGCGGGCGCCGGACAGAACCGGGCTGATCCCCAGAGCCTTGGCGTCCTCGTCGGGGCCTTCGATCCACTGAGTCGCGCCGCGGGTCAGGTCGTTCCACTGGGCATGGGCCGCCCCGGCATAGCCGCGCTGCGTGGCCCGGAATTCCTCGGTATCGTCCGGGGTTGCCATGCCGGAGGCGTTGAAGAAATCCTCATATTGGCGGATGCGGCGGCTGCGGGCCTCTTGGCTCTCGCCCTTGGGGGCGATGCAGTAGATCGTCACTTCAGTCTGATTGACACTGATCGGGCGGAAAACGCGGATCTGCGAGCTGAATTGATCCATTAGGAAGACATTCGGGTAAAGGCAGAGGTTGCGCAGAACACCCACCATCCAATCCGCCTTGGTCTTCCCATACTTCTCGGTCCATTCCGCCAGCCGCGGATAACCGGGGCGGTTGGACGGGTCCGCCCATTCAGTCCACAGCAGGATGTGGCCGTTGTCATACGCGTGGAAGCCGCCGCGCTGCTTGGCCCATTTCGAGGCGTCGGTCGCCTTGATCTGGTCTTCCTTGCCATCGTCGGTGCGGTGCGCCGTAGTGGCGACGTAGTTCCAGTGGACAGCCGATACGTGGTAGCCATCGGCGCCGTTCTCGGCCTGCAGCTTCCAGTTGCCGTCATAAGTATAGGTCGAGGACCCGCGCAGCACCTCCAGCCCCTCGTCGGCCTGATCGACCATGATGTCGATCATCTTGCGCGCCTCGCCGAGGTACTCCGCAAGCGGCTGCACATCCGCATTCAGCGAGCCGAACAGGAAACCGCGGTAGTTCTCGAAGCGGGCAACCTTGGTCAGATCGTGGCTGCCGTCCTTGTTGAATTGCTCGGGGTAGCCTGCGCCCTTCGGGTCCTTGACCTTCAGGAGCTTGCCGGTGTTCGAGAAGGTCCAGCCGTGGAACGGGCAGGTAAAGGTCTTCTGGTTGCGGCGCTTGAACCGGCACAGCTGCGCGCCGCGGTGCGAGCAGGCATTGACCAGCGCGTGCAGTTCGCCCTCCTTGTCGCGGGTGATGACCACCGGTGTGCGGCCCATCGTCAGGGTGAAATAATCGCCGGGCTCCGGGATCTGGCTTTCATGCGCCATGTAGATCCAGTTGCCTTCGAAGATGTGCTTGATTTCAAGCTCGAACAGCTCTTCGTCGGTGAAGATGTCCCTCCGGCAGCGGAACACGCCGCTTTCGGGATCATCCTGGATCGCCCCGTCGAGACGGGCCTCGAATGCGTCGAGATTGGATTGCGTGAACATCAGTCGTCCTCCTCCTGACAGCCGCGGCGCCTGGCGGGCGTTTGGCTGGCTTTGATGTCTTGCCGCGGGCTATTGCCCGGCGGCGGTTTTCATGGTCCGGCCGCCGTCCCGGCGGAAAAATGCGATCTTGTCTGGGTCCAGCGTCACGCCGATGCCGGGGCCGCGCGGGATCTCGACGCAAAAGTCGCGATAAGTGAGCGGCTCGGCCAGGATCTCGCCGGTCAGCAGCAAGGGGCCGAAGAATTCAGTGCCCCAATGCAGGCTCTCAACGGTGGAAAACAGCTGCAACGCCGCCGCGGTCCCCAAACCGGTTTCCAGCATCGTGCCGCCGTACAGCCCGCGGCCTGCGGCTTGGGCGATGGCAATCACTTCCGACGCCCGCTTGAGCCCGCCGGACTGCGCCACCTTGACCGCAAACACATCCGCAGCCTGCGCATCGGCTACCGCCAGGGCATCCTCCGGCCCGTTCAGCGCCTCGTCAGCCATCACCGCGATCTCGTAGCCGCGTGTCAGCTCCGCCATGGCGCGGCGGTAGC
Source organism: Cribrihabitans neustonicus (assembly GCF_048820895.1). NCBI lineage: Bacteria > Pseudomonadati > Pseudomonadota > Alphaproteobacteria > Rhodobacterales > Paracoccaceae > Cribrihabitans > Cribrihabitans neustonicus. Next base: position 28,275 of record NZ_JBMERQ010000018.1, read on the forward strand.
GGGCCTGCACCGGCTGCTCGACCAGCTCGCAGCCCGCCTCCTGCAGGCCCTTCAGCCCCCAGCGCGCGTCCTGCAGCGACCACGCGGTGTTCACATCAACGCGGATGCTGGCGGCATCGCCGACGGCTTTCTTGATCCTGGCCACATGAGCCACGTCTTCCCGCACGGAGCGTTTGCCGATCTTCAGCTTGAAGATGTTGTGGCGGCGGGTCTCGATCATCTCCTGGGCTTCCGCGATATCCGTTTCGGAATTGCCGGAAGCTAGTGTCCAGGCAACCGGGAGCCTATCATGCACGGCACCCCCGAAGAGCTGCGAGACCGGGACACCGAGACGCTTGCCAAGCCCGTCCCAAAGCGCGATTTCCACCGCCGTCCTGGCGATGCGGTTGCCCTTGACCAATTTTTCGATCCGCTGCATCGCTCCGTTCACGTTGTTACCGTCGCAGCCCAGCAGCACGGGTGAGATATATGTGGCGATGGCAGACTGGATGCCTTCGGGGCTTTCGGCTCCATAGCTCAGACCGCCGATGGTGGTGCCTTCGCCAATTCCCTCGGAGCCGTCAGAGAACTTGATCTTAACCAGAACCGCCGTTTGGACCCGCATTGTAGCCATGGACAGCACGTGCCCCCGGATGGTCGGTATATCGAGGATCATCGTCTCGATCTGGTCGATCTTGGTCACGGGTTTCACCACATCTGCAAGTTACGTTGAGATGCAGGTTGCCCGCTGCGGCGAGATTCTGTCGATGATGGGCGGGGTCTTGGGTGATACCCTTCGGCGTGTGGCTCAATAGAAGGTACCAGCAGCTATCAGTGCTCACTAGGATAACAGCGCAAAAGTACCTGAGCGGTCTCTTACAAATTGTCGGCCCGGAACCTGGAAGACTGAGGTCAGTTTTTGAAGGAGCGTTAGTGCTGCTCAGTAAAAATGCAGCATGCGAATTATACTACGGCTGGTGAAAACAGTGCCGCTTTAAGGGAAAAGACTGACCTGCCCCCCGCAAAATCCCTCACCATGAAGTAGAGTCTGCCCAACTTATGTAGGAGCAGACGAATGCGTAAGAGCCGTTTCACCGAGGCGCAAATCATCCGCTGCCCGGCAGGCGATTGCGGAGCAATCTGCCGAGAGGGGGGATGATCAAAGAGCAGGAAGCCGGGATGCCGACGGCGGAGGTGTGCCGCCGGCACGGCCTGAGCCCGGCAACCTTTTACAAGCTGAAGTCCAAGTATGGCGGCATGGAGGTATCGGAGGCCGCGCGGCTGAAGGAACTGGAAGATGAGAATGCCAAGCTGAAGCGGCTGCTGGCAGACACGATGCTCGACAACGTGATTTTGAAAGACCTGCTGGGAAAAAGCTGACGACACCGAAAGAGCGGCGAGAGGCAGCGCTCAATGCAATGCGGGATCACGGCATCTCGCAGCGCAGGGCCTGCCGGCTTGTCGGTGCCGACCCCAAGACGGTCCGACGCGAAAGCCCGCCCGACCATCCCGAGATCCGCCAGGAGATGAAGGAGATCGCTGGCAAACGCCGCCGGTTCGGCTATCCCGCTGCCCGGCAGGCGATGCTGGCATCGCCGAGAGGGGCGGATCGGCGTGCTGCTTGAGCGAAAAGGCATGATCATGAACCACAAAAAGCTTTACCGCCTCTACCGGGAGGAGGGCCTTGCAGTGAAACGGCGGCGGGGCCGCAAACACGCCCGGGGCTCGCGCACGCCGATACCCGAAGCCACCCAGCCCAACCAGCGCTGGTCCCTGGATTTCCTGGCGGACAGCTTTGGCGCGTCGCGGAAATTCCGCATCCTGGCCGTGAATGACTACTGCTGCCGGGAAAACCTGTGCCTGGCGGCAGACACCAGCATTTCAGGTGAGCGCGTTGCCCGGGAGCTGGACGCGCTCGTCCGGCTCTACGGAAAACCTGCTTGCATTATCAGCGACAACGGCACGGAATTCACCAGCCGGACAATCCTGAAATGGGCCGACAGGAACGGCGTGGATTGGCACTACATCGAACCAGGAAAACCACAGCAGAATGCCTTTATCGAGTCATTCAACGGCAGCCTGCGGGACGAGCTTCTCAATGAAGAGCTGTTCGATACTCTCGACGATGCCCGCCGCAAGCTGGCGCTGTGGCGCTACGATTACAACAACGTCAGGCCCCACTCTTCGCTGGGGAACAGAACGCCAAAGCAAGCGCGGCAGGCGCTTGAGCTATTTGAGGGCTCCGCGCCTGCCGCGCTTGCCAAGCCCGAAACCGACCACTACCAAAATCAAACCCGCAGACACTCGTCATGAGCGAGGGACCAGCGGGGGGCAGGTCACCGAGCAGACCTATTACCGCTGGCGCAAACAGTATGGCGGGATGGGAACCGACCAACTCAGGGAACTCAAACGATTGCAGAAAGAAAACGAACGGCTGCGTCGCGCCGTCTCGGACCTGACCCTGGACAAGCTCATCCTGACGGAAGCTGCGATTGGAGTGATGGCCGTCCAGGAATTGATCCTGTGGATCAATTCAGGCCTGAACGGGCGGAGCCCCTGAGCCCCGCCCGCCGCCGGGCCTGCATCGACCATGTGCGCAGCCTGTTCAGGGTGTCTGAGCGGCGCGCCTGCCGCGTCCTGAAGCAACACAGATCCACGCAGCGCAAGCCGCCCAAGGGCCGGGCGGACGAAGCACGCCTGGTTGAGGACATGATCGTGCTTGCCCGCCAGTATGGCCGCTACGGCTATCGGCGGATCGCAGCATTGCTGAGAGGGGCAGGCTGGCAGGTCAACGACAAACGGGTCGAACGGCTATGGCGGCGGGAGGGGCTGAAAGTGCCAATGAA
>NZ_JBMERQ010000019.1:0-23856 GCF_048820895.1 Cribrihabitans neustonicus
CGGCGCGCCGTCGATCTGGTCGTAGGCCTTGAAGTCGCCGAAGTATTTGGTGATCGCTGCGGTCAGCGTGGTCTTGCCGTGGTCAACGTGGCCGACGGTGCCGATGTTGACGTGCGGTTTATTACGCTCAAACTTTTCCTTAGCCATGATGGCCTCCTTTTGTTGCGGGAAGAGCTCACGCGCACCGCGAGCCCCTCCAAGTCGTTACGCTCAGGCGTATTTCGCCTGGATCTCTTCCGAGATGTTCTGCGGCACCGGATCGTAGTGATCGAACTGCATGGTGAACTGGGCGCGGCCCGAGCTCATCGAACGCAGGGTGTTGATGTAGCCGAACATGTTCGCAAGCGGGACAAAGGCGGCGATCGCGATCGCGTTGCCGCGGTTCTCCTGGCCGGACACCTGGCCGCGGCGCGAGGTCAGGTCGCCGATGATACCGCCGGTGTATTCTTCCGGGGTGATCACCTCAACCTTCATCACCGGCTCCAGCAGCTTCGCGCCAGCCTTCTTCAGGCCTTCGCGCATGCACATGCGGGACGCGATTTCAAAGGCCAGAACCGAGGAGTCCACGTCGTGGAACTTACCGTCGACCAGGGCAACCTTGAAGTCGATCACCGGGAAGCCGGCCAGCGGGCCGGAGTCCATCACGGACTGGATACCCTTCTCGACGCCGGGGATGTATTCCTTCGGCACCGCACCACCGACGATACGGGATTCGAAGGAGTAGCCCTCGCCCGGCTCGGTCGGCTTGATCTCCAGCTTGACTTCCGCGAACTGACCCGAACCACCCGACTGTTTCTTGTGGGTGTAGGTGTGCTCGATCGGCTTGGAGATGGTCTCACGGTAGGCCACCTGCGGGGCACCGATGTTGGCCTCGACCTTGAACTCGCGCTTCAGGCGGTCGACCAGGATGTCCAGGTGCAGTTCGCCCATGCCCTTCATGATGGTCTGACCGGACTCGATGTCGGTCTCGACGCGGAAGGACGGGTCTTCGGCGGCCAGACGGGCCAGACCCTGGGACATTTTTTCCTGGTCGCCCTTGGTCTTGGGCTCGACGGCGATCTCGATTACCGGATCGGGGAAGGTCATGGTTTCCAGAACCACCGGATCCTTGGCGTCGCAGAGGGTATCACCAGTGGTGGTGTCCTTCAGGCCCGCCAGCGCGATGATGTCGCCTGCAAAGGCTTCCTCGATCTCCTCGCGGTTGTTCGAGTGCATCATCATCATACGGCCGATGCGCTCTTTCTTGCCTTTGGTGGAGTTCAGGATCGAGTCGCCCTTCTTCATCACACCGGAGTAGATGCGGGTGAAGGTCAGGGAGCCAACGAAGGGGTCGTTCATGATCTTGAACGCCAGGCCGGCAAACGGCATGTTATCGTCCGCGCGGCGGGCGATGTTGCGCACTTCTTCCTCGTCGCCGGGCTTGAAGCCCATGTAGTCGACCACATCCAGCGGGCTGGGCAGGTAGTCGATCACGGCGTTGAGCAGCGGCTGAACACCCTTGTTCTTGAACGCGGAGCCGCCCAGAACCGGCACGAACTGCAGGCCCAGGGTACCCTTGCGCAGCAGTTTGCGCAGGGTCGGGACGTCGGGCTCGTTGCCTTCCAGGTATTCCATCATGGCGTCGTCGTCTTGTTCGACGGCTGCCTCGATCATCTTGCCGCGCCATTCTTCGGCCATGTCCTTCAGGCTGTCGCGGACATCGGTCTGGATCCAGGACGCGCCAAGGTCTTCACCCTGCCACAGCCATTCCTTCATGGTGACCAGGTCGATCAGGCCTTCCAGTTCCGACTCGGCGCCGATCGGAATGCCAACCGGAACGGCGCGGGCGCCGGTGCGGTCTTCGATCATGCGCACACAGTTGAAGAAGTCCGCGCCGATCTTGTCCATCTTGTTGACGAACACGATGCGCGGAACCTTGTAGCGGTCGGCCTGACGCCACACGGTTTCGGTCTGCGGCTCCACACCGGCATTGGCGTCGAGAACACAGACAGCGCCGTCGAGAACCGCCAGCGAACGCTCGACTTCGATGGTGAAGTCAACGTGGCCGGGGGTGTCGATGATGTTCAGGCGGTGCTTCGGGGTGTCGGCAGTCTGGCCGTCCTCGGTGCGCTCCCAGAAGGTGGTGGTCGCCGCCGAGGTGATGGTGATGCCGCGTTCCTGCTCCTGCTCCATCCAGTCCATGGTGGCTGCACCGTCGTGCACCTCACCGATGTTGTGGGATTTGCCGGTGTAAAACAGGATGCGCTCCGAGCAGGTGGTCTTACCTGCGTCGATGTGCGCCATGATGCCGAAGTTGCGGTAACGGTCGAGCGGATAGTCGCGTGCCATTGATCTAGGCCCCCTAGCTTACCAGCGGTAATGGCTGAAGGCTTTGTTCGCCTCGGCCATCTTGTGGGTGTCTTCGCGCTTTTTCACTGCGGTGCCGCGGGACTGCACAGCGTCCAGCAGCTCGCCGGCGAGGCGCTCTTCCATGGTGTTTTCGTTGCGGTTGCGCGCGGCGGTGATCAGCCAGCGGATCGCCAGCGCTTCGCGGCGCTCGGGGCGGACTTCAACCGGCACCTGGTAGGTGGCACCGCCCACACGGCGGGAGCGCACCTCGACCGAGGGCTTCACGTTGTCCAGCGCTTCGTGGAACACTTCCACGGGGGCGCGCTTGATCTTGGCTTCAACGCGGTCAAACGCGTTGTACACGATGCGCTCTGCGACCGACTTCTTGCCGTCGATCATCAGGTTGTTCATGAATTTGGTCAGAACGCGGTCGCCGAACTTTGCGTCGGGCAGGACTTCGCGTTTTTCTGCGGCGTGACGACGGGACATCTCAGCCTCTCCTTCTTACTTGGGACGCTTCGCGCCGTACTTCGAGCGGCGCTGCTTACGGTCTTTGACGCCCTGGGTATCCAGAACACCGCGCAGGATGTGGTAACGCACACCCGGAAGGTCTTTCACACGGCCGCCGCGGATCAGAACCACGGAGTGCTCCTGAAGGTTGTGGCTTTCACCGGGGATGTAGGAGATCACCTCGTAGCCGTTGGTCAGGCGGACCTTGGCCACTTTCCGCATAGCGGAGTTCGGTTTCTTCGGAGTGGTTGTATACACACGGGTGCAGACGCCGCGTTTCTGCGGGCACTGCTCCAGGTGCATGGATTTCGAGCGTTTAACTTTCGGCTGCCGCGGCTTGCGGATCAGCTGCTGGATCGTGGGCATTCCGGTTTGTTCCCCGTTTTGCAACACTTCGTGTCATGCACGCCGGCGCGTGCGGGTGATATCGCTGCACATATGCGTCCACATGCGCAAAAACCGCAATCGCTCCCGTTCCGAGGTGAGACGACGCGGTGAGTTTACAGAGGCCCCGGGTGACAAAAGTGCCCGGAACTTGATCCACTACATTTAGAATTCGGCTTGCGGGACACAGCCCGGGTGCCGGATAGGCGCGCGTATATGGGGAGTCGCGGGGCTTGTCAACCGCAGCCGGTCAAGCCTGGGGATGGTGCCCCTGACCGGCGCGCTTGCTGCACCGCCGGTGGCCATGCATAGTCGCCTCCGGCGCCGTTGCGCAAGGGGTATTTCAGAATGCAGGTCATTGGTCTGTGCCGGTTTTCCTACCCGGCCATCGGCGGCTTCCAAATCAAGCACGCCAGCATCGAAGAGCGCACCGCCTATCTCTACAGCACCGCGCGGCTGGCGGAACGCTTCCGACTGTTCGAGACCGTCGCCCTGCCCAGCCTGCGCGCCCAGACCGATCCGAATTTCGAGCTGATCGTGGTGACCGGCGACAGCCTGCCCGCGGAGCACCGCGACCGGCTGCACGCGCTCACCGCGGACATGCCGCAGGTCCGCATCCTGGCCGAGCCGCCGGGGCAGCACCGGCCGGTGATGAAGCGGATCCTGAATGCCGCCCGCCGCGAGCCCGCCGAACCCTGTCTGCAGTTCCGCCACGACGACGACGACGCCATCTCGGTGGATTTCATCGAGCGGCTGCGCCAGACAGCGCGGGATTGCGAGGGGCTCTTGCACCAGCACAAGTCCGTCGCCATCGACTTCAACCGCGGTTTCCTGGCGGAGCTCGGGCCTCAGGGGATCTCGGCGATGCCGATCTTCCGGCCCTATTACACCGCGGCGCTGGGAATGTACGTGCGGGGCGGCTGCGCGCTGACCATCATGAACTTCGCGCATGAGAAGATCCCGCAGTTCATGCCCACCGTCACCTTCTCCGACGCGCCGATGTTCGTGCGCACCCAGAACGCGTTCAACGACTCTCCGCCGAAATCCGCCGGCGGCGCCCGGCCGGAGCCGCTAAGCGCGGACTTGGAAGGCGAGTTCGAGGCGCGATTTGATCTGCGTGCTGAGGCCGTTCGGACTGCCTTCGCGCCGGGCTAATCTCAGCTCGGGCCCTGGCGCGCCCTGCCCCGCGCGCGCCCGGCCAGGCGGCGCTCGCGGTAGAAGGTGAAGCCGCCCGCCGCGACCACGACAGCCGCGCCCAGAAGCGTCACCGCATCGGGCCAATGCCCAAACACCACCCAGCCCAGAAGCAGCGCCCACAGCAGCCCGCTGTAGCGCAACGGCGCCACCACTGCCACCTCGCCCACCCGCATCGTCATCACCGAGCAGAGGTAGCCCGCGAAGATGAACAGCGCGGCACTTATCAAGAGGCCGCCGCTGCGGGCGTCCATCGGCTGCCATTCGGTCCCGGCCGAAAGAAGCAGGCCAAACACCGTCACCGTCAGCGCCGCCATCAGCGTCACCGTCATCGAAGGCACATTCGCCGGCATCCGCCGGGTGCTGAGGTCGCGCACGGTGACACAGGCCACCGCGCCAATGGCATAAAGCGCGCCATCGCCAAAGCCATCAGGCCCGGGGCGCACGATCAGCAGCATCCCCAGAAAACCCGCCGCAATCGCCGCCGCCCGGCGCCAGCCGACCGGCTCGGCGAAGATCAGCGCAGCCCCCAGAGTGACCGTCAGGGGCAGGCCCTGCAGCACCGCGGTCACGTTGGCAAGCGGCATCCGCATCAGTGCGGTCAGGAACAGATAGGTGGCACCGGCTTCGGCCAGGCAGCGCAACGACACCAGCCCCCAGGCCGCCGCAGGCAGGCGCAGGCGCAGACTGCCGAGCATGCGTGCCAGCACGAAGATCAGCAGGGTCGCCGCCAGCCCCCGCACCACCAGGATCTGCGGCAGCGGCAGCTCTTCGCCCGCAAGTTTCACCAGCGTGTCGTTGAAGGTGAAGGCCGCCATGCTGCCCATCATCAGAAGAGCGCCTGTCTGGTTTCCGGTCACGCCAGCAGCCCTTCCAGTTCCGCAAGATCGAAACCGAAGTGCCGCCGCAAGGCGCTGGCGCGGCGCGCCGTGCTCCAGGCGCCGGTGATGCCCTTCTTGGCCGGCTTTGACTTGTTGTCGCCATGGATCGTGCGCAGGAAAGCGGGCACCGAAATGTCGCTGAAAGTATTGTAATGCTGGGCGAAGCGGCGGTGGTTCACGGCATAGGGTGTGCCGCCGTGCCCGGCTGGAGCGACCAGCGCGGCCCCTGCCGAAAGAGGGGCACGCTCGCAAGTGTCAGTTAGTGATGCGCCGTCCAAGCCTCGCTCCAGGTAGAAGCCCCGGTTATGGGCGATAATGAAGGGCGTCTCTGCCTTCTGCACCGGGATCAGCCCGCGCGCCAGCGCCTTGGTCCGCTTCACGAAGTCCCGGTCCACCGCGTCATCATCGTCCAGCCGGAACAGGATGCGGTGCGTCGCCCGGCGCAACGGCACCGAGTCATAGGCTTCCTTCAATTGCCGGTGATGCGCCGCGGGCGGCACGGCCCGCAAACTCGCATTGGGCAGCGTCGCGATCAGCGCCTGCAAGCGTTCCATATATGGTACCGGCAGCGCCTCGGCCGTCAGCACCACGAGGCGAAAGCGCTTGTCGCTTTGCCGCGCAAGGGACCGGAGGCAGAGGTGCTCGAACAGACGGAACCGCAGGTCCATGCGTTCTGGCGCAAAGAGATGCTCAGCGGTTTCCTCCACGCTGGCGAAACGCTCGGAGTAATATGTCGGGCTCAGCACGGAAAAGCGCACCAAGCCGACCATCCGCAAATTCACCTTCATCCCGTGCTCCCCGAAGGCCCGCCCGGCCACAAGCAATAGCCGAAGACGCACAAATGAAAAGGGGGCTGCCGAATTATCGCGCTGGCGCCAATGGCAGAGGGGCTGTGGCTTTGCATCCCAGTGCGCAGACGCGCCTCATGACGCCTCTCCCTGGCCCGGGGAGCAAGAGCCGCGCGCCGGTGGCGCGCGCGGGGGTGCAGAGGCGGTTCGTGGCGGCCTTTGGCCCTGTCCCGCGCCGGGAAATGGGCGGCGGGAGGTCCGCGCCGGAGTGATCCTCCCTGCTGACCTGCTGCTGGCCGCGCTCACCACCAATAAAAAAAGCCCCCGCATGTCCCATGCGGGGGCTTTCTGATCATGTGACTGCGCGAAGATTACTCGCGGCTTTCCGGGGTTTCGACCAGGATGTCGAAGTCGTCGCCCGGGGTATCGTCTTCCATAACCGGCGCAGCCAGGGCTGCAGCGGCTTCGGCTTCTTCGCGGCGGGCTTCCAGCACGACGTTGTCACGGCCCTGGGCAATCTGGCGCACCCGCTGGGTTGCGCCGCCGGTGCCGGCCGGGATCAGGCGGCCCACGATGACGTTCTCCTTGAGGCCGACCAGCTTGTCCTTCTTACCCTGCACCGAAGCCTCGGTAAGCACCCGGGTGGTCTCCTGGAAAGAGGCCGCCGAGATGAAGGAACGGGTCTGCAGCGACGCCTTGGTGATGCCGAGCAGGATCGGCTCGCCCTGAGCAGGACGCTTGCCGCGCGCCAGCGCCTTCTCGTTGGCAGCGTCGAACTCCTGCTTGTCGACATGTTCACCCTTTAGGAGGGTGGTGTCACCAGAGTCAGAGATCTCCCACTTCTGCAGCATCTGGCGGACGATCACCTCGATGTGCTTGTCGTTGATCTTCACACCCTGCAGGCGGTAGACGTCCTGAACCTCGTCGATCATGTAGTTGGCCAGAGCCTCGACACCCATGATGGCCAGGATGTCATGCGGCGCCGGGTTACCGTCCATGATGTAATCGCCCTTCTGCACGAAGTCGCCTTCCTGCACCGGGATGTGCTTACCCTTGGGCACCATGTATTCGACGGGCTCCATCGACTCGTCGCTGGGCTCGATCGAGATGCGGCGCTTGTTCTTGTAGTCGCGGCCAAAGCGCACGTAACCATCGATTTCGGCGATGATCGCGTGGTCCTTGGGACGCCGCGCTTCGAACAGTTCCGCAACCCGCGGCAGACCACCGGTGATGTCCTTGGTCTTGGCGCCTTCACGCGGGATCCGCGCAACAACGTCACCGGCTTCGATCTTCTGGCCGTCTTCGGCCGAGAGGATCGCATCCACAGACATCGGGTAGGTCACCGGGTTGCCCGCATCATTGCGGACCGGCTCCCCGTCGGCGTCAACCAGGATGATTTCCGGCTTCAGGTCGGAGCCTTTCGGAGCCGCGCGCCAGTCGATCACGATCTTCTGGGTCATGCCGGTCGCCTCGTCGGTCTCCTCGCGCACGGCAAGGCCCGAGACCAGGTCGACATATTTCGCGGTACCCGGCTTCTCGGCGATGATCGGCAGGGTATAGGGGTCCCACTCGAACAGCTTGTCGCCGCGCTTGACGGTGTCGCCTTCCTTGACGAACAGCTTGGAGCCGTAGCCCAGCTTGTGGCTGGCACGCTCTTCGCCGTGCTCGTCCTGGATGATCAGCTTCATGTTGCGGCCGACAACCAGAGTCTCGCCGCTGGCGTTCTCCAGGGTCTGCGGCATTTCGAAGACGATCTTGCCTTCCTGGCTGGCTTCCTGGAACGACTGCTGGCCGCCCTGGGCAACGCCGCCGATGTGGAAGGTCCTCATGGTCAGCTGGGTCCCGGGTTCACCGATCGACTGCGCCGCGATGATGCCCACCGCTTCGCCGGTGTTCACCATGGTGCCGCGGGCCAGGTCACGGCCGTAGCACATGGCGCAGACGCCTTCCTCGGATTCGCAGGTCAGCGGCGAGCGGATGCGGGTCGACTGCACGCCTGCTTCCTCGACGGCATCTGCCATGCGCTCGTCGATCAGCTGGCCGGCTGCCACCAGAACCTCTTCGGTGCCCGGACGCAGGATGTCGTCGGCTGCAACACGGCCCAGGATACGCTCGCCCAGGGTTGCCACAACCTCACCATCGTTGACCGCCGCTTCGGCAGTGATCGCACGCTCGGTGCCGCAGTCGTTTTCCCGCACAATGCAGTCCTGCGCCACGTCGACCAGACGGCGGGTCAGGTAACCCGAGTTTGCCGTCTTCAGAGCGGTATCCGACAGACCCTTACGGGCACCGTGGGTCGAGTTGAAGTACTCGAGCACGGTCAGGCCTTCCTTAAAGTTGGAGATGATCGGGGTCTCGATGATGTCGCCGTTCGGCTTCGCCATCAGGCCGCGCATCCCGCCCAGCTGCTTCATCTGCGTGACCGAGCCCCGCGCACCCGAGTGGGCCATCATGTAAACCGAGTTCGGCTCCATCACGGCGCCGTTCTCGTCCCGGCGGTCAGCCGAGATGGTTTTCATCATAGCTTCAGTGACGCGGTCGTTACACTTCGACCAGGCATCGACAACCTTGTTGTACTTTTCGCCCTGAGTGATCAGGCCGTCCATGTACTGCTGTTCGAAGTCCTTCACCTGCTCGCGGGTGTCCTCGACGATGGTCCATTTGTTGTCCGGGATCACCATGTCGTCCTTGCCGAAGGAGATGCCGGCCTTGAACGCCTCGCGGAAGCCCATAGTCATGATCTGGTCACAGAAGATCACCGATTCCTTCTGGCCGCAGTAGCGGTAGACGGTGTCGATGACCTGCTGCACTTCTTTCTTCCGAAGCAGGCGGTTGACCAGCTCGAAGGGCGCCTTGGCGTTCTTCGGCAGCAGTGCGCCCAGGCGGACACGGCCCGGTGTGGTCTCGAAGCGCTTCAGCACCTCGTTGCCTTCCTCATCGATCTGCGGGATCCGCGCGGTGATCTTGGTGTGCAGATGCACTTCACCTGCGTCCAGCGCATGCTGAACCTCGTCGATGGTGCCGAAGATCTTGCCTTCACCGGGCATGCCTTCGCGTTCCAGGGTCACATAGTAAAGACCCAGGATCATATCCTGCGACGGAACGATGATCGGCGCGCCGTTGGCGGGCGACAGGACGTTGTTCGTCGACATCATCAGGACGCGCGCTTCCAGCTGGGCCTCAAGGCTCAGCGGCACGTGCACGGCCATCTGGTCGCCGTCGAAGTCCGCGTTGAACGCCGAGCAGACAAGCGGGTGCAGCTGGATCGCCTTGCCTTCGATCAGCATGGGTTCGAACGCCTGGATACCGAGACGGTGCAGCGTCGGTGCGCGGTTCAGCATCACCGGGTGCTCACGGATCACCTCGTCGAGGATGTCCCACACCTCGGGGCGCTCTTTCTCGACCAGTTTCTTCGCCTGCTTCACTGTCGAGGACAGGCCCTTGGCCTCCAGCCGCGAGTAGATGAACGGCTTGAACAGTTCGAGCGCCATCTTCTTCGGCAAACCGCACTGATGCAGCTTCAGCTCGGGACCGGTCACGATGACCGAACGGCCGGAGAAGTCGACGCGCTTACCCAGAAGGTTCTGGCGGAAGCGGCCCTGCTTGCCCTTCAGCATGTCGGACAGCGACTTCAGCGGCCGCTTGTTGGCACCAGTGATGACGCGGCCGCGGCGGCCGTTGTCGAACAGCGCGTCAACCGATTCCTGCAGCATCCGCTTTTCGTTACGCACGATGATGTCGGGCGCACGCAGCTCGATCAGCCGCTTCAGGCGGTTGTTCCGGTTGATCACGCGGCGGTACAGGTCGTTGAGGTCAGAGGTCGCAAAGCGGCCGCCGTCCAGCGGCACCAGAGGGCGCAGTTCCGGCGGAATGACCGGGATCACGGTCATGATCATCCACTCGGGACGGTTACCCGACTCGAGGAAGGATTCGACGACTTTCAGACGCTTGATGATCTTCTTCGGCTTCAGCTCGCCGGTGGCCTCGGCCAGCTCGGCGCGCAGCTGCTCGGCTTCCGCTTCCAGATCAATTGCCGCCAGCATTTCGCGGATCGCTTCAGCGCCGATATTGGCGGTGAAGGCGTCCATGCCGTAGGCGTCCTGGGCGTCCATGTATTCTTCTTCGGTCATCATCTGGCCGTACTGCAGGTCGGTGAGACCCGGCTCGATGACAACGTAGTTTTCGAAGTAGAGCACACGCTCCAGATCGCGCAGCGTCATGTCCAGCATCAGGCCGATGCGGGAGGGCAGCGACTTCAGGAACCAGATGTGCGCGACGGGTGCCGCCAGCTCGATATGGCCCATGCGCTCGCGGCGCACTTTCTGCAGGGTGACCTCAACGCCGCATTTCTCACAGACGACGCCGCGGTATTTCATCCGCTTATATTTGCCGCAGAGGCACTCGTAGTCCTTGATCGGGCCGAAGATGCGCGCGCAGAACAGGCCGTCACGCTCGGGCTTGAACGTGCGGTAGTTGATGGTCTCGGGCTTTTTGATCTCGCCATAGGACCAAGACAGGATCCGTTCCGGCGACGCGAGCGACACCTTGATCTCGTCAAAGACCTTGGGCGGCGTCAGCGGGTTGAACGGGTTGTTGGTGATTTCCTGGTTCATTTTGATACCTCAAATCTTGCGGAAAGGGGGAACGGGAGAAGGGCGCGGGGCCCTTACTCCTCGCCCTCCGCATCCAGGAGTTCCATATTCAGGCCGAGGCCGCGGACTTCCTTGACGAGCACGTTGAAGCTCTCGGGAACGCCCGCCTCGAAGTTGTCCTCGCCCTTGACGATCGATTCATAGACCTTGGTCCGGCCCGCGACGTCATCCGACTTCACGGTGAGCATCTCCTGCAGGGTGTAGGCGGCGCCATAAGCTTCCAGAGCCCAGACCTCCATCTCCCCGAAACGCTGACCGCCGAACTGCGCCTTGCCGCCCAGCGGCTGCTGGGTAACGAGGCTGTAGGGGCCGGTCGAGCGTGCGTGGATCTTGTCGTCCACCAGGTGGTGCAGTTTCAGCAGGTACTTGATGCCGACGGTGACCGGACGCGCGAACTGCTCGCCGGTGCGGCCGTCGAACAGGATCGACTGGCCGGACCGGTCAAAGCCCGCACGCACCAGCGCATCGTTCACGTCGTCTTCCTTGGCGCCATCGAAGACCGGGGTGGCAATCGGCACGCCGCGGGTCACGTTACCTGCGGCTTCAATCAGCGCGTCCTCGGACATGTTGGCAATGCCCTCGTCGTAGACGTCGTCGCCATAGGCGTGGTGCATCGCTTCGCGTACCGGGGTCAGGTCGCCAGAGCGGCGGTATTCCTGCAGCGCCTCGTCCACCTTGATGCCGAGGCCGCGTGCGGCCCAGCCCATGTGCGTTTCGAGGATCTGACCGACGTTCATCCGCGAAGGCACACCCAGTGGGTTGAGGCAGAAGTCGACCGGGGTACCATCGGCGAGGAACGGCATGTCCTCCATCGGCACCACTTTCGAGATCACACCCTTGTTGCCGTGACGGCCGGCCATCTTGTCGCCCGGCTGCAGTTTGCGCTTCACAGCAATGAAGACCTTGACCATCTTCATCACGCCCGGCGGCAGGTCGTCGCCGCGGCGGACCTTCTCGACCTTGTCCTCGAAACGGGCGTCCAGGGCGCGCTTCTGCGCCTCGTACTGCTCGTTCAGGGCCTCAACCACCTGCGCGTCCTGCTCGTCTTCCAGGGCCAGCATCCACCACTGGCCGCGGGACAGCGAGTCCAGCAGGTCTTCGGTGATCTCGGTGCCGGCACGGACGCCTTTCGGACCCTTGACGGCCACTTTGCCCAGGATCATGCCGCGCAGACGCGCATAGATGTTGCGGTCAAGGATAGCCAGCTCGTCATCCCGGTCACGGGCCAGACGCTCGACTTCCTCACGCTCGATCTGCAGCGCACGTTCGTCTTTTTCCACACCGTGGCGGTTGAAGACGCGCACTTCCACGACAGTACCGTAATCACCCGGCTTTACGCGCAGCGAGGTGTCGCGCACGTCGGAAGCCTTCTCGCCGAAGATGGCGCGCAAGAGCTTCTCTTCCGGGGTCATCGGGCTTTCGCCCTTCGGGGTGATCTTGCCGACCAGAATGTCACCCGGCTCCACATCGGCGCCGATGTAGACGATCCCTGCCTCGTCGAGGTTGCGCAGGGCTTCCTCGCCGACGTTGGGGATGTCGCGGGTGATTTCTTCCGGCCCGAGCTTGGTGTCACGTGCAGCGACTTCGAATTCCTCGATGTGCACCGAGGTGAAGACGTCGTCACGCGCGATGCGCTCGGAGATCAGGATCGAGTCCTCGTAGTTGTAGCCGTTCCAGGGCATGAAGGCGACGACCACGTTCTTGCCCAGAGCCAGCTCGCCCATGTCGGTCGAGGGGCCGTCGGCAATCACTTCGCCCTTCGCCACCGTGTCACCCACTTTCACCAGCGGACGCTGGTTGATGCAGGTGTTCTGGTTCGAGCGCTGGAACTTGCGCATGCGGTAGATATCCACCCCCGCGTCGCCCAGTTCCAGGTCCTCGGTGGCCCGGATCACGATCCGCTGCGCATCGACCTGGTCGATGATGCCCGCGCGCTTGGCCTGAATTGCCGCGCCAGAGTCGATCGCGACCTTTTCCTCGATGCCGGTGCCGACCAGCGGCGCCTCGGCGCGGAGCAGCGGAACCGCCTGACGCTGCATGTTCGAGCCCATCAGAGCGCGGTTGGCGTCGTCGTTTTCCAGGAACGGGATGAGCGAAGCCGCAACCGAGACCAGCTGCTTGGGCGAGACGTCAATCAGGTCGACGCTTTCGTTCGGCGCCAGCGTGTAGTCGCCCGACTGGCGGGTCGAGACCAGATCGTTCACGAACTTGCCGTTTTCGTCCAGGGTCGCGTTCGCCTGCGCCACGGTGTGGCGCATTTCCTCGGTGGCGGACATGTAGTGGACCTCGTCGGTCACCTGCCCGTTGTTCACCACGCGGTAAGGCGTCTCGATGAAGCCGTACTTGTTGACGCGGGCAAAGGTCGCCAGAGAGTTGATCAGGCCGATGTTCGGGCCTTCCGGCGTTTCAATCGGGCACATCCGGCCATAATGGGTCGGGTGAACGTCGCGCACCTCGAAGCCTGCACGCTCGCGGGTCAGACCGCCGGGGCCAAGCGCCGACAGGCGGCGCTTATGCGTCACTTCCGACAGCGGGTTGGTCTGGTCCATGAACTGGCTGAGCTGCGAGGAGCCGAAGAATTCACGCACAGCGGCTGCGGCGGGTTTGGCGTTGATCAGGTCCTGCGGCATCACCGTGTCGATCTCGACCGAAGACATGCGCTCCTTGATCGCGCGCTCCATGCGCAGGAGGCCGACGCGGTACTGGTTCTCCATCAGCTCGCCAACCGAACGCACCCGGCGGTTGCCGAGGTGGTCGATGTCGTCGATGTCGCCCTTGCCGTCGCGCAGCTCCACCAGCGCCTTGATACAGGCAACGATGTCTTCCTTGCGCAGGGTCCGCTGGGTGTCCTCGGCATCAAGCGCCAGGCGCATGTTCATCTTCACCCGGCCCACGGCCGACAGGTCGTAGCGCTCGGAATCGAAGAACAGGGTGTCGAACAGAGCGGAGGCAGCCTCGACGGTGGGCGGCTCGCCCGGGCGCATTACGCGGTAGATGTCCATGAGCGCGCTGTCGCGGTTCATGTTCTTGTCCATCGCCATGGTGTTGCGCATGTAGGGGCCGACATTGACGTTGTCGATGTCCAGCACCGGGATGTCGGTGATGCCCGCGTCCAGCAGCTCCTTCAGGGAGCCGCCGATCAGTTCACCGTCCTTGTCGTACTCCAGGGTCAGCTCATCGCCGGCCTCGACGTAGATGGCGCCGTTGTCTTCGTTGATGATGTCCTTCGCGACATATTTGCCGACGATATGCTCAAAGGGCACCAGGAGCTCGGTGATGCTGCCTTCGTCGATCATCTTCTTGACCGCGCGCGGGGTCACTTTCTTGCCCGCTTCGCAGATGATCTCGCCGGTGGCCGCATCCACCAGGTCATAGGTCGGACGGGTGCCGCGCACACGCTCGGGGAAGAAAGGTGTGACCCAGCCGCGGTTCTTTTCCAGCTTAAACTGAACGGTGTTGTAATAGGCATCCATGATGCCTTCCTGGTCCAGCCCCAGGGCATAGAGCAGAGTGGTTACCGGCAGTTTGCGGCGGCGGTCGATACGGGCATAGACGATGTCCTTGGCGTCGAACTCGAAGTCCAGCCAGGAGCCGCGGTACGGGATGATGCGGCAGGCGAACAAGAGCTTGCCAGAAGAATGCGTCTTGCCCTTGTCGTGGTCGAAGAACACGCCCGGCGAGCGGTGCATCTGGGACACGATCACGCGCTCGGTGCCATTGACCACGAAGGTGCCGTTGGGGGTCATCAGGGGCATGTCGCCCATGAAGACGTCCTGTTCCTTGATGTCCTTCACCGACTTGGCTCCGGTGTCCTCATCAACGTCGAACACGATGAGGCGCAGGGTGACCTTCAGCGGCGCGCTGTAGGTCATGTCGCGCTGCATGCACTCCTCGACATCGTATTTCGGCTTCTCAAAGGAGTACTTCACGAACTCCAGGACGGAGGTTTCGTTGAAATCCTTGATCGGGAAAACCGACTGGAACACACCCTTGATGCCTTCGCCGTCAAGCGGCTCTTCTGCATCGCCGGAGCGCAGGAACAGATCATAAGAAGATTTTTGGACCTCAATGAGGTTCGGCATTTCCAGCACTTCGCGGATTTTGCCGTAATATTTACGTAGACGTTTCTGGCCAAGGAACGATTGAGCCATGTCAGATGTCACCTTTCGAGTTCTCACCGGTCAAGGATGCCGCCGGGCCCCGGCACCTTGCCCATACGAGACAGCGTGTTCGGATCAATTCATGGCCACCGTCCCGAATGGCAGCCTCCCGATCCTGTGAACTCCGCCTGAAAAAGCGCCTCTCCCCGGAGGCCCTTTTTAAGACAGGTTCGGCTGGGCCCGGAAAACTCCGGACCCAGCCAAAAATTCCGATGCATCAGAAATGCACCAGAGGCAGGGCTTAGGCCAGCTCGACTTCCGCGCCAGCTGCTTCCAGCTTCGCTTTGACGTCTTCGGCTTCGTCCTTGGACACGCCTTCTTTGATCTTGCCGCCAGCTTCGACCAGTTCCTTGGCTTCTTTCAGGCCCAGGCCGGTGATGCCGCGGACTTCCTTGATCACGTTGATCTTGGATGCGCCAGCGTTCTTCAGAACGACGTCGAATTCGGTCTTTTCTTCTTCAGCAGCTGCGCCGCCGTCTGCCGGGCCTGCCATCATGACAGCGCCGCCGGCTGCGGGCTCGATGCCGTACTCATCCTTCAGGATGGTTTTCAGTTCTTGTGCTTCCAGCAGGGTCAGACCCACGATGCTTTCTGCGAGTGCTTTCAGATCAGCCATTGTATCAGCTCTTTCCGTTTACAGTATGTGTGTTCCAACGTGCGGGACATGCCCCACGCCAGTCATTCAGTGCCAACCGCTTACGCAGCTTCCGCCTTCTCTTCGATGGTCGAAAGGATGCTTGCGATGTTGCTTGCAGGTGCGCCAATTGCGCCGGCGATGTTGGAAGCAGGTGCGCCAATGCAGCTTGCGATCTGAGCGATGAGCTCGTCGCGGGACGGCATTTTCGACACGGCTTCGACGCCTGCGCGGTCCAGAGCGTTCTCACCCATTGCGCCGCCGAGGATCTCAAACTTCTTGTTATCCTTGGCGAAACCCTCGGCCACCTTGGCGGCGGACACGGGGTCTTCGGAGTAGGTCAGAACGGTCATCCCTGTCAGCAGGTCGGCCATGCTTTCACACGGCTTACCCTCAAGGGCGATTTTGGCGAGCCTGTTCTTGGCAACACGCACAGACCCGCCCGCTTCGCGAGCACGCGCGCGCAGGTCCTGCATTTCGGCAACTGTCAGACCGGCGTAGTGAGCAACCACCACGACGCCAGAGCTTTCGAAGATCTGGCCGAGTTCCTCGACCACTTTCTCTTTCTGGGCTCTATCCACAGTTCTCTCCAAGTTTGGGATGCTTGCGCATCCCGGCTCTCATTTGCCGGCCCCGAAGAACCGGCGTTCAGGTCCGTTTCACGGGATCGAGCCAAATCCGCCCGAGGGAAGAAAACCCCCGATCTTCTTGGTCTGTACCCGTCTCAGGAGGGAAATTAAGGCCTGATCGGCAGCCACCCACCTTCTTGGACGAAATGAAATAAAGCGCACGACGAATCGCACGCTTTACCTCGCCCCCCTCCTTAGGGCAGCGGCAGGGGGATGCCAAGGGCAAATTGGCGCGCCTTCAGCAGCGGAGACGAAGCCGAAGCCCCTGCCCGCAACACGATCGGAGACCGCGGCGGTCTGGAGTGCCGCGGCTCCTGCGGGCAGATGCACACGGTCCCTGCACAGCAGAAAAGGGCGGCACCACGGCGCCGCCCTTTCCGAATTCCGTCAACGCGCCCCGGTCACTCGGTGACGGCGTTGTCCACGTCGACCGACACGCCCGGACCCATGGTCGAGGACAGGTTGATCTTCTTCATGTAGGCACCCTTGGCGCCGGTCGGCTTGGCCTTGGCCACGGCCGACACGAAGGCGCGGATGTTTTCCACCAGCTTGGCCTCGTCGAAGGAGGCTTTGCCGACGCCTGCGTGCACGACGCCGCCTTTTTCCGCCTTGAACTGGACTTCACCGCCCTTGGCTGCTTCCACGGCCGCTTTCACGTCCATGGTCACGGTGCCGACCTTGGGGTTCGGCATCAGGTTGCGCGGGCCGAGGATTTTGCCCAGACGGCCGACGACGGGCATCATGTCCGGGGTCGCGATGCAGCGGTCGAAGTTGATGTTGCCGGCCTGGATGGATTCCATCAGGTCCTCGGCGCCGACGATGTCCGCACCGGCTTCCTTGGCTTCGTCCGCCTTGGCGCCGCGGGCAAAGACCGCAACGCGCATTGCCTTGCCGGTGCCGTTCGGCAGGCCGACCACGCCGCGCACCATCTGGTCCGCGTGGCGGGTGTCGACGCCCAGGTTCATGGCGATCTCGACGGTTTCGTCGAACTTGGCGTTGGCGTTTGCCTTGATCAGGCTGACCGCCTCTTCCACCGACAGGTTTTCCTTGCCAGCGAAAGCTTCGCGCGCGGCGCGGGTGCGTTTACCGAGCTTTGCCATCTTACTTCACCTCGATGCCCATGGAGCGGGCAGAGCCCAGGATGATCTGCATCGCCGCTTCGATATCGTTGGCGTTCAGATCCTTCATCTTGGCTTCGGCGATTTCCTTCACCTGAGCCGCGGTCACGGTGCCGGCCGTCTCGCGCGAGGGGTTGTTCGCGCCGGATTTGATCTTGGCAGCCTTCTTCAGGTAGTAAGACGCGGGCGGCGTCTTGATGTCCATGGTGAAGGACTTGTCCTGATAGTAGGTGATCACGGTCGGGCACGGCGCGCCGGGCTCCATGTCTGCGGTCTTGGCGTTGAACGCCTTGCAGAATTCCATGATGTTGATGCCGCGCTGACCCAGCGCCGGACCAACCGGCGGAGAGGGGTTTGCCTGACCTGCAGGAACCTGCAGCTTCATCGAACCAACAAGCTTCTTGGCCATGTGGTTTTCCTTTCAACGAGGATGAGACGCGTCCCATCCGGTGTGTGTTGCGTGGTCGGACGTCAGGGTCGCGACCCGTCCATCTCCCACGGGAGAATCTCGCCCGAAGACGATAGGGGCGGCGTGTACAGGGGAATGAGGGGGTTGGCAAGTGGCGGCGGCCTGCTTCTGCAATGGCCGCCTCGAGCCGATTGCGCCGGATGCCGCGAAGCATCCGGCAATTGTCATGGGGAGTGTCCTTTATGGCTGCGGCTGACCTTACAGCCCAGTGCTATCCCGTCAGCTCAAAGACCACATGCTCCAGCGGCCAGACCCGGCCGGAGCATTATCCAGCGCCGCCGGTCAAGTCCTCGGCAAGCATCAGCGCGTTGCCATCCGGATCATAGAAGGTGGCGGTCTTGACCATGCCTTCGATGACCTCCGTCTCTCCATCGAATTTCACGCTGGCTTGCTCCAGCTTCCGCCGCGCGGCGTCCAGGTCGGCGATCCCGAAAACCGGCACGCAATTGCCGGGCGCGGGCTTGGTATGCTCGCCAAGTCCGATAGCGACACCGGGGGTGTTCGTCCGAAGCTCGGACCAGCCGGCATCATCAGCATGATAGAGCACCTCAAATCCTAACATGCTTTCGTACCACTTCGCGCTTGCATGGCGATCCTTGACGGACGGTGCGAGGGTAATCGTTTGATCTACTGAAATGAGCGGCATGGGCTTTCCTTTAACAAAAAAATACAGTAACTATACTTTATGTACATATGCACGTTTGTCAACATCACTTCCAGAGCCTGGGCGCTCTCCATCCTGTCGAAGCTGCACGCAGGCGTTCCGGGGCGGCAAGCGCCGCTCCTGGCAGCGACCGGCGCGGGCAGGACCGCTTTTTCACAAAGCGTGGACCATCTTATGTCGCTCGGATTGCTGGAGCGAAATCCCGGCCATGGCCACCCGCTGCGTCCGGAATTCCGGCTTACTCCGGCGGGAGTGGCCGCCGCTGAAATCGCCAGCAAGATCTACGATGCTGCCAACGAGGAAAATCTGGATCTGCTGCGCCGGTCATGGACATTGCCAGTTCTGACATCGCTGCACGCGCCAAGCCATTTCAACGATATCAAGCGGAATTTGCAGACAATAACGGATCGCGCTTTGTCGCAATCGCTGAAAGCAATGGAAGGCAGAAACTGGGTGCGCCGCAGCATAGATGAAGCCTCCCGCCCGCCCAGATCCCTCTACTGCGCGGTGAACACGGGCGGGCTGATCAGTCAGGTTACCGCGCCCGAAATCACCTTTGCCTAAAAGACAGACTTTGCACCCTTGCCGGCAAGCGGCAGCCTAGTCCCGCAAAGCCGCCAAACACAAAAACGCCGCGGTGGAAAGCAACGCGGCGCCTGGAAATACTTACTGCGGGCAACCGGCCCGCCGCAGGGTCACCCCTGCTTGGTGACCTGGGCGAAGTCCAGCTCGACCGGGGTTTCGCGGCCGAAGATCGAGACCGTGACCTTGAGCTTCTGGTTCTCGTCGTCGACTTCCTCGACCATGCCGTCGAAATCCTCGAACGGGCCGTCGTTCACCTTGACCTTCTCGCCGATCTCGAAGTGGATCAGGGTGCGCGGGGCTTCCTCGCCCTCCTGCACGCGGCCCAGGATGCCCTGCACCTCGGCGTCGCGCATCGGCATCGGGCGGCCCTGCGGGCCGAGGAAGCCGGTGACCCGGTTGATCGAGTTGATCAGGTGGTAGCCTCGGTCCGACATCTCCATGTGCACCAGCACGTAGCCGGGCATGAAGCGGCGCTCGGTGGAGACCTTCTTGCCGCGGCGGATCTCGATCACCTCTTCGGTGGGGACCAGGACCTCGTCGATCTCGTCCTCGAGGCCGTGCTCGGCGACCGACGTGCGGATCTGCTCTGCGATTTTCTTTTCGAAGTTCGAAAGAACGCTGACCGAATACCACCGTTTCGCCATGAACCGACCGTCCTTGTCTTGCCGGGCGGGCGCTGCCGCTCCGCCGCCTGAATTCCACGTGCAGCCGAACGGCCGCGCTTGCCAACAAAAAGCGGCGTGCAACATGATTCGCCACACGCCCGCTTCAAAACCTGTGGGTCACCTACCGCCCCGCGCGGCCAAGATCAAGGGTGGCAGCACCCCTGCCCCGGCCGCCCGGCTGCCCGACCCGCGGCGGCCTCAGCCGAACAGGCCGAGAAGCCCCTGCAGCCCGTAGCGGATCAAGAGATCAACCACGGCAAAGAACACTGCCGTCAGCGCCGCCATGATGAACACCATCACCGTGGTCAGCAGAACCTCGCGCCGGGTCGGCCAGACGACCTTGGACACTTCGGCACGGACCTGCTGGATGAACTGTACTGGATTGATAGTCGCCATAAGGGGGAGTGTCTCTCTGCTAGCAGTCAGCGCGATGTAACGCCAAGCGCCGCCGAATTCAAGCCCTGCCGCAGGCCGGGCAGGCGGGGCTTCCCGGCGGTCAATCCAATTTTAATCCATTTGCCGTTAAACTAGCCGGGAATATTGGGGCGCCGCCTGCCGGCGGCGCGGCCGCAAATGCTTGTCTCAGGAAACGGAAACCCATGTCTGTCGCAGCCTCCATGTCCAAAGCCCAACGCCTCGAACGCGCCTCCAAACTGGAGGACGCCGCCAAGATCTACCGCGATATTCTTGCCGGATCTCCTGAGAACCAGCGCGCCAGGCAGGCGCTGGAGGCGCTGCGCCAGAGAGTAGCGCAGACCCAGGAACCGCCTGCCACGGTCAAGCAGGAACTGACTGCGAAATTCAACGCCGGCCAGTTTGATGCCGCCGCCAAACACAGCGGCACGCTGCTGCAATCCCATCCCCAGTCCCATTTCCTGTGGGATTTCCTCGGCCGCTGCCATCTGGGAGCAGGCAATCTTGATTTGGCCGCGACCTGCTTGAACAGAGCTCTCGGCATCGAGCCCGGATCCGCCGGCACGCTCAGCGCGCTTGGCAACGCCTGCCAGCGCCGCGGCCAGCTGGAAGACGCACTGGCGCTCTACCACAAGGCGCTGGAGGCCGACGCGGAGCACCTCCAGTCCCTCACCGGCATGGGCGCCGCACTGATAGGGCTTGAGCGTTTCGCAACAGCAGCCACCGTGCTGCAGAAAGCCTTGGAACTGGCACCGGATAGCGCCCACGTCCGTCTTCATCTGGCAGACACGCTGCACAGCCTCGGCCGCCTGGAAGACGCGAAGGAGCAGTATGCCAAGGCCGCGGAGCTGGACCCGGACCTCGCCGCGGCGCATTTCAAACTCGGCCAGATCTGGAACCTCGAGGGCAAGCCCGAGCGCGCAGCTGGCTGTTTCGCGCGGGCATTGCAAGCAAAGCCCGACGACGACAATGCCCGCTCCCAGCGGCTCCACACGCTGGCCCAGCTCAATGACTGGGACTGGATCCAGGAGTATGACACCCACCGCCGCCACCTGGGCCTCAGAGGTACCCCCTGTGCACCCTTCGCGATGATGACGATGGAAGACAACCCGGACCTTCTGCGCGTGCGGACCCAGGCGTATGCCGCGAGCCAGTTCGACAGAATAGAGCCGCGCCCGCCCGCCCGCGCCGCCTCCCGCCCCCAGCGGCTGAAGATCGGTTATTTCGCCGAGGATTTCCGCGGCCAGGCAACCCAGCACCGTATAGGGGCCCTGTTCGAACGCCACGACGCCAATCGCTTCGAGATCTGCGCCTACGCCTACGGCGCCACCCCCGCGGACGCCGCCCGGTGCCGGGTTCAGGAGAACGCGGCCCTGTTCCGCGATGTCGCAGGGCAGCCCGACAGCCAGGTCATCGCAACCGCCAAAGCGGACCAGCTCGATATCGCGGTCGATCTCGAGGGATACACCGGCGGCAGCCGCGCACGGCTCTTCGGTGCCCGGCTTGCACCGCTGCACATAGCCTATCCCGGCTACCCCGGCACCATGGGCACCGCCGCTTTCGACTATTTCATCGCCGACCACACCACCTGCCCGCCGGGCAGCGAGCGCCATTTCGACGAGCACCTGATCCGCCTTCCCGGCAGCTGCCAGGTCGACGGCCGCGCCCGGCCGGCCGCGCCGCAAGTCTTCAGCCGCGCCGGCTGCGGCCTGCCGGACGAGGGCTTCGTTTTCTGCTGCTTTAACAACACCTACAAGATCACCCCGCGTGAGTTCGCCATCTGGATGCGGCTGCTCGCAGGTGCCCCGGACAGCGTGCTGTGGCTGCTGGACACGGGCGCGCATTCCGTTTCCAACCTGCGCCGCGCCGCCGCCTCCCACGGCATCGACCCGGACCGGCTGGTGTTTGCAGCGCAGGTGCCGCAGGAGGAACATCTCGGACGGCACGCGGCAGCCGACCTGTTCCTCGATACCTTCGCGGTCAACGCCGGTGCCCCCGCCAGCGATGCGCTCTGGGCTGGGCTTCCGGTGCTTACTTTGCCCGGCCGCCAGTTCGCAGCCCGGGTCGGCGCCAGCCTCGTTCAGGCGGCAGGACTGCCTGAAATGGTGGCCGCCAGCGAAGAGGAATACGAAAGCATCGCTGCGGGCCTTGCCCAAGACCCGGTGGCCTGCGCCGCGCTGCGCGCCAAGCTGCAGGCCAACCGCCTGACCGCACCTCTATTCGACACTACCCGCTTTGTCCGGACGCTGGAGCGCGCCTTCGACATGGCGCACGACCGTCACCTGCGGGGCCTCGCGCCCGATCACCTGGCGGTCCCGCAAATGGAAGGATCCGCCGCGGCGCAATAGCGCTGGCGGCAAATGGCCCGGCGCGTGTTCGCGCGGCCTTTGCAACCTGGGCCGGCGGCTTGTATCTGATCTACTGGAGAATGGCAGGGGCAGCAGGGCTCGAACCCGCGACCTACGGTTTTGGAGACCGTCGCTCTACCAACTGAGCTATACCCCTACGGTGCGGCCTGTCCTACGGCAGCCGCGCGACGCTGGCAAGAGGGAAATCCGGTTTTCCGCATAGCTCCGCGCGGTTTGCCTCCCGCGGGCTTTGCCTCCCCGTGCACATGCAGTAAGACCGGCCCGGCCGGAGCGGCAGCACCCCGGAAAATCTCCCGAAGCCCGCTCCCGAGACAGGGCAGCCAAGACCATGAGGCAGAGACAGTGAGCCTGAGGAAGAAACTTGCCGACAGCCCGCGGCTGAACCGGGCCATCGAAGGGCTCCTCGCCGCTTACGTGCGATTCGCCTACCGCACCTCCCGCTGGACCCGCAGCGGCTTCGAGGAAATGGACGCCTGCGTGCGCCGCGGCGAACCGGTGATCTTCGTGCTCTGGCACCAGCGGCTGATCATGGCGCCATACCTCTTCGACACGTCGCTGGGCCGCATCTGTGCGCTGACCTCCTCGGCCCGGGCGGGCCGGCTGGCCGGGCAGATCCTGGTGCGTCTCGGATTTGAAACGATCCCCATGTCGAGTCACAAGCGCCACGTAGCCCTTTCGCGTGAAGTCCTGCGGCGCACAAAGGAAGGCTGCTCGATCGGCATCGCCGCGGATGGGCCGCGCGGGCCTGCGCGGGTGTCGTCCACCGTGCCGGTCGTCTGGGCACGGATGACCGGCTGCCGGGTGTTCACCGTTGCTTTTTCCGAAAGGCACGTGATCGAGATGCCGACCTGGGACCGGCAGATGCTGCCTCTCCCGTTCTCGAAGGGCACCCTGATGTGCCAGGAATGGACGGACACTGTGCCGAAGAAGCCGAGCGAGGAGGAGGTGGAGACCCTGCGCCAAAGCCTGGAAGCCTCGCTCGACGCTGTAACCGATGCCGCCGATGCCGCGGCTGGCCGGCCCTGACCGCAAACTGCACCACCTCGGCGTGCCGTTTTCCCTAAGGAATTAGGCAAGAAATCCTGAAGCAGAACTTTTCGCTGCTGTTTAGCCCGGGAAAGGCCAGACTTCCGGCCGGAAAGACCGCGCCGGTTTCCGGTCGCGGCAAAAAGAAAGGGCGCCGCAGGGGCGCCCTTTCCGTTTGAACATCCGCTAGCGCGAACTATTCGATGATCTTCGACACACCTCCAATGGCGCGTCTCGGGATCATCGATTACTCGATGATCTTCGACACAACGCCGGCGCCGACGGTGCGGCCGCCTTCACGGATGGCGAAGCGCAGGCCGTCTTCCATCGCGATCGGCGCGATCAGCTCGACGGCGAACTTCAGGTTGTCGCCCGGCATCACCATC
>NZ_JBMERQ010000020.1:0-23039 GCF_048820895.1 Cribrihabitans neustonicus
CACGGATGCGCCCATATCCTTTGAGGAACTCCTGGAGCTTCCGATCATCCTGCTGCGTCAGGGGCTATCGGCCCGCGCCTTGATGGATGACCTGAACCTCCTGAAGAAACTGGAGTCACGTGCGCGCCTGAATCTCAATTCGGTAAATGCTATCGCGGGCTCTCTCAGTGCTGGCCTGGGCTGCACGATCGGGACATCTCTGTTCATGCGCGAACAGCTGCTAGCTGGCGAACTGCATTCCCGACCCTTGATAGATCCGGAACTCCGCCGGACGCTTTACATCTGTGAGTTAGCAGACCGCCCTGCAACCTTTGCTCAGGAGAGAGTACGCAGCCTGATCCTGCAGCTGATATTTGCAGCCATCAGCGAAGGGGCTTGGGAGGCAGAACCAGCTAAATGATGAAGTTCAGGTGTCTCGAGGGCCGATACTTAGCCATCGCACCCTGCGCGGAGTGTGACCGGAACCAGCCCGTTGCGGACCTTCGTCAAGGGGGTAGCGTTGCACCGGGCTCTCGACCTGATGGGCGGTGAGCCGACGTTCGCCGCAGTTCGAGCTAAAGTCCGCTAAGCGGACCTTCAGTTTGCCGCGAGCGCTCGAACTGCGCTGCGGCTGCGAAAGACTTCAGAAAGGTGCTTGGTTTGTATTAGCGAATCTGCCGTCTCGGTGCTGGTTGCCTGGATCGTCTTCCTTACCTCGCTTGTAGCCGCCCCCAAGCCCGAAACCGACTACTACCAAAATCAAACCCGCAGACTCTCGTCATGAGCGAGGGACCAGCGGGGGGCAGGTCACGCCCGCTCAAGTCGAAACGGGGCTGGGCGGGTGCGCGCTGGAAGTCCAGATATAGACAATCGAACAATGCCTTCGTTGCAATCGTGCGGCGTCAAACTGTGGTTTGCCTCGAGATTGAATGCGCATGCCGTTTCCCGGTGCAGATGTCGCACGATGCCACCGTAGTCCATGGCCTATCCAATCGTTCCCAGGATCGGAAACGTCTCAAGCAACCAGTAGGATAAGACGCTTAGCTGTCCGGTCATCATCGCGAGCCCCATCAGCACCATGACCGCGCCGGCGATCTTGTGCAGGCCGCGCCCCATGTTGCGGACTTTACGCAGCCTCGTGCCCGCTTGTTGAATGAAAGCCGCGACCAGGATGAAGGGCACGCCCAGCCCGACGGAGTAGACCGCCAGAAGCGTCACGCCTTCTCCCATGGAGGCCTGCATGGCGCTGGCGGTGAGGATTGCGCCGAGGATCGGGCCGATGCAGGGGGTCCAGCCAAAGCCGAAGGCGAGACCCAGAACATAGGACGCCATCGGCTGTCCGCCGGGGATGTCGAGTTCAAAGCGCAGGTCGCGCTCGAGCGCGCGGATACGGGCCGCGCCCAGCATAAAGAGACCGAATAGCGCGACGATTACCCCGCCGAGGATGTTAAGCTCGAAACGCCAATGCAGCAGGGCCTGACCGAGCGCAGTGGCGGAGGCGCCGAGCGCGATGAAGATCGTCGAGAATCCCAGCACGAAGCAGATGCTCAGCCAGATCATCGTGGCTCGGCTCGGCGACTTGCCCGGCCCCGTGCGGCCGGCGATGTAGGAGACATAGCCGGGCACCAGTGGCAGGACGCAGGGCGAGAGGAACGACACTGTGCCGGCCAAGAACGCGGCGAGAAGGCCGAGGGTCTGGATGTAAGGCATCTATTATCTCCGCTTCATGTGCCCGGAAGTGGCACCGAGATAGGCCGCCGCCGGCACCACAAGCCATTGCAGGAACGGAGTCAGACCGGCATCAATAATCGGGATCACGGGCATGATATCGCGATAGGCCCAGGCTTCCCGCACGACGATGTTCAGCCATTCGCTGAAGATGGTGTAGCCCACGCCCATCACCACGGCCGCCAGAAGCACCGGGACTGACCGCTGCTCTGGCCACTCCGCGCGCCCAAAAAGGAACAGCGCCAGAAGCAGAGTGCTGAAGGCGATCATCAGATCGCCCCCCGTGCAGTGGACAATGGCGAAAATGATCTCGCCGGAACTGCCCTCGGTCCAGATCGTGTAGAGCGGGATATGGGCGACCTCCCACAGCAGATGACCGATGAGAGAGAATAAAAAATAGCGCCGCAGAACGTCCAGCCAGTCCGGGGTTGCCGCGGTGCGCGCAGGGGTCACCACCGTCATTCGAACCACCCCATAGCCTTGTCGAGAATGCTTTCGGGTTCCCGATGGGGATGCGCGTTGGTCAGCCCGTTGATATGCATGAGAAGGTTGAGCGGCTTGAATTTGGCCCCGTGGAAGATGCCGACATGGCGCCCCCGCCTGTCGAAGAGGTGGATCATTGGAGTGTCGTCCGGACGTTCGGAGGCAGCGGAGAGCTGCGCCTTGATGTTGTCGAAGCTGCCCTGCGAACGCACCACCGACCAGTTCGCGGCAGCGGGTGTGTCGATGTCCGCCGCACTCTCGGCCACGGTCACGAAGCTGACCATCTCCCGCATTGGGCTGGCATTGAGCGAAGTCACGGTTTCCACCAATAGTCGGTGCTGCACGTGGCAGGTTTCTGTGCAGGAGTCCGGACGGAAATTGACCACGAGGATACGCCCGGCGAAGTCCTCCAGACCGAGAGTTTTCCCCTCAACGGTTATGAGGCCGAGATCGGGTCCGGTCTGGGAGATGGCCTCGAAGCCCGGCTCCTTTTTGGTTGTGACCTCGTTCAGCCGCTCCCCGGGGTGATCTGCCGAGACCGCCGAGCCGAGCAAGGCGGTTGTCACGGAGATGAGAATTGCCTGTCGCATCAGATGCGTCCCTCCTTCTCCAATCGCAATTCGATTTCCTCAGCAAGGTCCTCGGGTGGCTGATCCCCTTCGAGGAAGACGGCTTCGAACCGGCCATCGGGGCGCATCAGGTAGATGTGCCCGGCGTGGGCCATGGTGTATCCGTCCGGTGCCTCAGCGTCCGCCTTATGAGCGTGATAGACCTTGAAGCTCTGCGCGACCGCCGTAGCCTGATTCGGAGTTCCTGTCAGCCCCACCAGCCTGGGGTGAAAGTTTGCGACATAGTCCGCCAGGACCTCGGGCGTGTCCCGTTCGGGGTCAACGGTGATGAAGAGCGGCGCGACATGGTCTGCATTCTCGTCCAGCAGGTCGAGCACGGTGGCCATGTAGGCCAGGGTCGTCGGGCAAACGTCAGGGCAGTTGGTAAACCCGAAGAACACGAGCTGCCAGCGGTCTGCATAGTCTTCCTCGGTCACCAGCCGCCCGGTGTGATCGACGAGATCGAAGTCGGAGCGGATATCCGCCTCGCCGCTGTAGACAACGGTGTGGGTATCGTGATCGCGAAGAACGAACACGCCCACCGTCGCGAGCGTAAGGATGGCGACGGCGCTCCAGAGAACGACGCGAAGGCGCTTGTGAAAGCGATTGTGTGTGGATGTAGGCATCTGTCTGTCTTTCCGATGAACCCGCCCGGGCGATGGCTCGGGCGGGTCTTCGATCAGCCTTGATCGGCTTGATCGTGATGTTCTTTCATGTGGGTGTTCATCGTTTCCATCATCTCCATGCAGGCCTGCATGTGCTTCATCATCATGGGCATCATGCCTTCCATGCCTTCCATGCCGGGCATCCCCGCCATTCCACCACCCATGTGGCCTTCTTGCTTCGTCGTCTCCCCTGCGTCCGCCTGGGAGGTGTCTTGCGCCTGTGCCAGGGGCGCGGATGCAAGCAGGGACAGGGCCACGGCGCCGCCAAGTTTCGTGATGGTTTTCATGTCGTATCCTTTCAAAATGGGTTTCAGTCGGTCGGGACGTCCGGTTTGGCTACCGGAGCGTTCTTGTTTGCGCAGGCGGAGGGCCCCCCGCGCATGCAAAGCCCAAGCGCGCACATAGCGGCGCATGGGGCCAAGCTCAGTAACAAAGGGGCTGCGCCGATGGCGGTAAGCCATCCCCAGCTCAGGGCCATGCCGGTGCCAATGATGGCCAGCGCAATCAGCATCCATCCGCGCCTGCTCATGCCAGGAAGCCGCCGCAGGCTGATTGCCCTAAGCGCGTTTTTCGACTGCGCGCTCATGTCCTGTCCTCCGCTTGCAGTTGGCGCACGACAGGCAGGATTTCTTCCTCGAGGGCACGACGGTCGAACGGACCGACATGCTTGTAGGCGATGCGGCCGCGCGCATCGATGACGAAGGT
The DNA here is from genome assembly GCF_048820895.1 of Cribrihabitans neustonicus. Taxonomy (NCBI): domain Bacteria; kingdom Pseudomonadati; phylum Pseudomonadota; class Alphaproteobacteria; order Rhodobacterales; family Paracoccaceae; genus Cribrihabitans; species Cribrihabitans neustonicus. Next base: position 4,169 of record NZ_JBMERQ010000020.1, read on the forward strand.
CTCAGGAAGCCCGTAGACCCCCCAGTCGAGCGAAGCGCGCCCGGAGCGGTCAGCGCCGATGCGGGTGTAGGGATCGCCCGTCTCTTCAAGAAAGCGGAGCGCGGCCTCCGGCCTATCCTTGTAGTTGATGCCGTGGATCGGGACCGTATCCCGCCCGGCCAGCCCGACCAGAAGCGGCATCTCGATCCGGCAGGGCACGCACCAGGAGGCCCAGACGTTGACAATCGACACCTCGCCTTGCAGGTCCGCAGTGGACAGGCCCGCCGCGCGGCCTTCGATTGGCGGCAAATCGAACTCCGGCACCGCCTTTCCGGTCAGGGCCGATGGCAGATCGTCTTTCGGGTTCATGAGCCCCCAGTAGAACGCACCGGCGAGTGCTGCGAATATCCCCGCTGGCAGAAGCGTCCAGATCCGACGGCTCGACCGGGGAACCGAATGGTCCTCGGCCCTCATGGCTGATCTCCCGACTTGGCGGAAATCTCAGCTTGATAGCTGCGGGCACGTTCGGACCAGCTGGTCTTGATATAGGCCAGCACGGCCTTGATTTCGTCGTCGCTCAGAACCCCTTCGAAAGCGGGCATGTCGCTCTCGTATCCAGGCACTACCGCACCGACACCGTGCTTGATGATCGTGAACAAGTCCCGGTCGGCGTGGTGCCAGGTGTGGCCGCTTTCATCGTGCGGCGGCGCGGGCATGCGCCCATCCTCCGCCCGCCGGCGCCAGTCCGGCTGACCCTCGAGCTTCGCACCGTGACAGGCGGCACAACTCTCCACGTAGATTTTGCTACCTTGCTCGACCGTGCCCTGGGTGACCGGCTCGCCGAGAACGGAGAGTCCCGCGATCTCTGTCGACTCCTCGGGCGCCTTTGCGCCCCCTTCCAGCAAACCCTGCGCTGTGGCAGCGAGAGCAACGGCACCGGCCAGACCTGAGACGATCCCCAGTGAAAGCCCCCGATTCATCGCGGGCTCCTGAGGAACTTGACCAATGCGACCAGGCTCAAGACGAGCACGGTGAGCACGAGCAGTAGGAACAGCCCGCCTGCGAGCATCATTCCACCCATCATCGGGCCATTCACCATGGACATCATATTCTCCATGCTCTCACTCATTAGAAAACACCGTGATCTCGTCGCCTGAAAAACCGTAGGTCTTGAGCGTGCCGCTCTTTCCGGCCATGCCCGGTGCGTTCGCGGGCATGCCGGGCAGAGTGATGCCGGTAATCTCGGGCCGCTCGGTCGTCAGACGCTTCACGATTTCGGCCGGAACAAGGCCGCTGACGTAGTAGCCGTCCACCTCGGCCAGATGGCAGCCAAGGCCCTGCTCGGGCACACCTGCCTCGATCGAGCGCTTGTCGAAGTCAGGGTCGTCGATCCGGGTCACGTGATAGCCGTGCTCTTCCATGTAGTCGGCGTAGGCGTCGCAGCAGCCGCAGGAGGGATCGCGCCATATGGTCATCTGCTTGTCGGCTGGAACGGAGGTTTCGACCGGTGCCTCGGAGAGATTTTCTGTTTCCGCGGTAGAGAGGGTCGCGGCGCCGATGGCTGCGGCGGCGGCAACGGCCGCGGCAGCGCCGGTGAAGAGTTTGCGATTCATGTCAATTGTCCTTGGTTTGATTGAAAGGGGCCCAAGTGGTGCCGCCGTCACGGGACATCCGCAGCCGGGAGGGTTCGACGGTGACTACGTGGAGCGGATCGGTAGGATCGACGGCCAGCGCAGTGACGGGATCGGGAGTGACCTGCGCCCAGTTCACGCCGGCATCCGTCGACAGCCACAGCCCTGAAGGCAGGGCCGCGTAAATGCGCTCTGGCGTGTGAGGCGCGAGGGCGAGGATCTCGATCGGCTCGCCCGAGGGCAGTTTTGCGGCCTCGAGGGGCGCCTCGCCAGTTACGAGGGCATCCATCGCATCGCCCGCAACGACGTCCTGCCAACGGCAGAAGCAGTCCGGCACGCGCGTCAGACCGGCTGGCGTTCCGGCGTAGAGCCAGATCCCACCCATCCCGGTCTCGTTGGCGACCGATACGAGGCTGAGCACGTCATGCTCGGCTCCGTCCAGATAGGGGCGGTCCATGACGAACTCCCATGTCTCGCCGTCATCCTCGCTGCGCCAGATCCCGTCGCCCCTTATGGAAGAATAAAGGGTGCCGGGAGTTTGCGCGCCGAGAGTGAGGGACAGGATCGGCGCACCCGGCAGGCCCGCATCTACCGAAACCCAGTTTCGGCCCTCATCATGGCTGCGAAGCAGGGTGCCGTTTTGCCAACCGGCAAAGATTGTGCCGGGGCGATCCGGGTGGGTGGCGACAGCGGTTGGATTCCCCGGCGTGTCGAGTTGATCCCATTCGGCGCCTAGCTGACGGAACAGCCCCTCCGAGGAAGCAGCGAGGATAGTGGGGCCGTCGAACGCCAGGACGGATGGACCTTGGGGAAAGGCGGGCTGAGAGGCTGATCTCGCGATCGCCGGGGTGAAGAGTGCTGCGCCCATCGCGGCGCTCCCAGAGAGCAGGACGCGCCGACGCGACAACGCGCGTGCGGTATAGTTGGACATGGCTGAAATCCTAAGAGTGAACGATCGGTTCAACGTCAGCCTGCCGGCATCCGGCAGGCATGGCGAAACCAGGCCGTCACCTGGGCGGCGCGGCCGGTTAGCTTAGGATGGTGGTTCGCGGTGGGGCGGGATCGAAATCCAGATTGCGCGTTCGCACCGCGGAGTCAGCGGGCCAAACGAGGCTGATCGCGATCACGGCGATTGGCAGTTCCGCCATCGAGGATGGCGTGGACAAAAGCGGCGCTGTGCAGTCGAAATCACAGGCAATCTCCGCCCCGTCCTCCTGAACGCAGGCTGAGCAGAGATCATCTTGCTGTTCGACACTTGACGCCGCCATGTCGATCGACATCCGGGCACCGGACACATCATGCAACGTTACCCCGCCCAGAAGGGCGAGCGAGAGGCAGAGCATGGCAAGGCGGACCAGATGGCGCATGAAGGGGATTTAGGATCAGACGGTGGGCCTGTCTACCGTGCAGGGCCGAAAAACATCCAAGGCAACCTCCTCTCCGCGGCTTGTCGCCGAAGGGGGGGAGGAATTGGAACGTCATTAAGACGGGAGTCGTTTTACCCCCGCACTCAAAAGAGGAGCGATACAATGCAAGTTCAAGACATCATGGCAAGCAACCCCACCTGCTGCGGGGAGAACGCCACCATTCAGGAAGCTGCACGGCTTATGGCCGAACAGTCCATCGGTGCTTTGCCCGTGGTCGACGATTCTGGCGAACCGGTTGGGGTCGTAACAGACCGCGACATCTGCTGCGGGGCGGTAGCCGAGGGCAAGTCTGGCGAGACCGCCGTTTCGGAGATCATGTCCACGGATGTGCTGACCACGTCGGCGACAGAAGAGGTTTCGTCTTGCTGCAGCAAGATGGAAGAGCACCAAGTGCGGCGGGCCGTCGTCACCGATGAGACAGGCAAATGCTGCGGCATGGTTGCACAGGCCGACGTTGCGCGTGAGGCGCAAGGGGCGGAAACGGCAGAGCTCGTGCAAAAGATTTCGCAGCCGGAAGGCCGCTCCCGTTGTTGTTGACGAAACGGGCGGAGCATCATCGTGGTGCTCCGCCCCTTACTCTGGACCTCGGTGCCAATGGACGAAGCCATCGTCCATGCCAGGGGCTAAAAAGATCGAAGGTCCGCGCACCTATTGACGCGGCCACAACAAAGGGATGCAGATGATGGATGGCGGCATGACGGGCGGTGGAATGATGGTCGGCATGGGGATCTGGGGTCTCCTGATCCTGGTGCTGGTGATCCTCGCGATCGTGGCTCTGGTGAAATATCTGCGCAAATAGTGCGCGCATCTATGGCTCCACGTTTCACTTTCGGTGCGGCGTAATGAGTGGTGATGTCCCAGCTGGGCCTGGAACAGGGGCCACGAAAAAAGGTTTGCCGAAGGAGCATAAACATGCCGCATAACCATGGCCATGCGCATCTCGATCCCGAATCCGGGGACCGGAGTGTTTCCATAGCGATATGGGCCAATGCCCTGCTCACCGTGGCGCAGATCGTCCGCGGCATCTTCGCTGGCAGTCTCGCGCTGATCGCGGATGCGCTGCACAACTTCTCGGATATGGCCTCGCTCGTCATCACCTTCGTCGCCCGGAAGATCGCGCGACGGCCAGCGGATTCGACGATGACCTTCGGCTATGGGCGGACCGAGATCGTGGCCGCCCACATCAACTACACAACTCTCATTCTCGTTGGTTTCTACCTGATCTATGAAGGCGGCATGCGGATGATCGATCCACCCGAGGTGCGCGGCTGGACGGTCGTCATCCTCGGCGGAATTGCATTGATCATCGACGCCCTGACGGCGGGTCTTTCCGACTCGATGCAGAAAGGCAGCGTGAACATCCGCGCGCTGTTCCTACACAATCTTTCGGATGCGCTCGCCTCGGTGGCCGTCATCATCGGCGGCACGCTGATCCTCCTTTACGATCTTCGTTGGGTTGATCCCGCCATCACCATCGGCATCGCGCTATATATCCTCTACCTGGCGTTGACCGAGATCGGTGATCCGATCTGGACGCTGATGCTTGGCAGCCCCCCGGAGATTGACAGTGACGCTGTGGTTCAGGCGATGCGGGAAACCGAGGGCGTCAGAGATGTCCATCACGTGCATCTGTGGCAGATGCAGGAGCATGAGGTCGCTCTCGACTGTCATGTAGTTCTAAGCGGTTTGAGCTGGGAGGGCATCGAGGCCGTGAAAGCCGAAATCAAGCGCCGATTGAAGGACGACTTCGGCATTTCTCGCTCAAGGCTTGAATTCGAGGATGAGAGAAATGCGCATGGGAATGCCGAGTTGTATGGATATGGATGATCCAAAGAGGGTCAAACGCCACGCTGCGTGTGCGAACCAACTTGCAACGCCGGCGTCTATTTGTGCTCGATCCGGACGTTCGCCGAAGAACATATAAATGTCGGCTCAGGGCCGGTGGCGGCCAAGGACACCCAAAGGCACGAGCGGGGGATTCCGCACATTCGCCGCGCTAAGAAGCAGCGTCCAACAATCACGTCAAACCGGATACAGCTCTCGAATTGTGCAAGCTAAACGGATGGCCAAGACCTTTTTCAAAGGCACCATGCGAAGATGCCGTACGCGCCAGTGGCGATGTAGAAGCCTTGCATTGTCGTCCAGCCCCACATGCGTTTGCGAATGGCAAGGGTGAATAGCAGCAAGGCTGCCAAGAGGAAGAACACGAACGACAGGGCCTCATAGCCTGTGTTGGAGGCTATGAGCAGGGAATAGGCGATGGAGAGAAGCGCGCCGCCCCATTCCAAGGATTTGTTTGCATCTGGTGTCATGTTTCAAACCGTTTTCTGACTTTTCCTGACTGTAGTTTCGCTGTGCTAAATGACGCAAATGAATGACTGTCATGAATCAATCAAAAATCGGAATGGCGCAGAGGCATGGCTGAGAGACTGGATATAGATGGTCTGCGTGCGCTTCTGGCGATCGCAACCCATGGCGGCGTCACCCGGGCGGCCGAGCATCTTGCACTGTCGCAGCCTGCGGTTAGCCACAAGATCAAGCGGCTGGAAAGGGCGCTGGATTGCGACCTGCTCGCGCGTCGTGCAGGCGGGCCGCTCTTCACCGAAGCAGGGGAACGGTTGCTGGGCTATGCGCGGCGCATGATGGATCTGCATGACGAGGCGCTTGCCGCCCTGGGCAAGAAACCCCTGGCGGGAACGATCCGGCTGGGCATGACCGAAGACACGACCGGTGGGGATGTGGCCCGCATCCTGGGGCGCTTTACCCGGCTGCATCCGGAAACCCGTGTGCGGACACGGATCAGCCAAAGCCTGACGCTGAACGACTGGCTGGCCGGGGGCGAGATCGACATCGCCGTCATGCAGATTTTCCGGCGCGATGTTAGGCCGGATGACCTGATCCTGTACGAAGATCAATTGCACTGGATCAAGTCCCACGACCTGCGGCTGGACCCGTCCGCGCCGGTTCCCTTCCTCGCCTTTGACAGCAATTGCTTTTACAAACACTGGGCCAATGCCGAAGGCGCGCAGGCCGGGCACCGGTTTGAAGCAGTGCTCGAGTGCCCCAGCGCGGCAGGCATCCTGTCTTCGGTGAGCTCCGGTCTGGGCGTTGCACTGATGAACGGATTGCACCTGTCGTCCGATCTGGACGTAGTCGAGGGCATCTTCCCCAAACCGCCCGCAATTGCCTATGTCGTCCGCACCCGTCCCAATACCAGGAACGATGCCGTCCGGGCGCTTGTTCAGGAAATCTCCCACGAGGTCACGAATGCAATTCCCTTACGCGTTGCTTGAAGAGCACGCACTCGTTGCCATCGAGGAACAGGCGGCGCAGATCCTCAGCGAAACCGGTGTACAGGTTCAGGGAGATCCCGGCAGCCTGGAGGCCATGGCCTCGGCCGGCGCCCGGATCGAAGGTGAACGGGTGCGTGCGGATGCCGGTGTGCTGCGCGACCTGATCCGGCAGGCGCCTGCCTCCTTCGTCTGGCAGGGAAAGACTGAGGCCACCTCGGTCACGGTCGGGGGGGGAGCGCCCCCCGTGCTTGTCCCCTTCTACGGGCCGCCCAACGTGCGGCGCGCGGATGGAAGCATGCGCATGGGCTCACTGGAAGATTACCGCGAGCTTGTACGCCTGTGCGATGCCTCACCGGTCATCGACAGCACCGGCTTTCAGCTGTGCATTGCCCATGCCGGTGCAGAGCTGGTGCCCTACAAGGAACTGGCGCGCGCGCATCTGGAGCTGTCGGACAAGCCGATGATGGGCACCGTCCTGTCCGAGGAGGCGCTGCGCGAGGTTGCCGCTGCGGCTGGTGTCACTGATGCGCAGGCAGACTGCCGGCTGCTTCACCTGATCAACCCGACCCCTCCGCTGGTCTTTCAGCCCAATCCGTTGCGCTGTCTGCGGGCCTCCTCGGAAATGGGCCAGGCCAGCCTGGTCGCCTCCTACATGATGATGGGGGCTACGGCACCTGTCACTGTTGCAGGCGCCCTGGCACAGGGGCTGGCAGAAATCATGGTAGGGTTGGCTTTGGCCCAAATTTACCGGCCCGGCACCCCGGTTGTGGGCGGGATCTTTGCCACCCCGTTTCGATGCAATTCATGGGGCCTGTCTTCGGAACACCGGAAGCGGGCCTCGCTCAGCTGGCCGGCTGTCAGCTGGTGCGGCGTCTCGGGGTCCCGTGTCGCGGGGATGGTCTGATCACCTCCTCCAAGATCAATGACGCCCAGGCTGGATACGAAGGTGCCAGTGCCCTGGGCGCGTCGTTGACCGGCGGCGCGGACTTGATTTTGCACGCCGCGGGCTGGCTGGAGTTCGGGCGGACCGTGGGAACTGAGAAGTTCAAATCTGATGAGGCGATCCTGAATGTTCAGCTCTTGAATCTGCAAAGCTGTCTTTCGTTTGGGCAATTCTGAGTGACGGATATGGGCCGAAAGCCCCAAGGACGCCAAACAGGCTCTCCGGTATTCGACTGAATAGCAGGCTCCCCAACTACTGAAAGCTGACGTTACCGGCAATTTGCTCGACGCCCTCATTTCCTTCAGCGACAGGTTGTAGCGGATGCTGGTCACCCCAGGCAGCCGTCGTAGCGTGCTGTCGACGAAGGCGCTGTAGTCGTCGAGATCCTTCGCCACCACGATCAGCAGGAAATCGTCCGCTCCAGTGGTGTTGTGGCAGGCAAGGATGTTCGGCGTCGTTTGCACGATACGCTGGAACTCGGCGGTGGCTGCTTGGTCGTGCTCGGAGCAGCGCAGCTGGACGAAGGCCATGACGCCCAGGCCCAGCTTTCGGCGATTCAGATTGGCTTGGTAGCCTTCAATGATGCCGCTTTCCTCGAGACGTTTCAGCCTCCGTCAGAAGGGGGGTTCGCTCATCCCGATGTGTTCGGCGAGCTTGGCATTGGTAATTCGGCCGTCGTCTTGCAGCAGGATCAGAAGCTCGGCGTTGACGCCGTCGATCTAGGGCATAGGGCGGACTCCTTCTCGATGCGGGCTACGCATAGGAGATGCTGCCCCAAATATCGCTATAGCGAAGAAGAATGGCAAAGGTATTTCACGTGCCGGGCGGTAATCTGCCCTCGAAATCACCCCAAGCTGAAAGTCCCTGCCATGAAAGCCGTCCTTTTCGAGAAATTCCAAGAAGCCCCTAAGCTCACGACCGTAGACGATCCGACGCCTGAGCCGCACGGCGTGGTGCTGAAGGTCACGGCGACCGGCGTCTGCCGCAGCGACTGGCACGGCTGGATGGGGCATGACAGCGACCTCGAGTTGCCGCACGTGCCGGGGCACGAGCTGGCTGGCGTGGTCGAGGCCGTCGGCAAGGAAGTCAAGAACTGGAAGGTCGGCGACAAGGTCACCGTGCCCTTCATCTGCGGCTGTGGCAGCTGTTCGGAATGTCACTCTGGTAACCAGCAGGTCTGTCTGGACCAGGAACAGCCGGGCTTTACCCACTGGGGCTCCTTTGCGGAATACGTGCCGATCCACCAGGCGGACCTGAACCTCGTCGCGCTGCCTGAGACGATGGACTTCGCGACCGCCGCCAGCCTCGGCTGCCGCTTTGCCACCTCGTTCCGGGCGGTGATTGACCATGGCAAGATCAGCGCAGGCCAGTGGGTGGCGGTGCATGGCTGTGGCGGCGTGGGTCTCTCGGCGGTGATGATTGCGGCGGCGGCAGGGGCGAATGTGATCGGCGTGGATCTCGACCCGGCCAAGCTGGCCTTGGCGAAGGAGCTTGGCGCCGTGGCGGTCATCGACGGCAAGGACGCCGACGTGCCCGCCGCCATCCGGGAGACCACAAAGGGCGGCGCGCATGTCTCGCTCGACGCGCTGGGGCACCCCGTGACCATGACGAACTCGATCATGTGCCTGCGGCCGCGCGGCAAGCACGTGCAGGTGGGGCTGATGCTGGGCGAGCACGCAGCCCCCGCGATCCCGATGCCGAAGATCGTCGGGCAGGAGATCGAACTTCTCGGTTCGCACGGGATGCAGGCGCATCGCTACGGCGCAATGCTGGACATGGTGTCGAGCGGGCGGCTCGATCCGGCGCGGCTGGTTGGGCAGCAGATCAGCCTTGCGGAGGCCCCGCAGGCCCTGATGGAAATGGACAGGTTCCAGTCAGTCGGCGCCACCGTCATCACCCGGTTCTGAGCCATGGAGACCATCGCATTCATCGGCGGCGGCAACATGGCCTCCGCCATCCTCGGCGGGCTGATCGCCCAAGGCATGGCCCCGGCGCAGATCACCGTCATCGATCCCGGCGCGGATCAGCGGGCGCATTTGCAGGCGACTTTCGATGTGCGCACCACGGGCGATGTGACAGCGGGAAGCGCCGAAGCGGACACCGTGGTCCCTGCGCTCAAGCCGCAGGTGGCCGAGCGGCTCGCTGGCGCGATGACCGCCTGCCGGGACCGGGCTGTCGAGTTGGGAAGGGCCGAGTGATGTTCGAGAAAGTCGAAGACTATCCCATCGATCCGATCATGATGGGCGCCGACTTGTTCGCGCAGGACCCGCGCCGGGAAAAGCTGAACCTGACCGTCGGAATCTATCAGGATGAACTCGGGCGCACACCGGTTCTGGAGGCCGTGAAGCTGGCCGAACAGCAGCTGATCAAAACGCAGACCAGCAAGGCCTACCTCGCCCTGACCGAAGATGCGGAGTATTGCAGCCTGTTGGGGCGTGAAATTATTGGGGACGCCTACAACGCGGGCTGGGTGGCCGCACAGACATCGGGCGGCGCGGTCGCGCTGCGCGTCATGGCCGATCTTCTGGCGCAGCTGCCGGAGCCGCCAACCGTATGGCTGCAAGCCCCGACCTACGGCAATTACGTTCCGATCCTGACGGCCGCCGGCGCGCGCCATCAGGCGCTGCCCTACTATGATCCGCTGCGCAGCGAACTGACATTTGACCAAATGCTGGACGGTCTGAAGGCCGCCCGTCCCGGCGATGCCTTCCTGATGCAGGGCGTCTGTCACAACCCGACGGGCGCGGACATGAGCGAAGACCAGTTCACAGCGCTTCTCAATACGCTTGAAGCCCTTGGGATCGTGCCTTGGATCGACCTGGCCTACCTCGGGTTTGCGCAAGGTTTCCATGCTGATTGCTCGACGGCACGCCGCATCGCGGAGCGCTTTCCCGAATGCATCGTCTGCATCACACTGTCAAAGTCCTTCGGCATCTACCGCGACCGCGCGGGGGCGCTGTTCATCAAGACCCGCACCAGCGACCAAGCGCGTATCACCCGAGCCGTCACGGCCATCGTCCGCTCAGGGGCGTCGCACGCGCCGGACCATGGTCCGGCGGTGGTGCGGACAATCCTGCAGGATGCGGACATGAAAGCTCTCTGGCTGCGCGACCTCAACCAGATGCGCCAACGCGTGGCGCGGATGCGCGAGCGGATCGTGGTGACAGAGCAAGATATGTTTGGCACCGACCAGCTGGCTTATCTCGGACGGCAGGTTGGGATGTTCTCGCTCTTGCCGCTAAGTCTCGCGCAGGAAACAGCGCTGACCCGGGCTCATGGCATCCACGTCGTGCAAGGCGGCCGGATCAATGTCGCGCGCCTCGGGGATGAAGATGTCCGGTGGTTGGTAGACGCCGTTTGCAGGATCATGTCGAGGCCCTCTCGATGAAACACGCACGTCCATCCCGCCAGCCTGACGCCGACTAAGTGGTCGAGGAACTTCAGCGAAGCGACTGTCAGCTTCGCTGAAGCCGCGCCGCGGTAATTGATGCTCTGCAATGTCTGCGAAGGGCCGTCCGGGAAGACGGCCCAAATCTTCAAATTGCAACCGCCTCCGCGATCGCCAGTGCGTCTTCAAGTTCGACGCCGAGATATCGGAGGGTTCTGTCCATCTTGGTATAGCCAAGCAAGAGCTGAACGGCGCGCAGATTGCCAGTCTTCCGAAAAATCTGAGCGACCTTGGTTCGGCGCATCAAATGTGTTCCGTATGAGCTTGGCTCGAGTCCGATTGATTTGACCCATTCGCGAACCCGCCGCGCATATTGGCGCGTTGAAATGTGTAACCGCTCATGGAACCGGCCCGGCCAAAGAAATTCCGATCCGATCATCAACGGCTCGTCCATCCAGCGCAGCAGCGATTTTCGGGTGCCCTCGGTGATCTCGAAACGGACAGGTTTCTGTGTCTTGCTCTGAATGATTGATGCGCGCTCCTTGACCCGACCGGCCGCGTAGACATCAGCGACCTTCAGCTTGATTAGATCACATCCGCGCAACTTGCTGTCGATGGCAAGATTGAACAAAGCCAGATCGCGATGGTTCTCGGCAATCTCCAGGCGTACTCGGATCGCCCAGACATGTTTGGGCATGAGTGGGCGTTTCTGACCGACGATACGGCCTTTGTTCCAGGCGGGGCGGAGAGCGCGAATGGCAGGTAAGTTTGGTGTCTGCATGATGGTTCCTCCGATCCACCACGCCCTGCCACAGCGCCAACCCGACGTTGGCTCAACAGCCTAGAACATGCTGGAGCCGACGCGGCGAACTCCCGGAAGGAGCCCTCAGCGGTCATTGCCCTTGGGGCTGCCCTTCGTTGGCGCAGCCAGCCCTCAGCCGTCATTGCCTTGGGGGCGGCCCTTCGCTGGCGCAGCACGTCAGTCTCAGCCCAAAGCAGTCGTAGTCCGGGACGATGCGAAGCCCGTACCGCCTTTATCGGTAGGGCGGAGAGCTGCCGTTCGCCACCTGATGCACGAGCGGCAGCAGTGGTTCAGCTCGCGTCCCTGAACTTAGCGTATTCGCCGCGAACCTGGACCGTCACTGTGACATCCGAGCTATCGCGATTGCGCCAGAACCAGCCATGCTCGCCGTCCGTGCCGGGGATCAAGAAGATCGAAGGTTTGCGCAGATATCGACGCGGCCGCAACGCAGGGCTGGCTGGACTACGCGCTCTTCCCGATGCTGTTCGTCAGCCTCGCGGTGGTCGCTCAGGCCTTGTGGTTGCGCGCCGGGCGGCCGGGCCCCTCTCCCAAGGTCTGGGCCACCCTTATCGCGGTGCTGCTCTCGACACTGATCATCGCCTTGGAGTTTCGCGGGGCCCTGCTTCTTGCGCTTCTCGCCGCTGCGTTGACCGCCATCTGCACTTTTTTCCTCAGTCGGAATTCCCAGGAGTTCTAAACATGATGATGACTGCCTGCTGTTCCCCCGACGGTATCTTCATCGGCCTTCTGTCGATGGCCACTCCTCTGCTGGCGATTGGCGCGATCCTTTATCTGGTCTTCGCCAAGCCGAAGACCGAACCAACTGCGGAAGTGACCTGAATCATGAAAGATTGCTGTTCTGACAAAAACAGCGGCTACGACCTCATCGTCGTCGGAGCCGACTCCGCAGGCTTCTCGGCGTCGATCACTGCCGCCGTGGCGGGAAAACGCGTCGCGCTAGTAGGCCACGGGACGATCGGAGGGACCTGCGTCAATTTCGGTTGCGTGCCGTCGAAGGCCATGATCCGCCCGGCCGAGGCGCTTCACGGTGCCAGCGCCGCCGCGCGTTTTCCCGGGCTGTCGGGCGCCGCGCAGATCGATGACTGGTCCCGGCTCATTGCCGGGAAAGACGATCTGGTCGCGACGTTGCGCCAGAAGAAATACGCGGATCTCCTGCCGACGTATGAGGGGGTCGACTACATTGAGGAAGGACCCGCGAAGCTGGTCGAGGGCGGTGTTCAGGTCGGGGTCCGCAAGATCACGGCATCCAAAATCCTGATTGCCACCGGCAGCCGCACGATCGTCCCGGCGATCCGGGGCATCAATGACGTCGCGACCCTCGATAGCAAATCGCTTCTGGAGCTTGAGACGCTTCCAAAGAGCCTGATCTTCGTAGGTGCCGGCTATATCGGCGCGGAATTGGCGCAGATGATGGCTCGCATGGGGGTAAAGGTGACGATGGTGGCGCGCTCGCGCCTGCTCCCCGGCGCGGAACCCGAGGTGTCCGCAGCCGTGACTGAGGCCTTCGAGGCCGAAGGCATCGCGGTCGAGATAGGCCTGCAATACGACGGTGTCAGCGCGCCGGACAGGGGTGTCACCTTGCGCGTCACGCAAGAAGGGGCTTCGAAGGACATCACCGCCGACAGAATCGTCCTCACCACCGGCCGGCAGGCAAATACCCAGGGGCTGGGACTGGAAGAGGCGGGCGTGCAGGCCGACAGCCGCGGCGGGATCGTGGTCGGGCAGGACATGCAGACCTCGCGCTCTGGCATCTATGCCGCCGGCGACGTGACCGATCGTGAACAGTTTGTTTACATGGCGGCCTACGGCGCCAAGATCGCGTCCCGCAACGCCGTGGCGAATCCCGATGAGCGTTACGATAACAGCACGATGCCCTGGGTGGTCTTCACCGATCCTCAAGTCGCGGGCGTGGGGCTGAGCGAGTAGCAGGCGCGCGATGCGGGGCACGACGTGAAAACCTCGGTGCTGCCTCTCGACCAAGTGCCCCGCGCCCAGGCAGCGCGCGATACACGCGGTCTCATCAAGCTCGTGGCCGACCGGCGAACGGACCGGCTCCTCGGCGGACAGATCATCGCCCCGGAAGGGTCCGATACCATCCAGACGCTGGTGATGGCGCTGAAGGCTGACATGACGACGAAGGCGTTGGGCGAGACGATCTTTCCCTATCTGACGACCGTCGAGGGGCTGAAACTCGCGGCGCACACCTTTGACAAGGACGTAGCCATGCTGAGCTGCTGCGCGGGCTGAGGCCCACTTTCCCGGTCCGGACCGAAAGCCGGTCCGGACCATTTCTTCACGGCTCCGTGGTCCCGAGACTGCGCAAACGATCCCCTTTGGAACTCAAGACACTAATCTGTAGTTTTCTACAGACAGTAAGCTTTAGTTATCTTTCAAGGAGGTTGCCATGAAGACATCAGATCTTGTGGTGGACATCGGCGTGGGTTTGCTCGCCGATTTCGTGGCGACCAAAGTTACAGAGCGCGGGCAAACGGCCCTTTGGAAAGTCACGCCCGAGCACATCCAACGACAAGAAAATTGCGTCCGGCCAGGGCCTCCGCTTCGGGTCGCCGCCGAGAAAACTACCGAGCTTCTCGGTTTCGAACTCGACGAAGATTCTACTCGAGTAGCGGGCATGGCACTTCACTACGCCTCGGGCGTGGGTTGGGGGCAGGTAAATTGCGTCATGCGCCGAGCAGCCGGGATGAATTCGCTGGGAGCGGGTGTCGCGGCGGGAGCGAGCATGTCCCTCCTCCTCGATGAGATCGTGACCCCGGCGCTGGGTTTCAGCGCACCCAACAGGACTTACCCGGCTGCCACCCATATCCGTGGACTGCTCGGCCACCTTGTCTACGGTCTCGCGCTCGCCGGGACGGCGGAGGCCGTCTACCGGCTTATCGAACCTCGCACGGCCCGCCGGAACAACTGAAGGAGAACCGCCATGGAGAATCTACGGCTCGAAGATGCGCGCGCGATCGTCACGGGCGCGAGTTCCGGGATCGGCGAGGGCATCGCGCGCGCCTATGCGGCGGCCGGCGCCTCTGTGATCGTCAACTACCACTCGGGCGGGGAGGCCGCCGAGCGCATCGTCGAGGACATCCGCGAGGATGGCGGTATGGCCACGGCCGTGGAGGCCGACGTCTCGACCCCTGACGGCTGCACGCAGCTGTTCGAGGCGGCGGATGAGAAATTCGGCGGGGTCGACATTCTGGTGTCGAATGCCGGCATCCAGCGCGACGCCGCCTTCACCGAGCTGAGTCTCGAGGACTGGCGCGAGGTCCTCGACGTCAACCTGACCGGCCAGTTCCTGTGCGCACAGGCGGCGGTGCGGCGGTTTCGCAATCAGGGCCTTAACCCTGATCGCTCCCCGGCGCTCGGGAGGATCATCTTCACCAGTTCGGTGCATCAGGCCATACCCTGGGCGGGCCACGCGAATTACGCCACGGCCAAGGGCGGCATCAAGCTCCTGATGGAGACCATGGCGCAGGAACTCGCCTGCGAGAAGATCCGCGTCAACGCCATCGCCCCCGGCGCGATAAAAACGGCGATCAACGAGGAGGCTTGGGAGGACGAGCAAGCCCGAGAGAAGCTTCTCAAGCTCATACCCTACGGCCGGATCGGCACTCCGGCGGATGTGGCCGAAGCCGCGCTCTGGCTTGCCTCGGACGCCTCCGACTACCTGGTCGGGACGACGCTTTTCGTGGACGGCGGCATGATGCTCTACCCCTCCTTTCGCGAGGGTGGATGATGACGGCCCGCGAGAACGGATATCTGCCTCTGCGGGATTACGCGCTCTTGGGCGATTGTCATGGCGCCGCTCTTGTCGGCCGGGACGGAGCAGTGGACTGGTTCTGCCCGGCCCGGTTCGACGCGAAACCGGCCTGCTGGGCGCTGCTGGATGCAGCGCGGGGAGCTCGTTTCAGAGTTGCTCCTTCCGGGCCATTCGAAAGCAAACGCGCCTATTTGGACGGCACCAATATCCTTTGCACGACCTTCGAAATTCCGAACGGAAGCGTGACGCTCACAGACTTCCTGCCGGTCCGCAGTGCAGCCGGCACCGATCAGCCCTTCGTCGATCTCGAGGCTCCGGGATGGCTGGTGCGTGTGGTGGAGGCTGGTGCCGGCCCTTGCGATTTCGAGCTAAACTTCGAGCCCGGCACCTGTGTCTTCGACCCCGAAGCCGGTGATCCTCCGGACATGCAGTTGTTCCGGCAGGACGCCGCAAGCACGGAGCGGGAAAGCTCGATCCTCTCGCTTGCGGCAGGAGAACGGCGTGCCTTCATCCTGGCGCCGGCCACTGCCGATGTGGAAGAGCCAGACGCACAGGCCGAGACGCTGCTACGGGAAACCATGGAGTTCTGGAGCACATGGTCCGCCGCCTCGCATTACAATGGACGTTACCATGCTACCGTGGCGCGAAGCGCGCTTGCGCTCAAGGCTCTGACTTACGCGCCTACCGGCGCCATTGTCGCCGCGCCGACGACATCCTTGCCGGAAGACCTCGGCGGCGAGCGGAACTGGGACTACCGATACAGTTGGCTGCGCGACTCGGCCTTCGTTCTCCAGGCTCTTGGCGGACTGGGCTATAAGACCGAGGCGGGCAGATACTGTGAATTCATCGGCAGCTGCTGCGTCCAGACCCTGCCCGATCTGCGCATCCTTTATGGTATCGCGGAGAACAGCCTAACCAAAGAGCGCTGTCTTACCCACCTCTCCGGTTATGCCGGCTCGAAACCCGTGCGGGTCGGCAATGCCGCAACCGGCCAGACGCAGCTCGATATTTACGGCGAGATCGCGGACTGGGCCTTGGCATATTGCGCCCTCGGGGGCCCCATAGACAGCACGCTGCGCGACCTGTTGGAAGGCATCGCCGATCATGTTGCCCAGGTCTGGAAAGAGCCGGACCAAGGCATTTGGGAGATACGTGGAGAACCGCGCCAATTCGTCCATGGAAAGGCGATGGCCTGGGTTGCCTTGGATCGCGCCATCCGCCTGCTGGGAGAACGTCCGGAATGGTGCCGGGAACGCGACAAGCTTTCCGATACGCTGAATGCTCATGCCCACGACGGCGACAGAGGCGGTTTCCTTCAGACCTTCTCCGATGGCGGCATGGACGCCGCTTTACTGCTTCTGCCCATGCTGGACCTGCCTCTCTCCGAAAAGGATCTCGACGACACCGTCCGCGGCGTCGAGCACGCCCTGCGCGATGGCGATTACGTCATGCGTTACAGTCTCGAGCATACCGACGATGGCTTGAAGGGCGAGGAGGGAGCCTTCCTGATCTGCTCCTTCTGGCTGGTCGACGCTCTGCTTTGCACCGGGCGGGCGGACGAGGCGCGCGACCTGTTCGAGCGACTGCTCGGTCAGGCGAATGATATTGGTCTCTATGCCGAGGAGATCGACCCGGCCACCCACGCTTTCCTGGGCAACTTCCCCCAAGCCTTCACGCATCTGGCGCTGATCAACAGCGCCATCAATCTCGACCTTCACGAGAGGCTCGGGGTGAACGCTCTGAAGGGAACCCATGCCGATCGTATCGAGAGGTCAATTTCGCCCTCGAAACACGTGGCACCTCGAAACGAAACTGAAGCAGGAGATCAAACATGAGCAAGACCTTCGACGTCATCGTCATCGGCAGCGGCACCGCCGCGACCACTGTGGCCAAGCGCGTGAGCGCGGCCGGAAAGAGCGTGGCCGTGACCGATTTTCGCCCCTATGGCGGAACCTGCGCGCTGCGGGGCTGCGATCCTAAGAAGATGCTGATCGGAGGCACTTCCGCCGCCGACCATGCCCGCCGGATGCACGGGAAGGGGGTCGAGGGTGACGTGCGGATCGACTGGCGCGACCTGCTGGACTTCAAGCGCGGCTTCACCGATCCCGTCCCGGAGAAGAAGGAGAAGAGCTTTTCCGACAGTGGTATCGCGACCTTCCATGGACGGGCTCGGTTCGTAGGCCCGAACGCGGTGGAGGTTGATGGTGAGAGGTTGGAGGCCAAGCATATCGTGCTGGCGACCGGTGCAGAGGCGATAAAGCTGGGCATTCCCGGTGAGGAGCACCTGATCGACAATGAGGGCTTCCTTAAAATGGAGAGCCTGCCACGCCGGATCGTGCTGGTCGGCGGAGGCTACATCGCTGCAGAATTCTCTCACATCGCCGCGCGGGCCGGGGCGGAGGTGACGATCCTTCAGCATGGCGACCGGATGCTGGCAGGGTTCGATCCGGACCTGGTTAAATGGCTGATGGAAAAATACGAAGAGATCGGCGTCACCCTACATACCGGCACCGAGGTCGAACGCGTCGAAAAGACCGGGGATGCTTTCCGCGTCACTGCGGCGGGCAAGAATGGCTCGAACACCTTCGAAGCTGATCTCGTCGTGCATGCCGCTGGCCGCAAGCCCGATCTCGCGGCGCTCGATCTCGAGGCGGCGGGTGTAGAGCTGCGTGACGGCAAGCTGGCGCTGAACGAATACCTGCAAAGCACGTCGAACCCGGCCGTCTATTCCGCCGGCGACACCGCCCGGATGGGGCCGCCGCTGACGCCTGTGTCCAACCATGACGGCAAGGTAGTCGCGGCAAATGTGCTGGAAGGCAACCACAGCACGCCGAACTACAAGGGTGTCCCCTCGGTCGCTTTCACTCTGCCACCGATTGCTCGTGTCGGGCTGGGCGAGGCCGAGGCACGGGACCAAGGCCTGAAATTCCGCATGCAGTGCGACCGGACACCCAGCTGGTTCTCGACGCGCCAGCAGGCGGAATCCGTTTCCGGCCACAAGGTTCTGATCGAGGAGGGCAGCGAGCGCATTCTGGGCGCGCACCTCCTTGGTCCTCATGCTGACGAGGTCATCAATGTCTTCACCCTCGCGGTGCGACACGGCCTGACGGCGGATCAGCTCAAGAACACAATGTTCGCCTACCCGACCGGAGCCTCCGACATTTCGTCTATGCTTTGAAGGAATGTCGCTTCGCCAGCACCAACGTGTTGGTTGTCCTATGGGACCGAGGTGCTGGCGAATGTCTGGTTTGGTGTTCGCGCTAAAAAGGTGCGTTCATTCGAGCCTCATAGGCCCGCCGTTATTTTGCGGGCCTATGCTGCGGTTGCGAAAGGTCCTAAGAGCATCCTATTCAGTCTCGGCGCGTATCGGAACTCATTCATGCTACGCGCCAAAGTCTGGTGTAGGCCGTTGGCTGACCCGGTTATACTGGGCGAAAAGCGGACATGCTCTGCGAACCAGCCGAATGGCCGCAATGGGCCTATTCCGTTGAAAAAGCCTGTTCTTCGGCGGCTGTGATGTAGCCTGTCGATAGGGCGTGCCGTGCGCCTGTCATGCCAGGCGGGCGTTTTGGGGTGGAGGGAGGAGCTTTGCGAGCTTTCTGAGGTTCTGGGCGGTGG
>NZ_JBMERQ010000021.1:0-15666 GCF_048820895.1 Cribrihabitans neustonicus
CCAGGCCTGGGACGCGCTGCGGGTGGCCGGGTCGTCCGACGGCTACGAGATCTCCAACGTCTGGGTCAGCGACGTGCGCGACGACGCGTTTGAAAACGACACCCCCTCCAACGGCAGCATCCGCGACAGCCTGTTTGACGGTGTGTTCTCCGGCATCAGCCTCGGCCACCCGAACATGAGCGACGCCTCCCACAAGGTGCTCGAGCTCGACGGCGTGCTGATGCGGATGGAATCCTACCTCTTCAAGGGCAACATGACCCACCAGTCGCCCTTCAAGATGGAAGGCAAGAGCCCGCAGCTGAGCATCTCCAACAGCATCTTTGCCATCGACGACGTCGATCACGTCGGCGACTCGCGGCTGCAGACCGCCTGGGACAAGACCATCCATTCCTCCAACAACGTGTTCCTGAACCTCTCCGACAAGCCGCTGCCCGGCGACTACCCGATGCCGCCGGCCGGCTGGACCGTGCTGCAGGGCGAGGAGGCGCGCGACTACTGGGAGGCGGCCCGCGCCGACTGGATCGCCAGCCGCGGCGAGGACGCGGTGACGGTGGCGCCGCAGCCCGAGCCCGAGCCCGAGGTGGAACCGCTGGCACCGCAGCCGGAACCGGAGCAGGAGACCGCGCCCGCGCCGGAGCAGGAGACCGCCACCGGCAGCACCCGCTCCCTGGGCGAGGGTGTCTCGGTCACGGAAACCGGCAAGATCGTTCTCGACGGCACCCTCTACACCAGCCTGGAGTCCGGGCCGGACGGCGAGGCGCAGACGCTCGGCGAGGCGCAGTTCGAGGTTGGCGGCAGCGCCGAAACCAGCGATCACCACATCATCTACAAGTGGAAGACCGGCGAGCTGTTCTATGATGAGGACGGCGAAGGCGGCAGCGAGCAGGTCAAGATCGCCCAGCTCGACACCCGGCTCAGCCTCGAGCACACCGACTTCGCGGTGACCGGCGGGACGGCCGGTGCCCCGGAGGCTGCCGAAACCCAGGAGCCGGCGCCCGCGCAGCCGGAGCCGGAGCAGGAGACGGCAGCCACGGAGCCCGCGCCCGAGCAGGAGCCGGCGGTCACGCAGCCCGCGCCCGCGCCCGAGCAGGAGCCGGAGCCGGCGGCAGCGGAAACCGAGGCGCTGACGCTGACGGGCACCAATGGCGACGACGCGCTGACCGGCGGCGCCGGCGATGACGAGCTGCGCGGCAGGAAAGGCAGCGACGCGCTGCAAGGCGGTGCTGGCGAGGACGCGATCTATGGCGGCGGCGGCGGCGATGCGCTGCAGGGCGGCGCCGGCCGGGAC
This sequence comes from Cribrihabitans neustonicus, assembly GCF_048820895.1. Taxonomy (NCBI): domain Bacteria; kingdom Pseudomonadati; phylum Pseudomonadota; class Alphaproteobacteria; order Rhodobacterales; family Paracoccaceae; genus Cribrihabitans; species Cribrihabitans neustonicus. The sequence goes on from NZ_JBMERQ010000021.1 coordinate 1,289, forward strand.
GAGCTGAACGGCAAGAAGGGCCGGGACGAGCTGCGCGGCGGCGCCGGCGAGGACGTGCTGACCGGCGGTGCCGGCAAGGACATCTTCGTCTTCGACACCGCGCCCGATGGCAGCAATGTGGACACCATCACCGACTTCAAGCCGGGGACCGACAAGATCGCGTTCGACACGTCGGTGTTCACCAGCCTGGAGAGCGGCGCGGACACGCTGGATGCGGACTTCTTCGAGGTGGGCGGCAGCGCCGAGGACAGCAACGACCACGTCATCTACAAGTGGAAGACCGGCGAGCTGTTCTACGACGCCGATGGCCAGGGCGGCAGCGATCAGGTGATGATCGCCCAGATGGACACCCGGCTGGACCTCGACGCCGGCGACTTCCTGCTGGTCTGATCTCCGCTCCCGCCTCCCGCAGGCCCCGCGCCCCCGCGCCCGGGCCTGCGGCGCGGGGCCGGCACAAAAACAGCGGCCCGCCCCTCCAGCCCCAGGCTTCCGGCCAGCGGCTGGAGGGGCGGGCCGCAGGCGTTTCCCCCGCAAGCTGCACCCGGCGCCGCCTGCCGGTCACTGCGTGGGCACGGCTTCGGCCTCTTCTGCGGGAATGGCCCGCACCTCCAGAACATCGCCGGGCAGCAGCGGGATATCGCTGAGCTCGCCGGTCTCGATGCCGCCGCTGCCCGGCCGGTGGATCATGATGCGGTAGGCCGGCTTGATCTGGGAGACGAGATGCTGGCCGCCAAGCGCCATCAGGCGCTGGTCCAGCGCCGCCAGCCGCCGCTCCAGGGTTCTGAGCGAGGCGGTGCTGCTGACGATCTCGCCAAGCAGTTCGGCGCGCTGCGAATACTGCAGCCGCGCCACCTCGTCGCTGCTGCGCGCGAGGTCCAGCTGCAGCCGGTGAATCTCGCCGGAGGTCTCCAGCGCCTGCATCGAGACATCCAGCACCGCGCGGCGCGCCTCGGTCACGTTGGAGGCGGGGGTGAGGCCCCGGTCGGCCAGCGACTGCGCCCGCTCCAGCGCATCCTGTTCGATTTTCAGGTTGGCCTGATGGGTGCGCAGCAGCTCCTCCAGCACCTCCAGCCGGTTCTTCATCTGCCGCGCCACCAGCTCGGAATTGCCGCGGGACAATTGCCGTTCCGCGTTGCGGGCGTCCAGCCAGCGGGCGGCGCCATCGTCATGGGCCGCCGCGGCGGCTGCCGCCGCTTCCGCCGCTTCCGACCCTTCCGCGCCGCCGCTGCCGATCGCGGCAAGATCCGCCTCGAGCCGCGCCAGCGTCGCCTTCACGAAGGCCGCCTCGCCCGCCAGCACGTCGCGCTCCGCCGACAGCGAGATCAGCTGGGTGCCGGAGTCCGGCAGCTCGAGCGCCGCCCCGAACCCGCCCGCGCGGGCAATGGCCTGGCGCAGGGTGAGGCCCGGCCGGAACGGCTGCTCGCCGTTTTCCCGGACATCGCCGATCAGGTAGACCGGCCGGTAGGCCGCCACGGTGAGGAACAGCAGATCCGGGCTGATCTGGCGCCAGACCTCCTGGCCGTCGGCGCCCACCGTGCGCACCGGGGTGCTGCCGGCCTGCGCCGCCACCTCGCGGCGCAGCCCCTCGATGGTCAGCCCCGCGGCCTCGACCCAGCCGACCAGCGGCAGCTGCAGGCGGCCGTCCATGCCGATGGTGGAGACGGTGCTGAGCTCGGGCACCCCGATCACCGCATAAGACACGGTGTCGCCGGGCGCCAGCGCCAGGCCCTCTTCCGCCGCCCGCCCGCTGCCGGCGGCAAGCACCGCCAGCACGGCGGCGATCACCAGCGCCAGCACCCGCAGAGGCCGCACCGCGGCCCGCAGGCCTGTGCGCCCGGCGCCCGGGCCGCCGCCTGCGGGAGCGACTCGTCCGTTCCGTTCTGCATATGCGCCCATGTCCCGTCCCCCGCTGGCCCCGCCTCACCTGGCAGCTGCGGCCTGATCCAGGCCGTAACTGGTGAATTTCACATTGCTGGCCATCGACAGCACCACCCCCGCAACCGGCGCCCCGGTGGCCTCCAGCTCCCGCAGCCCGGCCAGCACCGCATCGCGGGAGGTCTTGTTCCACTTCACCACATAGACAAGCGAATCCGCGTATTTGCCCAGGATCTTCGTATCCACCGCCAGAAGCGCCGGCGGCGCATCCAGGACCACCAGGTCGTAGGCGCTGCGCAGCGTCTCGATCAGCTTGGCAAACCCGGGCGAGGAGAGGATGTCCACCGAGGAAATGTCCTGCCGGATCTGGGCGCCGCTGGCGGCAAGCACGTGCAGCCCGGTCACCGGGTCCTTGCGGACCGCCTTGTCCAGCGGGGTGGTGCCATCCAGCACCGAAACGAGGTTCTGCTTGTCCTGGGCATCGCCGAGCAGCTGGTACAGCTTCGGCCGCCGCAGGTCGCAGTCGACGATGATCGTGCGCTTGTTGATCCGGAACGAGGCCAGCGCCGTCAGGGCGGCGAGCAGCGATTTGCCCTCGCCCGGGTAGGAGGAGGTGAACAGCACCACCTTGGGCGGGGCGGCGTCGCGGGTCAGCAGGATATTGGTCCGCAGCCCGTGGACGGCCTCCGCGATATGCGAGTTGGGCTCGGCGGCAAAGGTGCGCAGGGCCTCGACCGGCCGGGTGCCGCCGGCCGCCGGCATCGTGGCGAGCACCTCCATGCCGGTGACCTTCATCACCTCGGCGGCCGAGCGGAAGGTGTTGTTGAGCCGCTCCCGCAGGAACACCAGCACCACGCTGAGCACCAGCCCGCCCAGGACCGCGATCGTCAGGGCGTATTTCTTCGGCTCCGAGAAGGCGGCGAGCGGCGGCTCCGCCAGGGTCAGGATGCGGGCGTCGGCGCTTTCCAGCTTCACCTGCTCGGAGGCTTCATTGAGATGCCGGATCCTGGTCTCGTAAAGGGTCCGGCTGGCCTCGGCCTCCCGTTCCAGCTGCCGGATCGCCAGCTCGTCCTGGGTCTGCTGCAGCACCTTGCGGTCGAGAACCCCTTTTTCGGCCTCGATCAGCTCTATCTGCCGTTCCAGGGACTGCCAGCGCGTGCGGGCGATCTCGACGATGCGGGCGGCCTCCTCCGCCTGCCGGTCCTTGAGCAGCTGGAGCGCCCTGCCGATGTCCTCGAAGGCGGGATGCTCCGGCGGCAGGGCGCCGGTCAGATTGGCCTGCTGCACCCGCAGCTCGCTCTCCCGCGCCAGCAGGGCGGCCATGGGCGCGGATTCGCGGAATTCCGGCACCGCGCCGGGGTCGGTCTGCTGCTGCAGCGCGGCTGTCAGCCGCTGGTAGTCGGCGCGCGCGGCGCGGGCCTCGTTCTTGGTTTCGGAAAGCGCGCTGATCAGCGCCTCCAGCTCCTGCTTGGTGATCGGCAGGCTCTGGCCGGCTTCCAGCGACTGCGCCGACTGCGCCACCGCCACCGCCTTTTCCGCCTTCTGCACCCGTTCCCGCAGCTCGTCGACGCGGCCGGTCAGGAAGTCGGTGGCGGCCTGGGTGGTCGACAGGCGCACGTGCAGCTGGTCGTCGATGTACTGTTTGGCAAAGGCGTTGGCCACCTCTGCCGAGGTCTGCGGGTCGGCGGAGATGAAGCTGATCTCGATCACCCGGGAGGCGGGGATCGGGTTCAGCCGCAGGCCCTGGGAGACGTTGAGCGCGACGATGCGGCGCTCGAGATCGGGGATTTCGGCCGCGAACCCGGGCTCCGGCTCCATCGCCGCGGGCAGCAGATCCAGCAAGGGGTGCGGCTCGGAAAGCTCCGGCTCGCCGAGCGCCGGGTTGAACTCCGGATAGGTGTGCAGCTCCAGCTCCTCGACCACCCGGTTCAGCAGCGCGGTGGAGCGCAGCACCTGGATCTCGTTCTCCAGCCCGTCCTCGCCGGCCGGGGAGACCCCGCCGCCCGCCGCGATCTCGCGCAGCTGCGGGTCGAACATCACCTTGGCGCTGGCCTTGTAGGTGGGCTCGATGCTGGAGGAGAAGAACACCCCGAGCGCGGCGGCCAGGGCGGTGATCAGGAGGATGGTCCAGCGCCCCCGCCAGAGGGTCGCGAACAGCGCCCGGATGTCGATGGCCATGTCAGGCTCGGGCGGGCGGGCGGCCGGGGCAACCGGGTATCCCGGGGTGAGCGCGGAATGCCGGTTTCTCATGCCGCGGCTTCCGGGCGGGCCGCGGCCTGCGGGCGCGGCCGGGGCGGCCGGGGCGGCCGGGGCGGCTGTGGCGGCCGGGGCGGCTGGAACATTGGCGGCATCACAATTGCATCTCCCCGTAATTCGTTCGAATGCCCGGGCCGGGCCGCGGGCCGGCCGCGGCGCGCCGGATATGCAGGCCGGCCGCCCCGGCAAAACCCGGCCGGGCCGCGGCCCGCAAGGGCCGTTTCACTGTATCCAGGTGGATTTAGAGCGGGTGCCGGTGACATCGAGTTTCTTGATGAAAAAAAGAAAACAGCAGGCAGCCCGCCCACTATAACCGGGCCCTGCGGCTTCCGCCCCTACTCAAATAAGATTAATTCCGGAGGCCTAAAACGGATTACCCGGCGCGGGCGGTTTCCCGCCGGGCATTAGCCCCCCTCACACCAATTGATAGGGCCGGGCGCGGCGGCAGTTTTGCTAGGCTGGGCGCACTCTGCATTACGCGACTGTAAATCGTTTACCGGCTTTCATTTGTTCCGCGGCATTCCGCGCGGCTTTTCCGCGGCATTCCGCGGGGAGTTCATGGCGGCTGGTGTTTTCTTGGGGGGGAGAACCGGCGTGCGAGGGGAAATAAGCAACAGAAGCGGTCTGACATATCCGGATTTCGGATTGAAAGGGGAAATTTCCTCCCTGCAGCCGTCCAACCTGAATTCATCCATTCTGAAACCGCCGGCGCTGAAGCCGCTCGCGGGCTGGCCGTCCGCCTTCCAGCTGTCGAAGCGGTCGCTGGACGTTGCCTCCGCCCTCGCCGGGCTGATGCTGGCCGCGGTTGCGGCGGTGGTCCTGCTGGTGCTGAACCCGTTCTTCAATCCCGGGCCGCTGCTGTTCAAACAGCAGCGGATGGGCATGTGGGGGCGGCCCTTCACGATGTGGAAATTCCGCTCGATGACGGCAGCGCCGGAGGGCGCGCGGCGCGATCCGACCAGCCCGCTGGAAACCGACCGCATCACCCCGCTCGGGCAGTTCATCCGGCGCAGCCGGATCGACGAGCTGCCGAACTTCTGGAGCGTGCTGACCGGCGAGATGGCGCTGGTCGGCCCGCGGCCCGATGTCTGGGACCACGCCACCTGGTTCAGCGTGCACGTGCCCTATTACAAATACCGGGTGCGGGTGCGGCCGGGCATCACCGGGCTGGCGCAGATCCGCGGCGGCTACGCGGATGAGGTCATCACCATCCACCGCAAGGCCCGCTACGATTACCACTACATCCGGAATGGATCGGCGATGATGGACCTCTATATCATCCTGCGGACCGTCTCCGTGATGATCTTCGGGACAGGCGCCAAGTAGGTGCAGAGGGGAGGCGGGGCCGCCAGCGGCGTCATTCTGGACTGGACCGGACACGTGCCTGTGCAGCTGTATGGAGAGGAGCTTTCCCGCCCCCGGCCCGGCCGGGACGCAATCGGGCTCGGCACCGGGATCTTTGCGGCCGGGATCTTCCTCTCCGGGGTGCTGATCAACCCGCTGAACCCGGCGCAGGAGATCCGCATTGTCGCCGCCGACCTGTGCTTTCTGCTCGGCACCTTCCTGTTCCTGCTCACCTCGACCAGCAAGCAGGGCGTGCTGCGGCTCCGGCTGCACCCGAACACCCGCGCCATTCTGCTGGTGCTGGGCGCCTTCCTGCTCTGGGCCTTCCTGTCCGGCGTGGTCGCCACCTATCTCTATGACCAGCCGATGCGGAAGCTGTTCCAGACCATCGCCAACTATTCCTATGGCGCGGTGCTCTGCGCCGTCACCATCGCCGCCTCGGCCGGCGCCCGCAGCTTCCGGCTGTTCCTCAATGCCTATGCGGCGGGGGTGGTGCTGGTGTCGTCGTTTTCGGTGCTCGCGGTGTTCGCCGAGGCCCCGGACTGGGTCTATCACGGCGGCGGCCGGATCAAGTCCACCTCGCAGTCGGTCAACCAGCTCGCCGCCTTCGTGGCCCCGGCGCTGCCGCTGTTCCTCATCCTCTGCCTGCGGGCCTCGGTCTCCCGGGCCACGACGCTGGCCTATTTCACCATCGTCGGCTTTGCGGCGGTGGCACTGGCCGGAACCGGCAGCCGCACCGCGCTGGTGCTGGCGCTGGTCTCCTTCCTGCTGGTGGTGCTGGCGGCGCTGATGTTCTGGGCCTCCCGGCCCGGCTTCGCGGCCGTCATCCTGGCCTCCTGCGCCGCCCTGGTGCTGGGCTTTGCCCTCCTGGTCATCGCCTTCCTGGAAGCGGGCGCCAGCGCGCTGCCGGGATTCCTGGAGACCCTGGCCCGGCCGCTCGACCGCTTCCTGAACCCCAGCACCCTGGAGGACGGGCTTGGCCCGCGCTACGAGCAGATGGTGCTGGTCTGGCGGGGCTGGGTCGACCACCCTTTCTTCGGCGTCGGGCCGGGCAACTTCAAAAGCTACACGGTGAGCGATTTCGAGGTCCACAACACCTATCTCGGCACGCTGATCGAGACCGGCGTGCCCGGGCTGCTGCTGCTCTTGCTGTTCCAGGCGGCGATCATGCTCATGGCGCTGAAATGCGCCTTCGGCCCCGGGCCGGGCGCGCGGCGGATCCAGGCCTTCGCCCTGTTTGCCGCATTCCTGATCGTGAGCCTCTACGGGCTGGGATCCTTTGGCCTGCGGCAGCGCCCGTTCTGGATCCTGGCCGGGCTCGCCCTCAGCGTGCTGAACCGGCACTGGCTGGGCCCCGGCTGCTTTTCCGGCCCCTATTATGACGATGGCCGCTATTATGGGAGGACCGCGCAGTGTTCGGGTTGAAAACCGCCGTGTTCTGCGGGCCGATGAAGTCCGGCACCACCTGGGTGCATGCCTATCTGCAGGCCCGCGGCGATGTCTGCCTGCCCGCGCGCACCAAGGAAATCTTCTATTTCGACCGCTACTACACGCGCGGGCCTGCCTGGTACGAAGGCCAGTTCCGGCCGCAGCCGCAGCACCGCATGCTGGTTGATGTGGCGCCCAGCATCCTGGCCCAGCCGCACGCCCCGGTGCGGGTCGCCGAAACCCTGCCGGAGGCCCGGGTCATCATCCTGCGCCGCGATCCGGTGGCGCGGGCCTGGTCGCACTACCTGCATCTGAAGCGCTACGGCTACACCGCGGCGCCGCTGGCCGAGGCGATCGAGGCGCATCCGGCCATCATCGAGGCGAGCCAGGTCGAACGCTGGCTCGCGCGCTGGCGCGCGGCGCTGGGGGAGGACCGGGTGAGCCTGCTGGATGCCTCCCTCCTGTCCCGCGATGCGCAGGCCTTTGCCCGCGCCGTGGACGCCCTGCTGGGGCTGCCGGAAAGCCCTGTGGACGCAAGCCGGATCGGCCGGATCAATGGCGCCGCGGTGCCGCGGCACTATCTGATCTCGAAACTGGCCCGCAAGATCTCCTACGGGCTGCGCGACATCGGGCTTGACGGCCTCGTGCAGGCGGCCCGGGACCGGGGCTGGAACCGGATCTATGCGCGCCGCAGCGGCGCGGCGCCGCCGCCCGCGGCCAGCGAGGCCGACAAGGACCTGATCAGAAGCAAGCTCATGGAGGCCAGGGAGCCGGTATGAGGGGAACCAGTATGAAGGGAGCCAGTATGAAGCCGGTCATCGCGATCATCTGCAACACCGCCCTGCACGTGCACCGCTCCCGCACCACGCTGATCCGGGCGCTGCAGGCCTGCGGCGCGCAGATCCTGCTGATCAGCCCGCGGGACGCCTCGGTGCCCGAGCTGGAGCGGATGGGGGTGATCCACGAGCATGTGGGGATCAGCCAGTATGGCACCAATCCGGTGCAGGAGGCCGCCGCCTATTTCGCCATCCGCGCGGCGCTGCGGCGGCACCGGCCCGCGGTCTGCCTGTGCTACACGATCAAGGCCAATACCATCGGCGCGCTCGCCGCGCAGGCGCTCAGCATCCCGGTGATCAACAATATCGCCGGCACCGGGCGCGCCTTCGACGGCGCCGGGCGGCTCAAGCGCGCCTTCTTCATCGCGCTTTATGCCAAAGCCCTGCGGCGTTCGGCCCGGGTGTTCTTCCAGAACACCGACGATCTGCAGTTCTTCCTGCAGCACGGCATGGTCGGCGAGGCCGCGGCGCGGCACATCCCCGGCAGCGGCGTGAACCTGCAGCGCTTCACGCCCTCGGCGGAGTTCCCGGAGGAGGTGGTGTTCCTCTATGTGGGGCGGCTGCTGATCTCCAAGGGCGCGCAGATGTTCATCGACGCCGCCCGGGAGATGCTCCGCCGCGGCACCAGCGCCCGCTTCGTGATCGCGGGCGAGCGGCTCGATGAAAGCGGATACGTGAGCGCCGGAGAGCTTGCGGCCTTTGCCCGCGCGGAGCAGTGCAGCTACCTCGGCCAGGTGCCCCCTGGCGAGATCGCGGCGCTGCTGCGCTCCTGCAGCGTGCTGGTGCTGCCCTCCTACTACGGCGAAGGCGTGCCCCGCACCCTGCTGGAGGCGGGCGCGGTGGGGCGGCCGATCATCTCCACCGACAGCGTCGGCTGCAAGGATGTCATCCGGCACGGGGTGAACGGGCTCAAGATCGCGCCCCGCGACCAGGAGGAGCTGCTCGCCGCGATGCAGGAGGTGGCGGAGATGGAAGCCGGCACCCTGCACCGGCTCGGCGCCCAGAACCGGAACATCGTCGAGACCAGGTTCGACGAGAAGATCGTCATCCAGGCCTATCTCGACGAATGCGGCCGCTTCCTGAGCGGCCTGGCGGCGGCAAGGGCCTGAGCCCCGCCGCCCGCGGGGGCCTGCGGGGCGCGGGGCCTGGCGGGCAGGGCCAGGCGGGGACAGACAAGCGAGGAGAACATGACCCGGCGTGCTGCCTTGACCCTGTCCATTGTCCGCCTGCCGGCGCTGGCGCTGGCGCTGGCGGCGGGGCTCGGCCTGCTTTGCCTCGCGGCGGTGGCCGGGTCCCCGGCCCGGACCCCGGCCGCCGCGGCCGCCCCGGCAGAGACCGCCCGGCCGGACCCCGCCCAGCCTGGCACCGCCCCTGCAGACACCGCCCCTGCAGGCACCGCCCCGGCCGGGGCCCGCCTTTCCCGGCAGGCGGCGCGGCCGGACCGGGCCCTGGTGGGGGCGGCCTTCGGCTACCGGCAGTTCCGGGCCAACCGCAACGCCACCAAACGGATCGACGCCCGCGGCGCCAGCTGGCGGCTCAGCAATTACGGCCCGCGCCAGAACCGCTACCCGTTTCTCATCGACGGCAGCATTCCGGGCACCCAGGTGGCCGGCGGCCGCATCGAGGGCGAGGTGCCGCTGGATCTGGACTGGGCCGACATCTACGTGAACTCCGCCGCAGTGATGGCGCGCGACGCCCCCGGCATAGAGCTGCACGGCTGGACCATCCGCCAGGCCTGGGACGGCATCCGCATCGCCGGCGCCTCGGAGAACTTCCTGATCACCCGCGCCGCGGTCTACCAGGCCCGCGACGATGCCATCGAAAACGACCACGGCAATCCGGGCACCATTTCCAACAGCCTGTTCGACGGCGTCTTCTCCGGCCTCAGCATGACCCGCCGGGAGATGCCGGACCGGAGCGCCGGGGTGGTGCGGCTCGACCGCGTGCTGATGCGCCTGCAGGCCTATCCCTTCAAGGGCCGGCTCACGCATCAGGCGCCGTTCAAGATCGAGGCCGGCAGCCCGGCGCTGGAAATCCGCGGCTCGGTGCTCGCGGTCAGCGACGTGCACCATATCGGCCAGCACCGCCTGGCGCTGGCCTGGGAGAAGACGCGCGCGGCCTCGGGCAACCATTTCCTGAACCTCTCCGATGAGCCGCTGCCGGAGGGCTACCCGCTGCCGGGTGCGGGCTGGACCGTGCTGCAGGGCGCCGCCGCGCGGGCGCATTGGGCGGCGGCCCGGGCGCAGTGGCTGGCCCGCGCCCCCGCCGGGCAGAGGCGGGCGGCCCGGCTGCCCTAGCCGCCGGGGTTTTGCGCGCCCCCGCAATTCAAAAACCGGCCCGCAAAATGAATTCCCGGAAATGATTAGGGCGCGATCTATCCGAATGGATAAAGCCGCAGATCCAAAAGGATTAAGACACCCTGCACCCTTCCCTCCCCAATGGGGCAATATTGCTTCAAGCCTTTTTCGATGGTACTCTTAACTGCTGGATGCTGAAACATTACGCACCGGTTTAATTGGTACGGAGGTCGTGCCCATCTTTTAACACGAGGGGGGTGTTATGGTGGAAAAAGACATTTCTTCTCCGGAAGAAAACGAAACCGAAGAAAAACTTGAAATTGAAAGCAAAAGCGAAGCCAGCGTTCCTCTGAATTACAGCCGCCGCGAGGCCGTCAAGGCGCTGGCGAAATATTCCGCGGCCGTCGGCGGCGCCGCCGCGGTTGTGGTCACCGCCGACGGGCTGGTCAGCGAAGCTTCCGCCTACGGCTCCAAGCCGGTCAAGCAATACCCCGGCCGCAAGAAGATGCGCCGCTGGAAGCGCCTGGGCAAGATGCGGAGATGGCGGAGATGGCGGAGATGGCGCCGGCGGAACCGGCGGAGCTGACCGCTGGCGGGGAACCCTGGAACGGGTTTCCCTCCCCGGGGGGCACTTTCCCCATGGACAGCCCCGGCATCCGGCACATCTCATTTGGAAATGCTGCGCCGCTCTCATTCCTGTGCGGCGCTTCATTGCCGGCTATTTAACTGCTGAACTAACTACTGAACCAATTAGTGCTTAACGAGTGAACTGTCTGATACTTAACTGCTGAACTGAACTTCCGACTTTCTGCGCATCGCTCACTCTGATGCGGCTGTCATGCCCATCACCACTCACAGGGGATACCATCGTGGGAAAGGAACTTTCTTCGAGGGAAGAGGCCGAGGTTGAAGCCGCAGCCAAGGCGCCTCTCGAATACAGCCGCCGGGACGCCGTGAAAGCGCTGGCGAAATATTCCGCTGCCGTTGGCGGCGCCGCCGCCGCCGTGGTCACCGCGGACGGGCTGGTCAGCGAAGCCTCCGCCTATAAGTACAAGGAGAAGAAGCTCAAGAAGGTCAAGAAACCGAAGAAGCCGAAGAAACCCAAGAAGTGAATGGGCGGAACCCGGTGACTGGCCAGACCAAGGCGGAGAATGCAATGACCGCAGGGGCGGCAGGATGGACCGATGGCAGGGAAACCAGGCGTGGTTTCCCTGCTGAACAGCATGGGCGCCCGGCAGGCCATGAACCGGATTGAAGGCTTCGCTCTCGGCACAGCGTTCCTGCTGCATTCCCGCGGGAGCGGAGCCCTGCTTTCCAGCAACGGCTTCGGGCGCGATATTTACGACGCCCTGCGCGCGGACCCGGAGCTGCCGGAAGTCACCGCAAAAATTGCCCGCCAGCACGGGGTCGCGCCCAGCGATGCCGCGCCGCTGGTCGAGGAGGTGATCAGCCAGTGGCAGGCGGCGGGGCTGTTCCGGCAGGGCATGTGCCCCTTCGTGGCCCCCGTTGCCTACCGGGTGCCGCACACCGGTGAACCGCAAACCTTCCGCCTCGGGGACAGATACGTCACCTTGCGCTGCGAGGATCCGCAGCTCTCGGAGCAGATTGCCGCCTCCCTGGCGGAGTATGCGGCGCCGGCCCAGGAGATGCCGGAGGACGGCGGCGCAACCGTTCTCATCGATGTCATCATCGCCGCGGAGGGCGAGGCGGACGCGGAAGAGGAATATGGCGTGTTCCGCGGCCGGGAGCCGGTCTGGGGGCGCGCGCCGCAGGATCTCACCCGGTTCCATATCATCCGCGAATGCATGGATCACCTCTGCACGCCGTCCCGCGTGGCCGCGCATCTGCATGCCGCGGCCGTCGCCGAGGAGGGGCGGGCGGTGATCCTGGCCGGCGGCAGCGGCCGCGGCAAGACCACCCTTGCGATGGGGCTGCTGGCCGCGGGCGGCGCGCTTGCGGCGGACGATCACGTGGCCCTGTCGGTGGACGGGCGGCACATGCTGGCGTTTCCGGCGGCTTCCGCGGTCAAGCGCGGCGCCTGGGATCTGCCGCAGGCGCAGGCGCTCGGGCTGGCCGCCGGGGCCGCCGCCTCGCCGCGGGACGGGGTGCGCTATCTGCGCCCGCCGCGCCGGGTTCCGGCCGCAGCCCCCGTCGCCGTCGCGGCCATCGTCTTCCCGGAGTATGGCGGCGCGGGCGCCGCCAACAGCCTGGCGCGGCTGGATCCCGCCGAGGCGCTCACCCGGCTGATCCAGACCGGCGGGCGGGTGTCGCGCCGCAACCCCTCGCTTGCGCCTCTGGTGGCGCTGCTGGAGCGGGTGCCCTGCTATGAGCTGCGCTATGGATCCACCCGCTATTCGGTAGAGACATGCCAGTCCCTGCTCGCCCGCTGAACCGGCTGCTGGCCTGCCGCTCGCGGCCGCACCGGGCCATCCTCGGGCTGATGGCCCCGGCGCTCGGATACCCGGTGCCGGGCACGCTGGCGCAGGATCTGCGGGCCAGCAGCCCCGGCGAGCTGGTGAAAATCGCCACCTACGCCTACGTCCATACGGTGATCGCCTCCGCCTTCGAAAACGCCCCGGAGCTCGCGCAGGCGGTGCCGCGCGACCTGTGCATCTATTTTGCCGAGATGCAGAAGGCCAACCGGCGGCGCAATGACGCGATCCGGGCGCAGCTTCTGCAGATCGGGGAGATCCTTGCCGCCAGGGGCATCGAGGCGGTGGCCCTGAAAGGCTGCGCCGGACTCCTGCAGCCGGTCTACCCGGCGCCGGGGATGCGGTTTCTGAGCGACATCGACCTGCTGCTGCAGGACCGCGACATCGGCGCCGCCTGCGCCGCCCTCGAAGCCGCCGGCGCCGCCCCCAGCACCACCCGCGGCGTGACCGGGCGCGGCCACCACCACCTGCCGCCGCTGACCTGCACCGGCTGGGCGGTCTCGGTCGAGCTGCATCACGCCCTGGGGGGCGCGAAAGTGGCCCGTCTGCTGCCCGCGGGCGAAGTGTTTGCGGCCTCGCAGCCGGGCGGCCGCCCCGGCCTGCGCCTGCCCGGCCCGCTGCACCGGGTGATGCACCTGGCGGCCCATGCGGAACTGTCGAAACGGCCGCTCGAGGCGCCGCTGCTGGCGCTGCGCGATTGCCTGGAGCTGCGGCAGATGCAGGCGGCCCTGCCGGCCGGGACCGTGGCGGCCGCGCGCGGCCGGTTTGCCGCCGCGGGCTGCGGCAAGGCTTTCGGCCGCCTGGCAGAGGCCGCCGCGGCCGTTCTCGAGCCCGCCGCCGCCCCGGAAACCGGGGCCGGGCTGCGCTGCGGCAACAGGATGCTGCGGCTGTTCGGGCGGCCCGCGGAGCAGAAACTCCGCAAACTGGCCGGCTGGACCGGATTCTACATCGGCCAGTTCGTCAGCAATCCGCAGTTGCGCAGCTACTACCTCAGGATGCTGGCCAGCCCGGAGGCGCTGGCGCGGGTGTCCGGATTCCACCGGAAATGGCTGCAGCGATTCTGACCGCCAGGCCCCTGCCGGCGCGGCCGCCCGGCGGCGGCGTCCGGACCGCCGGCCAGGGAACTTTCCCGCCAGGTCCGGCGTTTACCGGAGGGCCGCTGCGCCGGCCCGGCGCGCCGGCGCGGAGCCGGGCCCCTTGCGGCGCCTCTGAAACCGGCGCCGGCGGCGCCGGAACAGCCGCCCGTCAAACCCCTTTTTTCCATGATCCATGCGGCATCGCGCCGCGGAGAAATTCCGCCGCGGCGAAGGCGGCATGCCGCCGCCCTGCAGCGGGGCTGCAAGCCAATGAGTTTTGCGAAGTTTCAACCATTGGCCCTTATACAATCCTGACATAGCAAGACCCCGCCCATGGCGGAGCCCCGCCAGTTCCGCCCGGGGCAGGCCGCCTGCGCTTGCCTCAGAGCCGCCGGCACAGCATTTCCCCGGACCAGAGAACACCCCGGACCTTACGAGTGGAATAATCCGAAAGGACTAATGAGCATGGTTTCGAAAGTAACCCTGACCGGCGATTACGGCTATGAGGCCTACCGCTACAACGGCGGCGATGCGCAGGCCATCGACGCCACCAAGGCCAGCTGGACCGTGGCCAACACCGGCAGCAAGACCAACCTCTACCCCTTCCTGGTGGACGACGCCAAAACCGGCATCGACATCTACGGCACCACGATCGACGGCACCGTGCCGCTGACCGGCGAATGGCAGAAGCTTTACACCAACTCGGCGGCGGTGATGGTGCGCGACACCCTGGACGCCGACATCTACGACATGCGGGTCTCCCAGGCCTGGGACGCGCTGCGGGTGGCCGGGTCGTCCGACGGCTACGAGATCTCCAACGTCTGGGTCAGCGAC
>NZ_JBMERQ010000022.1:0-11846 GCF_048820895.1 Cribrihabitans neustonicus
CCCTCGCCCCCATTCCGGCTTGGTGCTCCTTCAGGATGCCAATGATCTGCTCATCGCTGAAACGGCTTTTCCGCATCGTCTGTCTCCTCGCTTGGAGAACAGGCTAACTTCAAATCGCGGACTTTTCAGGGGAGCACGTCAACTCTCAGGGGAGCCCGTCAGCGATGATCGGCCTGGCCCGAAACGCAAAAAGCCCTTCCGGAGAAGGGCTTGACGGGAACATGCTTGAGTGTTCGGTAAAATTGGTTGCGGGAGCAGGCAACCGCCGTATCCTACCTACCCTCTTCGCAACCATATAAACCCATGATAGCACACCGCTAACGGCACCTTTGCGCAGGGGAACGGACTTTGCAAACTTAGAGTCGCCCGGCGCTCCAGATGGACCTAGGCGGCCCACACCGGCCCTTGAACTATGCCAGCGGATGCTGGGGCGCGGCCCTTCGTTTCGGACATTCGCTGCGACGGCGAAACCAGGTTGTGGGCGAACTCACGCAACGAGGATAAAGCCGCCGTTCGATCGATGTCCACTTCTGCGAAGCCTTGCCAGTTCGTGAAGTTTCAAGTGCGGGCTGCCCGTATTTGGGCAGCGAGAGATTTCTGGGCGGTGTCCGCAAGCTGCAGCGTACAAGCCATTTGGATAATGTGCGTGCTGGCAAATCGTGGCTGGAAAGTGTGATTCGCTCCGCGGAGATCTCGACCCGAAGCAAGTGACCAAAATTTTTATTGTATACCCCAAACAATTTTTTATAGTCCTGACTGTGCCTGGCCAAACAGTGGCGGGGCGACACCTGCAAGCCTGAACTTTGATCGGCAATCACCGAGATGGGGCCTTTTCTGGTTCCTAAATGCAAGCAAACCGAGAGCAACCAGTGCTTCTTGGCCGAGTAATCTGATCAGAAAAATAAATATAACTGCTTGCGGAAAACACTTACCGACAGCGAGGACATCATGAAGATAACATCAGCATTCCTGGCGGTTGCGGCACTGCTGTCGTCAACTGCCGTGGTCAGCGCCGAAACCCTTAAATGGGCACGCGCGGGTGACGCTCTGACATTGGATCCGCACTCGCAAAACGAAGGCCCCAGCCATACCATGCGTCACCAGATGTATGAGCCGCTGATCATTCGCGACACCAGCGGCGCGTTCGTCCCGACTCTGGCAACCGACTGGGCTCCCAGCGCTGACAACCCCAACGTCTGGGTGTTCAACCTGCGCAAAGGCGTGAAATTCCACGATGGCGCGGATTTCACCGCAGAAGACGTGGTGTTCAGCTTTGAACGTGCGAAGCAGCCGAACTCGGACATGAAAGAGCTGATCGGTTCGATCACCGCGGTGCGCGCTGTTGACGACCACACTGTCGAGATCGAAACAGACGGTCCGAACCCGATCCTGCCGTCGAACCTGACCAACCTTTTCATGATGGACAAGGGTTGGACCGAGGCGAACAACACAGTCAACGTGCAAGACTTTGAAGGTGGCGAGATCACCTATGCGACCACCAACGTGAACGGCACCGGCGCGTACAGGCTGGTCAGCCGCGAGCCTGACGTGAAAACGGTCATGGTGCGCAATGAAGAGTACTGGGGCCGCAACGACTTCCCGATGGAAGTCAGCGAAATCGTCTATACCCCGATCCAGAACGCCGCGACCCGCGTTGCTGCGCTTCTGTCGGGCGAGGTGAACTTCCTCCAGGACATGCCGGTGCAGGATCTGGCCCGCGTGGACGGCGCGGATGGTCTGGTGGTCAAGCAGGCCCCGCAGAACCGCGTGATCTTCTTTGGCATGAACCAGGGCGCGGATGATATCGAAGCCGACAACATCGACGGCAAGAACCCGCTGGCGGACGTGCGTGTGCGCAAGGCGATGTCCATGGCGATCAACCGAGACGCCATCCGTCAGGTCGTGATGCGGGGCCAGTCCCAGCCTGCCGGCATGATTGCACCGCCCTTTGTGAACGGCTGGACCGCCGAGATGGACGGCGAAAGCTCGACCGATCTGGCAGGCGCCAAGGCGCTGATGGAAGAAGCGGGTTATGGCGATGGGTTCTCGATTCGCCTGGACTGCCCGAACGACCGCTACATCAACGACGAAGCGATTTGTCAGGCCGCTGTCGGCATGCTGGGTCAGATCGGCATCACGGTGAACCTGGACGCCATTCCCAAGGCGCAGCATTTCCCCAAGATCACCGACGGCAAGACCGACTTCTACATGCTGGGCTGGGGTGTTCCGACCTACGATTCAGAGTACATCTTCAACTTCCTGGTGCATGGCCGTGAAAGCGACATCGGCACCTGGAACGGCACCGGCTTCAACGATGCTGACGTGAATGCAAAGATCAAGTCGCTGGCCTCCAACACCGATCTGGACGCCCGCCAAGCGGACATCGCAGGCATCTGGCGCGTTGTTCAGGACGAACAGCTCTACATCCCTATCCACCACCAGGTTCTTAACTGGGGCATGAGCGATAACGTTGGCATCGAGGTTGATCCCGAAGATCAGCCCCGCGTCAAATACTTCACCATGAAGTAACCCGATCCGGGCCGCCTGCCTGTTGCGGGCGGCCGGTTTCTGCCGGGCGGCGCAGGAGTTCCCCGCCCCCGGCACCTCTCTGTGATCCGTCAATTCAACGCGTGACCCCACGCTTGTTGGCGCAAGAAAGCCTCTGCGATGCTGCCGTTCATCCTAAAGCGTGTGTTACAGTCTATTCTGGTTCTGGTCGTTACCGGCGCTATTGCGTTTTCCATGTTCACCTTTGTGGGTGACCCGATTGACAACATGCTGGGTCAAGAGCGGACGATGGAAGACGTTGAGCGTCTGCGCGCGCAATTGGGCCTCGATAAACCGATCCCGGTACAGTATTTCAAATTCCTCAACGAAGCGGTCCAAGGCAATTTTGGCGTCAGCTACCGTCAGGGCCGCGAAGTTTCTGAGATCATCATGGAGCGCGCTCCGGCAACGCTGGAGCTGGCGGCTCTGTCAGCGGTCTTTGCCGTGGTGATGGGCATCGTGCTGGGTGTGTTCACCGCCATTCGCCGCGACGGTTTCGCCGCCCATTTCATCATGTCCGCCTCTTTGATCGGGGTGTCCCTTCCAACCTTTCTCATCGGTATTCTGCTGATCTATCTGTTTTCCGTCGAACTCGGCTGGCTGCCGAGCTTTGGGCGCGGTGAGGTGGTGAAGATTGGCGGCTGGACCACCGGTTTCCTGACTGAATCCGGCCGCAAAGCGCTGATCCTGCCCGCGATCACCCTGGGCCTTTATCAAATGACCCTAATTATGCGGCTGGTGCGTTCAGAGATGCTCGAGGTCCTGCGCCAGGATTACATCCGTTTTGCCCGCGCGCGCGGCCTGAGCGACCGGGTGATCAACTTCCGCCACGCGCTCAAGAACACCATGGTCCCGGTTATCACTGTGATCGGCCTGCAGCTCGGGGCAATCATCGCCTTTGCGATTATCACCGAAACCGTCTTTCAGTGGCCCGGGCTTGGACTGTTGTTCATCAACGCGATCCAGTTTGTCGATATCCCGGTCATGGCCGCGTATCTGATGATGATTTCGGTGATGTTCGTCGTCATCAACCTGCTGGTTGATATCCTCTATGCCTTCATTGATCCTCGTCTAAGGGTGAGTGCCAAGTGACCGACCAACCCATTTCTGCGCAAAAAGAAACGCAACCGGCAACGCCGTCCCGGCTGCGCCGCGCGTTGGACAGTGACCTCTATTACGCTTTCCGCCACTCACCTGTTGCGATGGTGTCGGCCGCTGTGTCGGTTCTGTTGATCCTGTCGGCCATATTCGCCCCTGTGATTGCCACAACCAACCCGTTCGACCCTGCGTCGCTGAACCTGATGAATGGGTTCACAGCGCCGATGACCCCGAACGCCTTTACTGGCGAAACGTTCCTGATGGGCACCGACGATCAGGGGCGGGATGTGTTTTCGACCATCCTTTACGGCATGCGGATTTCTCTGTTCGTAGGCTTTGCAGCAGTTCTGTTCGCGGTGGTTCTGGGCGTCTTCCTCGGCCTTTTGGCCGGGTACTTCGGGGGTTGGACCGACAGTTTCATCATGCGCGCCGCCGACGTGCAGCTGACCTTCCCCTCGATCCTTGTTGCGATGCTGATCTTTGGTATTGCAAAGGGCATCACCCCGATAGAACACCGGGACCAGATGGCGATCTGGGTGCTGATCCTCGCCATTGGCCTGAGCGACTGGGTGCAGTTCGCGCGGGTTGTGCGCGGCGCCACATTGGTGGAAAAGAACAAGGACTATGTATCGGCAGCCAGGCTGATCGGGCGGCGTCCCTCGACCATCATGCTGCGGCACATTCTGCCTAACATTCTCTCACCCGTGCTGGTGATTGCCACCATCTCGCTGGCTCTGGCGATCATCGCCGAAGCCACGCTCAGCTTCCTCGGAGTGGGTGCCCCCCCCACGCAACCCTCCCTGGGAACGCTGATCCGAATTGGGCAGGGCTACCTGTTCTCCGGTGAGTGGTGGATCCTGTTCTTCCCTGCCTGCACACTGCTGGCCCTGGCGCTGAGTGTGAACATGCTGGGTGACTGGCTGCGTGACGTATTGAACCCGAGGCTGAAATGACCGAACCCGTATTGTCCATCCGTAATCTGACGGTCGAAATTCCCACCCGCCACGGGCTGTTCAAACCTGTCCAGAATGTCAGCTATGACATCTACCCCGGAGAAATCCGCGGGGTTGTCGGCGAAAGCGGAGCGGGCAAGTCGATGACCGGCAATGCCGTCATTGGGCTGCTGGATGATCCTGCACGTGTTGCTTCGGGGGAAATCTGGCTCAAGGGACGCCGCATCGACAATCTCAGCGCCGAGGAAAAGCGCGCTATTCGGGGTCGCGAGATTGGCATGATCTTTCAGGATCCACTGACCTCGCTCAACCCGCTGTTCACGATCGGCGAACAGTTGGTCGAAACGATCCAACTGCACCTGAAGGTCACGGCCGCTGAGGCGAGGGAGCGCGCGCTTGCCCTGCTGGATCGGGTGTCGATCCCCGACCCGAAGACGCGGTTCGACCAATATCCGCATCAATTCTCGGGTGGTATGCGCCAGCGGGTCGTGATCGCGCTTGCCTTGTGTTCAGAACCTTCGGTCATCGTCGCGGATGAGCCGACCACCGCGCTGGATGTATCCATTCAGGCGCAGGTGCTGGACCTCATCAAGGAACTGGCCTCGGAAACCCAAGTGGGGGTGATCCTTGTTACCCACGACATGGGTGTGATCGCCGACACCACCGAGCAGGTCACCGTCATGTACTCTGGCGAGGTAGTCGAGAACGGGCCAACCGACAAAGTGCTGAGCACCCCGGAGCATGAATATACCAAATCGCTGATCTCTGCAGTGCCGCGCCCGCAGGTCAAGCTGCACCGCTTTCCGCAGGTTAGCTATGGTGGCCGTGAAACCACCTTCAAGATCGAGGACCTCGCCCGCAACTGGCACAAACCTGAGCCGTCCAAATCCGGCAGACTGGTCGAGGTCAAAGGGATCACCAAGAAATTCCTGCAAAAGTCCGCCATCCTGCCCTCCCGGCGCACCTACTTTACCGCCGTGGATGAGGTGTCGTTCGACATCAAGGATGGTGAGGTGTTTGGCCTTGTCGGGGAAAGCGGATCGGGCAAATCCACCGTTGCGCGCATGATCGGCACGCTATTGCCTGTCGACGGCGGCCAGATCCATTTCGATGGTGATGACGTCACTGCAATGCCGGCAGAAGCCATGGCGAACTACCGCAAACAGATCCAGATGATTTTTCAGGATCCGTTCTCGAGTCTGAACCCGCGCATGAAGGTGGAATCCATCGTGGCCGAGCCGCTGATCCATCACAAGCTCCTGCCGCCGGATCAGATCAGCGGCCGGGTGCATGAATTGCTGGATCGTGTTGGCCTGACACGTGCGGCAGCCGCAAAGTACCCGCACGAGTTCTCGGGCGGTCAGCGGCAGCGGATCTCGATCGCCCGCGCCCTGGCGACGCAGCCACGGTTCCTGATCTGCGATGAACCCACCAGTGCGTTGGACGTGTCCATTCAGGCGCAGATCCTGAATATTCTCAAAGATTTGCAGGAACACCTGGGCCTTACCATGCTGTTCATCAGCCATGACTTGCCGGTGGTGCGTCAGATGTGTGACCGCGTTGGTGTGATGAAGCAAGGGCAGTTGATCGAGGTGCAGGACACTGAAACGCTGTTTGCCAATCCCAAGCAGGCGTATACCGCTCAATTGCTTGATCTGATGCCCCGGCTGGCGCAATTGTCAGGATAACCACGTGCGGTTCTCTTGCATCCCCCCGGCCGCCTGCGCAGGCCTTGTCTTTACCAAGGGTAGAGGGGGGTAGCGCTATGGCGTCAGATCAACTCGAACGGGCCAAACTGGGCAATCTGATCCGCAAGTGCCGACAAAAGCGCAAGCTGACCCTCAAGGGTCTTTGCGACAAGGCTGGCGTTTCCGCCGGCTACCTGTCGCAGGTCGAACGGGGCAATGCCACACCGTCGCTTGGCACCTTGGCGCAGATTGCCCGCGCGTTGGATCTGGGCCTTGATTACTTTGTCACCCGCCCCAAACCGGGGGACGCGGTGTCTTATGCCGGGCAGCGGCGCAAGTTTTCGATTTCGGACACGGGCGTCACCTATGAGGCGCTCAGCACCGAGTTTCCCGGCCACGAACTGTCCGCCTTTATCATGAACTGCCCGCCAGGGTTTCAATCCGAAACCTTTCAGCATGAAGGCGAGGAATTCATCTACATCCTTAGCGGTACGATCGAAAAAACCCTGGATGGTGAAGCCTTTACACTGCGCGAAGGCGACAGTCTGCATTACAATGGCATGACGCCTCATGCGTGGAAAACTCTGGGCGAAACCCCCGCGCGTATGTTGTGGGCCGGCACTTTGGTGGTCTTGCAGGGCGCGCAGAAAAGCCGGCTGCCCGGGCATCGCAGCTGACCCCACCCAACAGAGCGCCATTCAAGAGAGGGTCTTATGATTGATATTGTGGAAAACAGATTGGCGCGATTGCGCCAGCGCATGGCGGACACCAACACAGATCTGGTCGCTGTCGGGCCGGGCAGCCACATGCAATGGCTTTTGGGGCTGAACCCGCATGGGGATGAACGCCCGGTCATGGCGATTGTGACGGCCGGCCACGTTGGTGTGCTCATGCCCCTGCTGAACGCCGAGGCGTCGCGCGCCCAATGCGCCGATGTGCCGTTTTATGAATGGAGCGATGCGCACGGTCCGCTGGCCGCGCTTACGCAGCTGTTGACCGAGGCCAACGCCAAACGCCTTGGCCTAAGCATCGTTTTGGACGAGATGATGCGCACGGATTTCTCGTTCCTGCTGCTCGATCAGCTGGACGCGCCGGCCCACCGCTTTACGCTGGACACGGTGGGCCAGCTCCGCGCGGAAAAGGACGCCGGGGAACGCCGGCTTTTGAAAGACAGCGCAGTCTTGAACGATGGCGCCTTTGAGAAAGCGTTTGCGGCGCTGCGCACCGGCATGTCCGAGATCGAAGTGCGCGATATCATAATCGATCACTACATGGAAAACGGGGCAGAACCCGAGTTTTGCATCGTTGCTTTCGGAAAGAACAGCGCCTATCCGCACCATCACACAGGTACGGATACCTTGCAGCCTGATATGGCCGTGCTCATCGACTCCGGATGCCGCTTGCAGGGCTACCCGTCGGATATGACCCGCTGTGCCTGGTACGGTGACTCGCCCAATGCCCGGTTCAATGAAGTAGCCGGAATCGTAGAACAAGCTGTCCAATCCGCGCAGTCGGCGGCTCTGCCCGGTACCCTCTGCAGCGACGTTGACATGGCCGCGCGCACGGTGATCGAGGACGCAGGCTTTGGCCCGGAATTCCTGCACCGCACAGGTCATGGTCTGGGCATTGACGTGCACGAACTCCCTTTTATCGCTGCCAACTACCCCGAACCCTTGAGGGTGGGAAACGTGTTTTCCATTGAACCGGGCATCTACCTGAATGATGAATTTGGCATTCGTCTGGAAGACGTGGCTTTCCTGCATTCAGGCGGCGTCGAAATCCTGTCCGAGATTCCGCGCACCGTGCGCCTGCTGCCAGTCAGAGATTGAAACCGCGACAACATCCAGCTATTGGCCAACACGCGATCCCAGGATGGATGATCGCTTCCAAAGTGCCTGGCGTCATTAACCGGTCAAGCATTGGCACCTTTCTGCCGCACAGTGTCTTCAGTGTACATGGCCTCTGTTTCTAAGGAGGTTTGTGGCATCTCCCGCCATACCATTTGCCGAACGCGCCAAGGTTAGACGTTCCATGAAACCGGAATTGTTGCCGTTCATACGCTCGGAACTTGGGGCTCCGAGCCGATTTGCGGCGGTGCAGAGAATTTCCTGGTTTCGAGCGAACATGGGTGTCGGCTTTCAGCTTTGCGGTTTGATCGATTTGCGCCTGCGGAGAAAGTCGGCTTCCCTGAAGGTTTTTCGATGCGGGCCGCTGCGTGACGGCGGGGCGCCTGCGGGCGTCGGCCCGCGTTGACAAACCTCGGAAGGAAGAAGCCGCGGGGACCCGGGCGCTGCCAATGGGGAAAGCGTGCTGCGGGTGATTGCGAGGGTGGGGTCTGGCCTCCGACCGTGCAGAACGTGTCGATCGCTGGATGTCGCTCGGACGACGGGGGGCGTGGGTTTCGGATGCCGGCGGAACAGTTGATTGCATTTTCCTGAGCAAAGCCCGGCAACGGGCATGCCAGGAGCGGTCCAGCCTGCGGGCGGCAGCTGGTGGGTTTCGCGCGTTTGAGACGGGCGTTGCGTCATGCGGCCTGCTCCTGGGGTGGTGCTCGAGATGACGGCATCCGACCGCGGCGGAAGATCTCGACGATGCGCATCGCGCCACCGCAGCAGGGGCACGGTTCGCGCAGTGTGAGAGGGATGATCTCGGCATTCTCCTGCGGGTCCGGATCCTGCGGCGCCTCGCCGAGCAATCCGCGGATGCGGGCGATGGTGGCCTTGCGAGCCGCGCTGGCCAGCAGCCCATAGTGCCGGATGCGGTGGAATCCATCGGGCAGGACGTGGATTAGGAACCGGCGGATAAACACGCCGGTCTCGAGCCGCATGACCTTTTGCCGGTCGCCGGACTTGATGTGGTAGTCCTTCAGCGGAAGGCGACGGTATTGGTATCGGCGCTGATAAGGCGGTGGCTCGAGATCGCCACCCGTGAGCTCAGGCGAATGGTTCTTCCGTTTCGACATCTCTGATCTCCTCGTCGTCGAAGATCAGCAGACAGCAAATCGTAGCTTAGGTCAGTGTCCGAAATTCGGGGGGGGGGTAGCTCAGATCGCTGCCGACCTCAATGCCGACAAGATCCCCGCCCCGCGCGGGCGCGGCGAGGGATCTGGGCACTGGAAGCAGAATACCATCAACGGCAACCGTGAGCGCGGCACAGGAATTCTGAACAACGAACTCTATCAGGGGCGACGCATCTGGAATGTAAAACTTCCGACTTGATCTGACGGACAGCTCAGCTTTCTGTGCTGAGAACGGGTTGCTGGCTGTCCGATGGCCCGGAACCCCCGATCGTCTTGTCTCTGGCAATGTGTATCGTTTCGCGGAAGGTCTGCATAGGCGTCTGGCCATAGCAGTATCGTCCCGAATGCGGCCGCTGCTCGTTGTATTTGACCAGCCAGGCGTCCAGATCCACCTGCAATTCCTGCACCGAGCGGTAGAGCTTCTTGCGGAAGGCAATGTCATAGAACTCATCCTTGATGGTCCGGTGGAAGCGCTCGCAGATGCCGTTGGTCTGCGGGCTGTTCGCCTTGGTCCTAGTGTGATCCACGTCCTCGACGGCCAGGTAAAGCTGATAGGCATGGTTCTCGACCTTGCCGCAATATTCGGTGCCGCGGTCCGTCAGGACGCGCAGCAGGCTGATGCCGTGTTCGGCAAAGAAAGGGATAACCCTGTCATTCAGCAGATCCGCCGCCGTGATCGCCGGCTTCTCGGTGTAGAGTTTGCAGATCGCCACGCGGGCATAGGTATCGACGAAGGTCTGCTGGTAGATGCGCCCCACGCCCTTCATCGTGCCCACGTAATAGGTGTCCTGGCTGCCGAGGTAGCCCGGATGGTGGCTCTCGATCTCGCCGTGCGCCTCCTTTTTCTGCTGGGCCTTTTCCAGCGCGGCCATCTGCGCCTCGGTGAGCAGGATGCCGTCCTGGGCGGCACGGGCCTCCAAGGCCTTCAGCCGCTTCTTCATGGTCTCCAGGTCGTTCCGCAGCCAGATCGAGCGGACGCCGGAAGACGACACCATGATGCCCTGCTGCTGGAGCTCCCAGGAAGCGCGTTTCTGCCCCAGCGCCGGGTTTTCGATGGCCAGTTCGATCACCGCCCGCTCGACATGCTCCGGCACCCGGTTCTTCAGGATCGGCTTGCGGCGGCTGAGATCCATGAGCGCCTGCTCGCCGCCCTGTTCGTAAAGTTCCTTGAACCGGTAGAAGCTGTCCCGGCTGTATCCCATCACCTTGCAGGCCTGCGAAACGTTGCCGAGCTGCTTGGCAAGCTCCAGCAGCCCCAGCTTCGGTTTGATGATCTTGTCCTGAATACTCGTCATTGATCGACACTCCATGCTTGCGCTCCAGAAGAGCAGAAATGTCAGATCAAGTCGCGTGTTCTACATCTGGAATCGCCTGCGCTATTCCAAACACCCGGACACAGGTCGGCGCGTGTCCAAACTCAACCCGCCCGAAGCCTGGAAGACCCAGGAAGTGCCGGAACTGCGCATCTTGATGAAGATCTTTGGAGCGCGGTCAAGGCACGGCAGGAGGCTCTTTCAAAACAACGCGGCAAAAGGGCGGCCAACGACAAAAACGGGCTATCTGCCTCTCAAGGCCTACGGCGGCGCAAATACCTACTGTCGGGCCTACTCACCTGCGGCCAATGCGGCGGCAAACTGACGGTAGCGGGTTCCGGCAACGCCCGGCGCTACTACTGCGCTAACGCAAAAGAGAAAGGCGCCGCTGTCTGCTCTGGAATGCCGGGCCTGAGGGAGGACCTGGCGGCGGAAACGATCCTGGGCAACCTGCGCGGAAGCCTTATGCAGGACGCAGCTTATCAATGGTTCCGATCCCGATACGAAGCGCAACTCAAGGCAACAGTGCTTCATAAGGGAGATGCGCTACGGCTGTTCGACCAGGAAACCAAACAGTTTGAACAGAATCGCGCGAACCTCCTGCGCGCGGTAAAGAACGGTCTGCATTCCGACGCCGTCATTAACGAGTTCAACGCAGTTGATGCAAAGCTTGAACCGCGGAGCGATGAACGGGAAGCCTTGGTGCCTACCCCCATCGAATTGCCGACAGATCTCCCTGCACTCTATAGGGACTTTGTCACCAATATCACCAGCACCCTGTCAGATGAGGGCGTAGCAGGCCGGGCGAGTGATGAGCTGCACGCGCTCCTGGATCAAGTCATCATCCGGTGGAACGCAGTGACGCGCAGCCATGAATTCGAGATGCGGGGGGGATCTTCTGGAACTTATCGGCAAGGCGCAGGGCAAAACCCTGGGCGGTGACGCCGAATTGGAAAGTTCGCTAAAGTTGGTTGCGGGAGCAGGATTTGGCCTTTATCGAACGAACATCACTCTAAGGAAGTGATCTCCGTTCAACCTTAGTAGTAGTTTTTTGGCCGTCCATGGCACCATCAACGGTGTCCGCTAGGCGCAGAAAGTGAGCTTTGCAAAGTTGCGCTAAGCAGGCAGGCAAAACTGCTCAGAGCAGAACGAAGCTGCCGTTGGAACATCGGCAGCCAACTGGTATGAGCGGCCCATAACCGACTTTGGTTAGGCATCTGGCCAACGG
>NZ_JBMERQ010000023.1:0-9730 GCF_048820895.1 Cribrihabitans neustonicus
AATACCAGGGCAGCGCCAGGACAAAAAGTCCTCAAGCAGCGCAGCGGTAGGACATATAAACTGCCGCGGGATGGAGCAGCCAGGTAGCTCGTCAGGCTCATAACCTGAAGGTCGCAGGTTCAAATCCTGCTCCCGCAACCACTTTTCCGGCCAAGTCCCCGCAAAAAGCGGGGCTTCGTTGATTCCGGCATGCCCAATGACCCGCCACGGAATTTTTCCTCCACTGCCTGCTGGGGTCAGGCCCTACTTGAGGGCGTAAAGTAATGCAGACGGGTTTCACGGACGAGCAGATAATCGGCATCCTGGCCGAGCACGACGCAGGCGCAAAGTGAGTCGGCCTGTGCCGCAAGCACCGCATGCCAAAAGGCACCTACTATACTTGGAAAACCAAGTTTGGTAGCAGGACGGCGCCGGGGGGCGAAGCGGCTGAAGACGCTCGAATATGAGAATGCGAAGATGAAGAAGCCGCTGGCCGAGCAGATGCTGGATCTGGCTGCCATGAAGGATCTGGCCGCAAATAAATGGTAGGGTCCGCCGTGAAGCGCGAAGCAGCCGCATGCCTTCGGGCCACACACGGTCTGCCGGCGCGACGGGCGTGCTGAATTGCCGGTGCGGATCGCACGATGGTCCGCTGCCAGCCGCAGCACGTGCAGGGCACCGTGTTACGCGGACGGTTGCGGGACCTGGCCAACGAGCGTCGGAGGTTCGGCTATCGGCGGCTCTTCGTGCTGCTGCGCGGCGAGGGCGAGTCTTCGGGGACCGTTCCTATCGGCTTTATCGCGGGGAAAGGCTGACGGTGTGCCAACGGATGGCGCGGCGCGATGCGGGCGGAACACGGCTCCGGATTCTGATCGAGCGCGGCCCGATTCACGTTAGTCGCTGGATTTCCTCCGCGACCAGTTCGCCAATGGCCAGCGCTTTCGGGTTCTGAACGTCGCCGTCGATGCCAGTCGGAAATGCCACGCGGCGAACCCGGACACCTCGATCCAGCGGCGCCGCGTGGCACGCGGACCGATGGCCCTGATCGAGTGCCGCGGGACGCCTATCCTGATCGTCAGCGGCGATGGAACGGAACTGACCTTCCACGCAATCCTGCGGCGGTGTTCCAGACACCGGATCGAATGGCCATTACATTGCGCCAGGCAAGCGAGTGCAGGATGGCTTCGTAGAGAGATTCAACGGGCGGATGCGAGAAGGGCCGCTAAACGAAACCACGTTTCGTAACCTGGCACATGCGCCGAGCATGATTGCCGTCTGGGCCGCGGACTGCAGCACCGAACGCCCGCATTCAGCCTTGGGTTGCCAAACCCCGGCTGGCTGTGCGCGGACCCTAAACACCACAATCGCCCGCCCCGCTGCGCGAGATGAAAGCTCCGCGGGACGGGGATAGCTCAGCCTGCGCCAGCAAGCGTAAATGCCGACCTGGCTCCAGTCGCGGCTGGTTGAAAGTTCTTTGGCAGCTCAGGCCGTGAAGCGGAGCACGGGTATTGAGTGTCGGGAGCTGCCCTTAAGTGAGGGCGCGAAGCTGATCCGCGCCCTTCACCATCTTCTCGATGCGCTTAATAGCTCGGACGCCTGCAAACGCCCGCATCATCGCAGAATACGCCGGCAAGCCCGCCGATAATGGCGCCACGGTCGCCGTTTCCTTTGACGGCCTTCGCCGCGCCGTACCCAAGAGCTGCCCCGACAAGGCCGCGCTCCATATCACTGTCGATGGCGGCGCCTGGTGCGCAGGCCGAGACAAGGGCAGTTGCTGCGATGAGCGGGTAAATGAACTTCATGTTGGTCTCCTGAGGGGCCGGCACTGCGCCAGCGGAATCACGGGTAACAGGGATTGCAAAGAGATTCTCTCCCCGCAGCCCCCGCCATGCATATGCTCATACGCCAGAGGCGTGCTGTTATCCGATCACCGATACACATTCTGCGCGTGCTATCGGATAACAGCGCTTCCCAAACATTCGATCGGTAGATGGCGGTGTCTGAAGGGGCGCAAATCCGGGGTCATTATATCAGACCAAGGCAGGCATCGGGCTTTGACCGCCGTGCTGCGCCAGCGAAGGGCCGCACCCACGGCGATGACGGCTGTGGGCCCTCTGCGGCGCCTCGTGGCGGCGCGGGGTCAGCAGTTTCCGCCCTGGCAGCCAAACTGCGGTGCAGCGAACAATTATGGCCCTCTCCGATCCAACTTCCGCATCGGTCCGCAAGCCGGAGCATGCTGTCGCCAGACCTGGACAGGCCGCCCGAGAAAAACACCGTGCTTCGGGCATACCCTGAGGGCAAAGCAATAGTGTCAAAAGACCAAGCCTATTCGCAACTCACTATCTGACAGCTGGATGAGCGTGAGCATCAGGACCGCGCGGCGTTCAGTGAAATGTTTGGCTGCCTGCCACCGTGCCTGAAGGGGGTCGTCATCCGCTGCGGCGCGCGGCCGGCGCAGGCCGAAGAGATTCTCCAGAATGGCCTGCTCGCGATCTGGCGCAAGGCGGCGATGTTTGATCCGCACGGGGCGCAGGCATGTGCCTGGATTAGCCAGATAGCCCGCGTCGTCCATAAGGAAGACCAGCCGGTGCCCGATGAGCTGGAAGAGGATCCCGGAACCGAGCCCAGTCCTAGCCAGAGCGTGGCCACGAAGCAGGAGGCAGGCCATCGGGCAATTGCGGCGGCCCCGAGATGAGCGCTACTGGTTAAAATTATCATTTCAGCCAATTAATTGATCGTCAATGCGTGCTGTTCAGGATGAAGTTTGAGTTCTAGTGTGCCGGAAAATGCCGCCAGGACATGACACAGCAACAATACTCCGGACGCCACATGACCACGCAGCGTGTCACTCGAAGTTATCTCCGGCTGCGCAGCGGCATCGCGCTGGCGATCCTTCTCAGTGCCGCAGTGGCCGCTTTCTGCGTCACGCTGTACGGGCAAAGGAGTGTGGCCCAGCGGGCGGAAAACACCAGAGTTCTCGACCAGCTTCTGGTCTCCCTTGCCGAGCTGTCGCTGGCGTTCGATGAGTTGAAGGACGAACCGGGCAGCCAGAAGGCGTTGATTGCGCGCGGCCGCATCCGGCGAAGCGCAAGGCCCGCCGCAGACTCGCTGGCAGAACTCACCGGCGCCGAGGGGTTTGCGGCATTTTCTCAGCAAGCGCAGCAGATCCTGTCCCAGCCAACACTGAACCCGGTATCCGAACTCAAAGACATTCTGCTTCTGACCGAGGTCCTGACAGACCCCGCTGGAAACCGTAATGCCGATACAAAAGCAGCCGCGCTGGCCTCGAACCTGTCCAGGCGGCTGCTGACGGTGTTCATGAAGGCAAAGGAGGCCGAGGCCCGGACCGGACTGATTGCTGCGGATACGCAGCTGATTTATGCGCTGGTGGCCGTTGCCATCGGCGCGGTTGGCGTATTTGTTGCCGCCCGCTTCGTGCATGTGCCGATGGAGCGCTTTATCATCTCCGCGCAGTCCGAGATCGAGGCAAGCCGGCGCAAGGCAGAAGCCGCGTCGGAGGCGAAGTCGGTGTTTCTGGCGACAATGAGCCACGAAATCCGGACACCGCTGAACGGTGTGCTGGGCCTGGCGGAGCTGCTGAGCGATTCCGAGCTCGATGACAAGCAGCGGCACATGATCCGCATGATGATCATCAGCGGAAATTCTCTGCTGAGCATCATCAATGACGTTCTGGACTTGTCCAAGGCCGAAGCCGGCAAGCTGGAAATGGAAGCAGAGGCATTCAACGTCCGCGCGCTCTGCCAGGAGGTCATAGACCTGTTCTCCGCTCGAGCCCAGAGCGCGAATATAGCGCTGAATTTGAGTGAAAGCAGCGGAGTGAGCAACTGGCACGTTTTGGGATACAGCACAGCGATCCGGCAGATTGTCGCGAACCTTATCAGCAATGCGCTGAAGTTCACTGAAAACGGCTCGGTTGATATTAGGCTGCAGGAACTGCCGTCCGGGCGGGACGGCACCCGGATGATCCGGATTGCCGTCAAGGACACCGGGATCGGGATCCCGCCGGACGCGCAGGAACGGATCTTTGAACAATTTGCGCAGGCCGACGCAACCACGACCACACGGTTTGGCGGAACGGGACTAGGCCTCGCCATCGCAAGAAACCTCGCCGAAGCGATCTGCGGCAGGATTGCCCTGCAAAGCGCAGTGGGGGCAGGGTCGGAATTCAGCCTGGAATTCCCGGTCGAAAAGGTTCCGCCCCCCGCCGAAGTTCCCGAGCCCGAACCGGTCGGCACTTTGTTCTGCAAGAAGGTGCTTGTTGCTGATGACAACCGGGTAAACCAGATTGTCGCAGGCAAGATGCTGGAGCGTTTGGGATGTACCGTGAAGATTGCAGGAAACGGGGTCGAAGCGGTTGAGCTGGCCCGCAGCTGGGCGCCTGACCTAGTGCTGATGGATGTGCGGATGCCTGAACTGGACGGCCTCGACGCGACCCGGGCGATCCGGGCACAGGAGCAGGATCTGGGCTTGGAACCGGTGCCGGTCATCGGCCTATCCGCCAACGCGATGAGCGAACAGCGTTCTGAGGGCCTGTCTGCGGGTATGAACGACTATCTTTCAAAGCCAGTCAGCAAAGCAGCGCTTGCGGCGGCGTTGGCCGGTCTCTGGCCGGTGGAAGCCGGCACAACGACTGATGGGAGCACGAAATGCGCATGATAGCGACGATTGCCGCGGCCTTGGCGGCTCTGGCTGCCCCGGCCGCAGCGGACTCCGGCCGGGTGTGGCTGTACAACTGGAGTGGCTATTTCGACCCGGAAACTGCGGAGAGCTTCCAAGAGGCCACTGGCACTGAACTTGTCCTGGAGACCTATGGCGAAGCTGATGAGGCCGAAGCGCGGCTGATCGCGGGCGGTACCGGTTACGACCTGGCGGTGGTATCCTCCGAAACCGTGGGCCGTCTTGCGGCGGCGGGGGCTATCCGGAAATTCAGCCTGGCCGGTATTCCGAATGCGGCTGGCATCGACCCGCAGCTGATGCAGCTTTATTTGGAAGCCATGCCGCAGGCGGACGGCTACGCCGTGCCGTATCTCTGGGGCACGACCGGCATCGCCTATGACCGCGCCGCGGTGCTGCAGCGCCTGCCGGAGGCGCCTCTCGACAGCTGGGCGCTGGTCTTTGACCCCGCCAACGCCAGCAAGCTCGCGGATTGCGGCATAACGATTGTTGATTCCGTCGAGGAAGTTGTTTCCGCGGCACTTGCCTATTTGGGCCTGAATCCGCAGTCGGCGTCAAAGCAGGATCTCGAGGCTGCATTTGGTCTGCTGTCGGCGATCGCGCCTTATGTCCGCTCGTTCGATGCCCACCAATACGATGCCCTGATGGACGGGGAAGTTTGCCTGGCGGTTTCCTGGAGTACGGATGGCCTCGCACCGCAGCTGGAACAGAACAGTGACAGGTATCGCTACGTGGTGCCCGTGGAAGGCAGCAACTTATGGGCGGACCTGTTTGTTATCCCGAGTGACGCCAGCAATCCTGACGTGTCCCGCCAACTGGTGAACCACGTGCTCCAACCCGAGGAGATGGCCCGGGCGACGCTTTTCACCAATGCCACCAACAGCGTGCCGGCCTCCCGCGCAGAAATCCGCGATCGCAGTTACGACATTCCCGCACTGACATTGCCTCAGGAGAGCCGGGAAAAGCTGTACTTCGTAAAACCCCGCAGTGGCGAGGAGAAGAGGGCACTCGACCGCCGCTGGAGGCTGCTCCAAATCGGGCTCTAGTGGCATTGGACGGCAGCAAGATACGCTGAGGGGTCGTGATCCTGACCTCGGCTGACGTCCTGGCTTTGACCTTTTCTGGCTGAGAGAGTAGCCCTTCCCGCGGGACTCCGAACGGTGTTTCCCTCCAGCGCGGCATTTGGCCTGTGGCAGTTGTCATAGGAACTTTGACCTTCTCTCCTG
Organism: Cribrihabitans neustonicus; assembly: GCF_048820895.1. NCBI lineage: Bacteria > Pseudomonadati > Pseudomonadota > Alphaproteobacteria > Rhodobacterales > Paracoccaceae > Cribrihabitans > Cribrihabitans neustonicus. The sequence continues at coordinate 5,901 of NZ_JBMERQ010000023.1, forward strand.
AAAAGTCTGCAGTGCCTGTCGGTTCTGTTGTTCGCCACGGTGTCGGTCGTCGAGCGGCTGGTCGTGCGCTTGTGAGCTGAAGTCATGAAATTTCAATGGCTTGGCTTCTGATCTCTTTCACGCGCCAGGAGGAGTTTGTCCAATGACAGCCCAAATCAAGACCTACGTCACCTCGCGCTCGGAGCAGATCCCGGTGGTTGCCGGCACCGATGTGGTGGTGGTCGGCGCAGGCCCCGCGGGGCTCAGCGCCGCGGTCTCCGCCGCCCGCAACGGCTGCTCGGTCACCCTGATCGAACGCTACCACCACCTCGGCGGCATGGCCTCGGGCGGAATGGTGCTGGTGCTCGACGACATGGTGAACGAGGGCAACGAGGTCGTCACCACCGGCGTCGTCAGCGAGTTCGTCGACCGGATGGCGGCGCAGGACGGCGCGGTGTTCCCGCCGTCCGAGGATTGCCTGACCAATTGGAAGATGTGGCAGAAGTGGTCGCGCTGGGGCTGCATCGACTTCCACAAGTCCGGCATGCCGCAGCCGATCATCCACGTGGTGGCCTTCGACCCCGACGCCTGGAAACGGGTGAGCCTCGATCTGGTGAAGGCGGCGGGCATCCATCTGCGGCTGCACTCGTGGTTCTCGGAGGCGCTGATCGATGGCGGCACGGTCAACGGCGTGATCTGCCAGACTAAGCTGGGCCGCCAGGCGATCCGCGCGAAGATGGTATGGACGCAAGCGGCGATCTGGACGTGGCAAGCTCGGCCGGGGCCAGCTTCACCGACGGGCAGTATATCGTCACCACCGTGTTCCGCCTGTGCGACGTGGATACGGACAGGGCCGAGGCCTTCGAGTACGCCAACCCCGAGGAATACAAGAAGCTCTACCCGGCGGCACTGGTGCTGCCGCCCTATTACTACACGCCGCCCACGGCCGAGGGGCTGATCGTCTGGTACGGCGCGCTGCACGACGCGCTGGGGGCGCGCCGGATCAAGGTCTATTTCTACAACTACCCGCAGATGACCGGCTTTGCCCTGCCGGCCCAGGTGATCGAGACGCTGCACCGCGCCCATCCGGAGCGGTTCTGCGGGATCAAGGACAGTTCGGGCGACCTTGGCTACTGCCGCGGGCTTGCGGCCGCGATGCCGGATATGCGGGTGTTTCCCAGCAGTGAGACCGCGCTGGCAGAGGCCGCGGGTTCGGGCTTTGCGGGCTGCATTTCGGCGACCGCCAACATCAGCGCGCCGCTGTGCCGCGCGCTATGGGAGAGCCGCGGGGCGCCGGACATGGGCCTGGCAGAGGCGGTTGGCGCCATCCGCTAGGCGGTGGCGGTACATCCGCTGATCCCCGCCGTCAAATACCTGACCGGCCGGCGCTGCGGCGATGGCCAGTGGAACACCGTCCTGCCGCCATTCCTGCCGCTGCCGTCAGACGCGCGGCGCGCGCTCGAAAGCATTGACATCACCGCACCCGCAAGGGCTGCGGAAACCGCATGAGGACCACGACATGAAAGAGCACGACAACCTGATCGCAGGCCAGTGGGTCAGCCACGGCAACTACCAGGAGAACCGCAACCCGTCGGATATTTCTGACGTGATCGGCCTCTATTCCTATGGTGATGCAGAGGCGGTGAACGAGGCCGTGGCCGCCGCGCGCGCCGCGCTGCCGGGCTGGGCCGCCGCCACCCCGCAGGCCCGCCACGACGTGCTGGAGAAGGCCGGCCGGACGCTGGCGGAGCGCGCCGAAGAGATCGGCCGGCTGTTGTCGCGCGAGGAGGGCAAGACCCTCGCCGAAGGCATCGGCGAGACCATGCGCGCCGCCCAGGTGTTCAAGTTCTTCGCGGGCGAGGCGCTGCGTCAGGCCGGGGAGCTGACCCCCTCGGTGCGCCCGGAGATAGACGTGGAGATCACCCGTGAACCGGTCGGCGTAGCGGGTCTGATCACGCCTTGGAACTTCCCTATCGCCATCCCCGCCTGGAAGGCCGCGCCGGCGCTCGCTTATGGCAACTGCGTGGTGCTGAAACCCGCCGACCTGACCCCGGGCTGCGCCCATGCGATTGCCGAAATTCTGCAGGAAAGCGGCTGCCCGGCCGGAGTCTTCAACCTGGTGATGGGCCGCGGCTCCACCGTTGGGGAGGCGATCGTCACTCATCCCGGCGTCGATGCCGTATCCTTTACCGGATCGGCCGCCACCGGCCAGCACATTGCCGACACCTGCGGCCGGCTGCGCAAGAAAGTGCAACTGGAGATGGGCGGCAAGAACCCGATGGTGGTGCTCGATGATGCCGACCTTTCCGTCGCGGTTTCGGCCTGCCTGAACGGCACCTTTTTCTCCACCGGCCAGCGCTGCACCGCATCCTCGCGGCTGATCGTGAGCGAGGGCATCCACGACGCCTTCGCCGAGGAGCTGGCCCGCCAGATGCTGGCGCTGAAAGTAGGCGACGCGCTGGACCCTGCCACCCAGATCGGCCCGGTGGTGGACGGCAGGCAGCTGCAGTCCAACCTGGCGTATGTGGAACTGGCCAAGCAGGAAGCCCGGGAGGTCATCGGCGGTGAACGGCTGCACCTGGCCAAAGAGGGCTTCTATCAGGCCCCCGCTCTGTTTCTCGGCACGCGGAACGACATGCGCATCAACCGGGAGGAAATCTTCGGCCCCTGCGGCTCGATCATCAGGGTGGCGGATTTCGACGAGGCCCTGACAGTGGCGAATGACACCGGCTACGGGCTGTCGGCGGGGATCTGCACCACATCACTGAAGGCTGCGCGCGAATTCCGGCGCCGGGCCGAGGCCGGCATGGTCATGATCAACTTGCCCACCGCGGGGGTCGACTATCACGTGCCGTTCGGCGGGCGCAAAGCCTCCTCCTTCGGACCGCGGGAACAGGGCCGCTACGCGGCGGAATTTTACTCCACGGTGAAGACTTCCTACGTGTTTTCCGGGTGATGGGCGGTGACGCAGCCGCAGCCATCCTCGACGAACTCGGCCGCGAGAGCCTGGCGATCAAGGTGCGGCGAAAGCTTAACAGCACCGAGGTGATACATGCCCTAAGCGACCTATGATCCTGCGGGGTGTTCCCATCCTCATCCGCCCGGATGACGGTCCCGGTTTCGTGGCGCAGGCGGTCGGAGACCGGATCCTGGCAGCCGGCGCCAAGACGGACTGCACCGAACCGGGGTCACTAAAGCCTGGCTATCCACCAACTATCGAACTGAACCACTGAAGTGCTGCTGATCAGATCAAGTGGGCTGATCAGCAGCCGTGGAACATGCATCGCTCGAAGGGGTGGCTCGGTTCAACAATTGCGGCCTGCCTGAGCCGTTCGGGAACAGTCCATTCGCAGAAGCACAGGCCAACTTCCACGCGGCTCTGGAAATTGAGTGATAGCCGCGTGACTAACTGCAATCAGCCTCCGGCAAACACGGTGCGGTTCAGGCCAGGATAGGTTCGGCGCTGTACGCGACCCATTTGCCGTTTCTCTCCCCCATAAGGCGCATAAGAAATTCTTCATAAATAGAAAGGGCGTCTGGCGCGCATTAGGATTTTATTAATCGGGCAGGTGTTCGTTCCTTCCAGCACAGTTTGGGAGAATGAAAATGCCGGAAGCGGGACCGACGATTTATTACGCACCACAGTCAGGTGGAACCGTTTACGGTGACGACCAAGATAATCTGATTTACGGATCGGAGTTTTCCGACCACCTGGATGGCGGCGCGGGGGCGGATGTGCTGGACGGCGGCAGCGGCGGCGACGTGCTGAACGGCGGCACCGGCGCGGACAGTGATGTGCTGACCGGCGGCACGGGCGCCGACCGCTTCGAGGCCTGGCTGGAGTATGACTA
>NZ_JBMERQ010000024.1:0-9528 GCF_048820895.1 Cribrihabitans neustonicus
ACAGCATGGTCGACCGCTGACGGTCTTCTACGCAACGATGCAGAATGCTGCTGGCAGGTGTCTCGCTGACACCAAGGCACACAGAATACAGTATAAAGACGGTCACAAAGCCGAGGATACTGCCCTGTAATGCCAATGCGATTTGACCGCCTGTCAGGCAGGCAAAAGTCGCCGAAAGCGTCATTGCATGCTGCCGCTTGAAAATCTGGCTGACGTACGGAGACAGGGATGCGCCGAAAGCGATGGAAAAGAAGTAGGTAGCGGTCAGTGCGCCAATGACGCTATTTGCGTAGCCCTCGTCCAGCATTGGCTTTGCGTGGGTTGGCCAGATCACTTCGACCGGGTTGGTTGCCACCAAGAAAAATGCCAGCGCTGCTAGAAGCATCGACAGAGTGGGATGTTTAAGAGCCAAAAGGCTCGCGTCCTTTATCACCGTTGGGACATTAGCGAAGCCGTGCATGAGAGCAGTGACGTTCATCGGACGCGGTTTTTCGACAATGGCCAACTTTGTGAAAACAAATACGCCCAGCATTACACCAAAGCTTGCTGCATAGGATACATCGTAGATGCTGAAACCGATGCTTTCTGAAGTGGTCCCAGCTTTTCGGACAGGTTTGCAGCGTTTCTAGGCTCTGGACTTCGGTAACGGGGACGTCCCAGTCAAGCGGTTTAGGCAGGCAAATTGATCCGCCAAAGCGGTCTCACCGGTCCTATTGTAGCCCGTCCTGCTTTCTACCGCGGCTTTCGGTTGAGGTCTTTCGGGTACATGTTTCGGTCCGTGGTCAGCGCGCTGGCTGCCAACATGATGCTGGTTCGATGCAATTCCGATGTGCCCATCTCATTGGCGTGCTTGACGGAAGCCAGCGACAGTCCAGACCACGGCATCATCGGAACCACGTCCTTGCGGGACCTCGAAGGCCTGCGATCAAGCAGGCGAAGGGTGGAGGAGCATTCGGTCAGTCCATGTTCGGCGCGGTATCCGGCTGGAATACTGTGCGATCGACCCAGATCCGATGGAGTATCACCGCAATACGGCGAGCCAAGGCAACCATCGCGCACTTGCGTCCACGGCGCTGTGCGAGCTGGGCTCCCCATTTTCTCAGCCACGTCGATTTGCCACGGTTCATCATGACCGTTGCGGCCTGGCACAGCGCCCGCCTGAGATTGGCATCCCCCGCCTTGGTGATGCCGCCTGATACATCACGTTCACCGGATTGGTTGCGCGAAGGCGTCAGACCGGCCCATGGACCAACTCTCTTCGAAGAGGAGAAGCGCGCCGGATCGTCCACCGCGGAGCAGAAGGTGAGCGCCACCCCAACCCCAGGCATTGTCATCAGGCGGTGGCAGACAGGATCGTTCTGGGCAAGCTGGCGCACTTGCTTTTCGAGGGTGGCGAGCTCCTGGCGCAGGGACGCTCTGGCGCGCAGCATCGGCCTTGTTGCGGTTTCCAGCATAGGGTTGCTGTCTGCCAGTCCCCGAATGCGGTTTTCGAACCTGCCGCGAGAGATTGCGCCGACCTTGAGGCCAAAGTTCTTTAGCAGTCCGCGCAACGACATTTCCAATGCGATCATGCCCTGTTGAATGGCTTTCCGGGCGCCGAGAATGGCGCGGATTTCTTGAGCCGAGACAGACTTGCAGTGAACCGGACGGAACCAGCCGAGGTGAAGCAGGCGCGCGATCCCCTCGGCATCCCGACGATCCGTCTTGATCGGCATGGCCTTCAGCGCGCCTTTCACCTGGCGCGTTTCCATGAGTACAGCATCAAGGTCAGCTTCGGTCAGCCCCCGGTGCAGCCATTGCGACAATGGCCCAGCCTCCAGGCCAATCGCGGCAATGCTGCCGTCCAGATCGCTCAGCCAGCGTGCCAGAATCTCGGGTTCGCTTCAGCCTCTGCCTCTTTGATGATCTTGCCGTGCTCGCTTATCACGCAGATCGCGGTCTTGGCCAATGACACGTCCAGTCCGACAAACAGTCTCATCCCGTAGTCCTCCATGTGGATCCAATACAGGGAGCGTCGGCAGCCGACCTGTCAGCATGCAAGCGGTAACGGGCTGTGTGCAACGCAGGCCCGTTACAGCATCTCATTGAGTTTTCGAAGCCAATAGTTGACGAGGGCGGCAAGAGCGATTGCTGACAGGAAGACCTTCGGCTATCTGTCGTAGCGGGTCGCGATGCGTCTCCAGTCCTTGAGCCTGCCGAACATGATCTCGATGCGGTTTCGCGGCTTGTATCGGCGCTTGTCATATTTGATGGTTGCGTCGCGCTGTCTGCGACCGGGGATGCAGGCACGTATCCCTTTGTCACGGTTTAAGACGCGCCATCTGGGCATCGGTCAGCCAGAAAAGATCAGACATATCACCGCTCCGTTTTGGGAACCGTGAATCACGCGTTGCGGCGGAAATCAATGCATCCTGACCCTAATTCCCGATCGCACGGGCCTTTGCGGGAAACAGCCGGAGGCTGGGTGCTCCAGAATACACTGAAGCCCAAGCCCGCAGAGACCGAAGTGCAAGGCAGGCACTGTATGCGGAAGGAGCAAAGTATGTTCCCGCCGGAAAACCTCGCCCCAGTCCAGAAAGACGTAGTGGTCACCCACGACCCCAGCTTGCAGGTCCGGGCCGCTTGAAACCAAAATGAATTCATCCTCGAATAGGAAATGTGCCTCCAGGCCAGGCTCGCCGGCACTCCAATAGAGAACCGCCAAATCCAAGGAACCATCGCGAAGACCTTGCAGCAGCGCCTCCGCATCTCCACGGCTGGCGTGGAAGGCAACTTGCGGGAGCGCCGCCCGGAGCGGCGGAAGAGCATGGATCAATAACCCGTCCCAGAGCCGGTTCTGCGCGCCAATCCTGCAGACTTCGGAAAGCCCTGGAGGCAACCCGACCTCAAGCTTTGCATGCGCCCAACTGTTCAGCATGGCTTGGGCATGACGCCGGAACATCAGACCCGCCCGCGTCGGAACCGCGCCCGTATGCCGCCGTTCAAACAGCTTGCGGCCCAGGCCTTCCTCGAGAGCCCGAATTCGCATACTGACGGTGGATTGGGTCAAGTGGATCTTTTCTGCGGCTTCGGAAAAGCTACTGGTTTCGAGAACGGCAAGAAATGTTCGGGCGAGTCCGATGTCCATGATTTCCCGTCCTCCGATACCGAGCCGAATTCAGTTGGCCGGCAGCATGATACCATGGCTCCACCGCCACCATAGGCAGAGCCGGTACCTCGAAGGGCAATGGCCGCGGTTCTGCATCAGAAATGCTCACGAGAGGTTTCATCTGACCAGCAGTTCGAGGACCGCAAATCCGCCGAGAATAACGATCCCGGCGACATAGGCGGTCGAGAACAGGGTAAGGATAAGACCCGCAAGAAGCCAGTAGCCGTCGCGCTCGCTGAGCCCAAGCGCGAGCATGATGATTGAGAGTGCCGGTAGCCAGTTGGCAAAGGGAATCGGGAGGAACAGGAATATTGCGAGGATTAGGGTAGCAATTCCGACCAGACGTTCGGCCAACAGGAATGATGCCGGCCACCAGCGCGGTTTGGCGAGCCGTTCAATCCGTTCGGCGTAGGGCACCGAAACGGTGACGATCCGATCGAAGGCGCTGCGCTGGATCGACCGGCTGGCGATGAAGCGGGGGAGCCATACGTCCGACCGCAGCAGGATTAACTGGACGGCCAGAAACATCAGCAGCACCGCTGTAAAAACCGAGGAGCCGGGGACGAATAGGATAACATTCGGCGCCGCGAAAACGACCATGAGCGGGCCAAAACCGCGGTCGTGCAGGGCGCCGGTGATATCGCCAGCCGAGACCCGCTTGCCGTCTCCCGCTTGCAGGTCGCGCAGCACCTCGGACAGCCGCCGGCCGGGGCGCCGTGAAAGAAGCCGCTTATTCTCACCGGCACAGGTCATTCCGGCTTGACCGGGGGTTGCTCGAGCGGCGCCGCGGGGTCCGGCCGCCGCGTCTGCCACAGCGAGAGCACAATCCCGCCGGCCAGCAGCGCGGCGGTCACACCGAGGGAGATTGCTGCATGGAACTTCTCGACCCCCAGAAGCTCCGCCCCGATCACTTTGGCGCCGATGAAGATCAGCACAATCGATACAGCCGTCTTGAGATGCACGAAACGGTACATCATCGCGGCAAGCGCAAAGTAAAGCGCGCGAAGGCCGAGGATCGCAAAGATGTTGGAAGTGTAAACGAGATAGGGATCGGTTGTGACCGCGAAGATTGCCGGGATCGAGTCGACGGCAAAAATCACGTCGGCAATTTCGACCATGACAAGCGCCAGGAACAGCGGTGTGACGGAAAGCGCGGCATGCCCTGCCGCCCCGGCCGGCTGGCGCACGAAGAACCGCTCTCCGTGCAGGCTGTCTGTCACCCGAAACCGGCGCCGCATAAGAAGCAGGACCGGATTGTGCGCCACATCGTATTCGGCATTCCCGCCGTGCAGCATCTTGACGCCGGTGAGAACCAGAAAGGCGGCAAAGAGCAAAAGGACCCACTCGAAGCGCTCGACCACCGCCGCGCCGACACCGATCATGATGCCGCGGAGCACGATAACGCCGAGAATGCCAAACACTAGAACACGGTGCTGATAGGATCGCGGCACACCAAAATAGGCAAAGATCATTGCGATGACGAAGATATTGTCCATCGCGAGGCTTTTCTCGACCACAAATCCAGTGAGGTAGAGCAGCGCTGCGCGCTCGCCCATGATCTGCCAGATCCAAAGCGAGAACAAGAGGCCGATGCCGATGTAGAACGCCGACAGCATCAGGCTCTCGCGCACACCGATCTCGTGGGATTTCCGGTGCAGCACACCGAGGTCGAAGACCAGCAGCGCGGCCACTAGAAGGAGAAAGAGCGCCCAACTCCACACAGGCTTGCCCAAAACATCAAGGAGGAGAAGATCCAAGTCACGGCTCCCAAAAGACCCGCCCGCAGAAGCGCTCGCGACGGCGGTCAACCAGGGCCGGCGCAAGATCGGAACTCGAGCACGGTAGAAGTGGGCGTTCGCGGCGGTACCGCAAGCGGCGGCACAAAAAATATTTCATTGCGCCCCCATTGAACTTCATTGGGCCGAAACAAATTTCACTGAAGCCTGCCGCAGACCATTGGCTGACGCCCCGATGCGATCGCATTTGCGTCTACCGGCGGACGGCCGCCGTGCCCCCGGCCATGCGGGGCGCCTGAGGGTCGATCTTGAAGACACCTGTCTGGCGGTTTGCCGCCTATGCGCTCGTAATCCTGGTGGGGATTACTGTTGCGCTGCCGAGTTTCCTGCCGCGCGATGCCGCCCGCGCCCTGCCTCACTGGCTGCCTGAAACACCCGTTGCCCTTGGCCTCGACCTGCGGGGCGGCGCCTCGCTGACGCTGCGGGCCAGCGAAGCCGCGCTCGCCGAAGATCTGCTGAACGCAGCCCGCGCAGACCTGGCCGGGGTGCTCACGAATGCAGGCCTGCGGGCCCATATCGCCATCGAGGGGCGGGCCCTGACTGTCCGGCCAAACGGCGCGGATGCACATTCCGAGGCCTTGCGCGCGGCGGTTGACGCGGCATTGCCAACATTCCAGCGCAATGCCCTTGCCCGCGCAGAAGCAGCCTATACCGTTTCTGAAACAGAGGGCGGCGGCCTTCATCTTACCTTGCGCGAAGCATACCTTGCGGCGGCCCAGGCCGACGCCATGGCGCGCAGCATCGAAGTGGTGCGCAAGCGTGTCGACGAGGCCGGCGTCGCCGAACCCTCGATCCAGCGGCTGGGCGGCGACCGTATTCTGGTGCAGATGCCGGGTGTCGCCGATCCCTCTGCGCTGCGCACCCTGCTTGGCAGCACCGCGGAGCTAACCTTCCACCGCGTGATGCCGGATCCGGGCGGAGGCCGCCCGCTCGGCCCGGATACGCTGCGGCTGCCGATGGCGGGCGGGTCGGGTTCGCTTGTCATTGAAGCGGCACCCGCGCTCAACGGTGAACGGTTGGCCGATGCATCGGCGGCGTTCAATCCCGTGACTGGAGCGCCGGTGGTGCATTTCCGCTTCGACACCCAGGGCGCACTTACCTTTGGCGAACTGACGCAGTCGCTGGTCGGCCAGCCGTTTGCCATCGTGCTCGACGGCGAGGTGCTGAGCGCGCCGGTGATCCGCGAGCCGATCCTGGGCGGATCGGGCGAGATCAGCGGCGGCTTTACGGTCGCGGAGACTGCGACGCTTTCGGCCCTGTTGTGCGCAGGCGCCCTGCCGGTGCCGCTCGAGGTGATCGAAGAGCGCACCGTGGGCGCCGACCTCGGCGCCGATGCCATTGCGGGCGGGCTGTGGACCGGGCTTGCGGGCTTTGGCCTGGTTGCTGCCGTGATGATCCTGCTCTACGGCGGCTGGGGCGTGGTGGCGACGGGCGCGCTGCTGCTGAACGTGGTGTTGACCATTGCGGCCCTGACCCTGCTCGGCGCCACGCTGACCTTGCCGGGCATCGCGGGGCTCATCCTCGGCATGGGGCTGGCGGTTGATGCCAACGTTCTGATCAACGAGCGCATCCGCGAGGAAACCGCGCGCGGCAAACGCGCCGCGTCGGCGATGCAGGCGGGGTTCGACCGGGCCTATCGTGCGATCCTCGACTCGAACCTGACAGCCTTGATCGCCACGGCGCTGCTGTTCTGGCTCGGCTCGGGACCGGTGAAGGGCTTCGCCATCACTATGGGGCTGGGCATCCTGATCTCGATCTTCACCGCCGTCACCGTCGTGCGCTCGGCGATGGACATCTATCTGCGCACCCGCCGGCCGAAGACTTTCGAGATCCGCGCGCCGCTCGGCTTCCTGCGCCCGAAGGCCACACCTGCCTTCCGGTTCATGCGGATGCGGTTTACCGGGCTTGCCCTTTCAGTCGTGCTCTCCGCCGCCTCAATCGTGCTGTTCACCGCACCCGGCCTGAACTACGGTGTCGACTTTCGCGGCGGCACGCTGATCGAGGCACAGTTCCAGACTGCGCCCGATATGGCCGGCCTCAGAACTGCTGTTGAAGCGCTGGGGCTAGGCGACGTCTCTTTCCAGCAATCGGACGCGGGCCAGAGTCTGCTGATCCGGGTCGAAGAGCAGCCGGGCGGCGATGCCGCGCAAACCCGAGCTGCCGATCAGGTCCGTTCCGCCGTTGCGGCCGCGGCCCCGGATGCCAGCTTTGAGCGCGTCGAAATCATCGGCCCGCGGGTCAGCGCCGAACTAGCGCTTGCCGGCATCCTCGCCGTCGCCGCCGCCAGCCTTGCCATGCTGATCTACATCTGGGCGCGGTTCGACTGGCCCTTTGCGGTTGGGGCCATCGCAACCCTTGTTCTCGACATCACCAAGACGGTCGGCTTCTTTGCTCTTACCGGTCTCGATTTCGGGCTGACTGCCATTGCAGCGCTGCTGACGCTGATCGGCTACTCCGTCAACGACAAGGTCGTCGTGTATGACCGGATGCGCGAAAACATCGGCCTGTACCCCGCGATGCCGCTGCGGGAACTGATCGACCTTTCAATAAACCAAACGCTGGCGCGCTCGCTCTACACCTCGGCCACCGCGCTCGCAGCGATGCTGCCGATGGCTATCTGGGGCGGTGCGGCTGTGCAAAGCTTCGCCATCCCAATGGTGTTCGGCATTGTCATCGCGGCCGGCTCGTCAGTCTTCATCGCGGCGCCGATCCTGCTTTTTCTTGGCGACTGGCGGCAGCGCAACGCCGCAAAAACCGCCGGCGCAACCGCCGCGCACCCCCATGGGTGAACCCTGCTTCCGCCGCTGAAGGCGGCGGCACCAAACCAGGAGACCCAAACAGATGTTACACACCGCCGCTCTTGCCGCCAGCCTGACCTCACTGGGCCTCGTCTGTGCGATCTACTTCTGCAAGATTCTTTCCCGCCCGGGGAGCTGGTTCCGGGGCGAAATGCTCGCAATGACGCTGCTGGCCCTTCTGACAGGGCTGTTTCCGCTGGCGCTTGCCGCGTCTCTTGCCGGGCTTTTGGGGGCGCTCACCGGCGGAGTCACACTGGCCGCTTTCCTCTCGGCTGGGATCGATTTGGTGAGCATAGGTGCTGTCATAGCAATGATGATCATGTTCCGCGCCCTCGTGAAAGCGACGTACCGCACCGCGAGCGGCCCCGGCACGATCACCCCTCTCACACCGCGCCCGCCGCGGGCGGGCTCAGCGTCGCGGCCGTTGAAGAAGGCCGTCTGACGGCATTGCAGGTACGGCGGCGAAGAGGGGCTATCCGTGATTGACGACTTCTGGCAGATTGCTGCCGTGGGGTTCGCTGCCCAGATGATTGATGGCGCTCTTGGCATGGCCTACGGGCTAACCTCAACGTCTGTGCTTCTAACCCTCGGCTATTCACCGGCTGCGGCAAGTGCAGCCGTTCACCTCGCGGAAACTGCGACAACCGCTGCAAGCGCCACTTCCCATGCCGTGGCGCGCAACGTGAGCTGGAAACTTGTCGGACCGCTGGCTGTCTCGGGCGTTCTGGGAGGCGTTGCAGGGGCGAGTCTTCTGGCGACGGGCCTTGGAGAAATGCTCGCGCCCTTCGTATCAGCCTATCTGACCGCTATGGGGGGTGTTGTCCTGTGGAAAGCCTTAGGCACAACGCCGGGTATCAAACCGCCCCGCGGGCTTTTGCCGCTCGGGGGGATTGGCGGGTTCCTTGACGCAGTGGGCGGTGGTGGGTGGGGCCCAATAGTGTCGGGTACGCTGGTCGCCTCTGGATCTTCTGCGCGGCATATGATCGGTTCGGCCATCGCGGCCGAGTTCTTTGTGACAACCGCTATCGCGGTCACATTTGCCGGGCATCTGGGCTGGCGGGAGTTTGCGTGGACCGCTCTTGCTTTGATCGCCGGTGGTCTCCCCGCCGCCCCCTTTGCGGCAGTCATCGTTCGCTTTGCACCGCGACGGGTGCTTATGCTGGGCGTTGGCTGCCTGATCGTTACGCTCGGGCTCTACGGGTTTTCGCATGCGCCTCCTTGGGGAATAGCACCTTAACCAAGACTCAAAATCAAACTTAGGTGGACGTGTCGCTGTTTCGTGCCGCCCCTGACGCTCGATTAAGCCACCTTCCGTTCGATGACGGTTGGTGGCTGCACTTGCGGCGAAGGTCTGCTCCTTCCATTGCTCGTGCAGCACAGGACCGCCGCCCGAAAGGCAGATCCCCAGACTTTGCTATGTCGCTATCTGCGCATAGCTGCCGCTCGGGTGGTCCAAAAAACAGCGCCCGCAGCGATCATCCGCTTCGAATGGAGGACGTTTGAGCCTTCGGAGAACCGGATGGGCTTTCCCCCGCGTGTTATCCGGCCTGGATGAAACAATGTCCAAATCCTGCTCCCGCAACCACTTTTACCGAACACTCAAGCATGTTCCCGTCAAGCCCTTCTCCGGAAGGGCTTTTTGCGATTCGGGCCAGGCCGATCATCGCTGACGGGCTCCCCGCAGAGTCCGCGGTTATTAGTTCGCTCTGTTCAGGGTTTGGCCCTCTACTGACCGTTGGTGATACTCCCGCGGGGTGAGCCCGTCGAGGCTCGTATGTGGGCGGTG
>NZ_JBMERQ010000025.1:0-9002 GCF_048820895.1 Cribrihabitans neustonicus
CTCTATCGAGAACTCGTAGAACAGCGCACCCTGCGATTCCTGCCGTGGTCCCATCATTGCCACGCACCTCCGCTTGCCTCGCGGAAAGTGAATCAACACTCAACACCCAAAACAACCCGAGTTTTTCAACAGAATAAGCCGTTCGATGCCATTTAGGCATACCCATATTTTCGCTCGATCCAGCGATGTCTACCGAGCCTGCGAAATCAGTTATCGGAGATGCACTGCCGTTAGTCGCCTTCTTGCCCGGCGCCTGCACCGGCCCGGCTCGCCTCGGTCGCAGGGGCGCAGGTGCGGAGCGCGAATTGCTCGAGAAACCGTGAGGTTTCGGTGGTGACATGACGATCCGGGTTGGTTCGAACCGACGCAAGCGCGCGTTCACCAGCCGAAGTCAACGTGACCGACCCCGCCTCGGCCGCGAGCAGTGCCGCTTCCTCGCCGTACATCCCCGGAGTGCCGCCGTCGAGAATGATTGACATGCCCCGCCATTCCAGAGCCAAGGTCACTCCGGCGGAGCGGGAGGCGTCGGATGCGAAGGGAACCAGCAGGAGCGGCACCGCTACCTCGCCCAAGAGCAATTCGGCCCCGTTCCTCAGCTCGTCGGCACGGTCGCAGATCAGCGCCCCAGCTATGATCGGGCAGAGCGGGCCGCGCCGGGCGCGCCAGGTCCCGTCGAGCTGTCGCGGTGCAAGATCGGAATAGGGCTTGCCGTCATTCTGGCGAAGCAGTTCGGCGAGAAGCCTCGGGCCGGGAAACCCGTTTCCGCTGAGCCAGCGCGCCGCCTTGCCCGCCTCTTCGGCCAGCCCCCAGCTCATGCCGGCGCCGCGCGCCGCCTTGCGGGCGAGCGCCTCGATCTCGTTGAGCGAACAGATCATCACAGCGCCTCCGGAAGGGCAGGATAGGTCCAGCCCGCGAACTCCATTTCGGCAAGCTCGTGCGGGAACGGCGCGTTGCGGAACATGTTGATCCGCACCCAGCGGTCGGAGCGGGGGTCGAAGTGGCAGGCGCCGAAGAAGGAAAGCTTCGCGCGCAGGAGATCGATGGGCAGGACCTCAGCGCCGACGGTGTTGTCGCGGATCTCGGCATAGGGATGACGGGCCGCGATCTGCACCCGTCGCAGGATGTGCCGGTGCTCCGGGTGGCGCAGCAGGAAGTCCGCAACCCTTGCGTCGCCAGCTTCGCCCCTGAGCGCTTCGAACAGCAGCGCCGCGTCGCGGCCGGGCGCCAAGGGCTGCTCGTAGGCCGCCACCGGCTCCAGATGGCGCTCGCCGAGGCGCGGCTCGAGCTTCTCGGCCGAGACGTACCACGCGCGGGCCTGCGCTTCTGGGCTGTTCCAATCGATCCCGAGCGCCCAGGCGTAGTCGCGCTCGAGGATGCCGCGCAGCCGTGCCACGCTCATGCCGCCATCAATCCGGAATCCCGCGCTTTCATCCGCGCTCATGCGCATCGGCAGATCATCGACCAGCGCGCCGTAGGGCTCCATCATCAGCGCCACGAGAAGCTCCTGCCCCTCGAGACTCAAGGCGGTCTCGGACCAGCGGTAGAGACGATCCCAAGGCGATGCCCCCTCCAGCGCCCCGCTTTCGACATGCGCGTTGAGCCGGTCGAGATCGCTCTTCAACTCTGCGATCTTGCCGCGCTGGATCGGGTGCTCGGAATGCCATTCGTCGATGTTGCGGCGGCCCCGGCGCAGCATGACCCGAAACATATCCGCCTCGGCGGGCGAGATCGCGGGCAGCGCCCGGATTCGGGCCAGCGCGGTCTCGCGCGCCTTGATCCAGTTGTTGAGAAGGATCGGGTGGTTGAGCAGGAAGGGCGCCATGCCGAGCCCGGTGGAGTTGCCGATCCCGAATCGGCGGCGCAGCCGGGGTTCGAGCGTTACCGCACGGCCGCCGCCCTTGAGGGCGGCGAGGTGTTCGACGAGATCCAGCACGAAACCCCGGATCAGGAACACGGTCAGCATCTCGGCCTGGAACGGCGCCGCGAACTCCGGCCGCTCGCAGATGCTTTCGCGGTCGGCGGCGCCGAGCTTGCCCGAGCCGTAGACGGCGGTGGTGCGCATCAGGTAGCCCACGGCATCGACCTGCGCGGTGTCGGGCTGTTCGCCACGGCTGAGGCAGTCGACCACATGGTCAAACAGCCGCACCGATCTATTGGCCCGCGACACGGTCAGCTCGGTCGCGGTGACACGCCCGGCCTCCTGCAAGGGCACGTTGCGGGACAGCCGCCCGATATCCGCCGCCGAGGGCAGCCCGTCGAACAGGGTGAAGGTCGCGTCCCAAGCGGTGGCGATGACCCGGTCCGAGCGCTGCTCGGGGGCGAGATCGTGGGCAAAGGCCACGAGGCTGTAGCTGCGCTCTGGTCCGTGCATCGTGTAGACCGCATGCCCCACGCCCTTGGCGTCGATCTCAAAGGCGCGGCGCTCAAAGCGCCAGTTCTCGGATTTCAAACGCCGCAGCAGCACCCGCATGAAGGACAGCCGCGACTGGTGGAACGACCCCATCCGTGCCAGGCGCATCACCGTCTCCGGGCGGCGCAGCGCGACGCGATCTGGGCTCAGCTGGTCAAGTTTCATCATGCGCCTCCTCTTCGCATGTTACCACGTATCGGTGCGGGCTGCCCGCCGCGGGCAGCCCGGCGGCCGGATCAGCCGCGTTCGCGACCCTTGGCGAGGGTGATTCTGACCGCGTCCCAGAGAGAGGGCAGCAGCACCAGGGACACCGGAACGGCGGTCACGACGATGAAGCTCTGCAGCTTGCCGACACCGCCCGCGCCGAGCGAGATCAGGATGATGGCCATCAAGCCCATGCCGATGCCCCAGAACACCCGCACCGGCAGCGAGGAGCGGTCCTGATCCGACATGGCAACCGAAATCACGTAGGTCATCGAGTCGCCCGTGGTGGCCACGAAGATCGTCGTCAGCACCAGGAACAGCAGCGAAACAGCGAAGCCCATCGGCAGCTGCTGGGTGATCGCCAGCAGCGCGGCGGGCAGGTTGAACCCCTCGAAGGCGGTCGAGACGGAGCCGGGCTGGGCAAGCTCGAAGGCGATGCCCGAGCCGCCGATGATGGTGAACCAGAAGGTGGTGATGACGGGGGCCGCCAGCGACAGCATGATCACGATGGACCGGATCGAGCGGCCGCGCGAGATCCGGGCGATGAACATCGCCATCAGCGGTCCGTAGCCCATGAACCAGCCCCAGAAGAACACCGTCCACCAGCCCAGCCAGCCCGGCTCGCCGAACAGCCCGGCATCGCCGCGGTGCAGCGCCATGCCGAAGAAATTGCCGATGTAGTCGGCAAAGCCGGCAAAGTAGCTCTTGAAGATGAAGGCGGTCGGCCCGAAGACCAGCATGAACAACAGCAGCCCGCCTGCAAGGATCACGTTGATCTTGCTCAGAAGCTGGATGCCGCGGGTCAGGCCGGAGACCGCGGACAGGGTGTAGAGCGCGACCAGTCCGGCGATCACCGCCGCCTGTGTCGCAAAGCTGTCGGTGATGCCGAACAGGGCGTTCAGCCCGTAGCTGACTTGAAGACCGAGGAAGCCGATCGGGCCGACGGTCCCCGCGACCACCGCGATGATGCAGGAGGCGTCGGCGGCAAGCCCGATCGGTCCGCGGATCGCTCGGTCACCGAACAGCGGGTAGAGCAGCGTGCGCGGTGCCAGCGGCAGCCCCTTTTCATAGTGGTAATGCATCAGCATCACGGTCGAGAGCGCGCCGAGGATCGCCCAGGCCAGAAAGCCCCAATGCATGAAGCTCTGCGCCAGTGCCGGGGCCACGGTCTCCGCCGTGCCTGCCTCGGTGCCGAAGTACGGCGGCGGGAAGAGAAAATGCGCCATCGGCTCGCCCGCGGCCCAGAACACCCCGCCGCCGGCCAGCAGCGTGCACATGATCATCGAGCCCCACTGGAACACCGAGAACTCGGGCCGCGCGAGACCGCCCATGATCGCCCGCCCGCCGGGCAGCACGATCAGGACAAGACCGATCAGGAAGGTCGCCAGCAGCAGCAGCTGCCAGTAGAAGCCGAAATACTTGGCCGAGAAGGCAAAGCTCGCGTCTACCAACGACGACAGAAGCGCGAGGTCGAAAAGCGCGATCAGGCAGAAGATGGCAATGAAGCCGCCGGTGATCGCGAAAAGCGGCCTGTTGATGTGGCCGGAGCCGGGCGTCGCCGCCGCGGCCGGGGTCTGGGTCTGGTCCGTCATTCCATCCTCCCTGAAGGAATTTCGCAGGTCTGTTGTGTTCGGGTGGCGCTACTCGGCCACGGCCCTCAGCCCCGCCTCCCCAGCGGCGCCGAAGCTTTCGTCAAAAAAGCGCAGCCAGTTCTCGCCCATGATCGCGGCCACCTCCGCCGCGTCGAAGCCCACGGCCCGCAGCCCCGCCTCTATGTTGGGGAAGTCCCGGTTATCCTCGAACCAGGTTGGCATGCCGGGGAAACCGGGCGCGGCGGCCGAGCCCTCGCCGTAATCGACACGCTTGGTCCAGCGGCCCATGCGCATCCAGTCGACCACGCTGTCGGGGTGGTCCTGGCACAGGTCCGAGCCGATCCCGAGGCTCTGGGTGCCCGCCACGTCCGCGGTGCGCGCGATCATCTCGCAAAAGCTCTCCAGCGTGCAGGCCGACTTGTCCTTGAGGTGATGCGGATACAGCGAGAAGCCGAGCATGCCGCCGGTCTCGGCCAACGCCCGGATGACCGTATCGCTCTTGTTGCGCAGCGCCGGTGCCCACGAGGCCGGATTGGCGTGGGTGATGGCGATGGGGCGCGCCGAAAGTTCGACAGCCTCCAGCGTCGAGCGCTCGGCGGAATGGCTCATGTCGACAACCAGGCCGACGCGGTTCATCTCCTCGATCACCTCGCGCCCCATCCGGGTGAGTCCCGGATCCTCGGCCTCGTAGCAGCCGGTCGCCAGCAGCGACTGGTTGTTGTAGCTCAGCTGCATGAAGCGCGCGCCGAGCGTGTGGACGATCTCGACCAAGCCGATATCGTCCTCGATCGGGCTGGGGTTCTGGAAACCGAAGAAGATCGCGGTGCGCCCCTCGGCCTTGGCGCGGCGCACGTCGTCGCCGGTGCGGCCCTGAAAGATCAGCTCGGGGAATTCCTCGAAGCGGCGGTTCCAGGCCTCGATGTTGAGCACGGTTTCACGGAAGTTTTCATGATAGGCGATGGTGACGTGGACCGCGTCCACGCCGCCTTCGCGCATCTGGCGGAAGATCTTTTCCGACCAGTTGGCATATTGCAGGCAATCGATCCGGTGGCTCACTTCAGATCCTCCGGCGTGCCGGCCGCGATGTAGGCGGTCTTGACCGTGGTGTAGAATTCGGCCGCATAGGCGCCCTGCTCACGCGGTCCGTAGGAGGAGTTCCCCCGCCCGCCAAAGGGAACGTGGTAGTCGGTTCCGGCGGTCGGCAGGTTGACCATGACGCAGCCGGTGCGGGCGTTGCGGCGGAAATGGGTGGCCCGTGCAATCGATCGGGTGACGATGCCCGAGGTCAGACCAAACTCGGTGTCGTTCACCACCTCCAGCGCCTCGGCGTAGGAGCCGACCTTGATGACGCAGGCGATCGGGGCGAACATTTCCTCGCGGTTGATCCGCATGTCGTTGGTGGTGCCGGTGAAGACGGCGGGCGACATGTAGTAGCCCTCAGTCGCAAGCTTGAGGCGTTCACCGCCGCAGGCCAGCGTTGCGCCTTCGGATTTGCCCAGCTCGATATAGTCGAGGTTGGCCGCCAGCTGCGCCTCGCTCACCACCGGGCCGATCTGCGTGCCTTCCTCCAGCGCGTGGCCGACCTTCAGGGCCTTCGCGCCCGCGATCAGCTTCTCGACGAATTCGTCGTGCACGGCCTCGTGCACCACCAGCCGCGACGAGGCGGTGCATTTCTGCCCCGAACCGCCAAAAGCGCCGCCAAGCGCAAGGCTGACCGCGAGGTCGAGATCAGCGTCATCCATCACCGCCAGCGCGTTCTTCGAGCCCATCTCCATCTGGATCTTGGTGAAGTTCCCAACCGCCGCGCGGGCGATGCCGCGTCCGACCGGCACCGAGCCGGTGAAGGAAATCGCGTCCAGTTCGGGGCTTTCGACCAGCTTCTGGCCGATCTCGCTGCCCGCGCCCATGACCAGGTTGAACAGTCCTTCGGGAATGTCCTGGCGGGCGATGATCCCGGTCAGCGCCACAGCCGAGGCCGGGGTGACATTGGCGGGCTTCCAGATCACCGCGTTGCCAAAGGCCAGCGCCGGGGCGATCTTCCAGCTGGCGGTCGCGGTGGGGAAGTTCCACGGGCTGATCACGGCGACGACGCCCACCGGCTCGCGCCGCACGTCGATTTCAACACCGGCGCGCACGCTGTCGGCGGTATCGCCGATCTGGCGCAGGCACTCAGCGGCGTAATATGTGAAGAACTGGCCGGCACGGTAGACCTCGCCCTTGCCTTCAGCCAGCGGCTTGCCCTCCTCTCGCGACAGGAGTTCGCCCAGTTCGGCCGCGCGCGACATCATCTCGGTGCCGATGGCCATCAGCACGTCGTGGCGCCGCTCAGGGCCATAGCTCGCCCAGACCGCCTGTGCCCGCTTCGCCGCCGCCAGAGCCTCGTCGAGCTGCGCGCTGCTGGCCTGTGCATAGCGGCCGACCACCTCAGACAGGTCCGACGGGTTGCGGTTCTCGATCTCGCCGACGCCGGCGACCCAAGCCCCTGCGATGTAGTTGCGGTTGAGGTCGGTCATGGCGTTCATGTGCTGTCTCCTGTCTGGACCGGGTGCCCCGGACGTGGCTGGAGACAGTAGGCCTGAGCGAATGGTTTCAATCAAACTCGATTAAATTGAATTTTCTTCAGCTGATCTGAAGTCAAGCCGTGTCCCGCAGATCCGCCGTCTCGGTTTCGAGCACTCGCAGAAAGGCGCGTGCCGCCGGCAGCAGCAGGCGGCGCGGCTGCGACACAAGATAGAGATGCCGCCGCGCCTCGCTTTCGGCGAGCGGAAGGAAGGCGAGCCCAGCGTCATCCCGCGGTACGGCCCTGCGGGGCAACAGCGTTAGCCCAACGCCGCCACGCACCAGCGCCAAAAGCGAGGCAGTGTTGGGCACAGACATCAGCGTACCGTCACGGATTGCGGCGAAACCCGGGTCCTCGATCAGCCGGCACAGCCCGTTAGCGATGAAATCGCGTCCGGCGAGATCGCTCCAGCCCACCGCTTTGCCCCGCGAGGCAAGCGAATCGTCCGCTGCGCAGACAACCCCGAAAGTGTCCGAGAACAGCAGCTTGCGCTCGAAGCCTGTCCCCGCCGCGATGCTGGCAATGCCGATATCGGCGCGCTCGGCCTCGAGTTCGCGCTGCACCGAGGCGCTGTCCATGTCGCGCATGTCGATGCGCACCTTCGGATGGCCGCAGCGGAAGTGCCGGATCACCGCGGGCAATATCGCCGCCGCGACGGACGGCGTGACGGCCAGCCGCACCTGGCCCTCCTCGGCGCGAGCCAGCCCTTCAATCGCCGCGACCGTGCGGCCGAAATGCTCGATCTCGCGCCGGGCTTCGCCGTAAATCATCCCGCCCAAGGGCGTCAGGCGCGACTTCCGCGCCGTCTCGAACAGAGCGGCGCCGACATGCTCCTCGAACTGCTTGAGCATCATGGAGACGGCCGAAGGGGTGCGGCCAAGCTGGTTGGCGGCCTCGTTCAGACTGCCCTGCTGCACGACTGCACAGAAACAGCGCAGCATCTCTATCTTGATGGCCAATTTCAAATCTCCTGAAGTAGAATTCAGGTAATGAATTTTGCCTGAATCGGGGAGACCTGTCTACAAGACCCGCGAACAGCAGACACAAGGAGCGACCCATGACCGGCACTCTAAGGAAAATCGGCGGCTCGCCCCGCTTTTCGGCAATCGCGATTCACAACGGCCAGGTGCATCTCGCCGGGCAGGTGTCGCAACTCAAGGACGGCGGCATCGAAGCCCAGTCGCGCGATGTCTTTGCCAAGGTCGATGCGCTTCTCGCGGAGGCGGGTTCCGGACGCGAAGATCTGATCTCGGTGCAGATCTGGCTCTCGGACATGGCCGATTACGCCGGCATGAACGCGGTCTGGGACGAATGGGTCTCTTCCATCACGCCGCCGACGCGGGTCTGCGTCGAGGCTCGCATGGCGCAGCCGCACTACCGCATCGAGGTGCTTGCCGTCGCCGCGGAGCGGTAACCGAATACCGGGCGGGCGCTACATCTCGATGCATGGCCGCCGCCCGAGCAGGGATACGACCGGGAGCGATTGCCCGTTCCGGTCCTTATGCCTGGCGTTTGCCGAGAAAGGCCCGCATCTGAATGCGTCCGGTCGCAATCGTGGCATCCGCTATACGCGCTAAGTCGTCGTTCACCGCTCGCGCAGCGAATGGCGGCTCTCCGCCCGACCTGCATGCGAACCCGTCGCGGCTATGCAGCAGGTCTTCGGCTCATCATAAACAATGTGAAGTCGGGTTGAGTGAAGGCTCCGTTGGCCCCGTATGCCCGCCGTGCAGGCTACGCCAAGTGTGCAGACTACGCCGGGTATGCGATGCATGCCGGTCATCAGGATTTCCTCTGGCCGAGAACTTTCAGTTAAGGCGTCTAACCACGACTTGATGTGTTGTGCGCACGAGGCAAGGCTTCCCAGTTCTCGCCACCTTGCACCAGCGCCGCTTGAGCCTACCAAAGCACAATAATGGACTCACAGATGGCGGGTGTACCAGCAACATCCTCTAGGTTGGGGAGAGTGCGGTCGGCACAAAGCCGTCCGCCACCCTCTTGCCAGAGACTGCCGCCCGTGATCCTCCCCCAGTGAAGTGGTCCGCCGTTATGTTTAGGAAAACGGAGGATCAGAATGGGAACGAAGCGGCACAAACCCGAAGAAATTGTCACGAAGCTGCGGCAGGTTGAGGTGCTTGTCGGGCGAGGGATGGCGCGGGTGGATGCGATCCGCGAAGTGCGCATCACCGAGCAGACCTATTACCGCTGGCGCAAACAGTATGGCGGGATGGGAACCGAC
>NZ_JBMERQ010000026.1:0-8418 GCF_048820895.1 Cribrihabitans neustonicus
AAGTGGAGGAAACACTACAACACCAAGCGACCACACAGTGCTCTGGGGTATCGCCCGCCCGCGCCGGAAACCATCGTTCTGATGGATCAAAGACCGGTCATGCACTAACAATCAAACCGGACCACTCAGGTGGGGCTGATCGATGCGGACCGAATGAAGGTGCGTGGCGTTGTGAAGGGCGATGGGGCACACATCCCGTTCGGTGAAGAGGCGAAAGTCATCGAACACGCCCTCTGAGAGCGCCTGGTGCCTGATCCGGGCAAGCTTACCCTCGTACCTGGCGCTGACACGATGGATCGGACGCACCGCGTACCCGATACGACGGCCGTCTCGCCGCTGGCAGACCAGATCGACGTAGTGGATGTGGAACTCACCATCGGCATCATACCATTCGAAGGCCTGCTGCTCGACGAGATCAACCGTGGTCGGTGCATAACGAAGGACGAGCGCCACCTTCTTCTCAAGGTTGCTTTCCAGGCCGACACCGCGTCCGTGGCCTTCGCCAAAAGTGATATGCCCGGTGAAATGGGCTTTCGATGCGACCTGAGTGCGGCGGTTGCCAGCGCTCACCTCGGGCAAGCGAATGCCGCCCGGCAGATAGGGATAAGACATGAATTCTCCCGCCCCGAGAAATCGACATTTCTCGGGCTATGACGATCTTTGAAATTTGCGAAGAGCCGTCCTTGTCCTGGCGACAGCATCATGCTACCCGGCAGGTGTTACACAGGGATCGAGCTTTCGCACGGTTCATTCGGGCGCCAAGCGCCTATATCTGGTTTTGGGTGTTTGAGCCTCTTTGGACAGTTTCTGCCGATGGGCGCCTGTATCCCGATTGGAACTGAGAGATCAGAACCGCGTCAGGAGATCAGCCGCATATTCGGGAATTGCCCATAGAAGATGCCCGTTCCACATGTCCAGCCCGCCGGGAGTGCGAGGTCTGGGGGGCCGAATTTTCGCAAATTCCGGCCTCAAGATCGGTAAGGCGCTTGCCTCCGATTTCCTGGTCATCCAGCGAAATTTGCGAGAAAAGGACCGCAATTTCTTCAGCACCGCCCGAAACGCTGGCGATATGAGCGTCAGAAAAGTTTTGATGGGTCATTTTCATCTGGATAACTCTGTGGATAGTTGAAAACGCGTGCCAATTGGGCGGCGCTAATCGTGAATTTACTCCGATTTCGCGAATCGAATTCGGCGGATCGCTCGACTTATGGGGCCAGTAAAGCGCCCGGATTCGGTCAGGAACCGTTGCTACGGGTGAGTAGCGACAGCCGCCGGAAGAGCTTGTGGGACAGGATCGTCCGCCGCTCCCACTCCGTTGTTTCCAGATCCGTGGCAGCTTCGCCAAACCAGAGCATCAGATCGCCCTCGTCGGATCGATGCGAGAACACCGCTTGCGGCCCAGTTGAGCTGACCTCGACAGACACCTGGGCAGAACCGAACCCATCCTCAGGACCGTTGAACCCTGCCTCGAGCCAATGGCCGCAGAATGCGCCAAAGGTGCGGTACAGCTCCAGGCCAGCGACAGGCAACCGGTTCAGGGCGTCGAGCAGCGTGCGCTCCCCTCCCGCATCGCAGTTGGCTTCCCACTGGATATGGCCGTCAAGAAACAGGTTCCCGCGTACTAGCCGCAGCTGAGAAAGTTCCTTTACAGATTCCGCCGCATCTTTGGTTTCGACATTCATGACCAATGCCAAGGTCAGGTGAAAGATATCTTCGCCGGTCATGTGCGCCGCCGCCCGCCCGCGCCCCCCAGGGCTGCGCAGACCGGCACGGGCCATGGCGCGCGTCATGGCATCAACCTTATTGGGATTCAGATCAAAGTACTCCGCAAGAGCACGGACCATTTCACCTTTTGTCGCCATGGGAGATGCCCTCAAGAACTGCCGATGAGGGGTTGATAGCCCATGAACGGGTCACGCGTCAAGTTTACGGTAAAACTTTTTCCGAAAAACATGCCGGAAACCGATCCGAGCCTTTAGCTCGCTTGTGAGTTGGTCGCTCTGACAGAGAGGCCCGGCAGGAAGCATTGCCCCAATGAGGCAGAAGCCTTCACAAACTTCTCCCAAAGATTGCGCCAGTACCCCCCCGCAGGAATACCGTACCCTCTGAAGAGATACCTTAGAATACCAAAAGATAAATCATTGAAAAGTATTATAATTTGTCTTTCCGGACGACTACCTGCCACACCGAGAGTGTTCGGTTTCAATACAAGCTGACGGCCAATGGCCTACGATAGCCACTTCACTAAGTATGCCTCAGCCTGAAAACAGAGACAAAAAGCTGCTTCAACAAGACCGGCGTCCGGAGGACTTGCGCTGGCATCTGGATGACGGCAGCCAACCTCAAGCGGTCATATCTCTGGGGGAGCCTTGAGAATGCCGCGTGTGCGAGATGCTATGGCCACCTTCTTTGAAGCGGACCCTCACCAATGTGATTTCCCATTGTTCGCCGCTGTACGTTCAACCAGCGGCGGCGACGCGCAGAGAGCGACCTTCGCAAATCCCTTACTGTCGCTAGATCAGGCCACGATTTTCGCCGCGGTGCCGCGATCAAAAGCTGCCGCTCGTCTAGGGCGCAGCATGAAACTGGCATCGTATGACCTGGTTGCGGACGGTGCGGACTTTCGCCGCACATGCAGCATCGGAAAAATCGAGCAGCAGCAACACACAAGCCACGGACTTTTCCCGGTCACGACATTTTCTTGAAAGCATTATTTTGTAAAACTGGGGCAAGCGGCCACCAAGGAGCCAGAAGCTTTTTGATTGCTAAGGATCGGTTAATACTTTTTTCAAGCAAGCTGCTTTGGCTCAATGCAGAATAATACCGAAAGGATACTCTTAGTCGGCACTGTGGGCTTTATACTTCCTTCGCCAGTACCACATGCACAAGTAATTTTGCAGCTAACCTGAAACGGGCGGAATTTACCCCAAAATTACATGTGGCACAAAACGTGAAAGATCCTGAGTGATTTCGCTGATGTCTTCACGGATGCATAGCCCACAAGCAGTATCGCCAACGATCCAGGAACCGAGCATTGCATTGTCATCCCCAAAATGGGCGGGTGGGCAATAGGCTTGGAGAATGCTACCTTCACTGCCGTATCCGCCCGGTGTGCTGAGGACATCTTGCCCTAGTCGGCGTAGCGTGACATTGGCGCCTTCCCGGCTGAAAAATGGCTTGACTACATGGGGAGCGCCTATCGCGTCCTGCGGCGCCTCGTCCTGAAACCAGGCGGGCAGCAGGTTCGGGTGGTCTGGATACATCTCCCAAAGCAGTGGTAAGATCGCCTTGTTCGACAGCAACGCCTTCCAGGGCGGCTCTATCCAGCGGGTCGCCGACGCGGGCAGGGCTGGGCCGTAGTCTTCTCGGAACATGTCTTCCCAGGGATACAGCTTGAAGATCGCCTCTATGACTGTGTCCTTGCTGTCGGCGAACCGCCCCTGGCTATCCAGACCGATATCCTGAACGGCCACGAATTCAGGGATCAGCCCGGCCTGGCGCGCGCAATCTTCCAAGTAGCTTACGGTTGCCCTGTCTTCCTCGCTGCCGCGTACGCTGGCAAAATGCAGATGATAGCCGGGCGCAAACATACGGCCCAGCCGTTCAATCAGCTGATCCTGCACCGAGTTGAACTGGTCGGCGTCGTCCGGCAGCACGCCTGCTTCGATCTCCTGTTCCAGCCAGACCCATTGGAAAAAGCCGGTTTCATAGAGCGCGGTAGGCGTATCGGCATTGAATTCCAGCATTTTTGCTGGTCCGCTGCCGTCATAGTGAAAATCGAACCGGCCATAGAGCGACGGGTCGCCGCGCAGCCAGCTTTCCGCGATCCAGCCATGGTAGGTCTCGGGAATTGCCATGCGGCGCATCAGGGCGGGATCGGCCACAGCTTCGGCGACCAGCGTCAGGCACATCCGCCAGAGTTCTTCCGTCGGCTCCTCGATGTCCTCTTCGATCTGGTGGAGCGTGAAGACGTAGGCCCGGCTTTCATCCCAGTAGGGCGCGCCATACATGGAATGAAAACCAAAGCCCAGGGATTCAGCCAGAGCACGCCATTCCGGGCGCTCTGGCAACAGACGTCTTTCCATTCGAATTACAGCTTGGCCAGAATGGCCTGAACGTCGTTCTTGGCTGGGTTCTCCAGCGCCTTGATCCGATCCTCAAGCGCTTCTCCGGAGATCTGCTGCGCCTCTTCCTCGGCTGCACTGAGCACTGCCTGCTGATGCGCCTGGCGCTGCTCCAGCCGTTCAAGGCTGGCCAAGGCATTAGACAGCCGCGCATTGGAGGAGCTGGCATTGACCGACGTTGCCTTCTGCGCCTCAAGCAGCGCCTCATTTGCCTTGGCAGCTTCGATCTTGCGCTGCAGCGTTTCGACACGGGACTGCGATTGCTTCAAGGCGTTGTCCATGCCTTCTTCGGTCTTTTGGTACTGGTCGGCCAGTGCCTGATCCGCCTGGACCTTGTCGCGCAGTTTCAGGACGCTTTCGATGATTTCCACCGCCAGCGCCTCGTCGCCTTGTTGTTTTGCGGTGCGGGCGGCTTCGGTGCGCCGTTCGATCTCCGTCATCATCTCAGCGACGGATTTTTCTTTCATGATCTTGTTGGCCGTCATCCGGGCCTTCTCGTCGCGGGCCTTTCCAATGGCGTCTTTCGCCTCGCGCATTTCCTGGTCGAGGATCTTCAAAAGATTGGCGTCAACCACGGCTTCTGCCGCTTCGTTGGCTGAGCCCTTGATGGCGGTGACAAGCTTTCTCCAGACGCTCATGCCACATCCTCCTGGCTAATTGTGCGCGGACCGATATCACGGGCCAGCTCAAGTGCGCTGTCAGCGATGGCGTGGAATTCGGCAAGAATTTCCTTCAGCGGCGCCTGGCGGGACATTGCGCCGAAAAGCTCATAATGTTCACGCCCGTCGATTACATCGATTGAAAGAGCGCACAGCGGCAGCAGCGACTTGTGGCTGCGCAGCATCATCGCCTCGAACCCGGCCGGGTCTTCCTGGGCGTCGCGCGGCCACAAGATAGCGGATGACAGAATCTGTTCTTCTCCGACGGAAACGTGCAGCAGGAAATCCCCTGAATCCTCCAGCGTAACCTCCAGAACGTCCGCTCCATCGGCGGCGGTGCAGCGGATGCCGCTGTTTTGCCCGTCTTCCTCAAGCGCCGCCTTTAGCGATGCGACAGTCCAATTTCTGTCAGTATCCGGCATAATAATCTCCACAAGGGTAAAAAGCTGCAGCTATTCGTAGTCACTGGTCAAGGCTGTTTCAAGCAGATGGAGCGTAAGATTTTGTCTCTGTTATAGGAATTGACAACCTGGTGGTGAGTCACCATGCTCTGCGCCACAATAATTGACGGCAAAGGCAATTTCAGGTGCCCATTCTTTATCGGCTTCTGGTCAAATTTTACCGGGAATTCCTTGAGCTGAAATGGTGGCTGCTTTGCCTGGCTGCGCTGGCTTTCTTTGCCATCTCGTGGCTGCTGTTCCACGTCGCAGGCGAGGAGGAACTGACCAGCAATTTCTCTGTTTATGTTTACTTTGCTGCGACAACGGCCTCGACAGTTGGCTACGGGGATTACTCGCCACAGACAGAGGCGGGGCGATTGGTTGCGGCCTTGTGGTTTTTCCCGGGCTCGCTGCTCATATTCTCGGCCGCCTTGGGCTGGCTGGCGGGATCGATGGTGGAAAGGATCAGGCGGATGGCCGAAGGCTATGGCAACTACGAAAACATGAAGGGCGCGACGGTGATTGTAGGCTACAACCGCGATCACACGCATCTCATGATTGAAAACCTGATTGCCGGGCAGGATGGTGATGACAAAATTGTCCTTCTGACAAAAAGCAGCGATGCCGAACTGCCGGAAGGGGTTTACCTGGTCAAGGCGGAGCGGCTGGATGCGCTGGCGTCACTCAAACGTGCCGCCATCCCCCAGGCCAACAAGGTGCTGGTATATGCCGGGTCCGATGCCGAGACCTTTAACACCTGCCTGGCGATCCGGGAGCTGAATGAAACCCTGCATATCGCAGCGTTTTTCGATGACCGCGACACGGCCCGGCGGGCGGCCCAGATTGCCGGGCTGGAAGCTATTGTCTCCAATGCTTCCGAAGCGCTGGTGCGCGCGGCCCAAGATCCCGGGGCGGGCCAGATCCTGATGGCGCTGTCCGCGGCGAATGTCGGTGCGACAATCTATTCGGCTGCTGTTGGCGGCACGGTTTCAACCACAGCCCTGACCGCAGCGCTGGCCGACAATGATGCCAGCCTGATTGCCCTGTCGGAGCCGGGCGGCTCCGGTTACAGGTTCCTGCCGTTTCCCGATCAGCTGCCGTCCGGTGGATCCTTCTATTACCTGTGCTCGGCACGTTTGACCGCAAATCAGATTTCCAAGGGGCTTGGTGATGTTCCGGTCACTGTTTAACCGAAAGAAGGCCGCCAGCGTTCCGGAGGTTGCCGGGCTGACCATCGGGCGCAGCCTGACAATCGATCCGGTTGAGCTGAAGCTGTTGGGTGGGGATACGCTGCTGGAGCCGCCTCAGACCGGATTTATGATTTGTGCGCAAGGTCACTGCGACCTGGGCGAGCAGTCTCATCTGCACCGTTTCTACACTGATGACGACCGCTACCTGCTGCAGATCCAGGGCAGTGACTGGGTTGAGGAAAGCCGGGTTGATGAGATCATGCTCTGGTATGCCTACGATGTGCAGTATCCGTCCCGCGACGCTGATTGGAATGATCTCAGAACCCGGCAGCGGCAGAGCCGGTTTGACATGCAGACAGAGACCGGCAGCGTGGAATTTGAGCGTGCCTGGTTCAGCCACTCCGATGCGGGCGAAGACCCGATGACTTATTGGGAAGACGTGCGCGAAACCCGCGGCAGCGCTGCACCGGCACGGATTTTCCAGACCGCGATGCTGTTCGGGCGCGGGTTGAGCGACGGCAGCGACGAAATGCTTCTCGTCAACCTGGAGGAGCCGGAAGACGGCGAACGCGCGGCTTCATTTCTCATTGGCCGGGTCTTGCCCCGGCACGCATTGATCACGTGATCCACAAAAGGACTGCACTATGACACTTCTGATGGCCACACTGGCGGGTCTCGTTCCCTTTCTGATGTATTTTGCAACAGCTTTGATCCTGCTGATGCTGTTTATGGCGCTGTATATGCGCATGACCCCGAATGATGAGGTTGCGTTAATCAAGGAAAACAACGCCGCGGCATCGGTGGTGCTGAGCGCAGCCTTCATCGGTTTTTCTCTGCCGCTGGCCAGCGCTGCGGCAAATTCGATCAACCTGATTGATTTCCTGGTCTGGGGTGTCATCGCCGGAATTGCGCAGCTTGCCGTCTATCAGGTTTTCAAGCGTTTCTATCCACTGATTTCCGAGCGAATTTCCCGCGGTGAGATTGCCGTCAGCATCAAGCTTGCGGGCATCTCGGTGACTGTCGGGCTGCTGAATGCAGCTTGCATCACTTACTGAAACGTCAGGACAACGGGAGATCCCGCATGAAACGCTCAAGATCTGTCAAGCTCCTGACCATGGCGTCAGCTTCGCTCGCATTGACTGCCTGTCAGGAAGATTTTGATACTGAAGGGGAGCTCTACCGCACAGTACCGGAATGTGTTTCTTCAGATCATGTTCCGGATGCGGATTGTGCGCCTTTGATCGAAGAAGGGAAGCGGATTCATGAAACTACGGCGCCCCGGTACAACAGTCTGCCCCTATGTGAGGAACAAGGCACGGATTGTTCTTATGAAAAGGCCGGGGACCAAGTGTATTACTCGCCCATTCCGATGGGCTATTTGGTGACTGGAGCAATCGCCGGGGGCGTAGTTTCCGACTTTGTCCGTCCTGTTTATCGCGACAGGACCCGCAGGGGCTACTACTATTCCACAGGTGGCGGTTACGTTGGTTACCTCGGTAGTGGCCGGTATGGCACCACAAAAAAGAGCATCCGGGCTTATAATCCCAAGGTGAAGCAGGCCGCCCCCAAGATCCAGACGCGCACGACAGTGGCTTCCAGAGGCGGCTTCGGCTCGCGCGGCGGGTTTTCTTTTGGCAGTTGAGGTACTCTGACTAGCCTTGATGTGGCAAATTTGCAGGTTGTAGTTCGAAGCTTCTTGGCCAGTTCCCTTGAGGGTATCAGAAAAAATGTTGCGGTGCCGCTAAACGATAGGTTTTTCCGGGTTCTGTACATGCAAGTGTTGATCGGCACAACGAACGTCCGCTTCCAACATTTGCGACGTGATGCATTTGCGAAACCCAAACGATGACTAATGTCTGCTGGGGGCTTATTCTGTTGAAAAACTCGGGTTGTTTTGGGTGTTGAGTGTTGATTCACTTTCCGCGAGGCAAGCGGAGGTGCGTGGCAATGATGGGACCACGGCAGGAATCGCAGGGTGCGCTGTTCTACGAGTTCTCGATAGAGG
>NZ_JBMERQ010000027.1:0-6735 GCF_048820895.1 Cribrihabitans neustonicus
CCTCTTGGCCTCGGACACTTCCATGCCGCCATACTTCGAACGCCATTTGCAGAAGGTTCCATCGCTGATGCCGTGCTTGCGGCACAGTTCCCTCGCCCCCATTCCGGCTTGGTGCTCCTTCAGGATGCCAATGATCTGCTCTTCGCTGAAACGGCTTTTCCGCATCGTCTGTCTCCTAGCTTGGAGAACAGGCTAACCTCAAATCGCGGACTTTTCAGGGGAGCACGTCAGATCGCCCGAGGCCTCGCCGGTCAGCCCTACACCAAGACGCCTGCCTTCGCGGTAAACTGCGCCAGCGAGTGCTCCACCGGCG
The DNA here is from genome assembly GCF_048820895.1 of Cribrihabitans neustonicus. Taxonomy (NCBI): domain Bacteria; kingdom Pseudomonadati; phylum Pseudomonadota; class Alphaproteobacteria; order Rhodobacterales; family Paracoccaceae; genus Cribrihabitans; species Cribrihabitans neustonicus. Next base: position 314 of record NZ_JBMERQ010000027.1, read on the forward strand.
AAAGCCGGAGCTTCGTTGACGTCGTTGACTGTCACCGAGATTGACTGCCTGCCGGTCTGGACGCTGCTGGCGTCGTCGGCCGGAACAATCACTTTGCAGAAATTGTCGAGATCGGTATCACCTGGGTCTTCGAAGTCGGCAGCGCCGAGGAATGGCAACTCGCCCGATAGGTGGTTCATTCCGAACAGCGCCGCGTCCGCGCCTTCGGTAATGGAGCAGAACACGGGATTTGGCTGCGGATCAGAGGCTTGCACCGTTGTCACCAGCGTGGTGTGTTCAACAATATCGATCGCGGCCGATTCAGTACCAACATTCAGGGCTATTGCTTGCCACAAACCTTCGCCTTAGGGATATTCGGTCAACGCATCCACAGGCTCCCGAGCTCCGGGGTCAAGGCGCTCGAGCGAATTGATTGGGTTGATGGCGTCTTCATCCGGGAGGTGACCTCCCTTGGTGATTGGAAATTCGAGAGCCTTGTAATCCAGCTGTGGATGCAAGCTGGCGTCTTCGTTTTTCTGCACCAAAGACTCATGGCAGACAATTCCGCCTTTACCCATGGCGCCCCCCTTAAAAAGCGGTGGAGATCAGTTCATGCATGATCAGCTTATTATTGCGATGAATTTACTACAGAAGGTGGCAAACTCCAAGGTTCCGCGCATGCTCGCGGAACCGTGTCAGGTCATCGAAGGGTTATCGGTGTGCCGCTATGGCGGCACCGGGCTGTGTGCCCCGCAACTAACTGAAGTCAGCCGTCGGGAAATTCGGCGCAGTTAAGTCTGCCGCTCCCAGTTGCTTTCGATGTGTGTGTGTGCAGGCGGAAGTCCTGAAACCGTCTGATCAGCATGCGAACTCGTCGCGGCTCTGCGGGAGGCCATTGGAACACTGCGGTTTGCCAGCGGCCACCGGCTACATCGCCGACAACGGTCTAGGCTGGTAATCAGAATGCTGCGGTGCCACGAGTCTGCTTGGAGCCGGTTGCCCTCATCTAGATTAGGCATGCCTGTTGCGAGCGAATTCAGCTGGTGTCAGCTCAAAGCAGTCGTAGTCGGGGACGATGCGAAGCCCGTACCGCCTTTATCAGTAGGGCGGGAAGCGGTCGCTCGCTGTCGGGGCAATGCTTCGATTGCCTTCACCCGAATCCGGACATTGGCTGCGGCGGCGCAGGATATGTTAATTTAACGCTTGCGCATGCCAAAAAGCTTTTCCTTGAGACGCAGTCGCGATGAGGTACCATGACGAGTGCACGAACCGGACTGCTTCAACCAAAAGGTGGAGCATCCGCGAAAGTGCTCTCAGGGAGGAGACCAAATGAAATCAGAGAATCTCGACCGCCGTTCGTTTCTGAGGAAGAGCGCACTGGCAGGAACGGCCGCGACCGGTGCCATGCTGGCCGCGCCGGCCGTGAATGCGCAGTCGCCCATCGTCGTAAAAATGCAGACCTCTTGGCCCGCATCCGACATCTGGGACGAATTCGCCAAGGACTACGCCACCCGCGTTGACGAGATGTCGGGCGGGCGGCTCAAGGTCGATGTTTTGCCCGCCGGGGCGGTCGTCGCCGCGTTCCAAGTGCTCGACGCAGTCAATGACGGACTGCTCGACGCCGCGCATTCGGTGCCGGTCTACTGGTATGGCAAGAACAAGGCCGCCTCGCTGTTTGGCACCGGTCCGGTGTTCGGCGGTTCGGCGACGACCATGCTGAGCTGGTTCTACGAGGGCGGCGGCGCCGAGCTCTACCGCGAGCTGACCCAGGACATCATGGGCCTCGACATCGTGGGGTACATGGGTTTCCCGATGTTCGCCCAGCCGTTCGGGTGGTTCAAGGGCGAGGTCAGCACGGTGGCCGATCTTCAAGGCTTCAAGTATCGCACCGTCGGCCTTGCCGCGGACCTGATGCAGAAGCTCGGCATGTCGGTGGCGCAGCTTCCCGGCGGCGAGATCGTCCCGGCGATGGAGCGCGGTGTGATCGACGCCTTTGAGTTCAACAACCCGACCTCCGACCGCCGCTTCGGCGCGCAGGACGTGGCACAGAACTACTACCTGTCGTCCTATCACCAAGCCTCCGAGAGCTTCGAGTTCCTGTTCTCCAAGACCTTCCTCGAAGACCTCGACCCCGACCTCCAGGCGATCATGAAATATGCCGTCGAAGCGGCCTCCACGGCGAACACAGCCAAGGCCATGCGGCAGTATTCGACCGACCTCGCCGAGTTGCAGGAAGCGGGCGTGAACGTGCGCCGGACCTCGAAGGAAATCCTCGATGCCCAGCTGAAGGCCTGGGACGAGCTGATCACGGAGCTGGAGCAGGACGAGTTCATGAAGCGCTGCCTCGACAGCCAGCGCGAGTGGGTCGAGAAGGTGGCCTACTACGAGCTGATGAACGCGCCTGACTACGCCCTCGCATTCGAGCACTACTTCCCGGGCAAACTGGCGCTCTGAGACATCAGGCCTGACGAAACTCCCCGGCGCGGCTTCGCGCCGGGGAAATTGACCTTGGGGAGGGATAGACTTGATCGGGTTCATTCGGTTTGCCGACAACCTGTCGGCCTGGTTCGGCAAGGCCTTCGCCTGGCTCATCATCCTGATGGCCGTGGGCACCGGCTACGAAGTTTTCGTCCGTTACGTTTTGAATTCGCCGACCGCCTGGGCGCTCGACGTGTCGTTCATCATGTATGGCACCATGTTCATGATGGCCGGGGCTTACACCCTGTCGCGCGGCGGGCATGTGCGGGGCGATTTCCTCTACCGGCTCTGGCAGCCCAGGACCCAGGCCAAGATCGACCTGGTGCTGTATTTCCTCTTCTTCTTCCCCGGAGTCCTCGCCCTGATCTTCTCTGGCTGGAAATACGCCGCCCGGTCCTGGCAATACGGAGAGGTCAGCATCAACAGTCCCGCCGGGGTGCCGATCTACCAGTTCAAGACCGTGATCGTCGCCGCCGGTATCCTGCTCTTCATCCAGGGCATCGCGCAGGTCTGCCGCTGCATCCTCGCGATCCGGACGAATGATTGGCTTCCGCCCGAGGAGGACGTGCTCGAGACCGAAGACATCCTTATGAAAAAGGCCAACGAGGCCGAGGAGGACGCACATCCATGACGGACCCGCAGATTGCCCTGATGATGCTGGGGCTGTTCATCGTCTTCGTCTTCCTGGGGTTTCCCATCGCCTTCACCCTGATGGCCATGGGCATCGGCTTTGGCTACTACGCCTATTTCGACGCCCGCCGGATGTGGCGCAGTTTCGACCGGCTGGACGAGACCGCGACCACATGGGACAACTGGTCGACCTGGCTGGAAGGCTTCGCGAACAACCGAATATTCGACCTCTTCGTGAACCAGACCTACACGGTCATGTCGAACGAGGTGCTCACCGCGGTGCCGCTCTTTCTGTTCATGGGCTACATCGTCGAACGGGCCAACATCGTCGACCGGCTGTTCTCGACTCTCAACATCGCCTCCAAGGATCTGCCCGGCTCGATGGGCGTGGCGGCGCTCCTCACCTGCGCGCTCTTCGCCACCGCCACCGGCATCGTCGGCGCCGTGGTGACCCTCATGGGACTGCTGGCGCTGCCGCAAATGCTGAAGGCGCGCTATAACGCGTCGTTCGCCAGCGGCATCATCTGCGCCGGCGGCACGCTGGGTATCCTGATCCCGCCGTCGATCATGCTGATCGTCTATGCGGCGGCCTCGGGCGTCTCCATCGTGCGGCTCTATGCGGCGGCGCTGCTGCCGGGGCTGGTGCTGGTGGGGCTCTACCTCACCTACGTCATCGGCCGTTCCATCCTTCAACCCTCGGTCGCCCCGCGCCCCAGCGACGAAGAAGTGCCCGACATGCCGCTGGGCAAGTTGTGGTTTATGATCCTCACGTCGTTCCTGCCGCTGGCCTTCCTGATCCTCGCGGTGCTGGGCTCGATCCTCTTCGGCCTCGCCACGCCGACCGAGGCCGCCTCGATCGGGGCGCTGGGCGGCATCTTCCTGGCCTTCGTGTACCGGGCGATGACTTGGCAGCGGCTGCGCGAAAGCGTCTATCTGACGGTGCGCACCACGGCGATGGTCTGCTGGCTCTTCGTCGGCTCCTACGTGTTCTCGGCGGTGTTCTCCTACCTCGGCGGCGAACACGTGATCTCGGAGTTCGTGCAGACGCTCAACCTCTCGCCGCTTATGTTCCTGATCCTCGCGCAGCTCATCATCTTCCTTCTGGGCTGGCCGCTGGAATGGTCGGAGATCATCATCATCTTCGTGCCGATCTTCCTGCCGCTGCTGGCGATCTTCGAGGTCGACCCGCTGTTCTTCGGCATCCTCGTGGCGCTGAACCTGCAAACCAGCTTCCTGACACCACCGATGGCGATGTCGGCCTACTACCTCAAGGGCATCGCTCCGCCGGAGGTGCGGCTGACGCAGATCTTCTCGGGCGTCATGCCGTTCCTGTTCTGCGTCATCGTGGCGATGATCCTGATGTATGTCTTCCCGCAGGTCGTCTTCTATCTGCCGGAGTTGTTCTATGGCCGCTGACGGGCGAAAGGCGGCCAGCCTGATGGCCCTCGGCGCGGTCGCGCTGAGGGACCGTCTGGCCTCGGGCGCGCTCGATGCGGTGACGCTTGTCGAGGCCTGCATCGCGCGGATCGAGGCCCGCGAGGCGGAGGTCGGGGCCTGGGCCTTCTTCGATCCTGGTTTCGCCCGAGACCAAGCCAAGGCAAGGGACGAGATGCGCCGCTCGGGCCGCCCGATCGGGCCCCTGCACGGGCTTCCGGTCGGCCTGAAGGATGTGATCGACACCGCGGGCATGCCGACCGAAAACGGCTGCATCCTGGATTCGGGGCGCGTCCCTCACAGGGATGCCGCCATCGTCGAACGGCTCAAGTCGGCAGGGGCGATCATCATGGGCAAGACGGTTTCGACCGAACTGGCCTTCATGCATCCCGGCCGCACCCGCAACCCGCACAACCTCGCCCACACGCCGGGCGGGTCCTCCTCCGGATCAGCGGCTGCAGTGGCCGACGGCATGGTGCCCCTGGCCGTGGGCACGCAGACCGGCGGCTCGGTGATCCGCCCGGCCTCCTTCTGCGGGGTCACCGGGTTCAAACCCACCTTCGGCGCGATCTCGCGGCGCGGCGTGCTGAAGCAGTCGCAATCGCTCGATACCCTCGGCGTCTTCGCGGCGGACCCCGGGGGCGCGGCGATGCTGGCGGATGTGCTCTTCGGCTACGACCCGGCCGACAGCGCCACCCGGCCCGCCGCCTTCCCCGCGCTGGAGCTCACCGCCAGCGCCGAGCCGCCGCTGCCGCCGGTTTTCGCCGTGGTGCGCCCGCCCGGCTGGGACGACCTCGCCCACCCGGACCTGAAGGAAGCCTTTCTCGCGCTTGAGGAGGAGCTGGGCGATCAGGCCTTCGCTGTCAGTCTGCCCGCGCTGTTCGGCGAGGCCGCCGCGCAGCGCCAGCGGATCAACTACGCGGAGATGTCGCGCAACTACTACTGCTACCACCGCGACGGAGCCGGCAAGCTGGGGAAGGCGACCCGCGAGGCGATCAGCGAGGGCGCGGTGATCCCGGCGCGCGACTACCTCGCCGCGCTCGACTGGCCCGATGTCCTCTACGCCGCGCTGGAGGAAATCCTCTCGCGCTGCGATGCGATCCTCTGCCCCGCGGCACCCGGTCCGGCGCCGGAAGGCCTTGAGAGCACCGGCGATTCCATCTTCAACGGCCTCTGGACCCTCTGTGGCACCCCTGCGGTGACCGTCCCGGTCCTGACCGCCGCCAACGGCCTGCCGATGGGCGTGCAATTGGTGGGACGCCGCGGAGAAGACGGACGCCTTCTGCGCTCGGCGCGCGGGCTCTTTAAACGATTGGGTGAGTGAAAGGATCAACGAAAAATGAACGCAATTCTCGCCTTGCTCGCCTTCGCGGTCTTCGCCGCGTTTGCCGCCATTCTGGCCCTCGAAGTCCCGAGCCCGGATCTGGTCGTGGTCATCCTGCTGACATTGGCGCTGGTCGCCTATGACTTCATCACCACGATATTCGGTTCACGCGATTAGACTTGCCGTTCATCCCAAGGGCCCGGCGGTCACCTTGGCATGGCGCTCAAGCGAATGTCCGCTTTGGCGGGCCGCCACGCAGCGTCACACAGGTTTGGTGAACGGCAGGTTTCGGGCCGACAGCGTCGCCCAGGCGGAGGGGGGGTGAGCTGCCGTTCGAACATATGCGCACGAACGGCAGCCTCAGTTTCAGCTCGCGTCTTTGAACTCCGCGTATTCGCCGCGGACCTGGACTGTGACTGTAACGTCCGAACTGTCGCGGTTGCGCCAGAACCAGCCGTGCTCGCCGCTGAATTCGGCGACGATCTCGCCCTCTGCGCCGGTCGAGCCACGGCCCTTCTCATAGGTGACCGAGTTGCCGCCGCCATGGCCGTGCAAGTCGAAGTTGACCCGGCCGCCC
>NZ_JBMERQ010000028.1:0-5812 GCF_048820895.1 Cribrihabitans neustonicus
CAGGCGAGCCCGCAAAACGGCTTCGGGGCCTTCTGCCGGCATTTCACCTGCCAAACCCGGAGGCATAGGGCAGCCACGTAGCAAGTCCCGGAACCAGCAGCATCAGCACCAGCCCACCAAGCATCAGCAGCACATAGGGCGCCGATCCCCGGACGACCTCGGACAGTGGCGCGTCCGTAATGCCCTTGATCACGAACAGGTTCATGCCAACCGGCGGCGTGATCATCGCCAGCTCCAGATTGATCATCAGCAGCACCCCGTACCACACCAGGTCGATATCCAGCGCGTTCATCGTGGGCAGCAGGATCGGCGTGGTGATCAGGATGATGGCAATGGATTCAAAGAACATGCCCATCACGAAAATCATCGCCATCACGATCAGGATGAACTGCAAGGGATTCAGCCCCATGCCCGCCACCGCCTCTGTCACGCCCATCGGTAGGCGGATAATTGTGATGGCATGACCGAACATCGCCGCGCCAGCAATAATCATGAACACCATCATCGAGGTCAGCATGGCCTGGCGTGCGCAGTTCCAGATTTCCGCCAGACCGAGGCTGCGGTACACCGTCAGCGCCACAACCAGCGCATATAGACAGCCAAAGGCTGCGGCCTCACCCGCGGTAAAAACGCCAAAGTAAATGCCGCCCATCACGATCGGCGGCGCCAGCACCGCCCAGATCGAACGCTTCAGAGCTCCGAACACCTGGCTCCATCCCGCCCAGTCCGGCGCGGCCTCGCCACGGCGGCTGGCCCGCACGATGCAATAGGCGGAGAAGATCAGCGCCAGCAGCAGGCCCGGCACGATGCCCGCCAGGAACAGCGCCCCGATGGAGACGTCCGAGACAATGGCATATAGGATCATCGGCCCTGAGGGCGGGATCAGGATGCCCAGGGTGCCGCCCGCAGCGATTACCCCCAGTGCGTCGCGCTCGGGATAGCCGAAACGCTTCATCTGCGGGATTGCGCTGGAGCCGATCGAAAGGGCCGTCGCCACCGACGAGCCGGAAATCGCGGCAAAGATGGTACAGGAGAGAACTGTGGCCACGCCCAGGCCGCCGCGGATATGTCCGACCACCGTGTGGGCCATGTCGTACAGGTCATCGATCACCCTGGCGCGGATCATCAGCTGTGCCATGAAGACGAACAGCGGTACAGTCATCAGGATCGGCTTGTCGAGATGAGCATAGACCGTATCCGCGACGCTGCCGATACTGCCCTCGAAGATCAGCAGGATCGCACTGGCGGTGAGACCAAGCGCGGCAAAGATCGGCATGCCGGTCAGCAAAAGCAGGATCAAACCGCCAAATACCAAGGCCATTGTCATGTTTAATCTCCGTGGATAAAACGGCTGAGGATCCGGGCCAGCGCCATCAGCGCCAGCAGGGCAGCGCCCGCAACCAGCGGCAGCTGTACAGCCCATAGGGGCACCTCGACGGTGCCGGAGGTGTAGGCCTCGAACGAGCGGGCGAAGGACACCGCCTCCCAGCTGCTTATGCCGAGGACAGCTGCAAAAATCAGAACTGCCAGATCAGCAAAGGCCCTCTGGGCCCTGGCCGCGCGGCCGCGCAGGCGCGCGGTCACAAGATCGATCGAAATATGAACATCCTGCCGGTAGGCTTCGGCCACGCCAAACATGATCAGCGCCACCAGCGCCCAGCCTGTCAAATCGTCAGACCAGCGCAGCGGCGCGTTCATCAGGTAACGCTGAAAGACAGCATAGATGGTGAGCGCGAAGGCCAGCAGGATCAGTCCCGTGCTGATGGCACCCGCCAGTCTCACCAGCCCGTTCACCGCTTTCAGGACCAGCGTAAGGCATGTGTGCAGGGCGCCCTTGGGCGCCGCTGCAACGGTCTCTGAGCGAACCGGCACCAGGGTTACCCCTGACCCTTGCTGCGCAGCTGATCGATCAGTTGCAGCAGTTCGCGGCTGTCGGCGTCATCGGAGCCGAACACCGCATCATAGGCAGGCCGCATCAGGGCCTCCAGCGCCGCGTTCTCCCCGGCAGAGTTTATATGCACCTTCACCCCCTCGGCTTCGAGATCCGCCGCGCCGCTGGCATCGGCAGCCTCGGCAGCCTCGATCGCCCAGATCGCAGCCTTGGCCCCGGCCTCATCCAGGGCCGCCTTGGCCTCATCCGACAGGCTGGCATAGAATTTTGGGTTCAGATAGCCGTGGAAGAAGACCGAGATCACCGGCACCACCGTGAAATGGTCCTGCACTTCGTAATATTTTCGGGCATGGGCCGCACCGATCCCGGTCAGGGCCGCGTCGATCACGCCGGTGGCAAGCGACTGGTAGACTTCGCCGCCGGACATCGATACTGGCGCTGCACCCAGAGCCTCAAGCGAGGCATTGAAGGCCGGCACCAGGCCGCGGATCTTCTTGCCCTCGAAGTCCGAGGGGTCATTCAGAAAATCACCCTTGGAGGTAAACACGCTGGTGTTGGTCTGAAACAGCCAGACGACGTTCTCGACCCCCTTCTGACGCAGCTTGTCCTCAAGGAATCCGGCCGCTCCCGAGCCGTCCCAGTTGCGCCAGATGGCCATATCGGAGAAGGCGTAGGGAGCCGTGGTCACCGTCATGATCGGCAGGGTCTTGCCCCACTGGAACTGCACGGAAAAAGCGCACTCGATATCGCCCTTGGCGGTTGAGGTAATGTTCTCCTTGGCCCCGACCAGGCTGTTGGCACCGAAGATCTGCACGTCAATCTCGCCGTTTGTCAGCGTCTCGACCTCCTCGGCCCAGCGGTCAATCACGCCCGCGACGGCGTGGGACGGCGGCAGCTGGTGGCTGCAGCGCATCTCCTTGGCGCCCGCCGAGGCGGCGGTGCCGGTAGCGGAAATGCTGGCGGCGGCAAGCGCCGGGATCAGATGTTTCATGGGTTCCCTCCCTAGAACCTTGGACTATGGGGCGCCTCAGGCGGCCCAATGGATCAGTGGCGGCGGCCCGGACCGGGCCAGCGCCCCATGCAGCTCCTCCGCGGGCATCTCCTCCTCAAGGATACCGCGGATCGCTGTCACAGCTTTCAAGTCGATGCCGGTGGCAAAGCCCATCCGCTCGCACAGGAAGACCAGGTCTTCAAAGACCGCATTGCCGGTGGCCCCCGGTGCAAACGGGCAGCCGCCAAGACCGCCCAGCGAGCCGTCCAGCACCCGTGCGCCCGCATCCAGGGCCGCTGCAGCGTTTGCGAGAGCCAGGCCGCGGGTGTCATGCAGATGCACGGTCACCGGTACATTCCCGCACAGGTTGACCAGTGCGGAAGTTAGAGCGCCCACTTGGCGCGGACCGGCAAATCCAACGGTATCGGCAATACCGATGATATCCGCCCCAGCGTTCAGGCACTCTTCAGCGAGACGCAAGACTTCGGCTTGCGGCACATCGCCGGCGATCGAGCAGCCGAAAGCCATAGCAATCCCAGCATTCACCAACGGCCGGCCATCGCCTTTGCCAGCAAGTTCCCGTGTCCGGCGCACAAGATCTACCGCCTCAGCGCGGGAGCGGCGCATATTGGCCCGGCTGTGCTCCTCGGTGGCGGAAACCACGTTGATGATTTCATGCACCGGTGTCTGCACCGCATCCTCGGCTCCGCGCTCATTCAGGGCCAGCGCCGATGCAAAGGCGCCCAGATCCGCTGTGGCGCCGATCAGGGCCCGGATATCAGCGAACTGCGGCACACGGGAGGCTGGCAGGAAAGAGCCAACCTCGAAATGGCGCACTCCGGCAGCATATTCCGCATTCAGCCAGTTCAACTTGGCCTTTGTGGACGGAAACCGGCGGACGAGCTGCAGCCCGTCGCGCAATCCCACTTCGCGCAGCGTCACGCGGTCCTTTGGATACAGCGCTTCGGCATCCATCACACGGTCTCCCTAATCTCTGCCCCCGAGGCAGCAAGGATTTCCTCATCCGTCAAGCCAAGCTGACCGAAGATCCCGGCCGTGTCGCCGCCGATTGGCGGCAGGTCCGCCTTGGCGGACATCGCAGGGACACCGTCCACTTCGAAAGGAAGGCCAGGGGCGCGGAAGCTGCCGCCGCCGGGCAAGGCAGAGGTAAACAGCCCGCCGGGCCGGTTGACGTGCGGATCAGCATACATCTGCGCAGGCCGGGCGATGGGCGAGAACGGGATGCCTTCGCGTTCCAGCACTTCGGCCAAGGGCGCAAAGGACTGCTGTGCCACCGCCTGTTCGATGATAGGCAGGGTCCAGTCACGGGCGGCGATCTGATCCGGGCGGTTCTGCAGCCGCGGATCTGCCTTCAACTCCTCAAGCCCCAGCACTTCACAGAGCTTGGCCCATTGGCCTTCCGTCACCGCGCCGAGGAAGATCTGCTGCCCGTCACCGGTCCTGAAGATATCATAGACCGGCCAGGAGAACTCACGCTCCGGCATAGGCGGTGCCTCGGTGCCCTCGATGTCGAACTGCGCCATGTGCTGGGCCACCAGCAGCAGGCAATTTTCGAACAGGCCGACCCGGATCGCGTGACCCTTTCCGTCCACTTGGCGCTGCAGCAGCGCGGCGAGCACTGAAAATGCACCGAAAAGTCCTCCCATGATGTCATTGGCCGAAGAGCCGATCCGCAGCGGCCGCCCGGTGGGGCCAGTCATATAGGCCATGCCGGTCATCATCTGCACCACCTCGTCCATCGCGGTGCGATTTTGGTAAGGGCCGTGCAGGAACCCCTTGCAGGAGGCCACGATCAGCCGGGGGAAACGCTCGCGCAGGACATCCGGAGCAAACCCCATGGCTGCGAGAGAGCTGTCGCGGAAGTTCTCAACGAAGACATCCGCGGTTTCCAGCAGCTGCTCCAACGCAACCCTGCCTTCCGCTTTTTTAAGGTCCAGCGTGACGGATTTCTTGCCCCTGTTGAAGGTTGGAAAGAACCCGCGTCCCATTCCTGTGAGATTGCGGGTTTTGTCACCTTGCGGCGGTTCAACCTTGATCACTTCAGCGCCGAGGAACGCCAAGAACATGCCGCAGGACGGCCCCATGATCATGTGGCTCATCTCGATAACGCGCAGGCCCTCAAGCGGGGCAAATCCGGTGCCGGTCATGGGTGTCCTCCTTAACTCACCTTGAAGCGTAGGATTGAAGCCGGCATGTGAAAATCATAATGTTTAGATCAAGCCATTCTAAAAACCAGAAGCCATGGATTCCCGCCAACTCCGCTACTTCGCTGCCATCTACGAACAGGGCTCACTGGCCCAGGCCGCCGGGCATCTGAATGTCGCGGCCTCCGCGCTCAGTCATCATCTTGCCAACCTTGAGGCGGAACTGGGCGCGCAACTCTTTCTGCGGCGCCCCCGCGGTTTGTCGCCTACGGCGGCAGGCGCAAGGCTTTACGAACACGCCCGGGCGATTCTAAGGGCGCTGGACGCCGCAGGCGACGACATCAGAGGGGAATCCCAGGAGGTGGCTGGAGAGGTTTCCGTCGGCATGGCGCATTCTGCGGTTAAGGCCATTGGCCTGCCGCTAATAGAAACTGTGCTGCGGGACTTTCCGAGACTAAAGCTATCGCTGTCCGAAAGCCTGTCCGGCTCCACCCTGATGCACCTGATGACCTCGGAAGTGGACGTGGCGGTGGTCTACAATCCACCGCAGGATAAAGCGCTCAGGCTGCAGCCGGTGCTGGAAGAGCGTATGCTTTGCGTCGGCCGCCCGGAGCTGATCGGTGACACGGATGCGCCCATATCCTTTGAGGAACTCCTGGAGCTTCCGATCATCCTGCTGCGTCAGGGGCTATCGGCCCGCGCCTTGATGGATGACCTGAACCTCCTGAAGAAACTGGAGTCACGTGCGCGCCTGAATCTCAATTC
>NZ_JBMERQ010000029.1:2500-5595 GCF_048820895.1 Cribrihabitans neustonicus
CGGTTTCAATTCCGCAAGGTTTTGAAACCAAGTCCGCTTCACCGACATGAAGCGGGCGGGAAAGTATGCTTTTGGTTCAGAAGAAAAGATACGGTTTCTTACCAGCTTCCGTGTCGTGACAGCGTGCTCAAGCAGCCGAATAGGCGGCAGCACAAAATACACTGTCTTTTTCTGGATCAAATCAAGCGCGAGAAGGGCGTTTGGTGGATGCCTTGGCAGTAAGAGGCGATGAAAGACGTGATACCCTGCGATAAGCTTGGGGGAGCCGGGAATAGGCTTTGATCCCAAGATCTCTGAATGGGGGAACCCACCTGAAAGTTCGTTATTGTTGCCCTCGGGCAATCAATAATGGGCTTAACCAGGTACTTATGGACTGAATACATAGGTCTATAAGAGCAAACCCGGGGAACTGAAACATCTAAGTACCCGGAGGAAAGGACATCAATAGAGACTCCGTTAGTAGCGGCGAGCGAACGCGGACCAGCCGAGCCTGATGAGTGACCAGAATGCGTTGGGAAACGCAGCCAGAGCGGGTGACAGCCCCGTATGGGAAGCTCTGAGGGACGTATCAAGTAGGGCGGGACACGTGAAATCCTGTTCGAAGACCGGAGGACCACCTCCGAAGGCTAAGTACTCCTTACTGACCGATAGCGAACCAGTACCGTGAGGGAAAGGTGAAAAGCACCCCGGCGAGGGGAGTGAAACAGTACCTGAAACCGAACGCCTACAATCAGTTGGAGGCCCCTTGAGGGCTGACAGCGTACCTTTTGTATAATGGGTCATCGACTTGGTCTCACGAGCAAGCTTAAGCCGCTAGGCGGAGGCGCAGCGAAAGCGAGTCTTAATAGGGCGCATGAGTTCGTGGGATCAGACCCGAAACCGAGTGATCTAGGCATGGCCAGGCTGAAGATGCGGTAACACGCATTGGAGGGCCGAACCCACATCTGTTGAAAAAGATCGGGATGAGCTGTGCCTAGGGGTGAAAGGCCAATCAAACTCGGAGATAGCTGGTTCTCTGCGAAATCTATTTAGGTAGAGCGTCATCCGAATACCCCGGGGGGTAGAGCACTGGATGGGTAATGGGGCCCCACAGGCTTACTGATCCTAACCAAACTCCGAATACCCGGGAGTAGTAGATGGCAGACACACGGCGGATGCTAACGTCCGTCGTGGAGAGGGAAACAACCCTGACCTCCGGCTAAGGCCCCCAATTCATGGCTAAGTGGGAAAGCAGGTGAGACGTCCAAAACAACCAGGAGGTTGGCTTAGAAGCAGCCATCCTTTAAAGATAGCGTAACAGCTCACTGGTCTAATCAAGATGTCTTGCGGCGAAGATGTAACGGGGCTCAAGCCATGAGCCGAAGCCGAGGATGCACATAGTGCATGGTAGCAGAGCGTAGTGTGACATAGCTCCAATCCTCTTTAGTGTTCTTCGGAACACCTTGGAGGATACGGAGCTTTCGATGAAGCGGGCCTGTGAGGGATCCCGTGGAGAGATCACTAGCGAGAATGATGACATGAGTAGCGACAAAGAGTGTGAGAGACACTCTCGCCGAAAGTCCAAGGGTTCCTGCTTAAAGCTAATCTGAGCAGGGTAAGCCGGCCCCTAAGCCGAGGCCGAAAGGCGTAGGCGATGGGAACCAGGTTAATATTCCTGGGCCAGGAGGATGTGACGGATTGTGACTGTAGTTCGCCCTTATCGGATTGGGCGGGCTGCTGATCAGTCCCTGGAAATAGCCCTCCATCAGACCGTACCCTAAACCGACACAGGTGGACTGGTAGAGAATACCAAGGCGCTTGAGAGAACGATGTTGAAGGAACTCGGCAAAATACCTCCGTAAGTTCGCGAGAAGGAGGCCCGGGTTCAAGGCAACTTGGATCCGGGGGCACAAACCAGGGGGTGGCGACTGTTTATTAAAAACACAGGGCTCTGCGAAGCCGCAAGGCGACGTATAGGGTCTGACGCCTGCCCGGTGCCTGAAGGTTAAAAGGAGGGGTGAGAGCTCCGAATTGAAGCCCAGGTAAACGGCGGCCGTAACTATAACGGTCCTAAGGTAGCGAAATTCCTTGTCGGGTAAGTTCCGACCTGCACGAATGGCGTAACGACTTCCCCGCTGTCTCCAACATCGACTCAGCGAAATTGAATTGCCTGTCAAGATGCAGGCTTCCCGCGGTTAGACGGAAAGACCCCGTGCACCTTTACTACAGCTTCGCACTGGCATCAGGATTGTGATGTGCAGGATAGGTGGTAGGCATCGAAACGGGAACGCCAGTTCCCGTGGAGCCTCCCTTGAGATACCACCCTTCGCACTCTTGATGTCTAACCGCGGTCCGTCATCCGGATCCGGGACCCTGCGTGGCGGGTAGTTTGACTGGGGCGGTCGCCTCCTAAAGAGTAACGGAGGCGCGCGAAGGTTGGCTCAGAGCGGTCGGAAATCGCTCGTTGAGTGCAATGGCAGAAGCCAGCCTGACTGCAAGACTGACAAGTCGAGCAGAGACGAAAGTCGGCCATAGTGATCCGGTGGTCCCGCGTGGAAGGGCCATCGCTCAACGGATAAAAGGTACGCCGGGGATAACAGGCTGATACTGCCCAAGAGTCCATATCGACGGCAGTGTTTGGCACCTCGATGTCGGCTCATCTCATCCTGGGGCTGGAGCAGGTCCCAAGGGTACGGCTGTTCGCCGTTTAAAGAGGTACGTGAGCTGGGTTTAGAACGTCGTGAGACAGTTCGGTCCCTATCTGCCGTGGGTGTAGGATACTTGAGAGGAGTTGCCCCTAGTACGAGAGGACCGGGGTGAACGATCCACTGGTGGACCTGTTGTTGCGCCAGCAGCAGTGCAGGGTAGCTATGATCGGACAGGATAACCGCTGAAGGCATCTAAGCGGGAAGCCCCCCTCAAAACAAGGTATCCCTGAGGGCCGTGGAAGACCACCACGCCGATAGGCCGGAGGTGTAAGCGCAGCAATGCGTTCAGCTGACCGGTACTAATCGCCCGACAGGCTTGATTTGATCCAGTAACAGACAGTGTCTGCCTCAAGTAGCGCTCCGCGCGGTAGGCAAACAAACATGTTACTCGATAAACCAAGAGCATAC
>NZ_JBMERQ010000030.1:0-4947 GCF_048820895.1 Cribrihabitans neustonicus
AAGTGGAGGAAACACTACAACACCAAGCGACCACACAGTGCTCTGGGGTATCGCCCGCCCGCGCCGGAAACCATCGTTCTGATGGATCAAAGACCGGTCATGCACTAACAATCAAACCGGACCACTCAGGTGGGGCTGATCATAAGTTCTCCGAGGCCGTCGGCTACGTTGCAATTGAAGATGACGGCATGGGAATGAACCGCGCCGATATCGAACGTGGTTGGTGAATGATTTCGCTATCAGGAAAGCGGATCATGAAGGCTTCCGGGCGCAAGACACCTAAGGGGCGAACGCCTTTGGGTGATAAAGGCTTGGGGCGTCTAAGCACCCAGAAACTGGGTCAAAACCTGGAGCTTTATACGCGCAAGGACGGACAAGATGATACGTTGCACGTCGCATTTGCTTGGGACGCGTTTACCGATGACAAAAGCTTAAGCGAAGTGCCAGTATCAATTGACACAGCGAAAACATCTGCACGAAGTAAAGGTACAAAGCTAGTTGTCTCTGGGTTGCGAAATGCCGAGGTTTGGGGCGGGAGAGCTGTCGAAAAGCTAATCGCTGATCTTTCGCAGGTCATTTCCCCCTTTGCTGAAGCTCGCCCTTTCTTGGTGACGCTACGCATCAATGGCCGCCCGATTGACTTGGGGCAGGTTTCTTCGAAGGTCCGTGGCGCGGCGGTGGCCAAGTTCAACATTGATTTCGCTGACGGAACGCTAGCGATGACCGGAAAATTCCGGCTCATGAAGCTCCGCGGAAACCAGGATCATGATTCCTACGAGAATTTGCTAGCAAGAGAAAATGGGCGCTCATTCTTTGATTACTTAAAGAGCAAGAAGGCACCGGTTAACTTTAAGCTTAGTGATGACCCGAACTTCTTCATTGAGTTTGACTATCGTGTTCCACTGTCAGCGCTCGGTGGCGCAGAAAAAGATCCATCTAACGAACAAGACGCTCCGCTGGTTAATGCCAATCCTGGTCCTTTTCACGCTGAAATCGATGAATTTATGCTGCGCGGTGATGAGATTGGAGCCAAGCTTGGCGGGCTTGCAAACACAAACGAGGTCAGAGAGATTGTAAAGCTACATGCGGGTATAATAGTATTCCGCGACGGCTTCGCAATAAAGCCTTATGGTTTGAATGGCAAAGATTGGCTTCGCCTAAGCGCTCAGCAAACGAGCGGAAGTTCCTGGTACGGATTGCGCCCCCAGAATGTGATTGGGTTCGTGTCGATTAGTGAGGCGGAAAATGGCAACCTAAAAGAGAAGACGGACAGGGAAGGTTTTGTTTCCAATCCGTATTCTCAGAACTTCCGACGCCTAGTGACCCACGCGACTGAAATGATCGGTAGCTTCTATGAATGGACCAGACGAAATTTTAACACGTTTAAAGCAAACCGACCGGAGAACTCTAAGCCCTTCAAAGGCGGGCGCAAGGCGATTGCCGATGCCGAGAATGTAGCAAGTCGTTTGGCGAGTTACAGCAATACTGCCAAGTCGCTTGACGCCAACACAGCTGTCGCCCGGCAGAAGATTGCAACCGTGACTAGCCGCATCCAGGAAACACCCCTACTGACAAGTTCCGCAGAACGGGAAATGGCGGAGGTGCTCACCGACGCGCAACAAGCACTTGAAGAATCTCAGGCACTATTTTCTGACCTTACTAAATACGCAGCAGAGGCCAAGGATCTCGCGGATATTGTTACCGTGCTTTCGCCGCGATTGGACGTTTTGTCCGACCAACTACAGGATTTTTCGGAACTTGCTGGATTGGGGCTGCTGGCTGAGGCACTTTCACATGAAGTTCAAAACCAAACCGATCGCTTGATGCAAAAGGCTTCAAAGGCTGTGGCGCGCGCCAAAAAAAACACCCCCCGAATGTGGATCTCCTAGTCCTAGGACAGGAAGTCACTACGGCGGCGGCGGCTCTGCGTCGGCAGATTGGTCACCTATCTCCTTCGCTGCGGTACCAGCGCGACAAGATCGAGACATTTCCAGTTTCTAGCACTTTGGAAAGTTTTCCAAGCAGATTGAAGACGCTCGGAGGGTTCACAAGGACCAAGTTGCGAAACTATTGGCCAACGCAGTCATTCCTCGGGCGGCGCCAAAAAAGTCGTTTTCTCAATACGGCTCTTACGATGACGGTTCATTCACTTATTCTATCCGTGGTTGCGGGCGAATCCGGGACCCATTAGCTACATCGCTGCTTTCGGCTTACAGTCGTTTCTTGGCGAGGGATGCCTATGAGCACGACTTTTCGAAAGCTGGTTAGGATTTGGAAATCAATCTCTATAACCTGTACTGTATCTCAATGCGAAGTTGCTATGGTTGCTGCAACAGTGAATTGGCCTACTGGTAAGCAGGGTGACTTAGCTTCCGATTTCTTTCAGGAACCGTTTATTCCCAGTCTCTTGCAGCGGATCGCGTAGTCTTTCACCATATAGGTCAATTGATGAAAGCGGACAGATCGTTTCGGACAAGTGGAGCAAAGGATTATTAGCTCAAGCCTTTCGCATAAGGCCTAGTTCCCGGCTAATGTTATTGGCTTTGAAAATGCCTGCAGCACATCGCTCGAACTTGTGCGCAAACACAGCATTTTCAATGAGCTCCATTGTCTCGACTAGATCTTTCCTGTTCTTTCGCCAGTGCCGCCATGTCTGTGTTGTGATTCCGAGAAACAAACAGAAGCCAGCGATTGTCATTGGTCGATCTTTCCGCAGTTTTGCAATCATCGTTCCGTTTGCAGTTCTGAACAATTTGCTCTCGAAAAGTGGATTACTTTCCACGTGCTCAGCATACTCGACAAAACGCTCCCCTAGATGTTGGGGTGCGCGTACGCAGTCTTCAGTTCCCTGAAGTGTCACTGCTTCACCGGCGGAAGATCACAGGTCTGACCAAGATCATCTCTGCAGAGATTGCGCAGCAATATTCCGGTACATGTCGAAGCCAGCGGCATAGGTGTCTTTCATGTCAAAGTTGGGCACAAAGGTTTTTTCGGTGTGCGGCTGCGTGAGCACCGTCTCCGCCGTGACCGCCTCGCTTGCCATCAACCCCAGACGTGCCGCGCCCAATGCCGCCCCTTGTGAGCCGCTGTCAGGCAGCTTCAGAGTGAGCCCGGTGATATCAGCGATCATCTGCAACCACGTTTCCGACCGGCTCCCGCCGCCTGCGACGCTGACGGTTTCGGGCAGCGAGCCGGCGGTCTCAAGCGCGGCGCAGCAATCGGCAAAAGCATATCCGACGCCCTCCATGACCGCCTGCGCCATATCAGGCAAGGCATGGTCCCGGCGCAGGCCGTGAAACGCCCCGACTGCATCCGGGGCGTTGTGCGGGGTTCGTTCACCCGACAGATACGGCAGGAACGTGATCGGAGACGGCGCTGTGACCCCCTCCACCATGGCGGCAATCGCGGCCGGTGTCTTCCCGGTAATTTGACCGAACCATGCGAGAGCATCCGTGGCAGACAGGATCACTCCCATGTGATGCCAGGTTCCGGGCACCGCGTGGCAAAAACTGTGAACAGCGCTTTGAGTGTTCGCCGAAAAGCAGCCGGTGACAGAGAACAAGACGCCTGACGTGCCCAAAGACAGAAATCCATCCCCCGGATTGACGGCCCCCAGCCCGCAGGCTGTTGCAGCGTTGTCGCCAGCCCCCCCGGCAACCGCAACGGACCCAACGCCCCACGCGGCTCTCAATTCGGGGCGCAACTCCCCGGCACGCGCGCTGCCTTCCACCAGACGGGGCATGTGGTCCCGGGTCAAGCCGGTGGCGGCCAAAAGCATATCTGACCAATCGCGCCGCGCAACATCCAGCCAGAGTGTGCCTGCTGCATCCGACATATCAGACACATGCTCGCCGGTCAGCCAAAGGTTCACGTAGTCTTTCGGCAGTAATACTCTGCGCGTGCGCGCAAATGTGTCCGGTTCGTTCTTTTGAACCCACCTCAATTTGGGCGCTGTAAAGCCCGCCATGACGATGTTGCCGGCAATCCCGAGGAAATCAGCGCGGCCTTCAAGCTCGGCACATTCCGCGTGGGAGCGTCCGTCGTTCCACAGAATGGCGGGACGCAGAGGCACGTCCTTGTCGTCCAGCAAGGTAGCACCGTGCATCTGGCCCGAAACCCCAATGCCACGCAGGGCGGCAAATCCCGCGGGCGCTTGAGCGCGCACCTGTTCGATGGCCGCTTTGCAGGCGTCAATCCAGGCCCGGGGGTCCTGTTCACTCCACAACGGGTGGGGGCGGTCGACGGTCAGCCCGCCATGGCCTTCTGCGAGGGCAGACTGCGTTTCATCAATAAGGAGAGCTTTGACGCCGGAGGTCCCCAAGTCCAAACCAAGATATGTCATACAGGCCCCGCGTAGAAAAGAAACTTGCCGCCGGCGCGAAATGCCGGTGAGTGGGAGTAGCTTAGAACAGGCTGTCAGGATAGTAAAAATCCATCTCATTCTCCTTCGTGACCAGAACATTACCAAAAGCAAAATCACCGGGCTTGGGCGGGGCGCTGCATGGCGCGCGCGAGCGCTTTCAGCCCAAACATGCCGTTCAGTTGGTACGCCTGGCCATGAACGCTGCAAGCGTGAAGCTCCCCAGCCATTCCAGCGAAAGCGGACCTTTAGCCGGGCTCGGGCACTATTGCTGATGCTGAAATCCGCGCCCCGTGCCGCAACGCGCTGAAAGCGAACTTTGCAATGTGCGGCGAGCGGCTCAATGCCATCTCTCGAACCTGACAAAGCGCTGCATTGCACTTCGCGAAGGCGGCCGCTTGCAGGCCATCCAGCACTGTGTTCTTCCGTGCAGACCCATGTCGGAACAGGCGAGCCCGCAAAACGGCTTCGGGGCCTTCTGCCGGCATTTCACCTGCCAAACCCGGAGGCATAGGGCAGCCACGTAGCAAGTCCCGGAACCAGCAGCATCAGCACCAGCCCACCAAGCATCAGCAGCACATAGGGCG
>NZ_JBMERQ010000031.1:0-4052 GCF_048820895.1 Cribrihabitans neustonicus
GCCGCTGAATTCGGCGACGATCTCGCCCTCTGCGCCGGTCGAGCCACGGCCCTTCTCATAGGTGACCGAGTTGCCGCCGCCATGGCCGTGCAAGTCGAAGTTGACCCGGCCGCCCTCGACGAGCATGCGGTATTCGGCCGTTTGGCCTTCTTCCATCACCAGCTTCCACTCGGCGGAGCCGCCCGGGGCCAGGGTGAAGCTGGTCTCGTCGCGCCATTCTTCAGCCGCCTCGGCGGCGGCATCCTGCGCGTAGGCCGCGCCCACGAAGAGGCCGAGCATTTGGTCAAGCAGGCTAGACTGTTCGTCCATCTGCCGGTCGGCCTCGGCTTCCTCGGCGAGCTGGGTCTTGATCTCGCCCATCTCGGCCAGGCCAATGGCCCGGCCTATGCCGGTCGGGTCGATGCCGTATTCGGCCGGCAGCACCACAGTGGCAAGAATCGCCACGGCCGAGACACCAGCGATCACGGTTGAGCGGAGGAGCTGCTTCGAGCTGGGCAGTTCGTCGAGGCTGGGTTTTTCTGCGTTGAACATCTGGATATCTCCTGTCGGTTCAGGCGGCCACGAAGAGGCCGGTGAGCTGGTAGCCCATGAGAATGAAGCCAAGCGTCATCATGACGACATTGGCGGTGTAGGCCTGGCGGAAGAAATTCGGTGATTTCCTCCAGTAGCCCATGACGATGAGGATCACGGCCAGGGCCATGAGCTGACCCAGCTCGACGCCGACGTTGAAGGCCAGGAGGTTGGCCAGAAGCCCCTCGGAGGCGATGTCGTAGTCGAGGATCTTGGTCGCCAGGCCGGTGCCGTGGAAGAAGCCGAAGATCAGTGTCGCCAGCTTGGTATTGGGCTGGAAGCCGAACCAGCGCTGGTAAGCACCGAGGTTGTCCAGCGCCTTGTAAACCACCGAGAGGCCGATGATGGCGTCGATGACATAGGCGTTGATGCCCCAGCCGAACCAGACGCCAAGCAGCATCGTGGTCGAATGCCCGATGGCGAAGAGGCTGACGTAGATGCCGACGTCACGCATCTTGTAGAGGAAGAAGACGACGCCGAGCAGGAACAGGATGTGGTCGTAGCCGGTCACCATGTGTTTGGCGCCGAGATACATGAAGGGGATGATGTTTACTCCCCAGATCTCCTGGATATAGCCGGCGTCGCCCTCGGTGACGTTGTGGGCTGCGGCCTGAGTTGCGCCGAGCGCAAGCAGGATAAGAGTTGTCAGGAACAGCGGCCTGCGCAATGCGGCGCGGCGCGTGTCCCGAAAGACTGCGGTCATGTTGGTCTCCGAAAAGGTGTATGGACTCTGTGTCGCGGCCGCGTTGGGCGGCACCAGATCACACGCGCGGAGGCCGCTCGTGGCGATAGACCGGGCCCGGACGCCATGACGGCCCGGCGGGAGAGCCCGCCGCTTCTTGGACATCCCACACCTCGGCAAAGGCGCCACGGACAAGGAGCGCTGGGCTGTGGTCATGATCGGCAGCATCATGGCTGTGGCCGTGCAGAGCCCAGGCGAGGTCTTCTTCGAACCCGTGGCTATGGCCGTGGGTTTCGATCATCTCCGCATGGTCCTGAATGGTGGCAAGCACATCCGGGATGTGGGACGTGACTGGCTGGGACGACCAGAACACAAGGCACAGGCAAAGGAGCGCGGCGAGGCCCCGCTGCATCCATTCCGTCCATTTTCCGGCAATCCGTGCCTGCACCATGTCCCTGCTCGTGGCTCTCTAAACGCCATCTTGCTTTATCCCCCTTAGGAGGATAGCTCACCCTTATGATAGAACCGCATCGGCATGCAAGCCACACCAAGCTCACCGCACGGCTGAAACGCGCCGAAGGGCATTTGCGCTCGGTCATCGGCATGATTGATGACGGGCGCCCCTGTCTCGAAGTCGCGCAGCAGCTTCAGGCGGTGGAAAAAGCCGTCCGCAACGCCAAACAGGCGCTGATCCACGATCACATGGATCACTGCCTCGACGGGGAAAACTCCGAAGCCGACCGGGTCGAACTCAAAGCCATCTCACGCTATCTCTGAGGCAATCATGCTGGCTATCCTGTCTGACCGCACCTACCGGCACCTCTTCCTGGCCCAGGTTGTTGCACTGCTGGGCACGGGTCTTGCAACTGTTGCGCTTGGGTTGCTGGCCTACGATCTGGCGGGTGACAGCGCAGCAATGGTGCTGGGCACGGTCTTCACCATCAAGATGGTGGCCTATGTGGGGATTGCCCCGGTTGCAGGTGCCTTTGCGGACCGGGTAAACCGCCGCCGCCTGCTTGTCGTGCTGGACCTGGTGCGGGCGGGTGCCGCTCTGGCGCTGCCCTTCGTGACCGAGGTCTGGCAGGTCTACGTGCTGATCTTCCTGCTCCAGTCTGCCTCAGCGGCCTTCACGCCCACTTTCCAGGCTACGATCCCCGATGTGCTGCCCGACGAGGCGCGCTACACCCGTGCGCTTTCACTTTCGCGTCTGGCCTATGATCTGGAAAACATCATCAGCCCGACACTGGCGGCGCTGCTGCTGGCATTGATGAGCTACAATACGCTGTTCCTGGGAACTGTGGCGGGCTTTGCCGCTTCAGCGCTTTTGGTGGTTTCAGTGAGGCTGCCGAGCCCGCAGGCCGCGGAGCCGCGGGGGATTTACGACCGCACAACGCGCGGAACACGCATCTACCTGGCAACTCCGCGCCTGCGCGGCCTCCTTGCGCTCAACCTTGCGGTCTCGGCGGCCGGGGCGATGGTGCTGGTGAACTCGGTCGTGCTGGTCCGCGGCCTGCTCGGCCTGCCGGAAAGCGCGCTGGCCTGGACGATGTTCGCCTTCGGCGCGGGCTCCATGGCGGCAGCCCTGCTGCTGCCAAGGCTGCTGGACCGGGTTCCTGACCGTCCTGTCATGCTTTCGGGCGCCTGCCTCATGGTCCTCTCCTTGCTTGGGCTCGCTGGGATCACCGCCGCATCGGGTCTGCATTGGGGAGGGCTGCTTTTCACATGGCTGCTTGTCGGCTTCGGCTATTCCGCGGTGCTGACCCCCTCAGGGCGGCTGCTGAAGCGTTCGGCGCACGCCGAGGACAGGCCCGCGGTGTTTGCCGCACAGTTCGCCCTGTCGCATGCCTGCTGGCTTGTCACCTATCCGCTGTCCGGCTGGCTGATGACAGAATTCGGCGCCATCCCCGCGCTGGTTGTCTTGGCCGCTCTGGCGGGAATTGGGATCGTGGTCTGCCTGGTGCAGTGGCCCGGCGGAACGGCCGGGGAAATTGAGCACACCCACGACGATCTGCCGCCGGACCACCCGCATCTGCAAGAGCACGGGGCCACCGGGCATAAGCACGGGATCATCATAGACGATCTGCACCGCAGCTGGCCCATACGCTCCTGAAATGCTTTCCATCATTGGCTTGTTCACGACGGCTCTGGTGGCCGCAACGCTCCTGCCTGCACAGTCAGAAGTTGTGCTTGCCGGAATGCTGATTGGCGGCAGCCACCCGGTATGGCTGCTCCTGGCGGTAGCAACGGCAGGAAATGTCCTGGGTTCAATCCTCAATTGGGTGGCCGGGCGGTATCTCATGCATTTCTCGGACCGAAGCTGGTTTCCGGTATCGCGCGCGAGGCTCGATCAGGCTTCGGCGTGGTATGGAGGATGGGGGCGCTGGAGTCTTCTTGCGTCCTGGGTGCCAGTTATTGGCGATCCGTTGACGCTGGCGGCAGGAGTATTGCGCGAGCCGCTTTGGCGTTTCGCGATTGTTGTCACCTTAGCGAAAGGCGGGCGTTATCTTGTTGTAGCCGCTGTCGCATTGGCTGCCGCCTGACTCACGCGAGCTTTTGGTCCGACATCAGACATGCCGCGCGGCCGGATGTCCGCTGGGATGTGGGATTAACAAAGCGATCCGCGAGTCACTTCGCATCCGGCCTTACCCACCCGAACTTGCCGTTGGCCAGATGCCTAACCAAAGTCGGTTATGGGCCGCTCATACCAGTTGGCTGCCGATGTTCCAACGGCAGCTTCGTTCTGCTCTGAGCAGTTTTGCCTGCCTGCTTAGCGCAACTTTGCAAAGCTCACTTTCTGCGC
>NZ_JBMERQ010000032.1:0-2633 GCF_048820895.1 Cribrihabitans neustonicus
GGAACTTTCGCCTCGGCCAGCAGCACGTTCATGTGCCCGGGCAGGCGGCCCGCCACCGGGTGGATGGCAAAACGCACCTCCTTGCCTTTCGCGCGCAGCCGCTTGGTCAGTTCCGAGACCGACTGCTGCGCCTGCGCCACTGCCATGCCGTAGCCGGGGATGATGATCACCGAATCGGCCTCCTCAAGCGCCTGGGCCACGCCCTCGGCGTCGATCGCGACCTGCTCGCCCTCGACCTCCATCGCCGGGCCCGCGGTGCCGCCGAAGCCGCCGAGGATCACCGAGATGAACGACCGGTTCATCGCCTTGCACATGATGTAGGAGAGGATCGCACCCGAAGAGCCGACCAGCGCGCCGACCACGATGAGGAGGTCATTGCCCAGCGAGAAGCCGATCGCCGCCGCGGCCCAGCCCGAGTAGCTGTTCAGCATCGACACCACCACCGGCATGTCGGCGCCGCCGATGCCCATGATCAGGTGGTAGCCGATGAAGAAGGCCAGCAGCGTCATGATGAAGAGCGGCAGGAAGCTGCCTGCGGAGAAATACCAGATGAGGCAGATCAGCGAGATGGCGGCGGCGCCCGCGTTCAGCATGTGCCCGCCCGGAAGTTTCGTGGCGGCCGAGGTGAGCTTGCCCGCGAGCTTGCCGAAGGCCACCACCGAGCCGGTGAAGGTCACCGCGCCGATGAAGATGCCGAGGAACAGCTCGACCTTGAGGATCGCCTGCTCGGCGCCGTCCTTCTTGGCCAGCACCTTGGCAAAACCCTCGAGTGCTTCGCGCGCCTCCGGGTCCATTGCCAGCACGCGGCCGAGCTCGAAATGCGCGTTGAAGCCGACGAAGACTGCCGCGAGGCCGACCAGCGAGTGCATCGCCGCCACCAGCTGCGGCATCTCGGTCATCTGCACGCGCTTGGCGACATAGGTGCCGATGACGCCGCCGGCTGCGATCAGCACGAGCGACAAGAGCCACAGGCCGGAGCCCGGGCCGATCAGCGTCGCCAGCACCGCCAGCGCCATGCCCGCGATACCGTACCAGACCGCGCGCTTGGCGCTTTCCTGGTTCGACAGCCCGCCGAGCGACAGGATGAAAAGAACAGCCGCAACCACATAGGCGGCAGTCGTGAAGCCGAAATCCATGGGTCCGGTCCTTTACGATTTCTGGAACATGGCGAGCATGCGCCGGGTGACAAGGAAGCCGCCGAAGATGTTGATCCCGGCCATGAAAACGCTGAGCGCCGCCAGCAGGATCACCAGCCAGCTGCCTGAGCCGATCTGCATCAGGGCGCCCAGAATGATGATCGAGGAGATCGCGTTGGTGACCGCCATCAGCGGCGTGTGCAGGGAATGCGCGACACCCCAGATCACCTGGAAGCCGACAAAACAGGCGAGCGCAAAGACGATGAAATGCTGCATGAAGCTGGCCGGCGCCACCAATCCCACCAGCAGGATCAGCGCCGCGCCGCCCGCCAGAAGGGTCACCTGGCTCTTGGTCTGCGCCTTGAAGGCCGCCACTTCCTGCGCGCGTTTCTCTTCCGGCGTCAGCTCCTTCGGCGCTTCTTTCTTAGGCTGCGCCGCAATCGCCTGCACCTTGGGCGGCGGCGGCGGGAAGGTGATCTCGCCGCCGTGCGCCACGGTGGCGCCGCGGATCACGTCGTCCTCCATGTCATGCACCGGCTGGCCGTCCTTGCCCGGCGTCAGGTCGGTCAGCATGTGGCGGATGTTGGTGGCGTAAAGCGTCGAGGCCTGCGCCGCCATCCGGCTCGGGAAATCGGTGTAGCCGATGATGGTGACGCCGTTGTCCGTCACCACCTTCTCATCCATCACCGTGCCTTCGACGTTGCCGCCGCGCTCGGCCGCGAGGTCGACGATCACCGAGCCCGGCTTCATCGCCGCCACCATGTCGGCGAGCCACAGCTTCGGCGCCTCGCGGTTGGGGATCAGCGCGGTGGTGATGACGATGTCGACCTCGGGCGCGAGCTCGCGGAACTTCGCCAGCTGCGCCTCGCGGAACTCCGGAGAGGAGACAGAGGCATAGCCGCCCGAGGCGCTGCCGTCCTGCTGCTCCTCCTCGAAGTCCAGATAGACAAACTCGGCGCCCATCGACTCGACCTGCTCGGCCACTTCGGGGCGCACATCGAAAGCGTAGGTGACCGCGCCCAGGGACGTGGCGGTGCCGATCGCGGCGAGGCCCGCAACGCCTGCGCCGACCACCAGCACTTTTGCGGGCGGCACCTTGCCGGCGGCGGTGATCTGGCCGGTGAAGAAGCGGCCGAAATTGTTGCCCGCCTCGATCACGGCGCGGTAGCCCGCGATATTGGCCATGGAGCTGAGCGCGTCCATCTTCTGCGCGCGGGAGATCCGCGGCACCATCTCCATCGCGATGACGGTGGCGCCCTTGGCTTTCGCGAGCTCCAGCCCGGCTTCGTTGCCGCCGGGATTGAAGAAGGAAATCAGCGTCTTGCCCTTGGTGAGCCGCTTCAGCTCCGCCTCTTCCGGCACCCGCACCTTGGCGATGATATCGGCGCTCTTCCACAGCGCCGCGGCGGTCTTGACGATCTCCACGCCCGCGGCCTCATAGGCGGCATCGGAAAACCCCGCCCCCGCCCCGGCGCCGCTCTCGATCGCGCAGGAATA
>NZ_JBMERQ010000033.1:0-2528 GCF_048820895.1 Cribrihabitans neustonicus
ACACAAGAAAACAAGCTCCCGCCGCACCCGTTAGCCCCGAAAAGGCCCCCGGTTTCGGCCCCAGTGTCTTGGCGTGCTGTTAGCCGCTTCAGAACGGGTGTTTAGGGTGGGTCGGGAGGCCCCCAGTATACCGCTGGAGGCCATCGCCACGGGTTAGAGCAAGCTGAGGTCCACACCGTTTGCCCAATGTTCCCAGTCGTCGCGCTTGTTATCCGCCGCTGACCCCTCGATCAGATGCTCTGGCCGACAGCACAGTTCGTTACCGCACCGATGCCGAACCATCGTCGTCGTCCCGATGACCGCCCCGTTGACGACACAGTAGACGAACCTCGCCGCCGCCACCTGCCGCCCCCGGAACCGCATCTTGGGCCGTCCCTGAGTGGCTGTCACCCAGCATTTTGCGCAGCAGCTCTCCAATCTCCGTTTCGACCATAAAAATAAGGGGTTTGGCGCTCAAATTCACCCCCATGTTCTTCCAGGGCACACTAATGGAGAGAACATACGAATATTTCGCCGATTTCATTGCCCTGAAGCCAACCCAAGTTCGCTCTCTCCAAGGGCCATGAAGCATCAGTCGGCGGCATGATTGATTGGAGAATAATAATAATGACAATCAACAAGCACACTGCGCCCACCACCGAAGACATCAAGCACGTCAAATTCCTCGCCGCAACCTACGGCAGCTAGATCGTTCGCCGCGATAACAAGTTCTACGACATCGAGCATCTGGGCACACCGCTGTCACGCGTGGACGTTGAGATGAAGATTCTGAACCTGATTGCGGAGGAGCATCCGAACCCTCCCCTGAGTAACGGCATGATCAAGTCGCTGTTCAAGTTGCTCATCGACACACGGCACACTGACCGGGCGCGCAGCCTTCAGGTTTGGAGTGGCGCCACCATCTGCGAACCGGGCAATCCTAACCGCATCGTCATGAAGCGGGGCACGGTTTCCGCCAACACCTGGAGCGAACCAGAGTATCGGAGCCTCAAGGTGAACTCCGCTGACCTCGACGTCATTGGCGAGTTCTTCGATCAATTCTTCCAGAACGAGCAGGACCGCGAAGCTTTCTTGAACTGGACTGCTTGGAGCCTGCAGAACGAAGGAGACAAGCCAGCATGGGCGCCGTTCCTCTACTCACGTGGCAAAGGCACAGGTAAAAGCACCACCGCTCGCATCCTCACCGAGCTTTTCGGGGTCCGTAACTCGGTCACGCAGAACAACATCAGCAAGCTTACTCAGCAGTTCAACTCGACTGTTCTCACGAGCAAGCTGGTGATCTGCGAGGAAACTCAAATCAAACCAGGGTCGACTCAGGCGAATGCTATCAAGACTTTCATCACCGATCCGCACGTGCTCATCGAACGGAAAGGTCTCGAGGCTGAGCGGGCCAAGCAGTGCTGCTGTTTCCTGTTTACTTCGAACTACGCACCGACGTGGATGGAGGAAGGCGAACGGCGCTACTTGGTCATCGACGTAAACCACGATGGCCGGTCGGGTGGCCCTCGAGCCAATGAGTTCTCATCGCTTGTTGGTCGAGTGCATGAATTCCTGGATGAACCGGCAAACGTGGCGAGGCTCTATAACGCGCTGATGCAGAGGGAGATTCCTGAGAACTTCAATGCCAAGAGCCTGAACATCGCTGACCATCAGACGCCGATTATGAAGCGGCTTCAGCAGGCTAGCCGCCAGACCATCGTCGACCAGCTTGAGGAACTGCTCAACGACTCCGGCCTTGTTGTTCTGCCTGAAGCGGACGTGGTTGAGTTCGTTCGTAAGAACCTCAATGCAAACATGAACCAAACCAAGCATCTCATGGATGACCTCGAATGGGAGAAAACCAAGGTCAAATGGGGTGGCAAAGACTTTGCACGAGCGATCTGGGTCAAGCCTGGATACTGGATCGAGCGTGGGAAGATCTATGGGCCTGACTTCGAGCCGGTGCGCGTCAGCGACTATCTCGACCGTGACGGTCCATTCGGAGAAGTGGAGATCATCGAATGAAGGATGTGTACTTCGAACTTCAAGACGATAGCGAGCTTTGGCTGCTGGACGTCATCAACAATCACTACGAGGAGGCCCTTGCGAGGGCCAACTCCCTCCTAGCGCAGACGGTGGAGGATGAGAACGGGTGCTGGGTGACAGCCACTCAGGGACGGCCCAAGATGCGGTTCCGGGGGCGGCAGGTAGCGGCGGCGAGGTTCGTCTACTGTGTCGTCAACGGGGCGGTCATCGGGACGACGACGATGGTGCGGCATCGGTGCGGTAACGAACTGTGCTGTCGGCCAGAGCATCTGATCGAGGGGTCAGCGGCGGATAACAAGCGCGACGACTGGGAACATTGGGCAAACGGTGTGGACTTCAGCTTGCTCTAACCCGTGGCGATCGCCTCCAGCGGTATACTGGGGGCCTCCCGACCCACCCTAAACACCCGTTCTGAAGCGGCTAACAGCACGCCAAGACACTGGGGCCGAAACCGGGGGCCTTTTCGGGGCTAACGGGTGCGGCGGGAGCTTGTTTTCTTGTGT
>NZ_JBMERQ010000034.1:0-2521 GCF_048820895.1 Cribrihabitans neustonicus
CGCCCTATGTGCTGCTGATGCTTGGTGGGCTGGTGCTGATGCTGCTGGTTCCGGG
This sequence comes from Cribrihabitans neustonicus, assembly GCF_048820895.1. Taxonomy (NCBI): domain Bacteria; kingdom Pseudomonadati; phylum Pseudomonadota; class Alphaproteobacteria; order Rhodobacterales; family Paracoccaceae; genus Cribrihabitans; species Cribrihabitans neustonicus. Next base: position 56 of record NZ_JBMERQ010000034.1, read on the forward strand.
ACTTGCTACGTGGCTGCCCTATGCCTCCGGGTTTGGCAGGTGAAATGCCGGCAGAAGGCCCCGAAGCCGTTTTGCGGGCTCGCCTGCTCCGACATGGGTCTGCACGGAAGAACGCAGTGCTGGATGGCCAGCAAGCGGCCGCCTTTGTGAAGTGCAATGCAGCGCTTTGTCAGGTTCGAGAGACGGCATTGAGCCGCTCGCTGCACATTGCAAAGTCCGCTTTCAGAGCGCTGCGGCACGGGGCGCGGCTCTCAGCATCAGCAATAGTGCCCGAGCCCGGCTAAAGGTCCGCTTTCGCTGGAATGGTTGGGGAGCTTCGCACTTGCAGCGTTCATAGCCAGGCGTACCAACTGAACGGCATGTTTGGGCTGGCTTGAGCCGATCACGATTGGCCTGGGACAAGCTTGCGCCGGTCTCTCGGCGCTGCACCGCCGCAAGGCGGCAGTGAGCCCTTCTACGACCTTGAGAGTTGAGGTCTATAGGTGCATCCGAGGTGTTTACGTGGACTGAGAGGTGAAATTTTGACATCCTTTGGCTGGTCTCTCGTGGCCTACGTCTTGGCCGCAATCGCGGAAATTGCAGGATGCTTCGCTTTCTGGGCGTGGCTGCGGCTGGACCGGTCAAATCTTTGGCTGTTCCCTGGCCTGGCATCCCTGGTGCTGTTCGCCTTCCTTCTCACGCGGGTCGATGTCAGTTTCGCCGGGCGCGCCTACGCAGCCTATGGCGGCATCTACATCGGCGCTTCTGTGGCCTGGCTCTGGATCGTCGAAGGGCAAGTTCCGACGCGATGGGATCTTCTTGGCGCGACCTTCTGCCTCGTCGGGATGGCGATCATCCTTCTCGCGCCGCTTCTGCAAAAGTAATCTTCGCTCGGCGTGATGCGTCTCTTGGCGGCATGAGCAACGAGCGTTCGACGCCATCGAGGTGTCGGAACGGCTTCGCAGGGCGTGTCACGCCTAGTGGCGTCACCGGTGCGTGATCGTGCTACTGCACTGGCTTTACCGAACCTCGCCGGAACAAGCTGAATTGGAAGGATTGGGTCGCACCGCTTGGCGTCCGGTGGATGTGATGTCGCTGGTCCACCAGACTGAATTCGTTTCCCAGACATTCCGCCAGCGTGTCCGGGCTGTATCGGACCACTGGCAGACCGCTGCATTTCTCGGGGCCGTCGAGAGCGAATGTCGCCAGCATCGCCCATCCTCCGGTCGGGACCGCAGCCTTCATGGCGGCAAGATAGGCCGCGCGATCCCGCGGATTGGTCAGAAAGTGAAACGTGGCCCGGTCGTGCCAAAGGGTGTAGTGTCGTTCGGGTTGCCATCCGGTGATGTCGGCAGCGATCCACTGGACTTGTTCGGCGGCGGCGCCGAGCCGCTTCCGTGAGACCTCTAACGCCCTCTCGGAGAGATCTAGGACGGTTAGGTCGGTGAAGCCGCGGTAGAGCAGAGCATCCACCAGGTTCGAGGCGCCGCCACCGATATCGACGACCACCGCCTTGCGGTTGACGCCAGCCCTCTCGATCATTTCGAGAGAGATGGTTGGGGCGTCCTGATACCAGCTGACCTCGGATTCATCCTTCGTCGCGTAGACGCGTTCCCAATGATCGTTCCTTCTGTCGGTCATTCCGTCCCCCGGTTTTCTCCGAGATTATATCAGCGGGCGCGCCCGATGCACCTGTCCAGTTCAGGTTCCGAACATGGTACCTTCAACGATCCAAACGAGATGATGCGCCCGCAGCGAAAGGCGGGAAGGTCCCGCACTGTGTGAATTCACCGGGTTCAGAAGCTCGCTGTCGCAGCGAACGGCAGGTCACAACCCGGACACCGGCAAACGCTTGTCACGCCTCAACCCGCCTGACGACTGGAAGATCGAAGAAGTCCCCCACCTTCGTATTCTGGATGACCAGCTCTGGCACACAGTGAAGACGCGCCAGGGAGAGGTGCGGCAGGCAATGAACCCGGCAGGCGTTCTGACGGAACGGCCCCAGCTGGAACGCGCGCGCCGGCCGACCTACCTTCTGTCCGGCCTCTTGCGCTGCGCATGCTGCGGCGCCAGCTACACGCTGATCAACAAGACCCGCTATGGCTGCGCTGGCGCGCGCAACAAGGGGGGCGCGATCAACCGCGCCACCATCGGTCGGGAAGAAGTGGAGGATCGGGTTCTCTCCGGACTGAAGCCGCGCCTTCTGGCTCCGGACCTTCTGGAGCAATTCGCCGAGGAATACCGTAAAGCCTTCAATGAAGCCGCTGCCGGAGGCAGCCAAGAGCGCCAGAAGGCGGTAGCCTCCCTGAAGAAGGTGGAGGGAAAGATCGCGGGCATTCTGACGGCCATTGAAGACGGAATGTACCATGCGTCATTGAAGGCCAAGATGTCGGAACTGGAAGCGAAGAAAGCCGGATTGGAGGCCATCATCAAGGAAAGCCCGCAGCCCCCTGCCCTGCGGCTGCATCCCAGCCTTTCGCAGCGCTA
>NZ_JBMERQ010000035.1:0-1629 GCF_048820895.1 Cribrihabitans neustonicus
CAACGTCCTATGTCGGGAAATTCCGGCTGCTTAGGTCAGCAAGTCATGGAGCATCCGGAGTCCCGAACGCCCTGGCAGGTTTGCCCAGACGGGTTCTGCCGTCAAAAATTGATCTCTTCCATAGCAAACACAGGGTACGCGCCCTGGCGGCCCTCACCGTCCTTTATTCGAGATCCCAAATCCCTAGCAGAAAGCCCGAACATTATCTACGAGGTCAGATAACTGCCTCCACGGCTCAGTCAGAGAGAGGTCCTTCCGCCCGGGCTCACCCCCTCGAAGAAGGGGCGATAGGGTTCGCCGTGATTGACCACGGCGTGTACGGTGCGCGCCATTTTGGCCGCGATTGCGGTGTAGGCCTTACGGCGCAGATGAGCGTTGTGTCGATCCTTCGAGATGTAGCGCTCGAACTTGTCGCGGAAGCTGTTGGTCCGCTTGAGCACGGCCGTCTGGCCGGCCATCCAGAGTGTGCGTCGCAGACGGGCATTGCCGTACTTCGAGATCCGGCTCTGACCGCGAAACATGCCGGACTGCACGGTGGCGAGGTCCATGCCGCAGAACTTGAGAAACTGCCGATGGTGCCGGAACCGGCGCAGATCACCCGCCTCTGCCAGAATGGTCATAGCATTGATAGGACCGATGCCGGGGATGGTCGTCAGCAGCTGATAGTCCGGTAGATCAGACAGAAGCTCGACGGCTCTCGCTTCGATCTCATTGCGCTGGCGGACAAGACTTCTGCCTTCGGCAAGAACCAGACGGAACATGCGAACCGCGTCGGACTCCGGACTTACGGGTAAACCAACAGAGTCGACGGCCGTTGCGTAAATGTCTGAAAGCAAAAGTTCCTTGGAGACCTTCCGCCCGACCACCTGCCATGCGTCAGCGATGAAGACTTCCCGGCTCATGGTGGTGATCGTCGTCGGTGTCGGATACTTCTCGAGGAACGCCAGGAACCAGTCGGTCCGAGAGCTGCGATGAAACCGCTGGGCCTCGGGGAAGTAGAGCGGCAGATAATGCGTCAGGATGCGGTGCCAGAGCTCGGTCTTCGAGCGTGAGACGATCTCGTGGGTCTTCGACAGCTCCTGAATGTCCGCCGTCCCGACCACCAAGGGATCGTGGAAGAACTGCACCGCTCCGATCTCCAGCATGTGCAGAATGACCTGGGCGTCCTTCGGGTCGTTCTTGTCCCAGCTGTTGTGCAAGGCCTCGCGCGTCCGGGCGAGGCTTACAGAGGAGACAAGCTTGAGTTCGAATCCTTGCTGGCCGAGATGATAGGCCAGCGGCCGGTGATAGTTGCCGGTCGCCTCAAATCCGATCCTAACCGGCAGATTGTAGCTGGCGAGGGCCGCAGACAGCCGCCGGAAGTCGTCCAGCGTATTGGTGACAGTCATGCGGCGGCGGCGCGTCTTGCCCGGGATGCCGATTAGAACCTCGTGCCGGTGCTTGGAAATGTCGATGGCGACCAGCAAGGTCGCGGCGGTAGAATGGATGGCGGTCATAGCCGGTCTCCTCAGCGGTGTGGTTGTGCAAAACCACTGTTGAGACCTGAGACCCGGTTATGGCCACACGCTGCGCTGTGTGGAGGCTGGGCGCGTGGCCATAACTTGTCGGCAGCAGCGCTTGTTCCCGACG
>NZ_JBMERQ010000036.1:0-1541 GCF_048820895.1 Cribrihabitans neustonicus
GCCTATTCCGTTGAAAAAGCCTGTTCTTCGGCGGCTGTGATGTAGCCTGTCGATAGGGCGTGCCGTGCGCCTGTCATGCCAGGCGGGCGTTTTGGGGTGGAGGGAGGAGCTTTGCGAGCTTTCTGAGGTTCTGGGCGGTGGCTGCGAGGTGGAATTCGTCGCGCGCGCCGCATGGGCCGCGCAATCGGAGCCGTCCTAAACCGAGGATGCGTTTCAGGTGGGCGAACAGCATCTCGACCTTCTTTCGGAGCTTGCAGGAGATCGCGTACTGCGTGGTTTGGGCGATTGCGCGGGCCACGTCGCGAGAGGGCTCATAGATCGAGCGCGTTACTTTGCGCTGCGGCTCCTTGGGGCAGCACCGCGGCTTCAGGGCACAGGCCTCACAGTCTGGCTTGCGGGCTCGGTAGCGCAGGGTGCCGTCCTTATTGGCGCCCGATCTGGGTGTCGTGAACGCGCGCCGGTATTGCTTGAGCTCCTTGCCGCCAGGGCAGATGTAGGCGTCGTTCTCGGCATCGTAGGTGAAGTCGGCCCGTTCAAAGGTGCCGTCCTTGCGTCCGGACTTGTCGATCACCGGGATATGCGGGGCGATCCCGCGCTGCCGGTTCAGCCAATCGAGCATTTCGGCCGTGCCGTAAGCTGTATCGGCGATCAGGCGTTCAGGTTTCAGGTCGAAGGTATCGCTCACCCGATCCACCATTGTCCGCACGGCACTGACCTCGGCTTGCCGGATCGAGCGGGTCGCCTCGACATCGAGGATCACGCCATTGTCGGTGTCGATCAGGTAGTTCGTGGAATAGGCAAAATAGGCGGGGCCACCCCGTGCGCCGGTCCATTGCGAGGCTGGGTCGGAATGCGAGGTGAACTTCGGCTTTACCGGGCTGGCCGCGCCGAAGGCTGCATCGTCCAGCGTCGCCAGATACTCCCTGACAGCGCGCGGCGCGTCCTCGGGCGTGATCTTCTCGGGGGCCCAGTCCGCTTTCGGCGACGAGTTCTGCCGGTTGGCATCGGCCTGGATCAGGCTGGCATCCGCCGCAAAGCGCTGACCACTCGCCAACCCTTCCTCGATGCAGCGCGCGACAACCGTCTCAAACAGATGCCGCAAGAGATCGCTATCGCGGAACCGACCGTGCCGGTTCTTTGAGAAGGTCGAATGGTCCGGCACTGGGTCGGTCAGATCGAGGCGGCAGAACCAGCGATAAGCGAGGTTGAGATGCACCTCCTCGCACAGCCGTCGCTCCGAGCGGATGCCCATCGTGTAACCGACCAGAAGCAACCGGATCATCAGTTCCGGATCAACCGACGGCCTGCCGGTCGAACTGTAGAAAGGGGCCAGGTGCCGCCGGATGCCAGACAGGTCGACGAACCGATCTATCGCCCGAAGCACGTGATCCTGCGGGACATGATCCTCTATCGAGAACTCGTAGAACAGCGCACCCTGCGATTCCTGCCGTGGTCCCATCATTGCCACGCACCTCCGCTTGCCTCGCGGAAAGTGAATCAACACTCAACACCCAAAACAACCCGAGTTTTTCAACAGAATA
>NZ_JBMERQ010000037.1:0-1344 GCF_048820895.1 Cribrihabitans neustonicus
TCGGCATAGGTAACAAACCCCACCTCCGGCGCCACCTCTCCAGCGCCATCAAGCCCACTAGCAAATGCTTCCGACAACGCATCAAAGAACAACGCCGCCGACGCACCATCGAACACCACATGATGCACCAGCACACTCAGGAGGTGATGGTCGTCAGACAAGGCCACGACGTCGACACGAGACGGCCCTTCATGACCCAAATCAAACGCGTAATTGGCCAAGGACTCGATCAGATCCATTCCTGCGTCAGCAGACGCGTCCGGCGGGTCAACTTGATGCACGACGAACGGAATCGGCTGGTCGCTCGGCTTGAAGTGCAGCTCGCCGAGCTCGGTGGTCACCCTCGAGGTCAACTGCGGGTAGCGCCGCCCGACCGCTTGGACTGCGTCGTCGAGGGCGTCGACGTCGAGCCGCCCCCTGAGCTCGAAGCAGTACGGCATGTTGTAGGCCGAGGAGTGGTCCGCGCCCATCCGGGTCGTCGCCCAAATGCCTTTCTGGATCGGCGTCAGTGGCATCGGGTGCCACAGGTCCATGCCGATCTCTTCACTGGCTGTCTCCGTCATCTTACAGCCCCCAGGGTGGTGAGCCGGGCGGCGACGCCCGCTGGCGTCTCGGCCTCGAAGATGTCGAGCACTTTGACGTTGACGTCGAACGCCTCCGACAAATGCTCTGCAAGCTCGAGCGCCGCGAGCGAGTCGCCGCCGTGCTCGAAAAACGCAGCGCTCGCGGTGAGGTTCTCGACCCGGAGCACCGACTGGAACTCGGTGAGGACTTGCGCCAAGACGTCATCGCCAACAACGTCCTGACCGTTGACCCCAGCCCCGCCGTCGCTCACGTGATCGAACGAGGTTGCGTCGGTCCACGGCTGCTCTGTCGGCCCGAGGACCGCGAGCGTCTCGGCGAGCGGAGCCTCAGACGCTCCGTCTTCGACGAGGACGCGCAGGAGCTTGAGCATCGACTCCGGCAACCGGCCGATGGCATCGCCGGCGGCACCGCCCATGTCGTGATGCAGCTCGATCTCGATGTCGTCTCCGCCCGCACCACAGATCAGGCTGATCGGCAAACTCGCGCCGAGGTAGGTCTCATGCAGCGTTGCGAACAGACTCTCGGGTGGAAGCGGTATCGGGTGGTCGAACTGGAAGAGCACCTGGACGAGTGGGGGGTGCGACGCGCTGCGCTCGACCTCCAACGCATCAAGTACCAACTCGAACGGAACGTCACGATGTTCGATCGCCTCCGATACCGTTCGACGAACACCACGCAACAACTCTCGGAACGGCATATCCTCATCAACCGACGACCGCAGCACCACCGTGTTCAAGAAACACCCAATCGCCTCGCGAA
>NZ_JBMERQ010000038.1:0-1172 GCF_048820895.1 Cribrihabitans neustonicus
AAGGAAAAGTTTGAGCGTAATAAACCGCACGTCAACATCGGCACCGTCGGCCACGTTGACCACGGCAAGACCACGCTGACCGCAGCGATCACCAAATACTTCGGCGACTTCAAGGCCTACGACCAGATCGACGGCGCGCCGGAAGAAAAAGCCCGCGGCATCACCATCTCCACCGCCCACGTGGAATATGAAACCGACGCGCGCCACTACGCGCACGTCGACTGCCCCGGCCACGCCGACTACGTGAAGAACATGATCACCGGTGCGGCGCAGATGGACGGCGCGATCCTGGTGGTGAACGCCGCTGACGGCCCGATGCCGCAGACCCGCGAGCACATCCTGCTGGCCCGCCAGGTTGGCGTGCCTGCCCTGGTTGTCTTCATGAACAAGGTTGACCAGGTCGACGACGAGGAGCTGCTGGAGCTGGTGGAAATGGAAATCCGCGAGCTGCTGTCCTCCTACGAGTTCCCGGGCGACGACATTCCGATCATCGCGGGCTCCGCGCTGGCGGCGATGGAAGGCCGTGATCCGGAAATCGGCGAGAACAAGATCCGTGAGCTGATGGCGGCCGTGGATGAGTACATCCCGACCCCGGAGCGCGCCGTGGACCAGCCGTTCCTGATGCCGATCGAGGACGTGTTCTCGATCTCCGGCCGCGGCACCGTTGTGACCGGCCGTGTCGAGCGCGGCGTGATCAACGTCGGCGACGAAATCGAGATCGTCGGCATCCACGACACCAAGAAGACCACCTGCACCGGCGTGGAAATGTTCCGCAAGCTGCTGGACCGCGGTGAGGCAGGCGACAACATCGGCGCCCTGCTGCGCGGTGTCGACCGTGACGGCGTTGAGCGCGGCCAGGTGCTCTGCAAGCCGGGCTCGGTGACCCCGCACACCAAGTTCGAGGCCGAAGCCTACATCCTGACCAAGGAAGAAGGCGGCCGCCACACCCCGTTCTTCGCGAACTACCGTCCGCAGTTCTACTTCCGCACCACCGACGTGACCGGCACCGTGACCCTGCCGGAAGGCACCGAGATGGTGATGCCGGGCGACAACCTGAAGTTCGCCGTCGAGCTGATCGCGCCGATCGCGATGGAAGACGGCCTGCGCTTCGCCATCCGTGAAGGCGGCCGCACCGTCGGCGCCGGCGTTGTGTCGAAGATCATCGAGTAATC
>NZ_JBMERQ010000039.1:0-1113 GCF_048820895.1 Cribrihabitans neustonicus
GAGCAGATCATTGGCATCCTGAAGGAGCACCAAGCCGGAATGGGGGCGAGGGAACTGTGCCGCAAGCACGGCATCAGCGATGGAACCTTCTGCAAATGGCGTTCGAAGTATGGCGGCATGGAAGTGTCCGAGGCCAAGAGGCTGAAGGCTCTGGAGGTCGAGAACGCCAAGCTGAAGAGTTCGCAGCGACCGTGGCCCCAGTGGGGCCGCGTAAGCGCGTAGAACGCTGGCGGAGCACATGCTTGATGTGGCAACGCTGAAAGAGATGCTGGGAAAAAACTTTTGAAGCCCCGTGCAAGGCGGAGAGCCGTGGACTGGGCCATGACAGAGAAGAACTGCAACCAGCGGCGGGCCTGTGCCCTGGCCGGGATAGATCCGTGCGTCTATCGGCGTGGATCAACCAGGCCTGCGGACGCCGAGTTGCGAGAGAGGCTGAAGGAGCTGTCCAGCGAACGGCGGCGCTTCGGCTACTGTCGGCTGCACCTGCTGCTCGGCCGCGAGGGCTGGAAGGTGAACTGGAAGAAGCTCTACCGGATCTACCGCGAAGAGGGGCTGAGCGTGCGCAAGCGCGGCGGGCGAAAACGCGCCATTGGGACGCGTGCGCCCATCACTGCCCGGCAGGCGCATGCGCAGCATGCTGCCGAGAGGGGCGATCCCGCAAGGGCCGAACCAGAGATGGCCGCTGGACTTCGTCTCGGACAGCTTGTCCCCTCTCGGGACATTGCTGCGCAATGCCCTGCCGGGCAAGGAATGGCCGCCGTTTCCGGGTGCTCTGCGTCATTGACGACTTCAGCCGGGAATGCCTGGCTGCGGTTGCGGACACCTCACTCTCCGGCCAGCGGGTTGCCCGTGAGCTCGATAATATCGCCCGAACGCGTGGCTATCCCTGTATGGTGGTCAGCGATAATGGGACCGAACTGACGTCGAATGCCATTCTGAAATGGCAGGAAGACCGGAAGGTCGAGTGGCACTACATCGCGCCAGGCAAGCCCATGCAGAACGGCTTTGTCGAAAGCTTCAACGGCCGCCTCCGGGACGAGTGCCTCAACGGGCACTTGTTCGCCAACCTGCGCCACGCCCGAGAGCTGATCGCGGCCTGGCGTGACGATTACA
>NZ_JBMERQ010000040.1:0-1106 GCF_048820895.1 Cribrihabitans neustonicus
GATTTTTCTCGGTTTGGTGGCTACAGCACAAGTGAAACACCCGGTCCCATCCCGAACCCGGAAGTTAAGCACTGTCGCGCCGATGGTACTTGGGCTCAAGCCCTGGGAGAGTAGGTCACCGCCAAACCTAGTAAAATCCAAAACATCTCTCAATAACGGTCAAAGCAAACGCCGCTCTAGGCCAGTCCCCGGAACACCAGGGCAGCGCCAGGACAAAAAGTCCGCAAGCAGCGCAGCGGTAGGACATATAAACTGCCGCGGGATGGAGCAGCCAGGTAGCTCGTCAGGCTCATAACCTGAAGGTCGCAGGTTCAAATCCTGCTCCCGCAACCAGCGATACAGAACGGCCCGAAGCAGCAGCTTCCAGGGCCGTTTCTGTTTGGCCCAATGCCATCAGTCCGGCCAGTTCGCCAACAAGCTCAATGGCCAGGGAGCCATCTTCCGGGATCAAGCGCACCTCTGACAGGAGGCTGCGGATAATCGTGCCAGCTTCGCTCTTGGTGGCAGGATCGTTCAGCGCGGCGGAAAGTCCAGCGACCTGCTCCCGGTAGAGACCGGCAAGACTCGGGTGCAGCAGTACCGGCGGCTCTTGATCAGCCCCACCTGAGTGGTCCGGTTTGATTGTTAGTGCATGACCGGCCTTTGATCCATCAGAACGATGGTTTCCGGCGCGGGCGGGCGATACCCCAGAGCACTGTGTGGTCGCTTGGTGTTGTAGTGTTTCCTCCACTTTTCGATCAGGATTTGAGCCTCGCGGAGGCTGTAGAATATCTCACCGTTGAGCAGTTCATCGCGGAGCCGGGCGTTGAAGCTTTCGCAGTAACCGTTCTCCCAGGGTGATCCCGGCTCGATGTAAGCGGTTTTGGCACCAACGGCTGCAATCCAGTCCCGGACAGCCTGGGCGACGAACTCAGGCCCGTTGTCAGACCGGATATAGGCCGGGATACCGCGCAGCATGAACAGGCCGCTCAAGGCGTCGATCACGTCACCTGAGTTCAGCTTTCGCTTCACCCGGATCGTCCCGCTGCCGGCAGGCGATTGCAGGCAATCGCCGAGAGGGGGCATTCCCGACTGAACTCATCGAGGATGTTCAGCGTGCGGAAGAC